>JANQHF010000047.1 GCA_028282725.1 Saprospiraceae bacterium
TCTGCAGGTATCTCACCCCAATTTTTTGTGTCCCATTTAAGCACTGGATTTTTCCAGATATTCGTACGGATCCACTTTTCCGCTCGTTCCAATAATCTGAATAGATCTTCATTACTTTTTTTTCGTTCCAATGTAGTCTTGACCTTTTTATTTTTTAACCAACTCAAGGCGGTCCGTGAGTCACAATAGATGGGAATTTCCGTTAAATTTTCTTTCTGAAGGAATGCTATACCGTGTACCAACGCAAGAAATTCACCCACATTGTTTGTACCCCATGCAAATGGGCCTTTTCGGAAAATCTCAACACCATCTTTGGTCCAAACCCCTCGATATTCCATTATCCCCGGACTTCCGCTGCAAGCTGCATCTACCGACAAACTGTCCAATATTACTTCCGATCGATCAAAAGTTGCCGGTTTTTTCCGCCTGGCACCGGATTTCATATAATCTTCATACGAATCGCCATATGCTTCTATCGCCTCTTCTTTCGATAAAAAGCTTCTATATCGTGCTCCCGGGAATCCTTTAATTTGCTGTTGGCATTCAGTCCAGCTCTCGTAGATTCCAGGTTCAACCCCAATCCAGACGACATAGTATTTTTGTTTTTTCTTTGACATTTTATTGCCTCCTTATGTTTATTGATACACACGCTCATATCTACCTTCCGCAATTCAACAAAGATCTGAAAGAAGTTGTCGAAAGAGCCAAAAAAGCGAATGTATTTAAAATACTTCTGCCAAATATAGATACTGGTTCGATTGCGAGCGTCTATGACCTGTCCCATCAGTTTCCAGGGATTTGTTATCCCATGATCGGTCTCCATCCTTGTTCGGTAAGACAAAACTGGAAAGAAGAAATCGCTCAAATGGAAAGTCATATCAAGCAAAAAGAAACGATTGCGATTGGTGAAATAGGAATAGATCTGTACTGGGAACAGGAACGGTTCGAGGAACAAAAAGATGCCTTTGAATGGCAAATACAATTAGCCCTGGAGAATGAGCTGCCAATAGCTATACATTCGAGAACTGCCATCAAACATACAATTGATTGTGTTTCCAAATATCAAAATGGCTCGTTGACCGGAGTCTTTCATTGTTTCGATCAGGATTCGGAGTCTGCCAGTCAAATCCTGGATCTTGGCTTTTACGTGGGAATTGGGGGTATCATTACTTATAGGAAGAATGAAAGTCTCCGTGATGTTGTGGCAGCAATTCCCCTGGAACGTATCATACTGGAGACAGATGCTCCTTATCTCCCGCCTGTTCCATTCCGAGGAAAACGTAATGAGCCAAGCTATATTCCGATCATTGCTGAAACCATCGCTGAAATACATGGAGTGGCACTGGAAGAGGTAAAAGAAGCTACAACGGCAAGTGCCCGGAAATTATTCAAAATCTAATGGTATTTTTGTGAGCCTTATTCAACGGAGAGGTGTCCGAGTGGCTTAAGGAGCACGCTTGGAAAGCGTGTGTACGCCAAAAGCGTACCGAGGGTTCGAATCCCTCTCTCTCCGCATTATCTTTTTGATCGACGTCCGATTAGGGCGTTTTTTATTGGTACGCAAGCCTAAAGAGCTTGCTCTTAACAGGCTTGGGTAGAGGAAAAATCTGTACGAAGTACTTGATCAAAAAGTATTGTAAACCCCTAAATGGGATCATTGCAGATAATCCCTTTCTCTCCGCATTATCTTTTTGATCAACGCCCGATTAGGGCGTTTTTTCATTATAGGATGGTGCGTTTTTATTACTGTATCCGCGATTGGAAGAAGAAGGAAAGAACAATTCCTCGTGTGCAATGGCAAGAATTAACCTTTGAATTTCATCTTATAGTCCACTTCAATTTTACCACTCTTGATATTCTCTAATTTGCGTCGTATCAGCCTTCGTTTTAGGGGTTTGAGACGATCTGTAAATAAAATACCCTCCAAATGATCATATTCATGCTGAATCACCCGGGCATTCATTCCGGTGAATACCTTTTCATGACTGCGGAAGTCCTGATCGACATATCTTAATGTCACGGATTCCTGGCGTTCTACATCGCCGGTGATTCTGGGGATGCTCAGACATCCTTCTTCATAGGCCCAAAGTTCACCGTCTTCCTGTACGATCTTTGGATTGATAAAAACTTGATTAATGCCTTCTTCATCTTCTTTTTCCAATTGAACCGTATCTACGAGGAATAACCTTTTACTAATTCCTACCTGGGGTGCAGCAAGACCTACTCCTTTCGCATTGTACATAGTCTCCCACATATTTTCTATCAACTGGGACAAGCTTTCGTCTGACTGTTCAAAATCTGTAGCCACCTTCTTAAGTAAGGTGTGTCCGTATGCTATAATTGGCAATATCATATCTCTTGAAGAAATCGTTTTAGTATCAGGACGGCACTCATACTATCAACCTTTTTTTTATTACGCCGGTCCTTTTTCTTAACACCCAGCTTTATCATTAGTTGTACGGCATCCTTGGAAGTAAAAGACTCGTCAATGGTATGAAATTTAGTATTTAAAAAGTTCTTTCTGAACCGGTTTATTATGGACAATACCTTTTTACCAACGGGGGTAACGGACCCATCTGCGTGAAATGGTAATCCAAATACGACATCCGTAACCTCCGGAAGATCCAGGTATTTTCTGATCTGTTGATCAAATTTATTCGTTTCTATTGCTGGTAGTGGATTAATTGAAATTTGCATAGTATCCGTCAATGCCATGCCTACTCGTTTTTCTCCAAAGTCCACAGCTAAAACTCTTTTCATTTGTTATGATAAATGCAAAGACACGTAAATAAGTTCGTCCACAAAAAAAGACCCCCTCCGAAAATCCGGAGGAGGGTCCTCATCCCAAAAACAGTAAACTCTTGAATGTAATTTTCTTATTTCAATACAACCATACGCCTTGTGGCGGTATACTTATCTGTTGCTAGCGTATAATACAATACACCGGATACAGATAGTTCATCTTTGCTTACAGCTATGTAGTTGTTTCCTTTGTCGAAAGAGCCCGTGTAGTTTTTGATAATTCGACCTGTGACATCCGTGATACGCATGGTAACCATAGATGCTTCAGGAAGGTGGAAGCTGATTAGAGTATTCTCAGCAAATGGATTTGGCATATTTTGATGTAAAACGAACGAATTCGCCTCGTCCACTTTTTGATCAAACTTCAAATCCAAATTATAGATCGTGTGATCTTCATCATATATCTCCGCATTTAAATATTCTGCTTGTCGAATGCTTAAGACATCTGACAAAGTGCCAGTATTTCGTGCCTTGAATAGTAAGGTATACAATTCCCCATCCTCATTTAATGATACGCCATCATGATTACTCCAGCTCAAGGATAGAATACCTTCTTTTATCCTGGCTGTCCCGATATGTTCTGATGATATATCAATATCTCTTGCTTCAATCCCAACGAATTGAATGATGTCGGTATCAAAGCTTAGTGACATTTGAAGACCGATTGTCTGAATCGAACTAACAGATGTCATGTTCACTTCGATCAGATCGCCATTTTCAAACTCCTGATCCAAAGTACTGATTCTGTGCTGTGATCTGCTCGTAGCTATCACTGATGCCGCATCGACTGTTGAGTTGACATCTCCTACTTTGAGTCCTAAGAAGTCAATGTCCATATTGGTAGACAGATTATCGATGAAATAAAATTCATTAAATGTCTCTGTCAATGGATTGACATCGTCTTCAAAGGTGTAGTTTTCATCAATAAATCTCCAGGACTCATTATTTGTAAATGATTCAGAAAAGCCGAGGATGACTCTTCTCATATCTACGAGATCCAGCCCTGTGACTGCCCTGTCATTATTGATGTCTGCAGCAATAATCTTGAAAGGGGAATCCAAACTTTGCAATCCGAGAATATGCTTCTGTATCAGAACGAGATCAAGAGTAGTAACTCCATTTAAATAATCATCTGAACTTCCAGGATCAATTACGTACGTACCTCCCTGCGGCATCGCTGGAAATGCATAATCTCCTCTTTCATTTGTCATAGCCGCCTCTGCAGCCATAGAACCGTTAGCAGATCCGTTTTTAATGGCTACCTCTATGTTTGGAATACTCTCCTTGGAAACAGTAGTTACATTTCCGGATATAAATGCTGAAGTGACACTATTGCATACTTCATTATTATCCTGAACCCTGATATTGACTGTTGTCCAGTCAAATATAGCTTCACCACCAGCTATGAAATATAAGAAGTAGTTGACATCGACTCCTTCCTGCCCAACATCGGCGCAAGTGAAAGTCAAAGCAGGCTGAGAAATACCAAAACCTCCATCTGATCTTCCTTCTGCATCTGCTGTTCTGACCATACTGCGCAGTAATTGAATACCCGGGCATGGAGGCTGTTCACTTGGAGTACCTAAGTCTGAAGCCCATACTTCAACCATTGGTCCTGTATTCATTAACACAGTAGCTATATCGATCGCAAATGGTGTCGGCTTCTTATTGTTCACAACTTCAAACATCTGTACACAGCTTGAGCTATTTCCACAACGGTCAAAAACCGTCCACGTTATCCGGTGCTTTCCAATAGGATACCTGGCCGTGTGCGTAGCCTTACTCATATTCCTGTCGTCGGTAACAATGATGTTGATATCGTCGTCAAATGTCTCGAATATTCCATCTCCGTCAAGATCAAGTTCGACCCTGCCGGACCATCTATGATCTCTCCCTTCAGTACATTCATCGGTAGCGGAAGCCATGAGCATTACTTCTTCATCGTCACAATTTGTTGTTGTTTGGATAACGTCATCCGCACAAGTGATTACCGGACCATCCGGGTCATTAACTTTTATGATTTGCTTAAATGGTCTGCCAATTTGAAATGGGGTTCCGTTAGTTGTGGACCGACACCAATCAATAAGTGTAAATGTTCGCACAATCTTGAAACAGGCATCACTTTCGTCATCTTGAGTATTGAATAAAAAGACCTGGTTTTCAACTGAAACTCCGATCAGACTGCACTGCTCATCAATGATTTCTGGTTCTCCAAAGCTTTGATTAATAATCTCCGCTGGTGTCATACAACCAGTAAGGTTGATCTCCTCTTCCGGATAAACAATGTCCTCACCTTCTACTAAATCACTTCTTTCAACATTGATATACTGGTTGCAAATCACCTCTCGTTCACCTGTCTCATCTGAATAAAATTGACGAACGATAGTTCCTACCCCACAATTGTCAAGGTCTGTGAAGATCCTGACGGAAAGGTTGGGCAATCCGCAAACATCAAATATCGTACCGTCTACATAGTCAATATCTAGACTGCTCAGAATATACTCATCAGGAATTCCAAATGCCTTCTGTTGGCTAATGGGAACAATGCTTCCAAAAAGTGCACTCAATGGATCCTCTGCAAGATCAAAATAAAGAATGTCATAGTCAGGTAAATCGAATTTGCAATCTATTGTGATGTTTGGCGGACAAGTGATGATCGCAGGATTTTTATCCTGCAATTCTACGAATGTCCAACATGCATTGTCATTTCCTTGAGCGTCGATTGCTCTCATTTCGACCATTACATTGTCTTCTCTGAGATCGGCACAACAGAAATCAACGTATGGGGTACAGATTGACTCCCGACTGATATATCTTCTACCATTAAGAACAAATGATGAAGTGAAGTAATCCCTGTAACATCCCTCACCTGCAGCAACTCGATTTTGAAGATTTACGTCATATGTATCAAAAAATACCTTTCCATCAACTGGTAGTCCGTCGGTGCGATCGATAAAGTCTAAAAGTTCTAAATCGTCTTTTCTAACTACACATACGCGATCGAGTTCACATTGATCATAAGATCCATTATTAATAGAAGTGACCGGTAATCTCACATTTTCTTCACTGGACATACCAATCACCAAATATTCCTTACAGATAGGAACGGGGTCTGTGGTGTCCTCCACCGTAATTTTTGTTGTATCACTCGCAGAATTGCCACAATCATCGAAAGCCGTGTACACGATAAAGCTCATTCCAACGGGAAAATCAAATACCATTAGGGGTTCTCCATTTCCACCCAATACTGGACCGATCAAATTCCAATTATTATCATCATCAACATCGTAAATTGCAATTTCTATTTCTACTTCGGTATCACAACTATCTTCAGCCACTGGCTTCGGAATAGATAATGTCTTATGACATTCATCTCCATCTACGGGAAATACCATGTCCGGTACTGTTTCTGTAAAGAACGGATCAATGAAATCTGTAACGATGATTTCTTGCATACCTAATGGAAGTACTTGCTCAACATCACAATACCATTCTCTCAAAAACCATTGTCTTTGTATTTTAATCTTGCAGCCAAAATCAAATATCAAATCATCAAAATCAACCCCGATACTACAGTTTCTAAGGTTATCATCAATTATTCTTTTATAAAAGTCACTGGCATTTTTATAATTGAATGGAACCAAATATGAATCAGCCGGCATATTGTCCTTGTCGATGTATTGAAGAATAGGGAAACCTGATCCCCCTTCAATCAATTTAATTGGTGCCGGTGCCGGATTATCCGGATCATCAGGAAATAATTTGGCATAGTTGCCCGTACAGGTCAAAGGCATATTATCAGATGGCCATTTTATTGTATTGCCTTGAACATCAACAGTCGTCTGTCCGACCTGAGGGTTCAATATAAAGTCAGGAGGCATAAGAATACATCCAGGCACATCGAGCGTATCATTACCTGGAATGGTATCAAATCTGAGCACATCAATCGTGTCCATACAGTCTTCGGATTGGTTTCCGAATTCGTCGACGGCCTTGTAATTCACCTTTATTCTTCTGAGTATTCCCCTGTTTAATGTGTCATCGCACGTAGGTATCTCCGTTGGATTTGCCAAGGGCATGATTGTAAAATCACTGCATTCAGAAGGAGCAATAATCCTGGAAATGATATCATTTATCTCGGTACCATCCAAGTCTAAACATAGAATTTCCATCAGACCCGGATCACTACAGGTAATCACAGGAGGAGATTTATCTTCAAGAATCACATGTCCCCAGCACAAATTGCCACTTTCTTCGTCAATCACCTCTACTTTTAATTCCTGTCCAAGAATATTTCCTATCCCCGGGACATTTCGCACATCTGGTATGAAAACCCCAAGTCCGGCAGCTCCGGACCCACCTACAAATGCACCACCTGCTTTTACAACTATACTATCTATCATTGCCATCATAGGGTCACAAGGGTCTGTAACTCCTCTTAAGATTTCCATTGCTGTTATAGTAACAGAACAATTCTGGCTTATGGATTTGTTGATTCTCGCATTACACGCTAATGAAGTAGTTCCCAAAGTAGGACCAACAAGAATTATTGGCGTTAAATTCGGAATCGCTGCAATCATACAAGGACATCCTGGGTCTGTGACCACGGCAGAGGCTGTATAGGTGCCTTCTCCGAGACCTGTAAACACCAATGTCTGACCTACAATTCCATTTTTCATTTCGGATCCAATGATGGTGCCGCCAGTAAGCGTCACTGTGACAGCTGCTCCCGAACAATTTGTAGCAAGGTTAATGTTATTGATCGTTATTGAAATCTGACCATCCATGGACAT
This sequence comes from Saprospiraceae bacterium, assembly GCA_028282725.1. GTDB lineage: Bacteria > Bacteroidota > Bacteroidia > Chitinophagales > Saprospiraceae > JAJRXG01. Next base: position 7,596 of record JANQHF010000047.1, read on the forward strand.
AGGATCGGGACTAGCACATGTTGGATTTACCGTATTCGCACTAAGCGAAATGGAGCCCGCAGAAGGAACATTCGTCGGGCCTGAAGAGACCCCCGCAGTGTCAGGTCCAGAAAATGTATAAGTTCCTGCACCATTACCCATCATAAAGTTATAGGCGGGTAAATCACCCTTTAAGACATGTTTACTGCTGTCCTGGCATAATATTTCTAGGGCAAATTGTGATCCGGATGGATACGTATTTGCAGCATGGATCACAGGTAATGGCCAAAAACTTGTCTGCACACCACCAACATAGCCTGCAAATTTCATTGAAAGGACATTGGGATTATTTATTGAAAAGTTGAAATCACCTTCACAATTTATCGTCATTGTCACTTCGTCCCAATTGGCATCACACACAGCCAACCCATCAATCCTTACGAAAAAAGACATGCATAATATCGGAATTAAATGCATCCATCTTTTCCGTAAGTAAAGAGTAAATCTCGTTTTCATCATGAGATACTTTTAATAGAGTTATAAATCCTCTTCCAGAAGTCGAAACACCTGGAAGTGTATTGAAATAATTAATTACCAAACTTGTGAAAAGAGGAAAGGAGGGTTACGTTTCACTCATTAGACTCCATGCCCCTTTAAGGCTCCATTAAGTTTCTCAGAAAATTTCCAGAACAGGACGCTCTGGACCGCATAGAGGTTTATCTATATACGATGGGACAAATATAGAATTCTTTTAATATGTAAAGCTACCTTTTTTTAGGTATTTTATATATTAAATTTTTATTATTTGTTTGGTGAGGACGGCATCATTTAGCTGGGTAACCACATAATAGCACCCTTTATCCGTGAGCTCAGGTAGCAATATGGGGAAGATTTCATGCAAGAATTGATGTTCGAATCTCTTGAAAAATACCTCCTGACCCATTGAATTGTAAATGGTAATCCTGACATCTGCCTCTTTGTCCTTCTTCCCAAAATAATTGAGGGTCTGGATCCCGTTTTCGACCGGATTGGGATATATTGATACATCGAATTCTCCAAAATCCTCATTGATTCTGTTCAGTGCAATGGGGTACCTTTCTCCTTCTGATTTATAAACACTAGGTGTAACACTAGAATTCAGCCGAACGTTTGATTGATCATTTCGGGACCGAACAATAATTTCAAGATTTTGATCAAAGTGAACTTTTTTCACTCCTCTGTAATATAAGCAGCTCAGCCGATTGCCTTCTACTTGGATGTATTGATGATCCCTATGAATGACATCGATGATATTACCATCTACTACAGAAAGCGAAAACTGGTAAGCCTGGTAAGGAGCGAGATCCGTCAGATGTATTACGTATTTCTCAGTCTCACTATTTAATCTTTCTTTCGTATAATTCAATGGAATATTACTCCGAGCACTTGCATGAACATCAATATCTCCATTCACATCTCCTTTTTTCGCGGCAAACAGTTGAAGATAAACCGTTGAGCCTTGATCTATTAACTTCTCGTACCTGTGTGAAAAATCTTCTGAAAGCTCATAATTGGAAAAGATCCATGGAGTCATCCTGTTTTCATAGCTGTCAACATAACCAAGTATCAAACGTCTGATCTCAACCAGGTCCAAACTCGTTATAGTACCTGAATCATCAAAATCAGCTGCGGCCTTTTGCCAGGAATTCAAGGATCGTAAATTTAAGATATGATCTTGTATCATTTTGAGGTCCATAACTGATAATCCCTTTGACCACGAGTCATCCCGGGATATTGTAACTTTCGACGGACTATTTAACAAAAATGAATTCAAGGTGAACCTGCCCTCCCGATCACTCTGTCCGATATAATCACTCCCTTCAATTTGAACTGTCGCACCTGGAAGACCGATGTCTCCATGTACCCTTATACGGCCTGCAATTGAGGTAAATGGAGTCATCACACAATTCCCTGTATCTTTTACAGTCAACTGGGAATAAACTGTATCCGTATTATGGTCACAGTCAGTGGCTATAATTTCTACTTTATAACTCCCCGTATCTGCACATGTGAAGGTTTTAAAAATACCATTATTGAAGAATAGTAGTCCTGAATCCGTCGTCGTACCTATCCCCGATCCAGTCATTACTAAAGATGAAATGCAACCGGAATTGTCAGTCAGCGAACTGATCAGCACATTTGTGTCTAAGGTGAATTTTTTGTTTTCATCCAGGATCACCATCGTGTCTGCGACAGCAACGATGACCGGGGGAATTTTTTCTTTAATCCTGTAAATTCTGCTCGTGCATGAATCCAATTCCCCGTTAAAATCCAATACTTTCCAGGTCCTGCCATAATACTCCGCAGTATCAGGATGGCCTGTAAATGGAAAGATAGGACCATCTGTTATATCTATGAGCTGGAGGTCACTAAAGGATTTACAAGTATTGATCACGTAAGGAAAAAATGAATCCAGGTTGCCCAGCCTGGTGATTGCAGTATCCCGGCATTCGAGGTGCAGGGGCGCCTTGTCTTCAACATTGATAATAACCATGCATTGCTCGTCAATTAATGTATCGGTGAGCATGACAATCACCTGATTCCCGACGTCGGCACAGGTAAATACCAGTTTTTCGCGGTCATCAATGGAAAACTGAAGATGAGTGAGGTCTGCCTGAGGTGTCAATGCACTGAGATGAAGCCTGGTAGGCGTTCCCGAATTTATCGAGATATTGATCGTATTATAGCAAGCAACTCCAGGGGATTGACCTAAAACATTATTGCCAGGGCCAAGAAAGGCCATTAATAATAGTAAGGAATATGGAATGCGCTTTAGTAAAAAGCGCAAACCATATTCCATTCTTGGGACAAGTGGTCGAATAACGGTTTTCATAAACTAGGTTCTATTATCCTCCCGGACGAAATATGTAAGGACCAGAATGACTGGTCTAAGTAGTACGCAATTATTACAGGTTGAAAAATTAGACGAAAAGTCCTTATACTGAAGTGGGATGTGTTAACGTATTGCAAATATACGTAATATGAAACGGATTAGACCAATGCCTTCTTGAATATTTGACATTTTAATTTAACATATATTACAAGAGCAGTTTATAACCTGCTACAAAATCGAGTAGAGTAAAGTAAAACAATCTTTTAGACCTACGGGAACCCGCAAAGGAGTATGTTCTACTTTTACCCTCTCACACCACCGGACGTACGGT
>JANQHF010000067.1 GCA_028282725.1 Saprospiraceae bacterium
AATTGAGGAAGATTACAAGTCGAGCTATTGGTCGGATATTGAAATTGCTCCGGACGGCACGAAAGCAATTCTTTGGGATGGTGAAGATTACTGGTGCTATGATTTTGAACATAATTCCAAGTTGAATATTTCGGAAAAACTTGTTGTTTCATTTGTCAGCAAAGATTATGATCGATTTGGATTCTCGCCAGCTTGGGGCTTTGAAGGATGGGTAAAGGATCAAAGCGCAATCATTGTAAATCATAATTTAGATTTGTGGCTGTTACCTCTTGACGATTATTCAGAAGCACAAAATCTGACCTCTTCCGTTACATCCATTGATTCAATCCGTTTTAGTTTTCAAGATGCAAACCTGGCAGATGAAGCTGAAATAGAGGATCGCTATATCGAGCTTTCAGAACCAAATATTTTGTTTGCACATAATTTGGATACTAAATATGCCGGGTATTACAATTTACAGAATGGTCAACTGAAGAGACTCATTTATGAACCTGCAAGACTTTCGAATTCTTGGCGGAGCACAGAGTTGATAAAAAGTAAGAATTCGGATGTAATCATCTATCAAATTGGTAATTACCATAATTATCCTGAATCCTACCTGTCTACGTTGGACTTCAAGGACTCGAAACAAATAACCAATACAAATCCTCAACAAAAACTATATAATTGGGGAAGACGTATTCTGATCGATTACACGAATGATGACGGAGTTCCGTTAAAAGCAATATTAAGTATTCCTGATACTTACGAGGAGGGGGAGCAACTTCCTATGATCGTATATTCTTACGAGAAACTGTCTTACAGGATGTATCAGTATGCGACTCCTTATCTTTCTGGTACTACAGTACCGGAAATGATGTATGTATCAGATGGATATTTATTTCTACAGCCGGATATTCATTTCAACGTTGGGACTCCACATTCAGACATGCATGAGTGCATTGATGCCGCAATTGAAAAAGTGATTGAACTGGGATACGTAGACGAACAGCGAATAGGCTACGAAGGATTCAGTTTTGGAGGACATTGTGGTATGTATATTTCTACACAAGAAAACAGGTTTGCAGCCATTGCCGCAGGAGCAGGAGTAAGTAACCTTGTACAGGGGTTTAATATAGATATCGTATGGGATGGCAGCAATGAACAAGACTATTATATGACCGGACAAGGAAGACTTGGTACGGATCCAACCTCCAATATTGATATGTATGTTTCAGAATCTGCTGTCTTCAATGCCCATACTATGGACACTCCATTATTGTTGTTTCACGGCACCAACGATAAAATTGTTCAGTGGGAGCATTCCTTCGGATTTTACAGCATCTTACGGTATTTAAAAAAGCCAGTAATTTTCCTTTCCTATCCTGGCGAAGGCCACGGTCTAAGAAATAAAGAGAGTACAAGGTTAGACATTCAGCAAAGGTTAAAAGAGTACTTTGATCATCATTTGAAAGGCGCCGAATTGAAGAGATGGATGAGTGAAGACCTGCCGATCCATCCGGAGAAGATTAATGAAAAGGACAAGGATAAGCGAACCCTTCCCAAGTGGAAATAATGCAAAATATCGATGTCGGATTCTTCTAAGGAATGAAATGAAGACCCGGAAGTCCACTTTAAAAAGGGTGGGGTAGAATTGCTTTAATTTGGTGGCCTTAGAAGTAAGGGGTTTACATTCTTATTTCATTGCTCCTGCGGGTACCATTCGACACCCTTCGATTTCATTCAAGTCAAGTTGCTTAGGACAAACCGCTCCTATTTCAATGCGTTGTCAATTTCTTGATACAGTTTTATGGCTTCGCCTTTCAGTATTTCTATTCTGGTACGATAAAACTTTGCATCATTGTCAACATAGTCCAAGGTGATTAGAAATTTACTTTCTTGTTTTAATTTGTTGTAATTATTAGGGATGGCACGCCAACCCCAAATGAAAGACTGAAAATATTCCGGATATATGTTTTCTCGAAAATAAATACCTAATGGATACATGTCTCTTGTTCGGTTAAGGGCAACTTTGCGTTCATAATACCTGATAATTTTGTTTCTCAATTGATCATTGGTGATCATTTCTAATCCTATACTTTTAATATTTTCATATACCGTTAAGTCCAGATTAGAAATTAACGATGCAGAGACCCGCGATAATTTAGTAGACATGGAGTCATTGAAGGGTAAATCGGCTGCAAATTCATTCTTAATATCTGCAACGAGGTCAGTCCTCATTTTCAATGACTGCATCCCATTATTGTAGATAAATGTATCATTCTCAATGTTTGAAATCACTTGCCTCAGCATTTTCTGCTCGATCTCTTTATTCTTTTGGTCTTCATTCCAATTGTTAATCTGTAATGCAATCAATATCCCAATGACGACTAGGGCTATTTCGCCAATGGCGTAGAATAAATATTTCTGAGCAGATCCGGATTCAATGAGTGAGTGGCGAATGCGAGGTAGGAATGTGAGCATGATGGTCAATTTCCAAATCTCAAATCTCAAATTACAAATTTCAAAGTGAAAAAGAGTCAGACCAATTCACCACAGATTACCTTTAGGTTAGTCATCTAAAAGATTACTAACTATTATCATTATCAAATTTTCTTTTTTGGGTCTGGGGTAGAAGAATTTTCTACAGGAATTTAGAAAACAATTTTATTCCACCCCCCTTCAGTCCCCCTCCAAAAGGGGAGAGTTTGGTTTGCTCTCTTTAGGGTTGTTGGGGTAAGGAGACGGGCAGTCCCAGCCGAAGGCTTTAAAGTGTGTGGCATGCAACACCTGATTTTCAAGCAGGTGATGACTTCAGGCGGGTGGCCTGAATATTCACCATAGCATTAAATACATTCCCCGGATGACCTGTACTATACAGATATTTGAAGAAATCCACCCATATCTGGGGCTTCATGAGATGAGATGCACCTACGACCAGTAAATTTATGGAGACGAATAATTCGACGGACTGGGTTTAAGTCATAATTTATAATTATCAGATGATCCTGGATTACTTCTCACTCATAGTATCCACCCCGGTCCAATCAGCATCCACACCAGAGGCTACAAATTTGGAAGCTTTTTCCAACAAGAATTCAGTTGTTAAATCATCCGGGTGTTGCCGAAGACATTGTTCAAATGCCTGCATTGAATGGGAAAAATCTTTCTCGTAGTATGCCTTTATTCCCTGATTGAAATGAGACAATGTTTGCGCCTTTAATGTCTGACTTTCTTCTGAATCGCCATCAAAACATTCATAGATGCCGATTGGCTTTTTCTTTCCTTTCACAATCACCTGACCGAGGTAGCGCAATGAAAAGGCAACATCTTCACCGAGCAAGGCATAACTGTCTTCGCTCAACAATATCCTTGTCCGAAAATATTTGGTTAGATTCTCTACCCTGGAGGCTGTATTGACTGTGTCTGCAATTGTCGCTGCATCCAATCTGCTTTCATCGCCAATGATGCCCATAATCAAGTTCCCGCTGTGCAAACCAATACCTATTTTGATTGGCCGTTTGTTCGTTTCATGACGCCTGTCATTAAACTCTTCTACAGAATGCTGCATCTCTATTGCTGCATGTAACGCATCTGCAGGCCGATTTGGGAAAATGGCCATAATTCCATCTCCCAGGTATTGATTGATAAAGCCGTGATGCTTTTTGATGATAGGACCTAACATGGCATTAATGGATCGCACAAATCCAAAATTTTCTTCCGGTGACATTTCTTCTGCCAGACTCGTATAGTCCCTGATGTCTGTAAATAGTACGGTAACCTTCTTCTCAGTTTGATCTCCCAACTTAACTTCTGTAATCCTTTCTCTGCCTAGAAATTGAATGAATTCATTTGGGATAAACTTTCCAGTGACACTAAATATTCGATGCAGATCAAGTTGTGTCTTGACCCGGGCGTGGAACTCTTCTTTCGAAAATGGTTTGGTCAGATAATCATTAGCACCTAATTCAAGACCCTGGACGAGGTCATTAACCTGATTCTTTGCCGTAACCATAATGATCGGAAGTTCGGATGGAAGATGATTTTCCCTGATGCGCTCACATACTTCATATCCGGACATTTTTGGCATCATCACATCGAGTAGGATTAAATCAAATCGAGGTTGCGACTCGATTATGCTCAAGGCCTCATCTCCGTTCGATGCAAAAGTCAACTCAAATTGATCATCTTTCAGATGGTTTTTTAAGACTTGCAAATTGATGGGTTCGTCATCTACAACCAAGATCCTAACCTGGTCTCCTCGGGGTTTTGAAGGGATACCTGTGACCGGTTGTGTGGCAGCTTTAGTATATTCTACACTAGAAATTGATGTTTGGGAAGTAAGCTTTTTGCCTTTCTTGGAGGTGACGGGAAGTGTAAACCAAAATCTTGTTCCCGGTGTAAGTGCAGGATCACTTTCCAATCCCATGTCGCCTCCATGAAGTTTGACCAATTGACGCGAAATACTCAGTCCAAGTCCGGTTCCCCCAAACTCTCTTGAAATAGATCCATCCGCTTGTTGGAATTCCTGGAAAATGGCATTCTGGTTCTCCCTGGATATTCCGATTCCCGTATCTTTCACCCATACCTTGATTTGCTCATCTTCTTGTTCAGCAGTAATTTCTACAGATCCTTTTTCGGTGAACTTAATGGCGTTACCTACGAGATTATGCAGTATTTGCTGCAATCGGTTTTCATCGGCAAATACAGCCGGCAAATCAGTAGCAACGCTGTTTATCAGTTCCAGGCTTTTATTCTTTACCAGGGGTAGACTCACATTCAAAACTATGTCTGCCAAGCTGTGCAAATCAAGCGCCTTTTGCTGTAGTTGAATATCAAAGTTCTTCAATTTAGAAAAATCCAGAAGATCATTGACCAGCGATGACAATCTCTTTCCGGATGATACGATTAGGGAAAGATTTTCTCTCTTTGAAGCGTCAGTTTCTCCATCGATCAGTGATTCGGATAAACCAATGATTCCATTTAACGGTGTTCTTAATTCGTGCGATGTGTTTGCAAGAAATTGATCTTTCAGAGCATCCACCTGTCTGAGCTGGTCATTAATTTCTTGTTCCTTTTCGCGTTGTTCTTTTTCAAATTGGAGTTTAGCACGTTGTTTTTTGAGTTCGGATCTTCTGATTAAATATAGAATTCCAAAAAATGCTCCTCCATAGAGCAAGTAGGCTAAAATAGATTTATACCAGGGAGGAGAAACGTGAATGTCCAAGGTAGTGACTACGTCATTCCAAACACCGAGACTGTTGGATCCTCTTACTTGAAATTCATAGTTTCCTGGGGGAAGTCTGTAATAATGTACCGAAGGTTCCCCTTCAATCCTGCGCCATTCTGATTCTCCGGGTAACATCCTGACTTCATAGAGATTTGAATTGGGATTATTAAAATCCATGCTACTAAACCTTAGTGAAAAATTAGATTGGTTGTGTTTTAAATTGACTTCATTCTTATCCCATATTAGTGCAGAAAGGATTGAATTTGGTCCTGGCGAAACGGAGGTCCCATTTAGCTCCAGGTCCGTAATCTTTACTTCCTGGTTTTCAATGTGAAAGCTCTGGTCGGTATCCGATGGCAAAATGGCAATTAACCCTTCTGCATAATTGTAAAAGATAGTGCCGTCCTTTATGATGAATGCTTCATCACCCGGCCACTGACCAGAAATTCTTGGATATAATTCAGTGAATGATCGCGTCCTTGAATCAAATCGCACTACAGCACCACGTGTATTGACTAGCCAAAGAATACCGGACCTGTCCGCTACCATTTGACCCATACCAACGTACTGATCACCAGAAATTCGACCATTAGGTACATTTTCGCTAAAAATATCCGGTGTAAAGACACCCAGTCCCTTATCCCCACCTTTCAAAAAAATGATATCACCCAATTGGTTTTGAGCGATTTGCCTTATATATCCACCCCTGTCAATTTCGCTGAAATTCATTCTGGTCACTTCGCCTGTCAGTGGATTCAGGCGACAAAGGGTCGGTAATCCGGCTTGAGAGCCACCACCTATCCACAAGTAGCCATCGTTTCCCACGTAGATATGAAAAATTTTGTGCCCCAGACTATCGGGTCCGTCCGGCTTGAGATCATAGTGTCTGAACTCACCTGTTTCCGGATGAATATGTGAAACCGTAAAATTCGTCGAAAACCAAATATGCCCTTTTCGGTCATTGATTATATGCCAGGTTCTGTCAGATGGAGGGCTGTTTGGGTTTGCGGGGTCGGACAAATATTGATTAAGTTCACCACTTTCAAGATTATAACTAAATATACCTCCATCAAGTAAGCCGGTAGACCCCCAGATCAAGCCGTTACTATCTTCTGCCAACCCGTAACCATGTTCCATAGTGGCGGCCAAGGTCAGATCAAGCTGCATGCCTGAGACTGGGATTTCTCCCCAGCCTGTCTGCCCAACGGTGTGCGATATGAACTGAAATTCATTAGTCGCCATTGAAAAAGTCTTTCCCAAAATATTACCGGGTTGACGAGGATGATCAATGATCCCATGGAAACGTACGCCGGTCTGGACGCCACGAACGGCAATTTGAAAAGGGGTATACCTAAGTTGAGTTCGATCTTCGACGATCTTAAAAACGCGA
>JANQHF010000014.1 GCA_028282725.1 Saprospiraceae bacterium
ATAAGTGCTGATTTCTTCACCGCCCCAATGACACTGACTTAAAAGAGTCCTTTTGTGCTCTTATGTGGTGAATCATCCTTTTCGATTACCATATAAGAACATATAAATGCCGATTTCTTCACCGCCCCAATGACACTGACTTAAAAGAATCCTTTTGTGCACTTATGTGGTGAATCATCCTTTTCGATTACCATATAAGGGCATATAAATGCCAATTTCTTCACCGCCCCAATGACACTGACTTAAAAGAATCCTTTTGTGCACTTATGTGGTGAATCATCCTTTTCGATTACCATATAAGAACATATAAGAGCTGATTTTCTTCACCGCTCGAATGACACTGATTTAAAAGAATCCTTTTGTGCTCTTATGTGGTGAATCATCCTTTTCGATTACCATATAAGAGCATATAAGTGCCGATTTTCTTCACCGCTCCAATGACACTGACTTGAAAGAATCCTTTTGTGTACTTAGGTGGTAATCACTCCTATTTCAGAACCATATAAGAACAGATAAGTGTCGATTTCTTCACCGCCCCAATGACACTGACTTAAAAGAATCCTTTTGTGCACTTATGTGGTGTACCATCTTAGTCTCATACTATATAAAGGCATCTAAGTGAAGTTTAGCAACATGCAGCTAATTTAAACGCTCAATAAAAATGCCCAATTCCTAGGAGAGGAACCGGGCAGTCGTCATCATGAAAAAGGTATATTCTCTTGTTTAATTCTTTCGCTGACAATGTAAAAATTAATTTTGACTGCTCAAATTAATTATGCAAAAATCTATAATTGTAAAAATATTATTGCACCAGACTACAAAATGACATTATTTTTTGCTTTATTAAGCGCTTTGTCGAAATAATATAACTTTATTATATCCAGTAAATAAAGACGATTTGGGCGATTAAACAGGGCATTGGTCAGCAGCTGTTCATAGCGAGATACAAAAAGACGCAAGACTCCGAAAAGACCCATCCTTTTCAGCTTTTTATACACTTTCACAAGCCTGATGGTCTCGATCTGGTTCGTTCGAATCAGATACGCCAGGTTGTTCATCGCTTGTATTTGATCATGCATGAATTGCTGATTTTTCTTAAGACCGCTATGCAAAACGGGGTTGTCAATATGTTGGATCATCACTTGATGTTTCGCCAACTTCTGTCCCAGGGCGAGATCTTCAAAACCATATTCTTTCAATTCATCACTGAATGGATATTCCAGGATCATATTTCGTGAAATCAAGAAATTGTTGCTATGAAAAAATTGTGCCGGTCGTTTATTGCGAGCTTCGATTGTACGTGCCTCCCTTTTTTGGCCATACACCCAATGCAGCATTTTTGATTTGCTTTTTGGCTTCGTTTTGGAATAAATCGTACCACCTACATATGCTCCTTCTCCTGACAGGTGTTGCACGTAATTTTTGATATACTTCTTCCCGGTAATTTTACAGTCGCAATCAAGAAATAAAAGCCATTCATATCGCGCCAATCGGGCCAGTCGATTGCGAATACGTGCTCTTCCTACATTCTCCGACAGTTCGACGTAATTTACGCCAAACAATCCCTCTACCTCCCGATTCTTCAATTGAATTGATCTCTTGGATTGATCGTCAAGACATATGATTTCAAAGTCGATCCTTGCCTTATGACATTGCGAGGAAAGATCCTTGACAAGATCGGTAATATCGACATTGAATACAGGAATCAGGATAGAAAGCACGCCGTTCAGATCTTGGGATATTCAGAGACAGTTTTCTCATCTTGGACGTCTCCCGTATGTTTGATGGATTTTGGCTCAAAAAGCATGATCCAGCACTCTTCTTTCGCAACCGGTTTGTGCAAGACCCGTTTAGGCACAACGATCAATTCACCGGGGCGAATCGTTCGAATATCATCTTCAAAATGGATATCCAGGGATCCTTTGATCACCATAAAAAGTTCATCTTCATCCTTATGATCATGCCAAACAAATTCGCCTTGCACTTTGGCGATTTTAACATCCTGGCCATTTAAACTGGCAATGATTCTCGGATGCCATTGATCTGTGAACAAGTCAAATTTTTCTTGAATATTGATGACATTCATGATTCGAATTTGTTAACAAAATAGAAAGAACCCTTGAATGCTCGTATGACAATTAATACAGGTACATTATTTATTGATCATTCGGGTGCTTTTGTACATTTACGGGACACCGAAATAAATCATTAATGCTGATAGATGGATCAATACTTCATTAAAATCAATGAACAATTAGAGATCACCACAACTTCTTCCGAAATAGAGGATCAGGATATTATTCGGTTGTCCAGGGCCGAATACCATTGTCTGTTCAGTCAAAGATCGTTCAAAGCCGAGATCATTAATATTGATTCCCATTCAAATGAAGTATTACTCAATGTGAATGGTCGTCAATATTCTTGTCAGATCAGCAATTCATTGAATCTCCGGATACAAAGCTTGAATGGAAATAGCAAAAGACGCAAACAACAAGGGCAATTAGTAGCATCAATGCCAGGGATGGTGTTGTCGATATTGGTGGAAGAAGGACAAAGAGTGTCCAAGGGAGATCCCCTGATCATATTGGAGGCTATGAAAATGGAGAATGTACTTAAGGCCGGTGTATCAGGGATCGTGAGCAAAATCAACTGTGATAATAACAGCCCGGTAGACAAGGGTCAACTCTTAATTGAATTATCATGAATCTCTCAGCCTCTTTTGAGCCTCAAACCAAAGAACAATGGTTGCAAAAAGTTCAACGAGATCTGGGAGAACGTGATTTGGCAGACCTTGATTTTGAATTATTCGGAGGGCGAAGGGTCAGTCCGTTCTATCATTTGGAAGATAGACATAGCGATGTCAACCTTCCATTTCCAATATCTCAATCACTTGCCTTTCAAAGGAGCATCCACAATGAAAGAGAAGATAACGGAATCATTCTGCAAGAATTGATTGGTGGTGCAAGAGCATTGTATTTGAGAGAAAGTGACAAAAAGAGCATCGATTGGCCAACATTGCTTGACGGAGTACTGGTCGGCCTCATAGACTTGTATGTTGAAATCGAATCATCTCCGGTTCTGAATGAATTCCAGTATTTTATAAAAAGGCGATACAGCAATAAAGAACAGGCAAATATTCATCTGATCAACCGCTCGGAATCAGATCAGATCGTGGAAGAAGAAACAATGATAATAGGTCGGATCGGTTCGGATACCGAGCGGGATTTATTGGATCTATTGGTCAATGGACACTCCTGCATAGCAAATGGTCAGAGCGGACAAGTCCTGTGCTTTGTTCAATTTGACAACCAATACTTTGCAAACATCATAAAGGCAAGGGCCGTACGAATGCTCTGGTCGAACTTATGCATAGCCATGGACGCAGATCAGGACAAAGATCAATTTCGCATAATTGGGGCAGTGGATGCAAATGCACTTACAAAGGACAAAAATGATAATATGATTCGACTGACACAGATGACCGCATCGATGCTAACCTCAGGAATGGATTTCATATTTATTCCTCATGCCGACATTACGGTCGATCCAAAGGGGAGTGAAGTGAGCCGGCAGTTATCCCGAAACATCTTTCATATGCTGACCATGGAATCTCATGTCGATCATGTTTCGGACCCGTCGGCAGGTTCATATTTTTTTGACTACCAGACAACTGCTTTGGGCCAAAGCACGTGGGAAAAATTTATAGGACGGGATTAATCATGAAGAAGATATTAGTAGCCAATAGGGGAGAGATTGCCGTTCGGGTGCTCAGATCTGCCATGGATATGGGAATCCGGACCGTGGCTATTTATTCAGATGCCGACCGTGCTGCACCCCACGTCGTTCTGGCAGACCAGGCCGTCCATATTGGTGCATCACCGGCTTCTTCTTCGTACCTGGACATCGAGAAGATCATTCGTGCAGCTAAAGAAACCGGAGTCGATGGAATTCATCCGGGATATGGCTTTCTAAGTGAAAATGCTGAGTTTGCCAGACGATGTGAGCAAGAAGGAATCACATTTATCGGTCCGAGTGCCGAATCAATTGAAATTATGGGTAGCAAATTGGCAGCGAAAGCAGCCGTGGGAGCCTATGATATTCCCATGGTACCAGGCATTGACCGGGCTATTTCAGATGTTAAAGAAGCACAAGTCATTGCCAAAAAAATCGGGTTTCCCATTCTTATAAAAGCCTCTGCCGGAGGAGGAGGAAAAGGAATGCGTCTCGTGGAGACTGCTGATCAGTTGGAGGAACAAATGGAACGCGCCATTAGTGAAGCCCAGTCATCATTTGGTGACGGCTCTGTATTTATCGAGAAATTCGTTATGGCCCCCAGGCACATCGAGATACAGGTTTTGGCAGATCAGTATGGGAATACCATACACTTATTTGAAAGAGAATGCAGCATTCAAAGGAGACATCAAAAGGTGATAGAAGAAGCCCCGTCTTCAATACTTTCACCCGAAATGAGAGATGCCATGGGAAAAGCAGCAATTGGAGTTGCCCGATCCTGCAACTACACCGGTGCCGGAACCGTCGAATTCCTTGTTGACGGAGATCTCAATTTCTACTTCCTGGAAATGAATACCCGACTCCAGGTAGAGCACCCTGTCACGGAAATGATCACCGGTGTCGACCTTGTTGAACAGCAGATCCGTATTGCCCGGGGGGAGGTCTTGTCGATTGCCCAGGATGACCTCATTATAAACGGCCATAGCCTGGAACTCAGAGTTTATGCTGAAGATCCTCACAATGAATTCTTGCCAAGTATAGGTACGTTGACGACATATACACCTCCTTCGGGCAATGGGATCCGGGTAGATGATGGGTACCGGGAAGGAATGGAAATACCGATCTTTTATGACCCGATGATCGCTAAACTAGTCGTACATGGCTCTTCGAGAAATGCCGCCATTGACTTGATGAATGAAGCGATTGATCAGTACGCTATTGATGGGATACAAACCACTCTGTCGTTTGGAAAATTTGCATTTAATCATGAAGCGTTTATCTCCGGAAAATTTGACACTCACTTCATCCCCAGGTATTTTCAACGATCCGGGGAAGAAGTGAACGATGAAGAAAGGGTGGCGGCTTTGATGGCATTGCGTGCATGGATGGACCACAATCAATTGCTGACCGTACCGAATGTCAGGGAGTCCAATTGGTTGAAAAGAGAAGAATGAAGAATCTGAAAGAACATATCTTTCAAACTGCATTTCCAATCAAAGAGGAAAAGAAGGATCTATTGACATCAGAAGGGATCGTGCTTAAGAAAAGGTACCATTTATCTGATGCCCGGGATATTGATCATTTAAATTTTGTCGCAGGAATTCCGCCCTTTTTAAGAGGACCTTACAGTTCAATGTATGCTGTGCGACCCTGGACGATCCGTCAATATGCCGGATTTTCGACAGCAAAAGAAAGCAATGCCTTTTACAGACGGAATCTTGCACAGGGACAAAAAGGACTTTCGGTTGCATTTGACCTCGCTACTCACAGGGGATATGACAGTGATCATCCAAGAGTAGCAGGAGATGTGGGAATGGCTGGTGTGGCCATTGATACCGTGGAGGATATGAAAATACTTTTTGATCAGATCCCTCTTGAACAAATGTCTGTTTCGATGACGATGAACGGAGCCGTAATCCCAATCATGGCATTCTACATCGTTGCAGCGGAAGAACAAGGTGTCCCACCCATTGCTTTGAAAGGTACGATCCAGAATGATATCCTGAAGGAGTTTATGGTGCGCAATACCTACATCTATCCTCCCGGGGCATCACTTCGAATCATCGGGGACATCTTCGAATATACTGCTTCCCATATGCCGAAGTTTAATAGTATCAGTGTCAGTGGATATCATATGCATGAAGCAGGTGCTCCGGCTCATATGGAAGTTGCCTATACGATAGCCAATGGCCTGGAATACATTCGTACCGGGCTGAATGCGGGATTGGCTATCGATGATTTTGCTCCCCGGATCTCATTCTTTTGGGGCATAGGCATGAATCATTTTATGGAGATCGCAAAATTGCGCGCAGCGAGACTTCTCTGGGCAAAAGTGGTTAAGGACTTCCATCCGGATAAACCAAAATCGATGGCGCTAAGAACGCATAGTCAGACTTCGGGGTGGAGTCTCACGGCACAGGATCCATTTAACAATATTGCCAGGACCTGTATAGAGGCAATGTCTGCGGTACTAGGGGGCACACAGTCTTTGCACACCAATTCCCTGGATGAAGCGATTGCTCTGCCGACGGACTTTTCCGCAAAGATTGCGAGAGATACACAAAAATATTTGCTGCATGAGACCGGGATCACTCATATAGTTGATCCATGGGCAGGTTCCTACTACATCGAATTTCTGACCGATCAATTGGTTCAAAAGGCCTGGCAATTGATCCGTGAGGTGGAAGAACTTGGTGGCATGGCCAAAGCCATCGTGGCCGGTATTCCAAAAATGCGAATCGAAGAGGCGGCCGCAAAGAAACAGGCCAGAATTGATTCAGGGGCAGATCCTATCGTTGGAGTCAATGCATTTCGTTCTGACACTGAGCAAGATCTGGAAGTATTACAACTCGACAATACTGAGGTGCGCCGACAACAGGTAGAACGCCTCAAAGGGGTAAAATCACAGCGGGATCAGGCTTTAGTCGAGAAGTCATTGAGTACCATCGCGGCCGCTGCTCAAAATGATCGGTTAAATTTGCTTGAAAAGGCAGTCATTGCAGCCCGGCATCGGGCGACATTAGGAGAAATATCAGATGCTATGGAGGAAGTATTTGGCAGGTATCAGGCGAGTACCCGGACCATTCAGGGTATTTACAAACATGAAATCGCAATGGATGCAGATTTCAAAAAGGCTTGTGCCCTTGCTGATCAATTTGCCGAAAATGTAGGAAGAAGACCACGGATCATGATTGCAAAACTTGGACAGGACGGACACGATCGCGGTGCAAAGGTCATTGCGACAAGTTTTGCCGATATTGGATTTGACGTAGATATAGGTCCGTTGTTTCAAACCCCTCGGGAAGCTGCTCGCGAGGCCGCCATAAATGATGTTCACATCCTTGGAATTTCGTCTTTGGCAGCCGGTCACCGATCCCTGGTACCGGAGACAATACATGAACTCGGAAAGATCGGAAGAAGTGATATCATGGTGATTGTTGGAGGTGTCATACCTAAGCAGGACTACGAACAATTATTTGAGTCTGGTGTGGCGGCGATATTCGGACCGGGTACAGTGATCGCCAGTGCTGCCATTGATATCCTTGAACTAATGATGGGCTATTACAAAAGATAATATGAAAGACAAGCAGAACATTCTACGTGAAAAATTAATAGCCTCTCGACTCGGTGGTGGTCAAAAGAGAATTGACCGTCAACATGAAGGAGGCAAATTAACTGCCAGGGAGAGAATCCATGTATTGCTTGATCCAAATTCCTTTGAAGAGATCGGAGCCCTTGTCACCCATAGAACCAAAGATTTTGGCATGGGCAATCAATTGATCTATGGAGATGGAGTGGTAACCGGATATGGGACAATTGAAGGACGACCCGTATACGTCTTTGCACAGGACTTTACTGTCTTTGGAGGTTCTTTGTCGGAAACCCATGCTGAAAAGATTTGCAAGATCATGGATCTTGCCGCAAAGGTAGGAGCACCGCTGATAGGACTTAATGATTCCGGTGGGGCAAGGATACAGGAAGGAGTGCGATCTTTAGGCGGATATGCAGACATCTTTTACAGGAATGTAAAATTCTCCGGTGTAATCCCGCAGATTTCAGCCATCATGGGTCCCTGTGCCGGGGGAGCTGTCTATTCACCTGCTATGACTGATTTCACGATCATGGTCGAAGGTTCTAGCTATATGTTTGTTACCGGGCCCAATGTGGTTAAGACCGTGACCAACGAAGAAGTGACTTTTGAAGAATTGGGTGGGGCACATACACATGCCTCTAAGTCCGGTGTCACTCACCTCACCGCCGGTGATGACCTTGAGTGCCTGGCTCAAATCAGACAGCTCGTGTCATTTATCCCCCAGAACTGTGAAGAAAAAACTCCTCAATTGCCTTTCGATCTCCAGGAAGAATTCAGAGATCAACTGGAAAATATCATTCCCGACTCTGCCCACCAGCCTTATGATATGAAAGAGGTGATCCAGGGTGTATTGGATAAAGAGACGTTTATGGAATTACATGAGGAATATGCAGAGAATATCATTGTAGGCTTTGGACGCCTGGCTGGTAAAAGTGTAGGCATCGTAGCTAATCAACCCATGAGTCTTGCAGGTGTCCTGGACGTGAATAGTGCCAAAAAGGGAGCGAGATTTGTGCGCTTTTGCGATTGCTTTAATGTCTCTCTACTGGTCTTTGTAGATGTCCCCGGTTTTCTTCCCGGTACGGATCAGGAATGGAATGGCATTATTGTGCATGGAGCCAAACTCTTGTATGCCTTCAGCGAAGCGACCGTCCCACGGGTCACAGTGATTACAAGGAAGGCATACGGCGGGGCTTACGATGTAATGAATTCCAAACATATTGGAGCGGATTTTAATTTTGCCTGGCCTTCTGCGGAAATTGCCGTTATGGGAGCGAAGGGAGCAAGTGAGATCATATTCAAAAAAGAAATAAAGGAGGCAGATGACCCGGAAGCAAAATTGGCACAGAAAGAAGCAGAATACGCCGAAAAATTCGCTAATCCTTACAGCGCGGCTGAACGGGGCTTCATAGATGAAGTCATATTTCCAAGGGAAACGCGTCGAAAATTGATACGAGCTTTTTCGGTCCTGGAAAACAAAGTCGATCGACTACCACGTAAAAAACACGGCAACATTCCATTGTAGTTTTTGACAAGTCGCGAAAATGCAAGAGGATGCAAACTATTCACCTTTGCAATTGAGTTACATTTGTGATCAAAAGTTTGTTTGGCATGTATTTAAAATCCATACTCTCATCCCTGATCCTCCTTTGTTTTATAGGTTCTCTTAATGCCCAGGCCGATCGTTGGCAGCAAAAGGTAAAGTATAAGATGAAGATCGATTTCGATGTTAGAAATCATCAATTCACAGGAGAACAAGAATTGAGGTATTGGAATAACTCGCCCGATACCCTGGACCGTGTATTCTACCATTTATACTTCAATGCATTTCAACCGAATAGCATGATGGATGTTCGCTCACGCAATATTCCTGATCCTGATAATCGAGTAAGAGACAGGATATCAAAACTAACGCCGGGAGAAAGAGGGTATCACAAGATAACGTCTCTTGAACAGGATGGTAAGGCTGTTCATTTCGAAGTGGTTGGAACGATCCTGGAGGTAGATCTTTTGAAGCCCATTCTTCCGGGCAAGAGTACGACCTTAAAAATGGAATTCAACAGCCAGGTGCCCGTTCAGGTCAGGAGAAGTGGAAGAGACAACAGAGAAGGCATTGACTATTCCATGTCACAATGGTATCCCAAATTATGTGAATATGACTACCAGGGGTGGCATGCCAATCCGTACATCGCCCGTGAATTCTACGGTGTGTGGGGAGACTTTGAAGTTGAGATCAATATTGACGGACGATATACTGTCGCTGCAGGAGGTGTATTAAAAAATGCCGATAAGATCGGACGCGGATACAGTGACAAGACAGCCAGGATTTCTGATAAAAAAGTGCGATGGAAATGGGAAGCAAAGAACGTTCATGATTTCTTGTGGGCGGCAGACCGGGATTACGTGGTTGAATCTAAATTAATGAAAGGAGGGCCCATGGTTTACTTTGTTTATCAACCGGGAGAAAAGACCACGGAAAACTGGAAAAATCTACCGGAGGCTATGGACAAGGCATTGTCCTTTATGAATAAGAGGTACGGCACTTATCCTTATTCGGTATACAGCTTTATACAAGGAGGAGATGGAGGAATGGAATATCCGATGGCAACCCTCATTACCGGTGAGAGATCCTATTCAAGCCTGGTGGGAGTATCTATTCATGAATGGATGCACAGTTGGTATCAGATGGTGCTCGGGACGAATGAATCCCTGTATGCATGGATGGACGAAGGCTTTACCAGTTTTGCCACAAGTGAGGTAATGAATTATCTGAGAATTCAAAAGCTGATTCCCGGCACCCCTGTTGATAATCCGCAATTGGGATCGGTCAATGGCTTGATCAGGTTTCACAAAAGCGGCAGATCCGAACCTCTTTCAATTCATTCCGACCACTTCATGACCAATTCGGGTTATGGAGTCGGGGCTTATACCAAAGGTCAAGTATTACTGGAGCAGTTAAAATACATCATGGGTGAGGAAGACTTCTACAGGGCCCTGCTCAGATATTATGATACATGGAAATTCAAACATCCTAATGCCAACGACTTTTTCAGGATCATGGAAAAAGAATCAGGGCTCGAATTGGATTGGTTCAAGGAGTATTTCGTGAATACAACTCATTACCCTGATTATACGATCGAAAATGTAGAGGGGTTGGAAAACGGAACCACGAAGATCGACCTGGTTAAGAATGGAGTGATGCCCATGCCACTGGATATAGTAATCACCTATAACGACGACACGAAAACGCTGGCCAACATTCCGCTGAGGATCATGAGAGGTCATAAACCTGCAAATAAGGACAATGTACATTTCATTCTAGCAGAAGATTGGCCGTGGACTCATCCCGAATATTCATTGATCCTGGAATTTCCGATTGAGGACATCAAGACGATCGAAATCGATCCGTCCGGGAGCATGATTGACCTGAACAGGTCGGATAATGTTTGGTCGGGTGAAAATCCTTAAAAGGGTCTGTTAAGCCCGTTGTCGTGGCTTTGTCTTACGACAATATCTGAAGGCATCTCTATATGAACGCTGTACCAATTCCTCGATGTTGGAGGATTTATTCTTTATGATTACGTCAGGTCCTGAAATACCGATTTGAAGACTTATCTCGTAAATGGGTGTGCCTTTACCTTCCTGCTTGATGTGAATAGTGGCATAAAGGAGATGTTTGAATTTTTCAGAAAGCTGGTACAGGTGCCATTTTAGCTTTCTGACATATTTATTTGGCAAATCGGTAGTATTCTGAGCGGTTATTTTCATATTGGACCGGGATTTAATATATCGCTAAAACGTGGTTTTTGAATGCTTTATTCTATAAGAATTTGATCCATTTCAATAAAATTTCGGATGACCGACAAAAGTCCTGAAAGCTGTTGATATTCCTGAACATCGTCGGCAGCCAATGGCTGGAGAAGCTTGACAGATAATCCTATCTTTACACCGATTTAACAAAAAACAAGAAGATGTCAGCATTCAATAAAGGAGTTATTCATGGCCAGGAGCTTAAAGATTTGTTGGATTACGCCAACCAAAATAATTTTGCACTTCCTGCAGTAAATGTCATAGGAACCAATTCGGTAAATGCCGTTTTAGAGACTGCCAGGGAAGTCAATTCCCCGGTCATGATCCAATTCAGTAATGGAGGAGGAAGTTTTAATGCCGGAAAAGGATTGTCCAATGACAATCAGAAAGCATCTATCCTGGGTGCAAAAACAGGAGCCATCCACGTCCATGAATTGGCCGAGCATTACGGTGTTACCGTTGTATTGCACACCGATCATTGTGCTAAAAAGTTATTGCCATGGGTGAAGGGATTGATCCGGGAAGGATTCAAATTTCACGAAATCTATGGAAAGCCTCTGTACAGTTCTCACATGCTGGACCTTTCTGAGGAAAGTATCGAAGAGAATATGGATATCTCTACTGACTACTTCAGAGAAATGAATAAGTTGGGTATGACCCTCGAAATCGAGTTAGGAGTAACAGGTGGAGAAGAAGATGGTGTGGACAACACTGATGTCGATAGCTCCAGGCTGTATACTCAACCCGAAGAGGTGGCCTATGCATATGAAAGACTGATGGAGATTTCAGATCGGTTCACTGTTGCTGCGGCATTCGGAAATGTTCATGGCGTATATAAGCCGGGAAATGTTGAATTGAGACCAATCATCCTGAAGAATTCCCAGGATTACGTAAAAGAAAAATTTGGCACGGGTGATCAGCCCATCAATTTCGTATTCCACGGAGGTTCGGGTTCGTCACAGGAAGAAATCCGCGAGGCCATTGAATACGGAGCCATTAAGATGAATATTGACACCGATATGCAGTGGGCATTCTGGTCCGGCGTGAAAGGCTACTACGAGAAGAACAAGGATTATCTCCAGGGTCAGCTAGGCAACCCTGAAGGAGATGATGTACCCAATAAGAAGTACTATGATCCTCGCAAGTGGTTGAGAGTAGGGGAAGAGGCATTTAAAACGAGGTTGATCAAAGCTTTTGAAGATCTGAATTGTGTGGACCGGAGCAAGTAAATCCCAATTTACTTGCGATAATCAAGAGCAGGCTTTCTATTGCCAAGAAGAGCTTCATATTCAAAGTCAGGACCCCTCCTTTCTTTGAACTCGGCTTTTATAGGATTCAATAGAGTTGGATCGTCGATAAGGTCGATTACCGAAAGTGCCAGGGTCTTGGCTGAAACGATCATTCCCTTGTGACCAATGGACATGCCACCGGCAGCTACAGCTTGCCAACTATGCGGAGGGGTACCAGGCACCCAGGTTGCAGCACGAATCGCAGCCAGGGGGACATTCCAACTGACATCACCGGTATCAGCCGATGCTTTTCCATACGTGAATACCATTGGTTGAATCTTTCCTGCACTTTCTAATGGCTTTTTGACATTCAGCGAATTTTGAATGGCTTTTGCAAATTCCATTTCCTGGTCATTGTAAGACACGCCTCCTACGATTGTGAGATTGTCGTGCATTATTTGTGCTAATTCCGAATTCGGCAGACGATCATATGTACCTCCTATAATCTCGTAACTCATTGATGTTTCAGTACCCATTGCTGCTCCTTCAGCAGCTTTCAGGATCCTTCGCCATACGGACTTGAGCTCTTCCCTGTTTGAATGTCTCACTACATAATACACCTGTGCCTCAGCAGGTACAATGTTTGGAGCATCGCCTCCTTTGGTTATGGAATAATGAATGCGAGTCGGTTCAGTGGTATGTTCTCTTAATAGATTGACCATTACATTCATTGCCTCTACGCCATCGAGTGCTGACCTTCCTCTCTCAGGAGATACCGCGGCATGAGAAGAATGGCCGGTGAAGGTAAATTTTGCTGATATTGTGGCCAGATTCGTTGAGGGATTGGACGTATTCGCATCTCCCGGATGCCAGGAAACTACTGCATCAACATCATCAAATAATCCTGCACGGACCATATACACTTTCCCTGAGCCACCTTCCTCAGCTGGTGTGCCGTAAAACCGAATGGTGCCTTGCCTGCCACTGGATTGCAACCAGTTCTTAGCAGCGATTGCAGCCGCCATTGATCCTGTCCCAAACAAATGATGACCACAGGCCTGACCCGGTGCTCCATCGACCCTGGCTTTAAACTCAGGAATCGCCTCTTGTGACATCCCGGGAAGTGCATCATACTCACCAAGCACACCAATCACCGGATCTCCTGAGCCATAACTTGCAACAAAAGCCGTCGGTATACCTGCCACTCCTGACTCGATTTCAAATCCCTCTTTCTGTAACTCTGAAATGAGTAAAGCCGAACTCCTGAATTCGAGATATCCCAATTCAGGATTTTCCCAAAGCTCGTGGGCAATATTGACATAACGTTCATAATTCGCGTCGATTTCTTTGATCACCAGCTCTTTATGAGACTGGCAATAACTGATAATTGGTGCGATGGTGACCAGGAAGAGGACAAAGGATCTCATGTGTTTATAAATATTGATATTCTAAATATAATCAGTGGTATACAAAGGGAGAAAGGGCAGACCTCTTACTTTTCAATTCAGAAAAGTATTCTACATTACCGTAACCTTCAATTCTTCGGCCAGTTGTTGTCGTTCTTTCAATAACTTCTGATAAGCCGTGATCAGGATGACATCCTTGCTCTCATCGGTATTATCGGAGAAAATCCTTTTGAGTTCTTCAATACGCTCAACGATCTTCTTGAGTTTAAATCGAAGAATAGCCTGGTAACTGTCTTTTACGTGATTCTCTTCGACAGGTTTTTGTGTTTGAAGTTCCAGGCCCTTTTTTGACCATTCGGCATATGTATACTTTTCAGAGAGGACGTCGACTGCAAAAGTACGGACTTGCTCATTGCTATGCTCTGTCCAATAAGACGATTGGACTTCTATCTGGTCATTAAGAATCTTCGAATATTCCTGCAAGATGATTTTCGTCAACTCATCCTTGAAATAGTCTGTAATCCCCTCAAGGTTGTTCAGGATGTACGTGGCTATGTTTAGTTTTTTGTCTTCATCATACCATTTATTACCCGAAGTGATCAAGACGCGCACGATATCTCGTTCCTGGTATTCAGTTGGGTCCACGATCTGTTGAATGCCCTGAGAATGATCCTCACCAGGATCAAAATCAACAAATTTTTCACGGACCGGCACATAGGAGGTTTCCCTTGACTTTTTCTTGGATACGTCCTTCCTGATATTTTTGTTGATTTCCCTGAAGAGGGTACGTTCATCAATATCGAGAATCCCTGCACATTCTTTTACGTAGACGGATCTTTTGATCTGATCTCTTATCAACGACAAACTCTTTGAAAGTTCTTTGATATGCACACTTTTGTTGACCGGGTCCATTTTGTATTCGGTATCGATCTTGTGTGCCTGGTATAAAATAAAATCAGCCTTGTGCGATTCGATGAATTCCGTAAAGGCTGATTTACCCAATTCATTTACCTGGCTGTCGGGATCCTGGCCAGCTGGCAATAATACAAGACTGACATTTATCCCTTGTTCAAGGAAGATATTCAGTCCCCGGATTGCCGCTTTTTCACCTGCCAAGTCTCCGTCAAAGATCACGAGCACATTCGAAGTGAATCTCTTAATCAACCTTGCCTGCTGCTCCGTCAGGGAAGTTCCTGAAGAAGCGACTACATTAGTTATGTCCGATTGGTGCAAGGCCAGAACATCGGTATATCCTTCTACAAGAATACATTGATCTGACTTTCTGATTGAAGTTCTTGCCTGGTATAAGCCGTAGAGCGTCTTTCGCTTATTATAGATGGGAGATTCCGGGCTGTTGAGATATTTCGGCGCCTTGACATTGTCCTTTATAATTCTCCCTCCAAATCCAATGACCTTACCACTCAGATTGTGAAAGGGAAAGATGACCCGTTCCCGAAAAAAGTCAAGCCCCTTGCTCGACAACAGGCCGACCTCTTTCAGCAGGTCTTCATTATATCCTTTACCCAGGGCGTAATTTTTAAATTGATTCGGGTCGCGGTATCCATAGCCCAATCCAAAGGTCTTCATCGTCTGTTCATTAAGACCCCGGTGTTTAAAGTAAGAAAGTCCTATAGAACGTCCTTCCGCCGAGAAATGCAATTGCTCCTGAAAGTATTCGGCCGCCATTTCGCTGATGATCAAAAGACTTTCGTTGTGCTTTTGCTCTTCAAGCGCCTCATCTGATCTGACCTCTTCCTCGATCCTGATATTGTATTTCTGTGCCAGGTAGCGCAATGCTTCGGGGTAAGTAAAATTTTCGTGCTCCATTAAAAAATTTACAGCCCCGCCTCCTTTTCCGCATCCAAAACACTTATATAGATTTTTTGCTGGCGAAACTGTGAAAGAAGGGGTTTTTTCATTGTGAAAAGGGCATAAGCCGATCAGGTTAGCACCGCGACGTTTTAGATTGACGTAATCATTGATTACTTCATCCACCTTGGCAACACTCATAATTTCGTCGATCGTACTTCTTTTGATCATATCGGTAGTGAATTACAACCCTAACATATCCTTCATCGAATATACACCATGTCTTCCATACAACCATTCCGCGGCAAGTACAGCGCCCAGGGCAAATCCATTCCTTGAAAATGCTTCATGAGCAATGGACAACCGATCAATATCCGAGGTGTACCTGACCTCGTGCATTCCAAAGACTTCTCCTGCGCGAATGGAGTTGATGTGCAAGGTATCATCCTGTGCCGGCGAGAGATTCCACTCCTTTTTTCGATCTAGGTTTTCGATGATCTGTTCGGCAAGCGTCAGGGCGGTACCACTTGGGGCATCCTTCTTATGGATATGATGGGACTCAACCATTGAAACGTCATACTGGGTATGATGATTCATGATCCGGGCTAATCTTTCATTGATGGCAAAGAGAATATTTACACCCAGGCTAAAATTCGAAGCATATAGAAAGGCCCCGTTCTTTTTTTGAACGAGTGAAGTTATTTCGTTCAAATGGTCTGTCCATCCTGTTGTACCCGAGATCACCGGAATTTCCTCAGTAATAGCTTCGGATATGTTCTGAAAAGCAGACTCGGGATTTGAAAATTCGATGGCAACATCTCCTTGCTTTAGTATTAATGCCCGCTCCGAAGACATCAGGTGCCGGTCAATGATGCCGGAAATGATATGGCCCCTGGAACGTGCCAGCTGTTCGACGGCTTTTCCCATTTTACCATAGCCAATAATAACGATATTCATAACCCTGATTCTGTCTGCAATGATAGTTATAAGATAACGAATGATTTCTATTGAAACTATCTCATTCATTAGACTACATTTGCCCCGGCAAACGAGGCATATGACTTATCATAATAATATCCTTCTTGATGTCTTTTCCGGTGACGAGATTTCCCGGCCACCTGTTTGGATCATGAGACAAGCTGGTCGAATTCTTCCGGGTTACAAAAGGATCCGATCCGCTGTATCAGGATTCAAGGAATTGGTCAAATCTCCTGACCTTATTGCCGAGGCGACTGTCGAACCGCTGGAAGTATTAGGTGTCGATGCAGCGATCCTGTTCTCCGATATTTTAGTGATTCCGGAGGCAATGGGCGTGGATTACGACATCATTGAAAAGACGGGACCTGTCTTTGACAATCCGATAAGGTCTGTTGGGCAAATCGATCATCTTCGGAAAGGGGAGGAAGTATTGCCGAAGTTGGACTATGTCTTTCAGTCGATTGAAGTTACAAGGGAGGTTATTGCCCACCGTAACCCTTTGATCGGCTTTGCCGGTGCTCCCTGGACATTATTTGCCTATATGATAGAAGGATCGGGGAGTAAGACCTTTTCAAGGGCGCGGAAATTCTTATATGAAGAACCCGATGCCGCACATCGTTTGATGGATGCGATTACGGAGAGTCTGATCGCTTACCTTAAAGAAAAGATCAACAGGGGATGTGATGTGATCCAATTGTTTGACAGTTGGGCAGAAATGCTCACGGAGGCTCAATACAAGCAATTTTGTATACCGTATATCAGCCGGATATTTGAAGAACTGCCTGAGGTGCCAAAAATCTTTTTCCCCAAGGGGGCCTGGTCAAGTATCAGTCATTTTAAAGGGATGGCATTCGATGCGCTGAGTATCGATTGGAAGACACCAGTGACATATGTGCGTGAACAACTGGGAGCGAATCAGATCATACAGGGAAATATTGATCCTGCGTTGTTATATGCACGTCCTATGGAGATTGAATCTGCCGTACATGAACACATTCGTCTCACGGGAAGAAATCTCATCGTAAATCTTGGACATGGTGTGTATCCCAACACCAACAGAGAACACGTAAAGGTGTTGGTAGATGCGGTCAAAGAGTATCGGTATTAGACAGTCTATTAAGGATTAAAGGCCTCTTTTATCATCAAGCTTCCATTGGTTTTTATCAAGTAACAATCAGGTAACTACCTTTCGTCTGCGCCTTGCCACAGGAATCGCATGTCCTCAATTAAGGCGGTATCAGATCAGCAGGCTTTTTAATGAACGCAGGGTCTTAAAGCCGGGCCACATACTATTATCGGAAAGAAAAAGTTTTAACATTCGAATAAATATCTACTTTTGGTAGGCTCTTTCATTGCAGAAGCCAAATTGTTAGGATCAACGAATAATCATTCATATGGGCTGGTTCAAACGCCTACAAGAGGGAATTCAAACAACAACCAAAGAGAAGAAAGAGGCTCCGGATGGCTTTTGGCAGAAATGCAAGAGTTGCGGGGGAACTTTTACGATTCTTGAGCTCGAAAAGGAGCTATTTGTGTGTCCTTCCTGTGACTTCCATTTTCGTATCGGCTCCCATGACTATTTCAACCTGTTTTTCGGTAGCCGGTATAAATTGCTTTTCGACAACATTCGTTCCTACAATTTTCTTGAGTTCACAGATTTGAAAGATTACGACGATCGGCTCAGAAAGGCTTATGAACAAACTTCTCTCAATGATGCCATCAGCGTAGCTGTGGGTAGAATCAAAAAGAAACCCATCGTTGTTGCAGCCATGGACTTTACTTTTATAGGTGGTTCAATGGGCTCTGTGGTCGGCGAAAAGATATCCCAATCCATTGACTACTGTATCAAGAACAAGACACCACTCATGATTATTTCAAAGTCGGGTGGTGCCAGGATGATGGAGTCCGCATTTTCGTTGATGCAATTGGCCAAGACTTCTGCCAAGCTGTCCCTGTTTGCCAAAGAAGGAATTCCCTATTTTTCATTCCTGACTGATCCGACCACCGGTGGTGTGACAGCTTCATTTGCCATGCTTGGAGATGTACAATTTGCCGAACCAGGAGCCTTGATCGGTTTTGCCGGTCCCAGGGTGATCAAAGAAACCATCAAGAAAGACCTGCCGGAAGGATTTCAGACTGCCGAATTTCTATTGGAACATGGATTCATCGATTTCATCGTCCATAGAAAAGACCTCGTGGAAAAGTTGGATGAGTTATTGTGCTATTTTCAGATGTAAAACCTTTTCCCTCTGCAGTTAAATTGCGCCATCTCAACCTCTTGCTTTCTGTTATATTTAACCCTATCTGCTTTCCGGATACACCTTGCGGATGACCAGATAAAACATCATTGGAATCATAAATATGAATATACTCACGATCAGAGCTGGTAAATCACTGCTAAATATTGTGACCTCCTGATCAATAGTGAATAGCATGAGCAGACAACTCATTGCCCCGGGCACGGAAAGGACGGGTATCTTTCCAATGTCAAGAGGTGATGTCCATACTCTCTGTGAAACGTTTGTTTTGAAACGAAGAAATATATTACTCAGATTCATACTAAGAAAAAGTAAGAAGACGCCAATATTAGAAAAAGAAGCGAGTGCCTCAATTTCTTCAAATGCTAAAAAGCCGATCAATATGGGTCCCGATGGACTAATCGGTGAGAATGCAAGGAATAAGTTGATCAAGATAAAAGAAGGGCATTAGGACCCGTCTTAACATTGATCATTAATGCTTAAGAAGACTTTTGATCCAGGGCGACCCCTATCGATGTGCTCATTATTGGAATGACGAGGTAACGCAATCCTATTTCGATTATGTATTCTGAAAACGACATCCCGGATATTGGGATTAAGATCACGAAATCCATTAACCAATTGATCACCAACCAGATGATGCCTATAGTGATGCCCGCCTTTATAAAATTCTCTTGTACTGTTTTGAAGTAGTGAACCAGGATTACACAAGCTACTCCTGAACCCACGATGATCATGATGGACTTGAATAGAAACTCATTAACTGTCAATTCACCTTGCCGGTTAAAGAAAAAGAATGAAACAATAAAAGGTACTGCCCAGGTGAGCAATCCATAGAAAACAGGTACGGTGTATTTTTTCATTTCAATAGTATTAATCAGCCGATATGCCAGCAAGGTAGCAATATGCAATGGAACGAGGCCCTCCTGACCAGGAACCATAGTACCGATAAGCGATTGACGAGTGCGGATTGAAAATCAGAATAACCCGTGCCTATTGCATGGTAACCGCCGGGGATTGTCTTTCGATCTTCTTTCGTACATCATATTGAGCATTTTACAAAATTCAAGCTAATCAGATGTTCGGATTAAATATGTTTGCTCACCCTAATCAATGTTCATTTTAGCCGTATCCGAATTCACAACGGGGAAAATTTCAAAATCCACAAGATCATTCCATTTCGCTACCCATTTTTCTATCTGCCCCGTAGAAGAGGACTCCATAAGTTGAAAGCATATATTATATTCCAGGTTCACCCAACTATTCACATACCTGACTCCATCAGGCAACAATCTTCCGGCTTTTTCGAATCGCGCATAGACATCGCGTTCTCTTCCCGGTTTATATCTTTCGATAATCATATATTGCTTTCCCATAACACGATAGTTCAGAACATTCAAATATTAAATTACAGCTAATATTCATGGGTATGAATGAATCCCAAGGAAGATTTACAAAAAGAGGAGTGGATTACCCGATCATTGATGGAATGCGCACACTTCCCGGAAGGTATTATCATAGCCGGGACATCTATGCCGAGGAAGTCGAAAAGATATTTTACAAGTTTTGGTTATTTGGACTGAGGGCGGAGCAAATCCCCGAAATTGGAGATTATCAGCTAGTACAAATTGAGGATGAGAGCATCATAGTCCTGAGGCAAAAAGAGGATGTATTCAAGGCTTTTTTTAATGTCTGCCGGCATCGCGGTACGAAATTGTGCACTGAGCCAAAAGGTCGGTTTGATCAGAACTTGATCCAATGTCCCTATCACGCATGGACATATAGGTTGGATGGACGGTTGCAATCCGCACCGCTCATGAAAGAAGGACATGGATTTGAAAAGGCAAAGTGCTCTCTGCATGAAGCCCATGTGTACAACTGGGATGGGTTTTTGTTCCTCAACCTGGATCGAAATCCTGAACCGTTTGAAGTCCGAATGGAAGCGCTCGTCAATAAGTTCAGGGAGTGGGAAATGTCCAAACTCCGAATTGCTCACCACATTCGCTATGAATTAAATTGTAATTGGAAGCTCATTCTTCAGAATTATCAGGAATGTTATCATTGTCCTGGTGTTCATCCGCTGCTGTCTCAATGGACCCCTGTGCATTCCGCTCAGCACGACTACAGCAAGGGAGCAGTAATTGGTGGCTTTATGGATTTGACGCGAGAACGCGGGAGTATGACAATGGACGGTTCGGCAGCGGGTCCACCCGTTGGTTGTGTAGGCGGAGAGGATTTACAGCGAATCTATTACTACTCCGTATTTCCAAATCTCCTGTTGACTCCTCACCCTGATTTTGTCATGTACCACCACATCATTCCGCAGGGCCCTGGTAAGATTATCAATGATTGTTACTGGTTGTTTCATCCTGATACAATTAAAGATTCAAAAAGCCAGGAAGGAATTAGATCTGCCGTGGAATTCTGGGATTTGACGAATCGACAGGATTGGCAGGTATGTGAACAAATGCAGCAGGGGACAAAATCAAAAAGATTTACACGGGGATATTACTCGGGTAGGGAAGACGTGCTTCTGACCCTGGATCATGAAGTCTTAAAGGCTCTTGGGCACACGATTGAAGATGGAGATGATTGATAGACCTAACTTCACCATTGTTCTGTCCTGCATGGAATCCGGAACCAGACAACCCTTACTATTGAGCTAAAATGATTTTGCTCTAATTACATATTGGTACTTCAGCATTTCAATATCGGTATCAATATCCGCGAATCCCGCCTTTGCAAGTTCATCGATCACGACGTCACGACTGATCTTATGTCCGCGAGGAGGACCAACGGGAATGTCCTTCTTAAAGTAGTCAATGATAATTAATTCACCACCTTGCTTCAGCCCACTCTTGACTTTCTTGAAATATTCGACTCTATCTTCGATATGATGATAGGTATTGACCACCAATACTTTATCCGCTTCGGCAGATCCAAGTGCAGGGCTATCGTAAGGCAACTTTCTTAGTTCAAGTATACTGTCATCAAGACCAAGTTCGTCCTTCTTTTTTCGTATGTATTCCTGGAATTCATCATTGACGTCTGCTGCAATCACTTTGGCTCCTGCTGCTGCCAGGCGAAAACTGAAGTATCCGGAACCTGCGCCGATGTCCATTATGGTCTTTCCTTCCAATTCACCGAGAGAAGCGACTACTTTATCCGGTTCTTGATAAGAGGCACGATCGGGTGATTCGAAATTGTCAATAAGATCCTCAATGGAAGACCGGTGCATAAATTCATTGGCGCTTCCATGATGATGATCATGCCGATGTTGGAGATGTGCTTTTTTACATGACAGAATCATGCATGTTGCTATCACAAAAAGTACGATTCGACGATTCACATTCATCCGGATAATTTTTTGTCTATATAAAATGTAATCAATCCCAGCGCGAGGTTACTTAGGCCCCAGAAAATTTCGATCGGTCGGCTGTTTATGGCAAATAGAATCATCCAAATGGTCAAAAACAAGAACAATACCTGCCAAAGCGGAAACCCTGGGCTCCTGTAAAACCGGCCTTCGGTTTTCTTTTGTCTGACTAAAAATACACCGAATACGACGAGTGCGCTTGATAATGTCAAAAGGATGCCGCAATAAATAAGTATTTGCTCGAATGTGCCCGTAAGAATGAGAAAAATGCTGATTGTTGTCTGAAACCAAATCGCCTTAACGGGAATTTCACCTTTGCCCATTTTCAGGAATGACCAGAATCTATAGTCTTCTGACATTTTTCCGGTCACTCGGGGTCCCACCCAGATCATGGCACTGATACTGGAGACCAGGAGTAAGGATATCATCAAACTGAAAAAGTTTGCCCAATTTTCAGTGAACATATGGGTAGCTGTTATTGCCCCAACTTCTACCTGATCGACAAGGGCTTCATAGGGTGCATTCTTAAGCATGACAAATTGAAGCAGGGTGTACATAAAAGTGACGAATACAGTTCCCCCGATTAGTGCTTTAGGTAAATCGTTCCTGGGTTTCTTGAATTCCTCAATGATATATGCTGCCGCGTTCCATCCGGTATATGAATAGCTGACAAAGATGAGTGCGATGGCAAAACCGGTTGTCAATATCTCTTCGTGAATTGCAGGTGTAATTCTCAGTGCATTATCAGCAGGAGCCGGATAAAACACGCCTCCCGCTATGAAGAACAATATGAAGATAATCTTGAGTGCCGTGCTTATGTTCTGAAAAAGTGAGCTTACTTTCAGATTGTAAGAATGAATAATACTGATGACAATAATGACAGTAATGGCAAGGTAATCAAATGACCATCCTATGTGGCCCACATAATCCGATATGGCTATTGCAGCCAGGGCTACAGGAGCAGCGAAGCCAACGGTGATAGAAACCCATCCGGACAGGTAACCGATGACGGGATTATAGATTTCTGATAGGAAGGTATATTCACCCCCTGATTTATTGATGAGTGTCCCAATTTCAGCATAACTGAAAGCCCCTGCCAGTGCGCACAGACCACCTACAGCCCAAAGGATCAGAATCGAATGCGTATTCTGAATATCCTTTAGTTGAAATCCAAGACTCGTAAATACACCGGTACCGATCATATTGGCGACTACGATTGCCATCCCGGTGTACCATGAGATCTTGTATTTCATTAGCTATGTCTTTTACTGCCTATGTTACACTGAACGAATAAATGACAATCATTCGCATCTAATCAGAACTGAAAGCCAAAGAGATGATCTTCCATGGTCCATTGTGCTTCATCAATGAAAAGAGATCCATACCTGACCATTCTACTAGACTATCTCCGTTACCGAATTTAGCATCGTAGTTGACCCAGCTTGCCCAAGGTTATTCCGGATGGTAATCATGAGAGCCGTCATCTTTTCTTCGAATATGGATTGGCTATCGGATTCTTCCGGGGTCTTGGTGATGAATTCATCGATTATGCTCACGGGAACGGATGGCCCGGATATTGAGTCTTGCGCCCAAATTGTGGTCAGGGGTTGCCTTGTCCCGGAAGAATGTTCTGTATACTCCCCAGTCTCTGTCTGATATTGTCTGATCATAATCGACCGATAGGACGTTGATCTGTTTTTCATCCGTAGAAAACTCTTGATCTCGTCCGGATTGCCGGCAGAAAACAGCTTGCCAAATCAGAGCAATTCCAGGATTTTGAGCGATGCTGACATGGATTGAAGTATTGTTATTTTCAGCGGCTCCCTTGCTTTAAAGTGGCCCGGTGGCTATAAGTCGCGCCCTCTCTCCGGGCAACCCGGTCGTTTTCCGGATTTCCCACTTTCCTCGTTTCCCAGGATCCTGCTAAATTATACCTCTTCCCACACCCGCTCGATCAATGCCTTTGTGGCGAGAATTCCTTCGTGCTCCGTCAGGTTTTGCCCTTCATATTCTATGCCTATATGCCCGTCATATCCGGAGTGTTTGACGATTCTGACCATTTTCCAATAGTCAATCCTGGGGTGATCGCCATCCTCAGTAAAGTCATAGCTCTTTGCACTCACGGCTTTGGCAAAAGGCAGCATCTCATTCACTCCTTTGTAGGGATCATAAACAACTTCACATTCACGCTGGATACTTCCCCATTTTGCGCTCAGACACCAATTGCCAAAATCCGGAAACGTTCCAAAATTAGGCATATTCACTTCCTCTATAATTCCAGTGATCAACTGAGCATTGGAACTGTGCAGTCCGTGATTCTCAATGATCACACTGATCCCTTCCTCTTGGGCATACTCGCACAGACGTCCCATGCCATCAACTGTAGACTTTCGAAATGAGTCGATGTCGGCAGGGCCGAAGGCATTTACCCGGATAGAATGACAACCTAGGATTTTGGCAGCATGTACCCATTTATAATGATTCTCGACAGCCCTGGTTCTCGCCTGATCATCAGCATCTCCCAATTCTCCTTCGTCATCTATCATGATCAGCAAACTTTTGACACCGACGTCATCGGCACGCCTTTTCATCGATTGCCAAAATCGTTCATTATTGGCTTGCTCGACATAGAATTGATTCACGTATTCTACGGCATTGATTCCATACTTTTCTCTTGAAATTTGCACAAAATCATCCGGACTCAGCTCACCTGCATTGAAGCTGCGGTGTAAAGACCATTGTGCAAGTGATAGTTGTAGTTTTTTCTTCAACGAATTGGGTCCTTTGTGTTGTACAGCACAACCTGTACCTGAATAAATCAGAGGAGCAAAAGAAAAAATTGCCCCGGTATTTCGAATAAAATCTCTTCTGTTTTGTAGACTCTTCATAGAATATTGTTCTCCAAGATACAAAGGCCAGATATTTTACTCGATTTTCTATGAATCAAAGTACTTACATAGAGTTGGTTTATATATTTAATTTCCAGATGCGTCGTCTATATTTCTGAACAATAAAGCTATCTGGTATCAAAAAACTGTTAAGATTTACTTTGATTTTATTCATTGGTCCCGGCTTTTCCTCGAACCTGACATCATAGCTCACGACAGTCACATCAACCGGTTTAGTATAGGATGAAGCCGGCGAGATCCTCATTGGAGCAACTGTTGTAGTAACGCATGTACCCTCCGGGACCTTCTGTGGGGTGATTACCAAATCAAAAATGAACCTTCCATTTTTAGCCGCAATCACACCCGGACCTTTGGTGGAGCGTTTGAGCGATTCAATTTTAACAATTTCATTAACCTGGAGGTGCATGATCCTTTTCCATTTGACTTTGAGATCAGCACCTTTGGAGGTGGATTCCCTTCCGTAGATGGATTGGAAGAAACTATCAGTTCGGGAAGATTACGCGCAGCCGTTGATGCCACACCTGCGACATTCAGCAATAAGACCTGGGCCCTTTCAGAGACCAATCTTGGGCAGTTTTCTCTCTATTCTATGCCCAGGATGAAATACAGGTAAACGACCAATTCAACATCACGTTGGGATTGAGGGTTGATGTTCCATTGTATTTCAACACACCGGAGTTAACACAGGAAAACATAGATTGCAAATTGTTGTTATGATCCATCCATAGTGTATTCCGATGAAGAGGGCAACGACGTAACCTTTGACCATACGGTTTTTCCTTCTTCGACTCCTCTATTCAACCGTCGAATTGGATTCAACTATGATATCAATGGTGATCGAACGGCTCAGTTACGCCGGGGAACAGGTTTGTTCTCCGGAGGGTTCCTATTTGTTATGGGTAGGTGACCAAGTGGCTAACCCTAATTCCTTCTTCTATACCATCACAGATCCCGATTTTAAATATTCGCAGATTTGGAGGATCAGCCTGGGTTATGATCGAAAATTCGGTTCGGGTTGGATCGGTACCGTAGACCTATTGTATGCAAAACACTTGCAGGCACAAGTCGACAATAATTATGGATTGCGATATATATTCTAAAAAACATCCGATTGTAAAAAGTCCTGTTGGAATGCTTCAGGGCTTTTTTGTTACTGCTGAAGTGTAAATCTCAAAGTAAACTCTTGGTGAAAACCGACTGTACAAAACGAATGTAAACTGGATGTAAACTCTTTGTTTATTTTGCCCATTTCCACCTACCAAAATTAGGTAGACAGTACTGATTATTTGAGTCAGAATTTCCCGCATTTGGCCATAAATTCGCGCTCATCCCATTTCTACTTTTGATCTCATTAGTGAACAAAAATTTATTTAATGAAAGACTGGAAGATTCTATTCATATTGGTATTTGCCGTTATTGGTTTTCAGGCATGTAGTGATGACGACGATCCAACACCGGATCCATCACCATCTCTTGAAGCTCCTGGGACTTATAACTTCGAAAGAAATGGACAATCTACTGTTTCTTTTAGTGGTCAAACAACACGGATTAAAATGGCTTCCGAATTGATCAATGCCATGAAGAAATTTGATTCTTCAAGCGAATTATTGCTTGAGATGTATGTAAATGAAAGTGCTTCGGGTGGCGATGTAGCACCGTTTTCGGAAAGTGATTTAAACAGCTCTACCAAGAGCATTCGTTCCAAGGTTGCTGCATCCAAGGATTTTTTCTCTGCAAATGCTGCCGAATCATCACAAATCAAAGCTGATTTTGAAAGTTGGATCAATGCACAAGTTTCCGAAGTGTTTCCAAATGAAAATGTACTTGCAGAACCCGGAGTTGCCGGACAAATAGCCGATGGCTCAAGCGTACGTTATGTCAACGCAAAGGGTCTTGAGTATAACCAGGCAGTTAATAAAGGGTTGATCGGAGCATTGATGGTTGATCAAATGGTCAACAACTACCTGAGCCCGGCTGTCCTCGATGATGGTAATAATGTTGCTGAAAATGATGATGGCATTTTGGCTGAAGATAAGTCCTACACGACTATGGAACATAAATGGGATGAAGCCTATGGATATTTATTTGGCACATCCACAAATGCAGCAAATCCACTGCCTACCCTTGGCGAAGATGCATTTTTGAACAAATATTTACAAAGAGTGAACGGTGATCCTGATTTTGAAGGTATTGCCCAGGATATTTTTGACGCATTCAAGCTTGGACGAGCAGCCATCGTTGCAGGTGATTACCAATTGAGAGACGAACAAGCCGAAATAGTCAGAGGTCTCGTCTCCAAGGTGATCGGAGTAAGAGCTGTTTACTACCTGCAACAGGGAAAAAATGGACTTCCAGATAGTGGAAATGACTACGGTGGAGCCTTCCATGATCTGTCAGAGGGATTCGGCTTTGTATACAGCCTTCGATTCACAAGACAGCCGGAGAGCTCTTCGTCATACTTTAGCAAGGCAGAAGTGGATGGCTTTATTCAACAACTAACCGAAGGAAATGGCTTTTGGGATGTTACACCGGCTACACTGGATCAGATTTCCGAGGCAATAGCTTCTAAATTTGACTTCTCATTGTCTCAGGCTGCAGAATAGTCGCAGAAATTAAAATGAACATAATGACTCGATACATAACAGGAATTCTTTTCATCGCCAGCCTATTTATCTTCTCCTGTAGTGATTCGGATGGACCGGAAATTCAGGAAAATGAACCTTTTGACAGGAGTCAGATGCTGTCATCCTGGGCCGATCATTTTATCATCCCCGGATTTGAATCATACGCTGGAGAACTTGATGAACTGGTGAGTGCTAAAGATGCATTTATTGCAAATCCTGACGTCGTGTCTTTGAATTCCCTGAAGTCGGCATGGCTGGACGCTTATAAGAGCTGGCAAAAGGTATCCATGTTTGACATTGGTAAAGCCGAGGAGATCGGTCTCAGAAATTTCACGAATATTTATCCTGCAGATACAGACCTGATCAATGAGAACATTACTTCCGGTAATTTCAATCTCGCCCTGCCATCAAATTTCGATGCCCAGGGATTTCCGGCCCTGGATTACTTGCTTTACGGTCTGTCACCTGATGATTCTGAAATTGTGACAATGCTTTCACAGACTAATCATGCTCAATACCTGGATGCTTTAATCGAGCGGTTACGGACATTGGGCAACGAAATACTCAATGACTGGAAGGGTAATTATCGGGATCAATTCATACAAAATGACGGTTCCTCAGCTACTGCCTCAGTTGACAAATTGGTCAATGACTTTCTTTTCTACTATGAGAAATATCTCAGGGCAGGAAAGATCGGTATCCCGGCTGGGGTATTTTCGGGAGGACCGATCAGCAATTCTGTAGAAGCACCTTATTCAGGAATTTTTTCAAAAGATCTTTTCAACATAGCCTTCCAGTCTGTTCAGGATTTCTTCAACGGGAGAGGATACAATGGGATCTCTGGCAATAGTCTTGATGATTATCTCAAATTCACCTCGAATGTCAATGGCACCAGAGATATTGCATCGGAAATCCAAAGTCAATGGAAAAGTGCGGAAGCAAAGATTGAAGTATTGCTCCCCAACTTCAGGGATCAGGTGGAACAGGATAACATAAAAATGCTGGAGGCATACGATGAACTACAAAAAGCCGTAGTTCTATTAAAAGTAGAAATGATGCAGGCATTAAATATCAGAGTAGATTTTGTCGATGCCG
Source organism: Saprospiraceae bacterium (assembly GCA_028282725.1). Lineage (GTDB taxonomy): Bacteria > Bacteroidota > Bacteroidia > Chitinophagales > Saprospiraceae > JAJRXG01. The sequence goes on from JANQHF010000014.1 coordinate 28,819, forward strand.
ATGGTGATTGATGACTAGGGCAAGACAATATTTTAACAGGCATACGAAGACCGCTCCATTGGCGGTCTTTCGCATTTTATTTGGATCGCTGATGGTCATCAGCCTCATCCGTTTTTGGGTTCACGGTTGGATAGAGGACTTGTATATCAACCCCAAATTCCATTTTCATTACTACGGATTTGAATTTGTCGAAGTACCGGGTCAATGGACCTATTTGTTATTTGTCTTATGTGGAATCTCAGCACTCGGCATAGCCCTGGGATACAAGTATCGCGTCTCAGCCATTCTATTCTTCCTGTCCTTTACGTATATCGAATTAATGGACAAAACTACCTACCTCAATCATTACTATTTCATTTCCGTAGTTGCCTTCACCCTCATCTGGCTTCCTTCCCATGTCTTTTATTCTGTCGACGCCAAGAGAGATCCAACACTCACGGCCGAATTTATTCCACAGTGGAACATTGACATCCTGAAACTCTTATTGGCAATCGTATATATCTATGCAGGAGCCGCAAAATTGAATGCTGACTGGCTCCTGAATGCGATGCCATTGGCCATATGGTTACCTTCTAAATTTGATATTCCACTTCTTGGTTCTTTGATGCATGAACGCTGGGTGCACTATTTTTTCAGTTGGGCCGGGGCAATATATGATTTAACCATCGTAGGATTTTTGCTCTACCGCCGCACAAGGATATTCGCTTTTACCCTGGTTGTGATCTTCCACATTTTAACGAGAGTTCTATTTCCGATCGGAATGTTTCCCTATATAATGATTTGCAGTACGCTGATCTTTTTCTCTCCCGGTTTTCACGAGCGATTATTGAATTATCTCGGCATACTCATCAAGGTGCCACTATCGATATTTCAAAACGGAAAATTGCACTATACCCTTTCTACATCTTTTGGAAGAATCGGACGACCTGTACTGATTGCCCTGGTCGTCATTCAAGTTTTGTTTCCATGGAGATATTTATTGTATCCGGGAAACTTGTTCTGGACGGAACAGGGATACAGATTTTCCTGGAGGGTCATGTTGGTGGAAAAGACAGGCTATGCCAACTTCAAAATTGTAAATGGCGAGACGGGTAGAAGGTTTTATGTCCAAAATGAGGATTTTCTGACTGCTTTTCAGCAAAAGCAAATGGCCACCCAGGTCGACTTCATCATAGAATATGCACACTACCTGGGCAATCATTTTACCAGCCAGGGTCATGAACATGTCGAAGTCTATGTTGAGAGTTTTGCTTCGTTGAATGGCAGACCAACACAAGCTTACATTGATCCGGAGATTGATCTGATGAAGGTAAAAGATTCATGGGTCCACAAAACATATATTTTACCCCTGAATGAATAGCTGGATTAAAATATCGATATTATCCCTCTGCATTTGTGTGGTCATCGTGGGAAATGCTCAGGAATACAAACTTTCCGGTGTGGTCTATGACAGCTTGACTCGACAAAATGTAGAAGGAGTAGAAATCTACGATGCCCATTCGGGTCAAATCGTACTGGCGGATGAAAAAGGTCAATTTTCATTTATTCACCTGGAATCGGGGGAGCACCGCCTGACCATTTTTGCCACCAATTATCACACTACTGAGATTGCAATCAATCTAGTAAAGGACACATCCGTAGTATTATTTGTTGAGCAACTGAATATTGAATTATCTGCGGTCGAAATTGCAGCGAGGAGGCAGGAGTTGTTCGCCTTGAAAAGATTAAAAGATGTGGAAGGCCTCTCTATTTACGCAGGAAAAAAATCTGAAGTAGTCTTACTGGACTTGGTTTCGGGCAATTTGGCAACCAACAATAGTCGTCAGATCTATGCACAGATTTCGGGATTGAATATTTATGAAGGAAGTGAAGGAGGAATACAGCTGGGTATAGGAGGAAGGGGATTGGATCCAAATCGGACTTCTAATTTTAATACACGGCAAAATGGATATGATATCAGTGCTGATGTTCTTGGCTATCCTGAAAATTATTATACCCCTCCTTCTGAAGCCATATCGGAGATTCAAATTATCCGTGGAGCAAGCTCGTTACAATATGGCACACAATTTGGAGGTCTGATTAATTTTAAACTGAGAAAAATACCATCATTCAAGGAAGTAGAGATACGATCCAATCAGACTATTGGCTCCTTTGGTCTTTTTAATACTTTTAATTATGTGGGTATCAACAAAGGTAAATTCAGTCTGGATACGTACTTCAATCACAAGAGAGGGGACGGGTACAGGGAAAACTCGGAATACGACTTGAACAATTTCTTTGTCTCGCTGGAATATAAATTTGGAAAGCGAACATCTCTTTCAGGAGAGTTTACTTATTTCGATTACCTGGCAAAACAAGCCGGTGGGTTGACAGATCAACTATTTGAAATGAACCCGAGATTGAGCACGAGAACGAGGAATTGGTTTGATGTTGACTGGAAGCTTTACAATTTAAAATTGGAGCATGCATTGAATGATCGTGCACGTTTCAGCTTATCTTATTTTGGACTTAGTGCACGGAGACAGTCACTGGGATTCCGGGGAAATCCGGCTAATTTGAATGAAAACCCGATTACTGCTTTAGATGAACAAGACAATGCGGGCCATTTCATTCTTCCGAGAGATTTGATCATCGGCAATTTTAAAAATCATGGATTGGAATTCCGTTTTTTGAATCAATACAGACTCAAGGGTAAAAAGTCGGTAGCCCTCCTGGGTGTCAAATATTACAATTCTGACAACGATTCCTTTCAGGGTCCGGGATCCCTTGATTCAGGTCCGGATTTTACAGACCAGACGGCCATATTTAAGGATTATCCCAATCAATCAATCTTTGAATTTCCAAATTTGAATGCCGCTCTTTTCGGGGAAAACATTTTCTATTTGTCCGAACACTTATCATTGACTCCCGGATTCAGATTTGAGTATATCAAGACGGGTTCGATAGGGAATTATAATCAGGTCGTATTCGATAATGCGGGCAATGCAATTGCAAGTACGCGACTTGATGAAAATCGCGAACTCAAAAGATCATTCGCGTTATTTGGTGCAGGCCTCAATTACAAGAGGAGTGAGTCATTCAACCTCTATCTGAATGTTTCACAAAATTACCGGTCGGTGACATTCAGCGACATCCGGGTCGTCAGCCCTACATTTATCATAGACCCGGATATCCGGGATGAAAAAGGATTTACTGCGGACATTGGAGTGAGAGGGCGGGTAGGCAAATTCCTTTCTTACGAAACCGGGATTTATAGTCTCTTGTACAATGACCGAATTGGAATCATACTTGACAACCGGGCAAACAGGGTCAGGAAAAATATTGGAAAGGCATTGATCACCGGGCTAGAGTCATTGATAGATTTCAATTTTGCAAGACTCTTACATCCTGATCGACGTGACATACAACTAAATCTCTTTTTGAATAGCGCCATTACATTTTCGGAGTATATTTCTTCCGAGGAAAACAATGTAAAAGGCAACGAGGTGGAATTTATCCCAAAAATCAATTTAAAGAGTGGGATCAATATAGGATATAGAAGTTTTTCTACTTCTTTTCAAATTACTCATTTAAGTAAACAGTTCACTGATGCTCAGAATTCGGCAATTGCCTTGCCGGGAGATATCAGAAGTGGCATCCTGGGTGAAATACCATCTTATACAATTGCTGACCTCAGCTTCAACTATAAATGGAACTCATTCAGCATTCGAAGCGGTATCAACAATGCATTTAATGAGGCCTATTTTACACGTAGAGCAACCGGCTATCCCGGTCCCGGAATTATCCCTTCAGAGGGAAGATCATTCTATCTGACACTTTCGATAGAAATATAAAACTCGGGTTGGAAGTCGAGTGGATTTAAATTGAGGGATTCCACAGTGTATAGAATGTACTGGATCTTTTTCCTCCGGGTCAACCGGCTTCCCTTGACCCTCCAAATTAGGGTCATTTTTCTGAAAAGGAATTGATTTGAAACTTTGTACTACAACATTAGTTTGGTCAACGATGCTGATAAGATTTTTCATAAAAAGAATGAAATCCCTCCGGTTGATCCGTATTGATCAAATCTACATGATGATCCAGCAAAAATTGCCAGATCCCGGGCTGATCAGGTATTGCCCAAAACCTGATCAGCTTTTTCTGTTTATGTACCTCTTCTATCAACGCCTTGAACCGTCGAAGTTCTTCATCATCAATCTCATTGACTCCGTCCCATGACAAATGGTTCACAAATTCATCACTGACCACCGGCATGACGGCTGAAGAAATATTCATTTCCAGATCCTGTGGTCTTCCGTCAATGCCGGCCAAACTACTTGCTGCATTTATAATCTGCCCCATGGGCCGGTTTCCCGATATAAAGACACGCACTGCACCTGGTTCAATCTTCCCATCGTTAACTACTCGCAGGAGATGTCTATACCTGGAAAGCACTTCCGTCAATTTGTGATAGGTGGGTACAGCCTCCGATTTGAAATCTATCATCAGGAAAAAGTCCCCGTCATATCCCCGATAGATTTTCCCATCGTTCTTTTCAAAAAAGCTCTCTAAAGGTTTGAGATACAGAGTTTCTAGGGTTTTGGATGGGTCAGGTTCACCGGGTTGGTCATGGGCGACATAAAGTTCATCATTGATCAGGTGGACATCGACCTCGACAGACATAAATCCGTTTTGAATCGCATCCAGGAGGGGTCGTTCATGTTCATAATCATTGTGTGCATGTCCGGGGATAACCATTATATTATCCTCTGAACACGATAGAAGAATCAGAGTAATTAAGATCTGAAATACCAATCTGAAGGGACCTTTCATCGTATCATCTCAATGTTGGATTTACAATATCAGAAAATACATATTGCTTCCAGCATAGCATTCTCATTTCACCCAATATTTTGTGCAAAATCTACAAATTCTCATTGATGGAAAACCACTACCAAATCTCAACCACCGATCCTCTTTGACTTGAGATATTGAATAGAATCACAGGCGAATGTGTACCTTGTTCATCCTGTAAATCATTAGACATTTCTGATCAAAAGAAAATTGGATTCTGGTCGAGTACGGCCCTGGCCATTGGCAATATGGTGGGTTCCGGGATCTTCCTCCTGCCGGCATCATTGGCTATTTATGGTGGGATTGGAATGATTGGATGGGTATGTGCAGCCCTGGGAGCCCTGCTTTTGGCGTATACCTTTGGAGCACTGAGTAAAATCGAGAACCAATCCATCGGTGGACCTTACGTCTATACCCGGTTGAGTTTTGGAGATTTTCCGGCCTTTCTCGTTGCATGGGGATATTGGATATCCATATGGACTACAAATGCGGCCATTGCCGTCGCCCTCGTCGGATACCTGACCGTATTTTTGCCAGTGCTGGGTTCGCAGATGATCTATTCGATTCTGACCGGCCTGGGCTTCTTATGGTTTTTCACGTGGATCAATACGCGATCTTTAGACAAGATTGCATCGGTACAGGTGCTCACTACCATTCTGAAGATCATCCCAATCTTCCTCGTAGGTATATTTGGTCTCTTTTATATCAATTGGGACAACTTCATACCTTTTAATATAAGCGGACAATCCGATTTTGCGGCCATCACAGCGACCACTACGCTTACGCTTTTTGCATTCCAGGGTATGGAAAGCGCGGGCATCATGTCGGGTGAAACAGACAATGCAGCAGAGATAGTAAAAAAAGCCACCTTCACCGGTACATTGGTAACCATTTTTATCTATTTGTGTAGTTCATTTGCCATTATGGGCATACTAAGCCCCGACATACTTGCGCGATCATCGGCCCCCTTTGCCGATGCCTCCTACGTATTTTGGGGAACTTCCTCCAAATATATTGTTGCCGGTGGTGCAGTAATTTCAACAATGGGAGCCCTAAACGGATGGATTTTGCTCCAGGGCAGAATTCCAATGGCAGCGGCAAATGATCATTTGTTTCCGGGATTCTTCGGGAAGATAAATAAGAACCGTGCTCCTGCATTTGGTATTATTGCCTCGAGTGTTTTGGCATCTGTGCTGATGGCACTGAATTTTTCAAAGAGCCTTGTAGAAGCATTTACATTTATGATGGTCCTTGCCACACTTGCTGTCCTGGTCCCGTACATATTTTCTTCCCTGAGCCTGGCAAAATTTTCAATGAAGAAAGAACAGGGACGTTTCTCTTCGAAATTAATCCTGCCCATCCTGACTTTTCTGTTCTGTATTTGGGTGGTGATCGGATGTGGAAGGGAAGTCATACTTTTTGGTCTTTTATTATTTCTGCTCAGTGTTCCGGTTTATTTTATGATCAGGAAAAGTCAGTCGTAGTTTTCAAAATTCAAAATGTGAAACACAATTATTACGTAGATCCGGATATAACGAAAGCAGAGACTTTACCCTCTTCATTTTATCGCGATCAAGGCGCATTTGATGAGATGAAGGAAAAAATATTTTGCAAAAGCTGGCACTGGATCGGAGATGGTCCGGGTCTTGCCCCCCTGGATCAATATGCCCATCCATTTACTCTAATGGATCATTACCTGGAAGAGCCCATGTTACTGATCCGAACTGCCGGTAATCAATTCAGGTGTTTGAGCAATGTATGTACCCACCGTGCGAATATCATCGTTCATAATCCCGGAAAAATGAACAGTCTCAATTGTATATATCACGGCAGGCGATTCGATCTGGAGGGAAATTTTGTGCACATGCCCGAATTCTCGGATGTACAGGACTTCCCAAGAACATGCGATGATCTCCACAGCTTTCCAATTGAACAATGGGGATCCTTTTTGTTTGTTGGTCTCGATCCGGAATTGGATTTTGAGATGATCAGGTCATTCCTGGACAAATGGGTAGGCTTTCTTCCTTTGAATGAATTCAAATATGACGCTGTACACACCAGGGACTACCTCGTCAATTGTCACTGGGCCCTCTATTGTGACAATTATCTGGAAGGGTTTCACATTCCCTTCGTTCATTCTGATTTAAATGCAATTCTTGACTACGGCTCCTATAGGACCGAGTTATTCGAATATGGTACTCTTCAAATCGGATTTTCAGACGGGGCAGAGGAGACCTATGATCTTCCAGAAAGTCATCCGCTCCACGGACAGGAAGTTGCTGCATTCTATTTTTGGATCTTTCCCAATATTACTTTCAGCTTTTATCCCTGGGGTGTTTCCGTAAACGTGATTCGACCGATATCCATTCATAAGACCAGGGTTTCGTTCTTCAATTATCTCCATGATGAAAAAAAATATGGGACAACAGCAGGTCCGCTCATGGACAAGGTAGAACGAGAGGATGAATTTGTCGTGGAAGGAGTGCATAAAGGCTTACTATCCAGGTATTATCACACCGGAAGATTTTCTCCGAGGAGAGAAAAAGGAGTCCATCATTTTCACCGCATGTTGAGTAATCGATTATAAATGATTAATTTTTGAGACTAAACAAAAAATGATCGAAAATGAGAACAAGAAGGCTTGGATATTCTGATTTACACTTTACAACGATTGGTATTGGTACTTGGGCCATGGGAGGTGGAAACTGGAAGTTTGGCTGGGGGCCTCAGGATGACCAATCCTCAATTGCAGGTATCCACAGAGCATTGGATCTTGGAATCAACTGGATCGATACTGCAGCGATTTATGGACATGGTCACGCAGAAACTGTCGTATCCAAGGCCATTAAAGGAATCAGGGATGACGTCCTGATTGCTACCAAATGCAGCAGGATCTGGAAAGAGGGTAGTATCGAAATTGAAAGTTCCCTCAAATCCGCAAGCATCCGGAAAGAAGTGGAAGACAGCCTGCGCAGACTTGATATCGAGACCATCGACTTGTATCAAATTCACTGGCCATATCCCGATGAAGATATCGAAGAAGGATGGACGACTATGTCTGAACTGGTACATGAAGGCAAGGTGAGATACATAGGTGTGTCGAATTTTAACCTGGATCAGTTACAAAGAGCCCAAAAGATCTTTCCAATCGTCTCGTTGCAGCCACCGTACAGTATGTTGAGGAGGGACATTGAAGAGGGTATCCTGGACTATTGTACAGCCAATGATATTGGTGTGATTGCGTACAGTCCCATGCAGGCTGGATTGTTGACAGGAACATTCAGTAAGGAACGTATCTCAAATTTGCCTGATTCAGATTGGAGGACTAAGAATCCATTTTTCCAGGAGCCCCAATTGAGTGTCAATCTCAATTGTGTGGAAGAATTGCAATCAGTGGCTAAAAATAAAGGGATAACCATGGCACAGCTTAGTCTCGCCTGGGTCCTGAGAAAACCCAACGTGACTTCTGCTATTGTTGGCGTTCGCCGGCCTGGTCAGATCGAAGAAACTGCCCTGGCCTCCGATATTGACCTGAGCCATGAAGAACAGGATCAAATTGAATCAATTCTCGCTCAGAGAGAACACTCATTGAACAATTAGACGATCAACTCTGATGTCTTATGATTCCTGAAAGATCCTGGTATTCATGATCATAAACCAGGCCATTGCCGGATCTTAGGTACTACCTGCATAAAATTGTTGTACCCAGATAACCGGAATTTTCATGGAAGGAACACGATCTGATCATCCGTAATGGACAGAACGGTGATCTGCATCACAAGAGATTGGCACGCGAAATTCAAAAACACGCTAATTTCATGACAATTCTTAAGCCGACAAATAAGGAAAGATTATAATATTTTTGCGAACTCAATCATCAAAAAAGAAAAAGAAAAAGAAAAATAGTATGGAAAGAGATGGTCATTCACACGGCTCAGGAGGAAACGGTGCTAGCAAGTGTCCGTTTTCCAGTAAAATTGTAAAACACGGTGCAGGAGGTGGTACATCCAATCAGGATTGGTGGCCCAACCAATTAAAACTGAATATTCTACGTCAACATTCCACTCTTTCGGACCCGATGGGTGAGGACTTTGATTATGCCGAAGAATTCAAAACACTGGACCTTGCCTCGGTCAAACAGGATCTGTACGATCTAATGACGGATTCGCAGGATTGGTGGCCGGCAGACTACGGACATTATGGACCATTGTTTATACGTATGGCATGGCATAGCGCGGGCACCTATCGCATTGCAGATGGTCGTGGAGGAGGAGGTACGGGATCACAACGATTTGCCCCTCTGAACAGTTGGCCCGACAATGCCAATCTCGACAAGGCAAGACTGCTTTTATGGCCCATCAAACAAAAATATGGAAGGAAGATTTCATGGGGTGACCTCTTGATCCTTGCAGGAAATTGTGCCCTCGAATCGATGGGCTTCGAAACCTTTGGATTCGGTGGAGGTCGCGCAGATGTATGGGAACCTGAAAACGATATTTATTGGGGTTCTGAGGGTGAATGGCTGGGTGACAAACGATATAGCGGCGATCGTGAATTGGAAAATCCCCTGGGCGCTGTACAGATGGGACTGATCTATGTCAATCCGGAAGGACCCAATGGTAATCCCCATCCCCTGGCCGCCGCGAGAGACATCCGTGAAACCTTTGGAAGGATGGCCATGAACGATGAGGAAACCGTAGCACTGATTGCTGGCGGACATACATTTGGGAAAACACACGGAGTTGCAGATGCCGATCAATATGTCGGTGCAGAACCGGAAGGAGCATCCATTGAAGAGCAAGGCCTGGGATGGAAAAATACATTTGGCAGTGGTAAAGGAGGAGACACGATAACCAGTGGCCTCGAAGGTGCGTGGACAACCACACCTACCCAATGGAGCAACAACTTTTTTGAGAATCTATTTGGTTATGAATGGGAATTGACGAAGAGCCCGGCAGGAGCATTTCAATGGAAACCTAGAGATGGGGCCGGGGTTGGTCTTGTACCGGATGCTCATGATCCGTCAAAAAGCCATGCACCCTTCATGCTTACTACAGATCTTGCCTTGAGGATGGATCCGGTTTACGAACCGATTTCAAGGCGATTTTACGAAAACCCGGATGAATTTGCAGACGCATTCGCAAGAGCGTGGTATAAGTTGACTCACCGGGACATGGGGCCGAAGAGGAGGTATCTCGGACCTGAAGTTCCTGAAGAGGAATTGATTTGGCAAGACCCGATTCCTGAAATTGACTACGATTTGATCGATTCGAATGACATACAAGCACTGAAGGAAAATATCCTGGCTTCCGGATTATCAGTATCAGAATTGGTTTCAACCGCCTGGGCATCTGCATCGACATTCAGAGGCTCTGACAAGCGAGGAGGAGCCAACGGCGCCCGTATTCGCCTGGCTCCGCAAAAAGATTGGGAGGTCAATAATCCCGGCCAGCTGGCTAAAGTACTATCCACTCTGGAAAGCATTCAGACAGAATTTAATTCAATCCAGGAAGTAGGGAAAAAAGTATCCCTGGCTGACCTGATCGTACTTGCCGGATGTGTTGGTGTGGAAAAAGCAGCAAAAAATGCAGGTTATGACATCACGGTACCCTTTACCCCGGGAAGAAATGATGCGACACAGGATCAAACGGATGCTGATTCAATTGCGGCCTTGCAACCACCTGCAGATGGTTTTCGCAATTACATGAGGGAAAAATATGGCGCATCCACAGAGGAGATGTTGGTAGATCGTGCCCAGTTGCTCACATTGACAGCTCCTGAAATGACTGTGCTTGTAGGAGGACTACGGGTATTGGGAACCAATTATGATGGTTCGAGCCATGGTGTCTTTACAGATCGGGTGGAATCACTGACCAATGACTTTTTCGTGAATCTCCTGGATCTTGGTACTGCCTGGACAGCTTCGTCTGAGTCGGGAGAAGAGTTTGAAGGAAGAGATAGAAAGACAGGAGCAATCAAATGGACGGGAAGTCGTGCAGACCTGATCTTCGGATCCAATTCGGAGTTAAGGGCATTGTCCGAAGTGTATGCGAGTAAAGATGGTGAACAGAAATTTATAAATGACTTTGTCTCCGTCTGGAATAAGGTAATGAACCTTGACAGGTTTGACTTGTAATAGAAATTTAATGATTGTATAATGATAAGAGCATGAGGGGCCTTCTCCTCATGCTTTTTTTATGTGCGCCCGGCATGTCACAGATACTTGGAGGTGAGAGTCCTTTATGCACCACCCGGCAAGGGGAAGCATTAGCTGAACGGCAAGATTATATCCGTGAGGGTATGGTTGAAGGAAGCTGAAGGCAAAACATTGGTCTGACGAACAGGAATCACATAGTTAGGCATTATCACCGGATGAGGAGGCCAATATCTCTAAAGTCCGATACTTGTACGGGAGGAGATGGTGTAGATGTGGCAGGCATAAATGTGAAGGTATCTGAGTCTTACCCGGGGAGGTCTGGACGGATATTGATTATCGTGGTCCAGAAGTCAGCCGAGGTCATAGTAGTATTGAGACTATCGATATGAAGGACCGAACTTGAAATTATGATGAATGAGCATATGGACTAAGTCCAAGATTAAATGTCAGGAGTGTTAGTTGAGAAACTAACAGCTTAAAGATGAAGTAGGACTCGGAAAGTCTGAGGGAATCTATAAGTGTCATCGATCTTGCTTGGGTCTATTTGGGAAGTCATCCTGACTAATGACTGGTCGCTGATATGGTTAATTTCAGGAACCGCCGTGATACGTGAACCGTACGTCCGGTGGTGTGAGAGGGTAAAAGTA
>JANQHF010000026.1 GCA_028282725.1 Saprospiraceae bacterium
TGTCCTTTGGTGCAAATATTAAATATATCAGAGGCAATGAAGGAGTATTCATCGAAAGTCAAACTGATGATGACTATGATTTTATTGACAGTGTGGTCATTACTTCTCCCATCGTAAACTTTGAGGTTGCCTTTACAAATAGTTCTATCAATGCCAATTCATTTCAATTGGATTACAATGGTACGGGTCTGGGTATAGACATCGGCTTTCATATAGAACTGGAAAGAATCACTGCCGGAGCTGCCATTACAGATATTGGTGTCATTCAATACAGGAATAATGTCGAAATCTACTCGCAGGAGGTGCTTCAGAATATTACGACTATTCGAACACAGGATTACCGGGATTTCTCAAATCCTCGGGCCTTTATCGATCAACTGCAGAATGACCTGAACCTCACACCCGATGAGTTTGGTGTTTTTTCAATCGGGCTGCCGACCAGGTTGACGCTTCACGGTGTCTACCGATATAACCGGGATATTTCAATTTCCGGGGTCATCCATCAAAGACTGCCATTTTTCAAAAATTCCCTGAAAAGCAATAATACCCTCGTCATCACTCCAAGGTATGATTCAAAGTGGATCAGCTATTTCTTTCCTCTTACCCTCTATGAATACAAGTCGTTCAGGTTGGGAGCCGCTTTCAGGGCGGGTCCGTTTACTTTGGGCACAGATCACCTGGCAAGTATATTCCTGCCTTCGGATTTCAAGGGAAGCGATGTATTTTTTAGCTTGCGCATGTATCCTTTTAACCAGGACGCCACGGTAAATAATCGCCACAATTCGAGAGGGCTGGATTGCCCGAATTTTTAGACATGAATCTTGAGGAAAAAGAACAATCCGAGATCAATTACTGGTGCAAGGACGGATTTGAGTCTTTTAAGAAGTTTACAAAATTGAATTTCCTGACCAAAACTCGACAATGTCACCATCTCGATTATAAAATCAATAAATACCTGGATCTGATCAATTCCAAAAAGAACATTTTGGAAATTGGCGCAGGACAGGGATGGGCTTCATGTTATCTTAAAAAATTCTATTTACCTGAGGCTCATTTTACAGTTACCGATATCAGCCCATATGCCCTGGAAAGCCTCCCCTATTGGCAGGATGTTTTTCAAATTTCAATTGACAATTCCTTTCCCGCCAAAAGTTATCAGACAGACACCCCGGATCAATCTTTTGACCTGGTTTTTTGCTATCGGTCTGCTCATCACTTTGTTCTTTATGAAGAAACATTGAATGAACTAAAACGAATCATTAAAGAGGACGGCGTCATTATATTTTTATATGAGCCTACTTGTTCCCGACTGCTCTATCCCCTGCACAAATATTACGTAAATAAAATTCCTCACAGCTCTCCTGAAGATGTCATTGTTCCTTCAAGGATCAGGAAAATTTGTAAGAAAATCGGCTTGAACTATTCGAACAACTATGATGCTCATCAGACTATTCAAAGAGGTATCGTTCTTCGCACGTACTTCGGTTTTCTGAAAATTTTTAAATTCTTACAACCTCTCCTTCCTTCGTCCTCAGACCTGGTCTTCACAAAGAAAAATTAAATGAAGATCTCTTTCACTCCTACTCAAGCCATGAGAAGCCATCAATCTCTTCGTTCTACCGCAAAAACGGGTATTTGAGTCTCAGCATATTTGACCTGAACCGGTGTGCTTCCTTTGGTTTCACCATCTATGTTCAATGGAAGGCGCTCCGGTCCGTCAATTTGAAAGGAATCGACCTGGGTATAAGAAATATCAGGATGGGGAAGATGTTGTCCCCTGAATATTTTTATAAAAAGAGACAGCAAGTGTAAGCTATTCATTTTTTTTAAGATAAGGAGATCTATTTTATGGTCATTGATGATGGCATTTGGCGCAATTCTCATTCCATTGCCAGTATGAATCGTATTACAAGCAATGACCAGGCTATACATGCCTTCCCACCTCTGGTCACCTAAAGAAATCACCACCCTTCTTCTCACATTCCTGAAAATCTGAATGATCGAGGCGATGTTATATCGCTGTCCTTTTAACCATCTCAATTTTTCTGCCTGCGTGTTGATATCAACAGGTATGCCCCAGGAGACCACATTAAAACTATAGAGGACTTCTTCTCTCATGGTTAACTCAAACAAGTCACAGGATGTCAAAGCTCCGTCCAAAATAATTTGAATCGCCTGTTCCGGATTTTTAATGCCAAGATCGTGACACAGGGAATTGCCTGTGCCAGCCGGTACCAGTCCGAGTGGGAGTATTTTCCCGTCTGCCCGACACATCATACCATTTATAACCTCATGTATCGTGCCATCTCCACCGATTACTATGATTCCCCTGTATCCATCCAACGGAAGCTCTTTTATCAGCTGACGAGCATGATCTTTGTCACATGTAATCGTCCCGGTAATGCTCTTGCCATTTTTAGATAGCAGTGGCTTTATTTTTGAAAAAATCCTGAGCCCGTGTTTTTGACCGCTTACAGGATTGATGATGACATGATAATCAGACATTGATAAACTATAGATCCCGGCTGATCCTTTGTTTAATTTCTGTATGGCGCTTCAACTATTGTACATTTTTGATTCTATATTCTTTTTTCCTGAGGTTTCAAATCGGTAAGGTCTTCAATCCTGATTGGTATTCCGTTTTCAATACTCCGTCTGGCGGCAACGCCGATGAGAATAGAAAGGGCACCTTCTCTCACACCTGCAGCATGTCGCAGAGGATCAGGTTGATCGGGATTTATAAAAATCTTGTCTTGAAGTCTTCGGTCTCCCCCGCCATGACCCTTTCGATCATATTCCACTGTGATGGGCTCATATTGATTCCAATTGCGATGCAATATCAAAGGTTTCCGTACCAGATCCACCTGGTCATCCTGACTCATTTCGGCAGAATGAAGATCTTCTTGACTTAAATTGATATTTTCAAAATACGGGATGTCCAGCCAGGCCTCTATTCTGCCATCCATGCCATTGAATGCAATTTTCCAACCTTCATATGGCGAATAGGTCGTCAGGGAATAATTAACGATCACATCATTCGCGTACTTGATCTGGGCAGACATTTTATCATATATATCGATTTGTGCGCGAAACAAACAATTGTCCCGGATGTATCCGTCGTGATGCTCATGATCCACATACAATCTCATGAGATGGTCACTTTTGGTAATATCAAAGTAAAACTTGCACTCCTTCTTGTGGGTACAAGTACGGCAGTTTTCCCCTCTCAACGAACCATTATGACCATAATGCTCCAGGGCCCCATAGGCAAACACTTCTTCAGGATCAGAGTCTAACCACCAATTCAATAAATCGAAGTGATGTGTAGCCTTATGGACCCATAAGGTACCTCCCGAGGCTTTTTCACCATGCCATCTTCTGAAATAAGAGGCTCCATGGTAGGTATTCAGGTACCAGTGAAAATCAACCGATGTGATCTTTCCGATTGCGTTTTGATGAAGTAACTCCTTGATACGTGTCATATAGGGACTCCATCGGTAATTGAATCCTACGATGATGTTTCCCTTTGAGTTTTTTTCGGCATCCAGAATGGCCTGACATTTATGTTCATCTGTCGTAAGGGGTTTTTCAGTTAAAACATCAATACCACGTTCTAATCCCATAATGATATACTCATCATGTGTGGAATCTTTGGTAGTGACTATAAGCAACTCAGGTTGTGTCTCTTCCAACATTGTAGCACAATCCAGGTAGGTCTTGCATCGGGCGCCAATATATTCCTTGGCCATAGCAAGCCTGCCCGGATTTATATCTGAAAGACCGACAAACTCAAGTTCATTACTGTATTGATCCACAAGTCTCTTTCCCCAAAAGCTGCAGCCACGAATTCCTGTTCCGACGAGAGCGATCTTCAATTTACGATTTGGACGGGTACGCAGGTATTGAGGAGATGCAATGACTCCACCAGCCGTCAGCATGCTTAAAGACGTAATGAACCTTCTTCTATCTATCCCCTTCATTGTAATAATTATTTGTACAGTATCAAGTTAACAATATTTAAAAATAAGGGGAAGATCCTTAATCGGAATCATGGCTATCAGTTCTTAGCCCGAATACTATCTTAGCCCTCATGAAAGACAAACAGATAGCACATCAATTGACCATAGCATATCTGCCGGTTTGGATTCGCTTGTTGTGCAGGCATAAAATTAGTTGGGCCAAGGTCCCTAAAGTCATTTTCATCACGCTCATAACGCTTTTGCTGGCACCCTTTCACTTGATCAATTGGTTCATCATATTTTCGAAATCCAAAAAAGACAAAGGACGCCCGGATCCGATTTTTATTGTGGGCCATTGGAGGAGCGGCACCACCTTTTTACACTACTTGCTCTGTAAGGATGATTCGTTTGGTTATCTGACCTATTACCAGGCTTTCATGCCTACCTTAATCTTTGTAGGTGGCAGATTACTTAAATCAATCTTATCTGCCGGAATGCCCACCAAGCGACCCCAGGACGATGTGAGGTTGGCAACCAACTTACCGACAGAAGAAGAAAACCCTCTTGCAGCAATTAGTGTCTACAGCGCAAGTCTTAGTTTTTATTTTCCTCGATCAGAATATTACTATCGCAAATATGTCCTTTTTGAAGGGACCAACGATAGTAAGAAAGGCCAGTGGAAAAAGGCTTATCGATCAATGGTCATGCAAATTGGTATACGGTTTCCTGGCAAACAATTGATTATTAAGAATCCCCACAATACCGGACGCATCAAAGAACTCCTGGAGCTCTTCCCGAATGCGAAGTTCATTTACCTCTATAGAAACCCGTACGATGTTTTCCCCTCAACCCAATTGATGTATGACAAGGTAATCAGTACACAGTATCTTCAAAAATATTCCGGAGCTGAGACCAGCCAAAAAATTATGTATTACTATCAAACAATCCTCCGACGATATCTTGATTCCAAAAAATTAATCCAACCAAAAAATCTTATTGAAATTTCATACCGGAATCTATTGGATGATCCCATGGGAATAATCAATAAAACGTACAAACAATTTGACTTAATCCTTGAAAATCAGACCTATGCAAAAATGTCAGAATACATCAGAGCACAAAAAAACTACCGTAGAAATATTCATCAACTGGAGCCGGAACTCCGAAAACGAATCAATGAAGATCTAGACTTCGTATTTGAAGAATACCATTTTTCTAAATTGGAACCTTCTTTAACTGAGAATGAATAAAGTACAGCAACTCGTGCCGTTAAAACAGAATTATGAATCATTAAGCTTATAACTATTTACTGCGTCCCGGACACTGCCATATTTTCTGAGCAAGGCATTTGCCTCGTCGTAATTGAGTGAAAGTGCTTCCATGACCATCTTGGTACCCCGGTCCATTAATTTATGATTGCTCAATTGCATATCCACCATCCGGTTATCTTTCACCCTGCCGAGCTTGATCATGACTGAAGTGGAGATCATATTCAGGACCAGTTTCTGGGCTGTGCCTGATTTCATTCTCGTGCTGCCTGTAACAATTTCGGGACCTACTACGATCTCAATCGGATAATCAGCATAAGTCGTTATAGGTGCATCCACATTACAGGTGATACAGGCTGTGCGAATCCCATTTTCCTGGCAATCCTTCAGTCCGTGCACCACGTAAGGAGTTGTGCCTGAAGCGGCGATACCTATCACGAAGTCCCTGCTATCTATCGAATATTCAACGAGATCCTTCCAGGCCTGGTGAATATCATCCTCTGCCCATTCCACGGATTTACGAATAGCAATGTCTCCGCCAGCCATGAGACCGATGACCCAATCATGGGGAACACCGTAGGTAGGAGGACATTCAGAAGCATCGACAATTCCAAGCCTCCCGCTTGTCCCTGCACCTAAGTAAAAGAGGCGTCCTCCATCGTTCATCTTTTCGTAGACAGCATCCACACATTTTTGGATGTATGGAATCTTATCCTTGATCGCAATAGCTACTTTCTGATCTTCTCGATTGATACTTGTCAATAATTCTAAGGTCGACATCTTTTCAAGATGTCGATAGTCAGAGGGTAGTTCGGTCGTTTTAGTAAAACCCAAATCACTCATTTCATCCAGGATTTTGTTTTTTAGTTGCTTTGATCCATCTGGCATCAAATTCATCACTTTCGGTGTTCATCCATATATCCCAGAAGGTAAAATACAGGCCATAGTTCTTCGTAAATTTTCGATGATGCAAATCATGATGTGTAGAGCCAATCAACCATTTGAATATCAGGTTATTTCTCCAACCGGCCGGATAAATTTCCACACCGGCATGGTTGACGATAGCAGATACCGTCATAACAAGAAGCAGGAAAAGCAAGACTGAAAGATGCATGGGTACGATCATTACCATCGCTGGAATGATAATAGCCTGGAGAACACTTTCAATGGGGTGAAAACTGAAAGAAGTCCAAACCGAAGTACTGATACTGTCATGATGGATCTTGTGAATATGACGGTAAATTTTAGGATGATGAAGCCATCTGTGTAACCAATAGTAATAGGTTTCATGAACGAAAAGCGCACCAGCAAGACTCAGAGGAATGTACCAGTAGGGAAAGGCACTCCAATCCGTATAGATTGCTGTGTAGCCTCTTTGCCAGGCCATGATCATCAGGACACCTATGATACCGAACAATAAAGAACTAATTCCCGACCACATGATTTCCTTGATTTGTTGTGCGCGTGGATATCTGGGTGAAATAATCCTGTCAGGAATGATTTTGGACAAGCGGTCGTAGATCAGCTTTTGATAGACACCGGAAAAAATGACATAGCGCAAGAAGGTGATTATGGAAAAAACCAGAAACAGATATATGAATTCTCCCGGTATGGTATAGTCTTTCTCGAGAAAAGTTAAATCCATAGCTGCGAAGCTATCATTTTATATGCAATGAAGCTTAAGAATAGTTGCTTTCAGACCAAATGACCAATTCGCAATATTTACGCTTCATAAGAAGCAGCCGCCAAATAATATTCTGCAATTATCGAATAACAACGATTAATTATTGTCAATTCAGATAATATATTTATATTATATATATATAGTCTTTTTAAATATAAGAGTTTTATATTATTGACAAATTCATTTGAAGATGCTTTCAAATAATGATTTGAAGTTATCTTCTAATGATTATTACAAAGCAAAAACGAAATGATATGGAAATAGCAGGATTGATTATACAACTCATCAGTGGAGCAGTCGGTGGCAACCTTGCCGGAAAGCTCATGAGTAATTTATCTCTTGGCACCATCGGGAATTCGATTGCCGGAATTTTAGGAGGGGGCCTCGGAGGTCAATTGCTGGGTAACTTAGGAGTTGCCACCGGTACTGGCGATATCACTCAAATATTGGGAAGTATTGCCGGAGGTGGGGTTGGCGGAGGAATCGTCATGGCAATTATCGGTTTGATAAAAAAAGCAATGGCTAAATAGTCAGTGCAGTTTAATAGACCTTTGAGAGGATGTCACCATTGGTTACATCCTCTTTTTTTACCTGATCACAAAAACGGCATAACTTCCCGGGATGACCAGCCGTTCTCCCGAAAGTGCATAGGAATCTCTCAGAGTACCATCGCCATCCTGTTGTTTGACCAGTCGATCTGTTGCAATCAAATCGATTTGGTCATCTTCCCTGACCCAATTAACAAATGCAGTATACTTGGATGTGAGGGATTTTTCCGGCGTCCTGTCCAGAGTCGGAAGCATTAAGTCCAGGATGATATACTTAAAACCGTATTCCTTGAACGCTTGAGTAATTTGTGAAGGCTGTTGGACCTGATTAGCCAGCTGATAAAAAAAACCGAGGGTATTGTCCTCAAACATGCGCTTGTGATTCTCCCGGATCTCAAAGTTAAGCGAGGATCCCACCTGGTAGATGGTTTCCGAATCTCCATTTAACTGGTCCAGGGCTTGAACAAGATTTTTTGCCAGCAAATCAATGCACTCATTCGCATTGACCATTCCTACGGAATAGGGCTGCAGCCTTGGTTCGACAATCATTTTTCCAAGATTCGATTTATCGGGTATCATGGCAAAATTGGCAATACTGATATTCGATATTCTCAATGAATAAGCCAGGAAGACCCAAAGACCTAATACTCCAATTGATAAATATTGGAATCCACTTGAAACGGGGAGTTTCCGCATCTTTGATTTTTTGCGAAACCTGGATATGATTCCTGCCAGAGCAAGAGGAATGATCAGGAATCCGTACCAGATGATACCACCACTTAACAGCCACCATAAGAACACAAATATTCCTCCAATCAAAAGAATTGTTTTCTTACGGTGCGTGAGCTCCGTCTTAGCAAGAAAGACGAATAATAAAACCATAAACAGGATGACCATGACGGGATAGGTGATGTGGTCCGATTGTCCGGTCATGGGATCAATGATTCCCTTTACAGGGTTGAGCATCACATAGCTAAGCTTGTACAGGGGTTCGACAACACTTCCGTCCCATCTCGCATTTTCAGGAGCAAATATATTCTGACCGGCAGCCGGGTTATACCTGGTTCCATTCTTGTCCAGTAAAAATGAAAAACGAAAGCAAAGCAGGATGTATATCAAAAGAATGGCCACAAAAGCGTAAAATATTTTTTTGCGATGGTAGACCAGGGATAAAAGTACAAGAGGCATTAATGCTAAAAGAACAAAACCAATATCCACGTGTTTGCCTTGCTGGTTGACATTGGCACTTATATCGTACGGGAGGGTCAGGTATCTGTAAATGAGATCCTCATATCCAAAATATCTTTGCACTTCTTCGCGCAGGGCATTTGATGCAGCTTCGTCAGGAGGATTGTCGGCGGATTGTCCACTTAATAGGTTGGGAATAAGAATTAACCAGAGACAGCAAATAAGAAGGCAGATTACTTGATAGATATTCTTCATAGATGATCCTCCAAAACCCTTTAAATGCCCTGCTAATACTTGACATTCATAAATACGACCAGGTCTTCAACAAAACCTAAAACACCGGGTTATTTGACTATACTTAATATTTCGACTGTGAATATGACTTAATATATATTTAATTTTAATATTTGCCGTCACAATTAATGAGAATAGATGAAAATTACCATTCCAAAACGAGAAAGGGGATTTGAGGAGCGGCATATCAGTCCTGACAATACGGAAGTGGCTGTCATGCTCGATACTCTCGATCTGAATTCTCTGGACCAGCTTATAGATGAAACCATACCAAAGAGTATACGGCTCTCCTCGGAATTAAGGCTTCCAAAGCCCAAAGGAGAGCATGAGTTTCTCGAGTTCTTCAAGACGCTTTTGGGACAAAATGAATTTTATAAAAACTACATTGGTACCGGGTACTACGGGACCTTATTGCCTCCGGTCATTCAAAGAAACATACTTGAAAATCCCGGGTGGTATACAGCCTATACACCATACCAGGCCGAAATTGCCCAGGGTCGTCTTGAAGCACTGATCAATTATCAGACTATGGTCATTGATCTCACCGGGATGGAAGTCGCTAATGCTTCTCTACTGGACGAAGGAACAGCGGCAGCTGAGGCAATGTCCATGTTCTTTTCCAAGCCTCCAAAATCAAAGCGAAAGGCCGGAAAATTTTTGGTTGACCACAATGTGTTTCCGCAAACCCTGGATGTTTTGAAAACCCGGGCTGCACCCGTTGGCATTGACCTGGTGATTGAGGACCTGGAACATATGGACTTTGCGGATCCCGATGTCTTTGGTCTCTATTTACAGTATCCAAATAATGACGGTGCCATCATTGATCTCGCTCCGGTCATCGAGAAAGCTTCTGAACACGAAATTCTGGTATGTGCAGGTGCTGACCTCCTGAGTCTCGCACTCCTGACCCCCCCTGGTGAATTGGGAGCTCATGCCGTCATTGGAACAACCCAACGATTTGGTATTCCGCCCGGCTTTGGTGGCCCCCATGCAGCATACTTTGCAACATTGGAACAATTCAAACGCCAGTTGCCCGGCCGGATCATTGGAGCCTCAATCGACAGGGAAGGCAAGAGAGCTTATCGAATGGCACTTCAAACGAGAGAACAGCACATTAGAAGAGAAAGGGCCACTTCCAATATTTGTACAGCCCAGGTACTCCTGGCTGTGATGGCCGGAATGTATGCCGTATATCATGGTCCGGAGGGACTGAAAGAAATATCCAGGAGAATACTTGGCTTAACGAGTCTTCTGAACGATCAATTGGAGAAACTTGGATACGAGCAAGTGAATACCCATTTCTTTGATACCCTGAAAGTAAGGGTGGATAATGTCGCCAAACTCAAGATGATTGCCGAATCCAAAAAGATTAATCTCAGGTATTTCGCCGATTCAGATTATGTTGGGATATCATTGGACGAGACTACAACTAAAGCTGATCTGGAAGATCTCATTCGAGTCTTTGCAGTTCATGGTGGATCGGGTGTACCCGATCTATCTTGGTTGAGTGATGAATCTGTCGAGGTGGAGATCAATTGGCCAAATGAATTATTGAGGAAATCGGATTACTTGCTTCACGATGTCTTTAATATCC
Organism: Saprospiraceae bacterium; assembly: GCA_028282725.1. Taxonomy (GTDB): domain Bacteria; phylum Bacteroidota; class Bacteroidia; order Chitinophagales; family Saprospiraceae; genus JAJRXG01. The sequence continues at coordinate 10,536 of JANQHF010000026.1, forward strand.
ATCATTCGGAACATGAAATGCTGAGGTATATCAAACATTTGGAAAATAAGGACCTGTCCCTGGTTCACTCGATGATTTCTCTTGGTTCCTGTACTATGAAACTGAACGCCACGGCAGAAATGATGCCGGTGACATGGCCGGAATTGGGAAATATTCATCCCTTTGCCGATCCATCCCAGACGAAGGGGTATATAAAAATGATAGAAGAATTGAGTGAATGGCTCTGTGAAATTACCGGCTTTGATGCCATTTCTATGCAGCCGAATAGTGGTGCCCAGGGAGAGTATGCAGGATTGTTGGTCATTCGAGCTTATCATCAAAGCAGGAATGAAGGCCACAGAAACATTAGTTTGATCCCCTCGAGTGCTCATGGTACAAATCCGGCAAGTGCAGTCATGGCAGGAATGAAAGTGGTCATTGTGAAATGTGACAAAGACGGAAATATAGATGTCAATGATTTACGGGAGAAAGCCAATATGCATAAGGACAACTTGTCATCCCTGATGGTAACCTATCCTTCCACTCATGGTGTATTTGAAGAGGACATAATAGAGATATGCAATATCGTACATGAAAATGGTGGCCAGGTATACATGGACGGTGCCAATATGAATGCACAGCTAGGGTTGACCAGTCCTGCAGCAATTGGAGCAGATGTATGTCATTTGAATTTACACAAGACGTTTTGCATCCCTCATGGAGGAGGAGGCCCTGGCATGGGACCGATTGGAGTCGCAGCCCACCTGGCCGGGTTTTTACCGGGTAATCCAATCATTCCTACAGGTGGCAAGAATGCGATTTCCTCGATTTCCGCTGCACCTTATGGCAGTGCCAGTATACTGGCTATTTCATATGCCTACATTGCAATGATGGGTGCCTCCGGATTAAAAAGAGCTACACAAATTGCCATTCTGAATGCGAATTACATAAAACACAGATTGGAACCGCATTATGAAATTTTATATACAAATAAGAATGGAAGATGTGCTCATGAAATGATCATCGATTGTCGAAATTTCAAGGAGTATAACGTACAGGTGTCAGATATTGCCAAGCGACTTATGGATTATGGATTTCACGCGCCAACAGTATCTTTCCCTGTAGCGGGAACAATGATGATCGAGCCAACGGAAAGTGAATCCCTGGCAGAACTCGACAGGTTTTGTGATGCATTGATCCAAATCAAAGAAGAAATCCGAGAAATTGAGTCCGGAGTGTTTTCTAAAGAGGAAAATGTGGTTGTTAATGCTCCACATACAGTTGACATGATTTCCAATGACGATTGGAGTATGTCCTATTCGAGGGAAAAAGCCACTTTTCCACTGCCCTATCTGAATGAACATAAATTCTGGCCATCAGTATCCCGTATCGATGATGCCTATGGAGATCGAAACCTGGTATGTACCTGTGCACCAATTGAGAATTACGAAGAGCCCTCCGAAATGGCTGAATCAGAAATATGATGACTCCGAATAAAACACCTCTCTACGACCAGCATGTCGCTGCTGGTGCCAAGATGATCCCCTTTGCAGGATTTGAAATGCCTGTTCGATATTCATCGCTGATTGAAGAGCACATGGCCGTACGGAATGATGTAGGCATCTTCGATGTCTCACATATGGGTCAATTCATGATCGAGGGTGCAGGTGCGACAGAACTGATCCGAAGGATTAGCAGCAATGATATAGACGTGATAATAGTAGGTCAGGCCCAATATTCGTGCATGCCTAATGATAAAGGTGGAATTGTCGACGATCTGATCATCTACAAACTTGATGACAGTCAATACCTGCTTGTGGTAAATGCATCAAATATCGAAAAAGACTGGGAATGGATCACATCCCAGAATACTGTCGGAGCCTCAATGAAAAATCTTTCCGGCGATTATGCTTTGCTGGCTGTACAGGGACCTAAGGCTCACGACCTTGTTCAGCCTTTAACGTCAGTGGATCTCAGTGAAATTCAATACTATCACTTCACTGTTGGCAACATAAAGGATATAAATGACGTCATCATTTCTGCTACCGGGTACACGGGCTCCGGTGGTTTTGAATTGTATGTTCCATCCCCAAAAGCCGTCAGACTTTGGAATTTGCTTTTTGATCAGGAAAATGAGATTGCGGCATCACCTGCCGGACTGGGAGCAAGGGATACCCTGCGACTTGAAATGGGATATTGCCTGTATGGAAATGACATTGATGATACAACCTCTCCGATTGAGGCGGGTCTTGGCTGGATCACAAAATTCAATCATCCTTTTGTAAATGCTGCAAACCTCGAAAAACAAAAACTGGAAGGCCCTAAAAGAAGACTTTGTGGTATCCTCATGGAAGAGAAAGGTATTCCCAGACAAGGGTATGAGATTCTGTCAGTGTCAGGAGAGAGGATTGGAAACATTACCTCGGGTACGATGTCTCCTATGCTGGATATCGGTATAGGTCTAGGGTATATTGATGTCCCCTACCATAAAAAAGGAACTGAAGTGCTCATTCAGATTCGGAAGAAACAACTACAGGCAAAAGTGGTCAGACCTCCCTTCGTAGAAGTGAAAAAATGATCAGGCAGCGCTGCTTTCTTCCATAATTTCACGACGCTTCGTATAATCTGCTTCACCAGAACTTGATACATCAACGACAGAACGCTCACTTCTCACAGATCTAGAAAACAAGGACAGTTCTTTATCAGTCAAGAACTTCCAGGTCAATTTTGCCCATGAAGTATGGTAGTATAGCGTATCGTAATACTCCGGAGCTATCGCCCTTAGTTTGGGAAGGTTGTTCCACGGTATATAAGCAAAATCATGATGCTCATTATGATAGCCTACGTTGAATGCCAGCTTGTTTAACGGTCCATAATAGCTATAAGTCTCCTGTGGTGGTGCAACCAGGTAGTGTTCCTGGATCCATCTGCCACCCAATGGATGAAGACCAATGGAAAAAAAGAAGGAGGCAGCCAAATACAATAATGCCATTGGGCCAATGAACATCCATACCAAAACATCAAAGATGATGACGCTAACAAGGTTGATCCAGATCCACTTATTTGCAAAAGAAATTTCTTTTAATCGAGGAGGTCTCAGTCCCTGGAAGACAGGAAATAACAGAAGCCATATCGTTTTACCAATGAAACCTGTACCAATCAATTTCGCTTCCCATATACTTGGAATATCCGCATCAAGTTCGTAGTGACCCTGGAAGGCATGATGCTTCAGATGATACTTTCTGAACCCGGCACTCGATGGAAAGGCATTCGGTAAATCACAAAGTATGCCCGCCCATAGATTACCCAGGCGACTTTTTAAAACCATATTGTGTGTGCATTCATGAATCATCACAAACAGGGCATGATTGGCAAAAGCCCCAATGCACCATGCTGCCAACAAGACCCAATACCACGCGAGATCCCGGACCATGTAGGCGATGAAGACTTGAAATACGACAATACCTATTATATACCAAATGGACTGGGGGTTCCTTCCCATTAGTTCCTTAACCTGAGGATACTTCTTGATAATTTCTCTACACCGCTGTACATGAGGATCATTCTCCTCAGTGTGGTTATAGTCATGTGTAAATGGTCCCATACGCTTAGTTACTTGATTCGGTGCACAAAAGTAAGCAAAACTAGACGGTTGCGTTTGAGCAATTTCCAACAATAATTTGGTTAATATGGACTTCTTTTTTTTATTCACCACATGACCTGGCTTTACTTTCTCGTGAAAAACATCGGAAAAATAGCCGTTCCCTTATTCTTTGGGCGGGTAGAAATAAACGGGAAAGAGCATATTCCGGAACATTATCCCTTCATTATCGCACCGAATCATCAAAATGCTTTTTTGGATGCCATTCTCATGGGAGTCTACATGAAAAAACCAGTGCACTTTTTGACGCGCTCCGATGTATTCGTACCACCATTTTTGGGTGTCCTCAACCTTTTGAATATGATGCCTGTGTATCGCATTCGGGATGGATATGAAAATCTGAATAAGAATGAAGAAATCTTTAACAGGTGTAAGAGCATTCTAAAAGGTGGAAATCCGGTTCTCATTTTTCCCGAGGGTAATATGGGCCAGGGTCATTTTCTGAGACCTCTTACCAAAGGAACTTCACGATTGGCATTTCAAACCCAAGCCGAAATGAATGGATCTCTATACGTCTTACCCGTGGGGATCAACTACTTTCATCATTACCGTCCCTCTTTCAAATGCATCATTAATTTTGGGAAGCCCATCCATGTCAGGGATTTTATGGATCAATATGAACACCAACGGGCCAAAGCCCTGATCGAATTTAAAGACACATTGTCCGATTCATTAAAACAATTGTTGTTACTTCCTGATGCTGAGCACTACGATCAAAGACGCAAGGGTCTGAACAGGAGCAATGAAAAATTTTCCTTTCAATCTTTAAAGGATCAATTGTACAGGGATGACTTTGTCATTCCTAGATACCATCCTGCTTTTAATCTATTAGCTGAAGCTTTAACGATTGTAAATCCACTGGCAATTCTCGGTGTTCGATATCTTCTGAATAATGTAATTACCGACGTTCAATTTACGTCCTCGTTGAAATTGACAATGGGTATTGTCTTCTCTGCAATATGGTGGTTGATCGTATTCCTGGTCACCTTCATTTTTTCGAATTTAGCAATCGCATTCCTGGTGACATCACTTTGTATTCTTTGCCTGTTCTTTCGTTCATACCTGAAAAAAATTGCCATACCCGTTTAATGGATTCAAGGAGATGAACACTTTGGTACAGTTTATAAATGCAGACATTTCTACAGGAGAAAAGATAATTCTAAAAAGCATTAATTGGGAAATCAAAGCTGGAGAACACACCTTGATTTCCGGACCAAATGCTTCGGGAAAAACCATTTTATGCAAGACCTTGGTTGGTAACAACAGAATCTCTAAAGGATCACTTGAGAATGTGAAGATCCGCCCGGATGAAATCAAAATGGTATCCTTCACTGACAATGGGAAATTATTCCATTCACTCAAAAACATACACTACTATCAACAGAGATTTAATGCCTGGGATGCCAATGGATTTCTGACTGCCAGGGAATACCTCGTCGCAAAAGGAGTGAATCTCCGATCATCAGAGCATCTGGGTGTGTTGTCCGAAATAGGGCTCATGGACCTGTTGGATATGGAACGAATTAAATTATCCAGTGGACAAACCCGGAAACTGCTTTTGGCGAGTGTCCTCCTCCAAAAACCCAGGTTGTTGATCCTTGATAATCCATATATCGGTCTCGATCGACCCGCCAGAGCCTTCCTCAACAACTTCCTGGATAAACTGGCATCAGAACATTCGATGACCATTATCCTGAGTGGTCATGCCACCGAAATTCCAAATTGCATCAAAAGACATATCCATTTGGAAAATGGTCAATTCAAGTATTCCGGACCCCAATTTCCAGCCCAGAACGAGCGTGCACAAATCAATGATACCACCATTTCCAATTTCAATTCATACTTCCAGGAGATTCCAGGATTTCAAAATCAAAAAATCCTTGAATTTTCAAATGTTTCCATCTCCTATAGAAAAAAGAAAATCCTCAGGGATTTCTCCTGGAACATTGAACAGGGCGATAAGTGGGCTCTTCAGGGACCGAATGGATCGGGGAAGTCTACGATCGTAAGTTTAATCTATGCAGATCATCCACAGATCTATAGTCAGAACATTCAGTTGTTTGGCAAAAAACCAGGTGTCAATCATTCAATATGGGATATCAAAAAACAAATTGGGTTTACATCTCCCGAACTTCATGCTTATTTCAGATCAGATCTCAATGCCAACGAAGTCTGTCTGACAGGTATAAATGATAGTTTTGAAACACATTCGCATCCGCACGAAAAACAAGAGTCACTCACCCTGAAACTGTTTCAATACTTTGAAATGACTGATTATTGGTCGAAACCATTTGCAACTCTGAGTACAGGACATCAAAGAATTGAGTATCCTTTTTCTTACCAGTAGGATTTAGCCACTGCGATAGTAACTCTATCGAAAAGTTTATTTCCAAAGTATCTTCGATTGAGTTTGTAGCA
>JANQHF010000031.1 GCA_028282725.1 Saprospiraceae bacterium
GCAAAAGGACCTTTCTGACAAAGAAATAATCGAAGCGAACCCATTTATGCATATACCGGTTCGTTTTCTGTTCTACCGGTAATTTGATGGCACATCCCACAGAATATCCTCCATTTTCATAAGCACCGCGATTAGCAGCTTCCATAATTCCCGGTCCTCCTCCGGTCATGATTGTGAGACCAAGCCGGGAAATCCTGCGGCCAAGTTCCATGGCCTTTATATAATATGGATGATCCTCTTCAAATCTGGCAGATCCGAAAACTGTAATGCAAGGGCCAACAAAATGAAGTTTTCTGAAGCCTTTGATAAATTGCCACATAACCTTAAGGGTAAAAAGGAACTCCTGACCCCGACTTTTCGGACCTTCTAAAAACTGCTCATGAGCATTGATAATTTTGACCTTGTCAGTCATGGTTATATGACTTAGATTAAGAGTAGTCTAAGTATTTGCACGTCCTCCGGGACGATTAAATTGGGGAGCTCTTTTAAGATTGATCCAAAACGAGGAATGGTAGCTCCAATTTGAACAATTTGGCTTTGGTTACACTCTTGCTCAGTATCCTCGTGATCCAATTCCTTTTATGGTGTACCATGCAAAGAATATCAATATCATTACGTTGACAGTAATCATTGATGGTTTCAGTCAAGCTTTCTACCTTAGGTATCTTGTCATAGCTGTACTGCATTCCTCTTAAATACATATCGACCCCAGGATCATATTCAAAAGGAGAATCTCCTTTTTCTTCCACGTGGACAAGATGAAGGTTGGCTTTTGTATGAGCACAAAGATCTTTTACCGTTGAAAGAACCGATAGGTTCTCGATCAATTCGTCATCGACAGCAAGAGCTACATTGTGGATAGGATTGAATTTGGCATCCGCAGGAATGGCCAGGACAGGGACCTTACATTTATTGATCAGGTATTCGGTAACACTTCCAATCGTCATATTTTTTAGGGCAGTCAGACCGGTAGAACCAACGACGACATAATCAAAGCCTTTGGATTTGGCAATATTTACAATGCCATCTTTCGGGTTTGCCGAATAAATTGAATAATCGATGGTGACATTTGGATTTTCCTTGTGCAATTCCTTAGTCAACTGTTCAAAGTCCGTCTCGGCTCTTTCCTTAAAAATCTGATCGATTTGCATGAACATACCTGCCCGCCGTTTGAAGAATATGAAGTGAGCCAATTTAATATGTGCTTCTTCATACCCCTTTACAAATGAAACAGCCCATTTGCAGGCATTGATTGATGCTTCTGAAAAATCGATAGGACATAAGATTTTCATAGGGTTGGGTTTTCTACTTTACAGAATCACTTTTATGATGCAGGAACAACAAAGGAATACTCGACTTCTGAATCAAATCCTGGGATGTACTCCTGTACACCAGATTTTTTAAGAACGAAGATGGACGGGCTATAACGATCATTAGATCAGCGCCATAATTATAGGCATTCGCAAGTAATGAGTCGGTCACATTTTTTGCCTTTACTTCTTCAATCTCGTAAGAAAATGGGGGTTGGTATTCTTCGTAGAGGTTTTTGATGAGCTGTTCTTTTGTCTGTTCATAACTTTCATCCTCCTCAGTACTGATGTGCAGGAACTTGACTTGTGCATTGTGATTGTTCCAATAGTTGATTGCCATCAGAATTTCAGGATCTCCAACAGAAGTATCGCTGGCAACCAATATTTTTTCGTTCTTCTTGAATTTTGCATATCTCGGAATGACAAATATGGGTTCGGATGTTCGCTTCACTACACCCAGTGAAATCGTTCCGAAAATTTTGTCAAGGAGATCGTACTTGTCCCTGGATCCGATGACAACGGCATCAAATGTATGATCCTGCAAATATTTACTGATCACTATGACCGCCTCTCCGTAATATGCCTCTATCCGAATATTTGAAGGAAGTTCTGTCCAGTCAAAATGCTGGCATATTGTCTCTTCAAGACCTTGCACTGCCATCAAGTCCTGGGTAACATTGGCCTTAGTCATAAATGGTCCCTTCACATCCAGGATACCCGAGATCACGTGGACGATTGTCAGTGATGCTTTTTCAAATTTGTGAAATGCATATTCAAGGCCATTTAATGAGACTTCAGTAAAATCCATAGGAACTAAGACATTCATTTTACTGCGGATGAATGATCAATAAGGGAATATCCGTATGAATAGCCAGGCTACGGGTTATGCTTTTATGAAATAGGTCTGAAAAGAATCCTCGTTTGGCCGAGGTGAGCGAAATCAGATCCATCTGATGCTCTTGAGCAAAATTGCTCAATGTCTGACTCACATCTTCACCTTCGATTTCGTGATAGACCACTTTTGTCTCAGGTTTAATTTTTTGACATGCATCGATGATTTTTTGTTCCGGGTATTTTTCATCTGAATTATTGATGTGTACCAGGTGAACTTCAGCATCGAGTTCATTGGCAAGATTCAATACCTCCTTGCATCCATCCAGATCAAGGATAATATTGTCAATTGCATAGAGAATTTTATTGACACCGTTGTAAGATGCATTTGGAGGGACGATCAGGACAGGTGCCGGACAATTCTTAGCCAGTTGTGTAGTAACGCTGCCAAATATTTGCTTGATTCGATCAGAATCTCCTGTACTACCCACCACGACGAGTTGTCTTCCGATCGACTCTCTACACAAATTCCTGACTTCATCGGCAACAAAACCTATGATGAATTCTCCATCGATGGGCATGAAATCTGAAGTGGTACCCACCCAGGACTGGTTGATTTTTGAGATGAAATCATCAAGTTGCTTTCTTTTTATCTTCTCCACCTCCTCATCAACGATGACTATATTATCGACCTGGGTAACCGCAGGTTTATAGATATGGACCAATTTGATAATTCCATTTAATTCTTGTCCCAGGCTATATCCAAAAACGAGTGCATTTGTAGATGTCTCGGAAAAATCCGTCGGAACGATGATCTTTAGCATTTTTCCATAGTCCTCCTCTTTGAGAATCTTAGAGGTCACCTGGTTGATAAACTCATTTGTGTTCTGAGCTTGATTGTAATAGAGGTTTTCGTGATTGTTGAATTTTATTGCAGGAAGCGATTCGAGTTTTTCTTCTAGAATGTCTTTCCAGTCATTGACCTCGGTAATCTCGATTTCAATTCCAGCCTTGGAAAGCTTTCTTTTCAACATCATTTTCAGGTACTCATAGGTAGAGGTGTGTTGGCCGTATAATGTGATCCTAGTCATTATTCATATTCATTGATAGCTTCCTTATCGATAGCCAGGTGGTTAATAATATCTAATGTCGTAACTATACCCAATAATTTGTCATTTTCGACGATTGGAATAGCATGGAATATATTCTCTTTGAATACTTCTAATGCCACATTGATCCGGTCACCCGGGCTCATTTTTGCCAACCTGGTTGTCATTACATCTGAGACTTTCCAGACCTTGAGTCTGAAAAGATCCAGTCGTTGATCTGTAGTCTGATCATTAAATCCCCTCTTGAAAAAAAGATAGTCAGACTTGCTCACCATCCCTACGAGTTTGTCATTGGATAGAACGGGAAGGTGATGTATGCTGTGTTCCTGGAAAAGTTTTTCAACCTTCTTCATATTGTCATTGGGAGAGACAGTCACCAGGTCGGTCGACATGATGGAGGATACGGGAGCTAGAAGATTCATTTAATTACATTTGCAGTCAAAAATCGATTGTAAGACCGACTCCTTATATGATCTCAGTCAACGCACTTCATGATAGTTATCAACCCATAAATGAGCAATAACCAAAACGAAATAAAGGATCTCGCAATACGACTCGACGCCATCATAAAGACAGCTATTGATGGCATTATCACTATTGATGAACACGGTAAAGTAGAAACGATCAACAGGGCTGCGGCGGAATTATTTGGATATACAGAGGATGAGATTTGTGGGAACAATATCAGCATGTTAATGCCTGAGCCACATCGCTCAAAACACGATTACTATATCGAGAATTATAAGGCAACCAAAGTAGCAAAGATCATCGGCATAGGAAGAGAAGTGGAAGGACTGAAAAGGGACGGGACGGTGTTCCCATTCAGGCTTGCTGTAAGTGAAGTGATTCTGAACGATCGGGTCATTTTCACCGGGGTGATCCACGACCTGTCAGATATTAAGAATGCCGAAAAAAGGCTGAAGCAAATCAATGAAAACTTAGAGACGCAAGTCGACGAACGTACTACTGAATTGGAAGAGGTCGTCAATGAATTATTGAAGTCCAACCGCATGCTCGAAAGAAGCGAACAGGAATTGAAAGAATTGCTGGAACGAGAGCGTCAACTGAATGAATTGAAGACAAGGTTCGTTTCTATGGCATCACACGAATTTAGAACGCCATTGAGCACAATTATGTCGTCGGCATCCCTGATCTCCAGATATACGGAAACTGAGCAATTCGATAAAAGAGAGAGGCACGTGCACCGGATCAAGTCGGCCGTAGATAATCTGACCGGAATATTGAATGACTTTCTTTCCCTGAGCAAGCTCGAGGAAGGAAAGGTGGACTTGTCACCCGATGCGATCAATCTTGAAGAGCTTTGTGACGATGTATCCCTGGATCTTCGGGGTATCTTGAAGGAAAATCAGAAGATTGAGGCAAGTTATGTTGGCCCTCCCCGCCAGATCATTACAGATGTCAGGGTGTTGAAAAATATTCTATTTAACCTGATGTCCAATGCAATCAAGTATTCAGGACCAGGGAGCACCATTCATTGCCGTCATCGCTTCAGTGAGGAAAACATAGACTTTGAAATAACCGACGAGGGTCTTGGCATTCCGGAAACTGAACAGCAATACCTCTTTGATCGATTTTTCCGGGCTTCAAATGTCGAAAACATTCAGGGTACCGGACTGGGTCTCAACATTGTAAAGCGATATATTGAATTATTGAAAGGGAGTATTACCTTTAAAAGTGAAGAAGGCATCGGCACTACATTTATCGTAACATTGCCCTACGAAATATGAAGAAGATTTTGGTCATAGAAGATACTGCGGAAGTACGTGAAAATATATGTGAAATTCTCGAATTAGATGGCTATGAAGTCATACAGGCGGAAAATGGAAAAACCGGAACTGAAAAAGCCATCAAGGAATCACCTGACCTCATCTTATGTGACGTCATGATGCCGGAATTGGATGGCTTCGGCGTCCTTAAAATATTGAATAAGAACCATCGCACGCACCACATTCCATTCATCTTCCTGACCGCCAAGGCTGAAAAGACCGATTTTAGAAAGGGTATGGGGCTAGGTGCTGATGACTATATCACCAAGCCCTTTGATGATACAGACCTGTTGCAAGCCATTGAAATGCGTCTGACCAAGGCAAAACAGGTACATGAATCATTTGATGGATCAGAAGACGGGCTGCAAAGATTTTTTTCAGAGGCCAAGGGTAGGGAGGAATTGGAAAATATCGCCCTTGATCGAGAACTCAGATACTATAATAAAAAGGATATTGTATACCAGGAAGGTCAGAGACCCCATTGGTTGTTCTTTATTGTATCCGGTAAGGTAAAGTGCTTTCAAACCAATGAATTTGGCAAAGAATTGATCACACATATCTACAAGACCGGTGATTTTTTTGGTCATCAGGCATTGATCACAGATTCTTCTTATTCAGATACCTGTATCAGCCTGGAAAATACGACGATCCGGCTGATTCCAAAGGATGCATTCAAGTTGCTTTTATACAATAACCGGGACTTTGCCGCTCAATTTATCAGGATGATCGCTAACCAGGTGGATGAGACGGAGCAGCAACTTATAGAACTGGCTTACAGCTCCGTTCGAAGAAAGGTTGCAGTGGCACTACTTTCGTTCCTTGAGAAAGAAAATGACAATGCAATCGACATTTCACGGGAAGACCTGGCATCAAAAGCAGGTACGGCGAAAGAAACACTGATTCGAACCCTCTCTGAGTTTAAATCGGAGAATCTGATCACCGTAGAAGGTGGATCCATCATCGTCGTCGACAAGGAGGCACTTGAAAAAATGCCTCAATAATCAGCTTCCTTTAACCAGTAAAAGAAATCGACTTGATCAGGCTGCTTCTTTGAAAATATCAGAGCGATCAGTCACTCTCATGTCGGACTGATGTATTGCGGCCTTAGAATCTCGATCAAAGAAACCCACACCTAAAATGGCTGATAAGAAAACAGGTACTGCCAAATAAGCCAATAACCATGTGCCGGTGAATCCCGCAACGATGATAATGGCCATCATGAGATAGTATCTCATCATCATTGTTCCTAAATCTACTGCAAAGTATTTCATGTCTAGTGATTTTCTTATGGCTAAGATCAAGGTCCACGGGCTTTCACACGATGATGGAGATCATTCGGCCGAATGATCTCCATCATCCAGACAAGAACTACTTTGTTTTTTGAATGGACAGATATGAAAGAATAGCTGCATATTCTTCTGGTGGGATGGTAGGCCGGAGGTCATGAAATGACTGATGCAATTGATCTTTGGGCATTGCTCCGGAAAGAGCATATCGGTTAGTGTTTATAGATTCCTGATGGCAGTTACCACAGTATTGATCAACCAAATAGTTGGGCTCTTCGCTTCTTTGAGGCAAACAGACCAGGCAAGTGGTTAATATCAGCAAGAATAAAAATCCCTTCTTCATGGCATAAAAAATCAGTGATACCATTCCCTTGATATCACTGATGTCCTAGAGACTGACCGTTTTAATTACTGAACCTACGCGGAATCGTTATTCGCGCTAGCTCGTCAAATGTCCGTTTTCATTGTAATCTGTAAATGATGTGGTGATTAAGTTATTGTAAACTTCCTTGATTTACATCTTTGAGCAGGACAAAGGGAAGACCATTTGACAACCAACGTTCATTCAGTGAACCATTATGATCTTCTTTCATCAGAAGGGACCCCAACAACAATTCGATACTTCCATCTCTATCCAGGTCTCCCGCAGACATGCTTATCCATCTGCCGTGTGCCGAAAGGTTGAGACTTTTCGTATATGTCGTTGGTCCGTTTCTGAAAAGAATTAAGAGATCATTTGGATTCTGATATCTGTGATCGGGAAAAAATGAACAGGCCACAAGATCTAGTGGAGCCTGATCGTCGAGATTCAGAGCAATGACCTTATAGCATCCGGGAAAAGGCCAAAATTTTGTTTGAATTAATGATGATGCGCTTCCAAACTCAAAAATATAGATTCCCTGATATGGTTTCGTAGTGTAAGGGAGATCTGCCATATCACCAGCCCAGTAGACTATTTCCATTTGGTCATCCTGATCAATATCAAGTAGTTCGAATCCCACGGATCCCATACTTGGAGAGAACCGATGCATCCATATTTCATCAAAATATAAGGAACCTTGATTGATATAGATTTTGAAACCCTCATCGCCCTGACCGAAAAGGGCAATAATGTCCATGTCCCCATCATTATCGATGTCAATCAAGTCTGTCTTGAGACAGCCGGATCTTTCTGCGATTACATTCCGGGTATATGTATTATGTTCATCTTTACTCCAGAGGGACAAGCCACCGTTCCATTTACCATATTCACTGATCAGCAATTCATGTTGGAAATCGAGGTCCAGGTCAGTAACTTTCGTATGCACAGGTCTTCTCAGACTGTCTATTATGATGTTCACTTTGTTTGAATCGTCCAGAAGAGCTACATACCCTGATGCTTTACTTGTTGGAGAGAACGAGCCAATTCCCGTTAAAAACGTCGAATTGGAGGACGAATCGAGATCAACAATTCCTCCGGGAAGATTCAGTACCCTGACAATGTCCAAATTGCCATCGAGTTCAAACAATGCATTGGAGTTGATGTCACTGAATAGCAAGCCGTTTTCAGTGAACGAAGTATGAATTGTGGAAGGTGGGGACAGAAACATGGATGGAAATGACAATAAAGTCGGACGGATCGAATCTGTCTCGACACTTCGAACTCCAATTCTGGAAGGAGCATTGTCAATGTAATAGTCAACAAGTTGTTTCCAATCTTTATTGCTAATTTCAAATTCTTTGGAAAAAGGCCCATTCTCAAAATCTATAGGATCGAAAACCCCTTCCTGTATCCAGGAAGACTTTAAGGAGGAATATTCCTCTATACCCATCATTGCACCCATACGGGGCAGAACATGATCTTTCCAAACCTCTCTTTCCAATTCATTTGGATCAGGTGGCTTATGACATGCAGAGCAGTATAGGTCAGCCAGTTGCTTACCCTCTGATTTTGAACGCTCTTTTGGAAGACCATCAATCGGATAGGTTCCAAGAAATATTACAAGGAAGATTCCTGCAATTACCAAAGAAGTGCGCGCGATCATGACGTGTAAGAATAGAAAATGCGAATCATTGCAGATATTTGTCAATATTTTTCAGATATCGATGGATCACTGAGACTCTTCATAAAGGCGATCAATTGATTGATTTCTTCTTCAGATAAATCCAAGGGGTCTCCTGACAAAGTTTGATATTCGACGTCGAGTCCGAGTCCCAGCCCTCCGCCTTTATTATAAAAATCCATTACTTCTTCAAGTGTGTCATAGACTCCGTTGTGCATGTAAGGACCTGTGAACTCGATATTTCTTACAGTCGTTGTCTTGAAGGAGTGAACATAAAAGGGGGCTTCGTCCAATGGCTTTCCACTGGCAACTCTTCCAGGGTCTGAATCGATAGCAGTATTCGCCTTTGACGAAGGAATGCCAAGAACCTCCGATTCCGATTCTTGATAAAGGGGAGGAACCAAACCGGAAAAAGTAGGTGCAAAATGACAGGTTCCACACGCAGCCTTGCCCATGAATAAATTAAACCCCGTTTTGGCATCATCAGACAAGTGCTCAGATTTACCCAGTACAAATCTGTCAAAAGGACTGTCAAATGAGACCAATCCGGCAACGTAGTGCGCGATACTATTGGCAATACTGTGAGATGAAATACCCATGCCGGGATAGGCATTATTGAACAGCTCATTGTATTCTTTATGATCACTTAGTTTATCCATGATCTCTACATAGTCTGTATCAAACTCCTTATGACTGGTAACGACATGCTTTATCTGCTTTTCGAATATTTCTTCACGCAAGTCATAGAAGTACTTTTCAGCATATACTGCATTGATAAGGGTAGGGGCATTTCTGATTAATGTCTGGCCATCGATACTACTTATGCTTTTTTGCAATCCATCCGTAAAGTATTGATTGGGGTCATGACATGTACTACAGCTCATTTTCAGGTTTTTCGAAAGAAGAGGGTCATAGAACAGCTTTTCACCGAGTTCTGTCCTCTCGGGCATTAAGCTATCGATGCTCAAGTTGTCGTAGTACAAAGCATTCAGGAAATTCGGGCTGAATAAATTGGTTGCCTCATAGGAAATTGCTGACGGAAGAACTCTGACCTCATTTGGTTTTTCAATTTGCAGATACTCTTGAGTAAGAAGGATGTTTTTATAAATAGGATTGATCACCTCCATGAGGAATTCAAGCCTGTCAAAATTGCCAAATGGAACATCTGCTCCCAGCTGATGAAGCCCTTTGTTAAATAAATAGGTTGTTTCACTTCCCAACGATCCTTCTTTCATCATTGGGATATATTTTTGATAAACTGTAAATACTGCATGTAGGGCAACATAAGCTTCTTCAAGCGCATTGAGTGAACCAGGGGTGTCAAATCCCGTAACACCCAGGGTAAATATTCTAATAAGCTCGAGTCTCATGGCTTCAAAAATCATTTGATGCGTCAAATTGATTTTATTGGCGAATTGAAAAGCATAATCCACGTCTTTTTTCAATAGTACTAGTAGTTTTTGCGTCTGTTTATAATCATACATATTTGGACTTTCGAACAAAATCTCATCCAAAGTCTGTAAGCCTTTAGGTTCAATGATATTTAAATCTGCAACCTTGGGTTCGGTCTTTGGCAAAGGTGCTCCATTGATTCTCTGTTTGATCCCTGCCGGATCTAAATATTCTAATAAGAATTCTACCTTTTTAAAAGACAATCTTGATTGTCTGTGAATTTCCCTGATTTCCTGAATCGGTTGACCATTAGAAGCAGCTCGTGCATATAGTTCAATTTGAGTTTTAAATTCATCCAGGTTTTCTTCGAATTCAATTTCAATTTGTGAAATGATCATGGATGAAGCTTCCTTTTGATCATTGAGATGAGCATTCAGGAAAAGAGCGGCCAATGGGACAATTATAATTAACAGAATTCTATTTTTCATTTTTTCAGGTGTTGATCAAATAAAAACAGATGGTGGCCGAACAGCCACCATCTCTAATGAGGAGTTATTTACAAACGAGAGTGATGCTTATGGCATAGTACTATTGGATAATCAGTTGAACCATTTCACCCTCGGAATTTTGAACAAAGTATGCTCCGGCTTTTAATCCGGAAACGTCCACTCTATTGGTGTTTCTTGCCACTTGTACTCTTTGACCTCTAACATCATAAATTGCAACATCTGAGGATTTATTCAGGAATATCTGACGAGTAGTCGGGTTGGGATGCACGCTAAATGCTTCCAACTCAGCAGTCTTCAGGTTTCCTTTTTTCTGATTGTCAACCAAGGCGGCATTTTGATTCAGATCCTCAACCTTGACTCGGTCAAATCCATGAATTGCAAATGTGAGAGAATGATTCCAGGGAAATGGATTGTTTGAATTAGGGTGTTGACTATTGATCAATAGTGACTTTCCATCAGGTGTAACAATTGCTCCGGTGATCTCAGCACCCGCAGGTACGGCAGTAATCCTGATCAGGTCGTCTATCGTCGGATTTTCTATAGAAAGGTTCAGCAAATAAAGCTCGCATAACCTGTTGCTGATTCCTGCCGGAGTCCTTCCATACGAAGTGCCATTCAGATCTTCCTGGATAACAAGAAAACTTTGACCATCAATTTTCATAACACTCAGACCATCGGGGTTGGACAAGTGCTTGTCGAAATAATTTGAAGTTGCCGGACTCAAAGGATCATTCCAATCGGGACCTCCTTCAAGCAACACGGTGTTTTTATTTGTATTGGGATCAAAAACCCAAATTCTACCATATGTATCTCTATAGTTTTCATCGCCCGGTGAACTTACTCCCTGTGCTTCAGCCCGAGCTAGGTGTGCAGGGTCATATACAGCACCCTCTGCTGCCTCATCTGCCCATCTGGAAGCTGGGAAATCCCTCCCGGTCTCTGTCCAATAGACCAGGTTCGTACTTGGATCATGAGCGACCCATTCAGGTCTGTTGTACATGGTTCCACCCGCTGCAATAGCTGCATCCTGAAGATTGAGCAAGACTTCGGGATCACTATTGTCCAATTCAATCCAATAATCGGGATGATCATGTTTGTATACGGAAAGTGTGCCTTTTGTAAAATCTCCAGGTTGGTCTGCAACGAAACGCATCCAGAACCCCGGGGTATTATCCGGACCAAGGAATACCGTACGGTTATCATTGAGGATGGAACCTCCTTCCCAGCCCATTCGACCCCAGTTGTACTGTTTTCGGAGGGCAACAGCATTTACAGGGTCGATTTCAACCATGTAATTAAAATTTTGGAATTTCTCTAGCTCCATTCCATCCCATTCCGGGAAATCATCAGTTTGAACTACGAAATTGGAAAGATTTCTGACTCCGGTATTATCTCTGCTGGAATTGTCCGGGAGGACAGGAGCATTTCTTCCATCACCCGATCGCTGTGAGCCGACATAAACAGATTCATTGGACGTTCTGAACCATTCTTCTGCAGTCCAGATCCTGCCGTCAAATGTGGAACTTATACCTCCACAATTCATCCCAGTCTCACCGACTGTATTTACGAAGTCTACATTGAAATATTTTCCCTCTCGACCATCTTCCAATGTTTGATCAACTACCTTCAACAATCCCGTTACAGGATCTCTCTCGACCTTGAACACTGTCATTCCGCCGCCATCGCCAATACGATCATCGCGATAGATCATTTCGTGGTTCACAGATACCCATCCCAAGCTTTTACCTGTGCGATCCGGCGTGAAACCAATGAAATCGTGCCATTCTTTGGCTATGGCCCTCCCAGCGGGATTGTTATAAGTGTCCGTAGTCTGGACAATATCATATCCTCCTACAAATAGTACCTGTAAGGTAAGAGGAGATGGGGGCATCACGACACGTTCTGGGGCAAAGTCATTTACATCTATTTCCTCGGCAAATGGAGTTTGTCCGTTCATTTGAAATGTAAGCATCAAAATGACTAAACTGTAAAGGAATTTATTCATTATTTAATTTTTAGAATTGGTTATGTAATTCTTGCAAATTAGAATTCATAGGTTAATCTAGAATGACCATTCTATAAACATTAATTAAAGTATATGTTATGAAATTGTTATATGATGAAATAAAAAAGGGTTACCATTGTAACCCTATCAGAAACTTGTCTATGAAAAAACTGCTACTTATCAACTTTTATAAATTTGATTGACCCGGCAAATTCACCTGATTTGATATTTAGAAAATATATTCCAGAATGTATATTGCTCAAATCTTTCTTGAAATTATGATTTCCTTTTTCCAATTTTCCACTGTAGAGATTGCTAATCCTCCTTCCCATGAAATCGGAAATTGTAATTTCGACTGAGGAATCTTTAATTAGACTAAATGTATAATTCAAGATTTGTTGCACCGGATTTGGATACAAAGTACCGTCGGTGATATTCGTTTCCTCTATTGTGATTTCTTCGGAAGCAATATTCAATGATTTATCATTATTTACTTTGTTCAATTGAATAATATCACTGAATAATGATGTAGAATTTATTCCACAATTAGTTCTTACTTCTATGGCTATATCATTTTCACCTGTGGTACCGATGGTAACCGCATTAGATTTCAAAAGGATCAACCGGCTTGAAGGATTGCCATTTGCAATAATTCTCAGACTGTAACCACGGACATCGTCGACGCGGTCCCATCTGATTAAATATCTGTTATTTCCGAGATCGCGTACCCTGAAATTCGTTGGTTGTTCACAAGCTCCTGCCCCGGAACATGAGCCATCATTGATTCTGTTAACGGCCACATAATTATCCGATAATTGGTTACAACCAATATTTAAAGTTGAGGCGGGTGATCCTGCTTTGGGAATCGTTGATCCATCATGGCTCCATCCCCAGATACGACAAATTCCTTCAGGTGCAGCGCTGAGATCGACCATATCTCCGTTTGATCTGTCACTGTATGCGAGAATATTGTTTTGCTCATCAGTGATAATGTACCAGTAGTGACTTGCTACATCGATATCGAATTCCATTTCAACGATAACATCGCCAACGCAGCGGTTGATTTCCGTAGCTCCTCCGAAAGCAAAAACACTACTTTGTGCATCGCATTCCTGAGGAGTAACACCGAAGAATGAAATGGTACCACTTATCTCATTTGCCGTAATGAGCATGGGTTTTTCATTTGGACTTTTATGAGAGGGTACAAATACGATGTCTTCAACACCGAGATCACCGGCTTCCGGCGTTTCTGCATTGACATTGAAATTTCTGTTGTTTATATAATCTATATACTCCGGAGATTGGACATCGCTTACATCGAAAAAGACCAATCCGCCCATTCTCTCCAATCCAACGGCTACATAATCTTTACCAAACAGTTCAAAGGCTCTTATGGCCTCTGGTTCAGGACCTTTGTCATCATTTCTATTCTTGTAACTGTCATTATCGTCATTTGTGCTATTAAAATGCAGAGGATCCTCTCTTGCCAATATTTGCTCAATCTGATCTCCACTATCCCATACGAGTCTTCCGTCTGTATCCCAAATAGAAAATGATCTTGCACCATATATATGAATAACGTCGGTTGTGCCGTCTCCATCGATGTCGCCGGATGCAGTAGTTGTTTTTAACCTTCCGATTCGCTCGTCTTGTTGCAATTCATCGGCATTCGGATAATTCGTAGTATTTAAAACGAGATCCTTGACCCTGGTTTCTTCAGAAAAGCCATCATAATCCCTGCTATCACCTTCATTGGCACTTACGATGTATTGCCTGCCATCGGAAGCGGTATATGCATCCATGGCATCAGGCTGATACATTCCAAAAACAGGCCAGTTTGCAATTTCAATATTTTCAGTGCTATTGCTGGGATCGAGACCTTGTCCTTCAAATCTGTGATCTTTTAAGCCCAATGGTATGACATCTTCAATCCGGTTGCTTCCCAGATCTATTTTGGCAATGGCATTATTTTCCTGGAGGGCCACGAATGCATATTGATTGTCGGGGGTAATGGTGATGTATTCAGGCTCAAAGTCCTGTGAAGTGGAGGCATTGGGTCCAAAGATCCTGATTCCTTTTTGCATGAGATTTTCCTTTTTATCGTCAAACTCATTGAAATCGATATGCGTAACCGAAGCACTCAGCAGACCCCCTCTGATATCAATTACAGAAATACTTCCCTCGGGATCTACTGTATATTCATCATTTGGTTCTCCTTCATTGGCAACTACAATCCGACCACCATCGCGATCGAAAGTCAACATATCAGGTAATGGCCCCACTTGATATTCTGCAAGGAAGTTTCCTTTAATGTCAAATAGAACCACTTTCCCCGGATCCTGTTTGATCTCCGCTTCGACCGCAATAGCCACATAACCGTGAGAGAAGTCTACACTGTTCACTCCGCCTCCATAAGGTGATAGATCGATTTCTCCCATGAATACCGGATTCGAAGGGTCCTCGGCACTGATGATGTCAACGGTATTGGCATTGGCATTTGTGAAAAACACCAGACCGGATTCCGGATCGAAAGCTACAATCTCTGCAGCTCCTTCATCAAATACGCCGGTATTATAGGTGCCGAGATGTTCAACTTGTAAAGGAAGTTGTGCGAAGAGTAAATGTGAAAAAACGCCAAAAAAGAGGAAAAGAGTGTAGATGTACTTCATTAGATGGACAGTTTGGTTTTGTTAAATAAGAAGAAAGGACAATGGTAGGATTCAAGCTTAAAAAACAGATCAACGGAACATTAACAAACTGTTTCCTGAGATGAACTATTTATTACCAAATTAAACTTTATGTTAACCCGAAATGCCGCTATTTCAATGTTAACTCAAAGTAAACTTTTCAAATTTCCTCTTAATATTTAAATAACCTTCACTTAATATTTGAGCCACTCCCAGGGAATACTTTTGCAGCGAATTTGAATTAAATAGACTAAATCTCTTAAATCTTAATTAGAGCAATCATGACAAAATTTAACGTGCTGTTTGGAATGCTGTTTTGCGGTGTTCTTTTTTTGGCTTCTTGTAGTAGCAATCCCTGTGAGGATGTGACTGTACCACCCGGATTTTCGTGTGATGAGGATACTGGAAGAATCACCTGTAATACGGTTTGTGGATCAGGTGAAGTTCTATTATCCAATTGTACGTGTGCAGTGGATGCATCAACGATTGTACCTGATCCATGTGCAGGCACTCCTGCTTGCCCTGCAGGTCAGGTAAAAATATATCCTACCTGTGAATGTCAAGATCTTATGGATGACCCTTGTGAGGGTGTTACCTGCCCTGAGGGATTCCTTTGTGATAACGGAGCTTGTATTCCTGATCCTTCCCAAACTCAGGAATTCCAGGTGAGTGGAGAGATCACTTCTGATATGGTTTGGACTTCAGGTGATATCTATATACTAAATGACAGAGTAACAGTTGTTGATGGAGTGACGTTGACGATTGAGCCTGGTGTGGTCGTCAAAGGTCAGGCAGGTACTGGTGCCAATGCAAGTGCATTGTTGGTTGCACGAGGTGGTATATTGCTTGCCGAAGGAACTGCTTCAGCACCTATCATATTTACCTCAGTTGCAGATCAACTTCAACCCGGTCAAATTGCAAGTCCGAATCTTGATTCCGATGTGAATGGACTATGGGGAGGATTGATCGTTCTTGGTAGAGCACCTATCTCGGCTTCCAATGATGCCGGAGATGTAACCGAAGTACAAATCGAAGGAATTCCGACATCTGATGCCAATGGATTATACGGAGGTAATGACCCGACGGATAACAGTGGTGTTCTTAGGTATATTTCAATCAGACATGGCGGAACCAACATTGGTGAAGGAAATGAAATCAACGGTTTGACACTTGGAGGAGTCGGATCAGGGACGGTTATAGAAAACGTCGAGGTGCTTGCTAACCAGGATGATGGTGTAGAGTGGTTTGGAGGCACGGTAAGTGCATCCAACGTACTAGTATGGAATTGTGGTGATGACGGTTTGGATACGGACCAGGCCTGGAATGGGACCTGTACCAATTTTGCAGTAATCACACCTCAAGGAGGTAGTGCATTCGAATTGGATGGCCCTGAGGGAACGTTCTCACAAGGTCCAAATTCATTCATAGGTGGAACTGTCTTTGCCGGTTCAAACATTGATCACCTTGTCGATTGGGATAGTGGAACAAATACTGGTATTCAGGATGTATATTTCTTCGGTATCGATCCGGGATATGGTGGATTGGGTATCGAGTCGTTTGGTGGTGATGGTACGGGAACAACTGCAAACTGGCAATATACACTTCCGGATGGATTGACAGCCGCTGAAATATTTCCCGGAGTCCCTGCAGACATTTTGACTGTAGTTCCAACAGCAAGGAATACTATTGGTGCTGACCTTGCCGCTTTTGCCGGTTGGACGGCTGCTTCCGCTGCAGGCGCGATTACTTTTGAACCGGCTGCAGGTGAAACTGTAAATAAGTCTGGGAATATCTCATCAGATGAAATTTGGTTCAGTGGAAATACTTACGTCCTGGAGGACAGGGTAACTGTAACAAGTGGAGCGAAGTTAACCATCCAGTCAGGAGTAGTAGTAAAAGGAGTACCGGGTACCGGAGCGAGTGCAAGTGCATTACTTATAGCACGTGGCGCGCAAATCATGGCGATGGGTACAGCTGATGCACCGATTATATTTACTTCTACCGCTGATGATATTGAACCAGGACAAATCAGTAGTCCGAATTTGGCAGCTGATGTCAATGGACTTTGGGGCGGTGTAATCGTGCTTGGAAGTGCGCCTATCTCGGCTTCAAACGATGCAGGTGATGTAACGGAAGTTCAAATCGAAGGTATCCCGACATCGGATCCAAATGGACTTTATGGAGGAAACGATCCAATGGATAACAGCGGTGTATTAAATTATATTTCAATTCGTCATGGAGGAACCAATATTGGAGAAGGAAATGAGATCAATGGTCTGACCCTGGGTGGTGTTGGTAGCGGTACGGATATCAATCATGTGGAGGTTGTTGCCAACCAGGATGATGGAATCGAATGGTTTGGTGGAACGGTAGACGTATCTAATGTCGTCGTATGGAATTCTCATGATGACGGTTTGGATACGGACCAGGCCTGGAATGGGACCTGTGACAATTGGGTGGTAGTTACTCCTATTGGTGGAAGTGCCATGGAATTGGACGGACCGGAAGGAACACTTACGCAGGGACCTAACAATTTTACAAATGGAACCATCTATGCAGGTGCACAAATTGACCACTTGATAGATTGGGATAGCGGTACGAATACAGGGGTTTCAATGACATACTTCTTCGGTATTGACAGCGCTTACGATCCAGCAGTTGGAATTGAATCATTTGGTGGTGATGGTACTGGCACTACCGGAGCCTGGGAATATACGGTACCTGCAGGATATGACGGTGCTGCATTGTTCGGTGCTGCCGGAACTGAAGCGACAGCAGTTGGCATGAACATGAATACAGTTGGAGCAAATACTTCAGTCTTTGGATGGACATGGGCCAACCAAAGCGGCGCGCTTGGATCTATTGGACTGTAAAGAATGTGATAAAAAATTAAAGCTTGCCCCGGATGCGGGGGCAGGCTTTTTCGAAAAATGATGTGTTTGATAAATATTTAATCTTATGAGCTTTTCTAAATTTTCATTCTGCCTGATCTTTCTTTTAGGCACCTTAGGAGTAGTTGCACAGACAGGGACTATTCGCGGCAAAATCATTGAGGATGCTACCGGTGAACCGTTTCCTTTTGCTAACGTACTCATCGTAGGGACAACAACTGGTACCACAAGTGACTTTGATGGTGCCTTTGAGCTTCAAGTTGAGACAGGTACCTATCAATTGGAAATTTCTTTTATTTCTTTCGAGACGATTACAATTACGGATATAGAGGTTGAAGCTGGACAAGTGACCTTGTTTGACAATATTCGGATAAAGGAACAATCCGAGATGCTGGCTGAGATTGTAGTTACGGCAGCTCAGGTCAGGAATACAGAAGCTGCGCTTCTGACAATCCAAAAAAAGTCTCCAAATCTATTGAATGGGATTTCTGCCCAGACATTTCGAAAAATAGGAGATGGAGATGCCGCTGAAGCTGTGAAACGCGTAACAGGAGTTTCTGTAGAAGGAGGAAAATATGTTTATGTACGGGGTCTCGGTGACAGGTATACCAAGACTATGTTGAACAACGTCGACATTCCTGGTCTGGACCCGGACCGGAATAGTCTGCAAATCGATATTTTTCCGACGAACCTGATTGACAACATGTTTGTCCTGAAATCCTCTGTTGCCGATATGCCTGCCGACTTTACCGGGGGAGTAGTGAATATCGAAACCAAGGATTTTCCGGAAGAAAGAGTGCTGGACATTTCTGCAAGCATTGATTTTAACCCGGATATGCATTTCAACGACAATTATTTGACTTATCGCGGGAGTGATACTGACCAGTTTGGTTTTGACGATGGTACGAGAGATTTACCGGATAGAGCGAGAGTGAATCCTATCCCTTCTCCGATCAGTGGAGATTCCGATGGGGAAGTCTTTGCGTTTTTGAATGAGTTCAATCCGGTCCTTGGTGCTTCAAGGAAAACCAGTGTACTGGATTATTCATTCGGATTTTCTTTTGCTGATCAAGTAAAAGCAGGGGGAGAGAACAGACTTGGATATATCCTTTCAGCAACCTATAAAAATTCCACAAGTTTTTTGAATGACTTGGTATATGGAGATTACCAGATATTCAGAGATCGACAAGAGTTGGTTTTTGCCGATTTGTTAGAAGGCAGTAAGGGGTCCAACAATGTATTGTTGGGTGGACTGGCCGGTCTGGCTTTTAAAACAAAGCGGTCCAAATTCAAGTTTACTGCACTTCATCTTCAGAATGGAGAAAAGAGTGCCGGTCAATTTAATGTAGATAACAATAGTGATGCAATTGGGCAGTCGGGATATCTCGCATTTGCGAATAATCTGGAATATTCGGAAAGAGCTCTGACCAATCTCCTGCTTAACGGAAAGCACTTTTTCGGAGAAAACAACTCATGGACGATTGATTGGCGGATATCACCAACCCGGTCTAAATTGGATGATCCGGATATTCGAAGCACATCTTTCACGATTGACAATTTTCCAATTTTTGCTGCTGGTGCCGGTGGTAATCCGACAAGGCTTTGGAGATATCTGGATGAGACCAATATCGTAGGGAGATTAGATATTTCTAAGAATCTTCAAATTTCTGGTCGTGACGCAAAATTGAAATTTGGTGCAAGTCAGGTCACCAAAGAGCGGGATTACGAAATTAGGGAGTATACACTTCAGTTCTTTGGAGCGCAACCGAGATGGACTGACACTGATCCCAATGTGGTTCTGACTTCTAATAATCTCTATCCAAATGGAAATCTTTATTATTCGTCCGGAAACAGTGATCCTAACTCCAATGAGTATAATTCTACAGTGAGCAATACAGCTGGATATGTTTCCCTTGAGTTCTCTCCGACGCAAAACTTAAAGGCAGTCCTTGGAGTCAGAGGAGAAAACTTTGTTCAAAAGCATACGGGCAGGGACATTCTACAGAGATTTGTCCTGGATGATGAGGAGGTTTTGAATTCATTTGATTTGTTTCCGACCACCAATTTCATCTATTCCCTAAATGAGCAGCAAAATGTAAGGGCTTCTTATTCCAGGACAATTGCAAGACCTTCCTTTAAGGAATTGTCATTCGCTCAAATTCTGGATCCTATATCGGGCAGAACATTCAACGGCGGACTGTTCCCATACACAAATTGGGATGGAAATCTTCACGAGACTTTGATCAACAATTTTGATTTAAGATGGGAACTGTATGGAAGCAGTGCCCAGATGATATCCGTTAGTGCTTTCTATAAGACTTTCGATGATCCAATTGAATTGGTGCGAATTCAAGCGGCTCCCACAGCTATTGAATATCAGCCGAGGAATGTTGGTGATGGAAGCGTAATCGGTGCCGAAATCGAATTCAGAAAAAAACTAGACATGATCAGTGAGGGACTTACTGATTTCGAATTAAGTGGAAATGTCACATGGGTGTCCAGTTCGATAGAAATGACGGAATCTGAATTCATGGCTCGCGAAAATTTTGCAAAAACTGGCGAGGTCGTTGATAGAAACCGCGATATGGCCGGACAGGCCCCAATCATTATCAATGCCGGATTGGCGTACAGGGCACCTCAAGGAGGATTTGATGCAGGTCTCTTTTATAATGTAAAAGGCTCAACACTGATCGTAGTTGGTGGAGGATTGTTTCCTGATGTCTATTCAGATCCTTTTCATAGCCTCAACTTCAATTTGAATAAGGATATAGGAAACCAGTTGGCATTAAACTTTAAGATTTCAAATATTCTCAATTCGACAAGATCGGAAACGTTTCGTGCCTTTGAAGCACAAAATCAAATTTATACAAGATTTAATCCTGGAGTCTCATTTGGCCTGGGTATAAAATATTCAATTTTTTAGACGGGTTTCTAAGAGAGTTATTTATCACAACACGTCTGGGGGTCTGCTTTTATGAGCAGGCCCCTTTTTTAATTGGTGAACTCTGCACCGTTGAACCACATTGCTTTGACCCTTTTCTTCAGAATTTTAAAAAAATCTTCGGTACTTGAATTTAATTTCTTTAAATGTCTGCGATATACTTGGTTCAAGGATTGTATAAATAGCTTTTCCGATTGTTCAAGCCAATTTAAAAGATCATGAGCGCTGGTATCTAATGTGTCTTGAACGTCAATGTCCTCTATGCGAGAATAAGCTATTCCTGCCTTTACACGTTTCAAATCTATGCTGTTGCAAAGTTGTTCGTAATGACCCTTAATAGGAATAACCGCTACTGGTTTATGCAATAAAATAGCTTCGCAGGATGATTCAAATCCGGCTGATGTAATCAACAGCTTGCATTGAGTCATCAGTTCAATAAATTTATTTGAGTTGATAGGGTACAGGTAAAAATTTGATGATACCTGTTTTGGTTTGTTCATGGAGGTTTTACAGAAACAGTGGATAGTTTCCATAGGAAATTTTTTTTCTTGCCATTCTTTCAATTCCTCAACCATGTATTCCTGGTTGGCATAAGCAAGGATGAAATCACCTTTCTTACTACTTGACTCTTTTACAATATCACGAATTAGCGGTGGAATACAGATTACATGGTCATCTGCGTTTTTGGTCTGAGCATAAGACAATGCAAATATGGCATCAGACCTAAAAGAAGTTAATTTATTGTTTAAATGAAATAAGACTTTCTGAATTTTTCTTCCTGGTGGTGGTGCAAAATGCCTGGAATTCAAAAAATATTGATGCGATATTGAGACAACCATTCTTTTGGATCGATTGTGCCAGAGACTGTATAGTCCACCTATTACTTCATATAAATTTATTACAATATCAATGCTGTGCCAGGAACACAATTCACGAACAGTCAGAACACTTGAAATATAGGCCGGCATATTCACTATTGCCTTGGCCAGGGTTTTCGAAATGGAGAGGTTCTTAGACTTTTGATTATAGATCAACCCGGGACTGACTAATTTGTAGATCGGAACTTCAATAGAATCCCTCAGAATCGGTGGTAGGGAAAACTTTTTTGGAGACCCGTACACACAAAATCTAAGGTTGTAATGATCCGATCTTTTCAGATATTCCGAAATTGTGATTGCCTGGGTTACGTGACCAAAACCTTCACCTTGTATGATTAATGCAACGTTAAGCACGGTCTGATCAGGCTACGGAGGACAGTGATTCAGGATACCGTTCAAAATCAAATGGAGCACCATAAGGAACAGGATCGCCGAGGACTGTCGTGAAGCAATCGTAATAATTGCCAACCATGGTTGTCCAACTAAATTGTTCATGTGTATACTCTTTAGCATTTTGTCCAAAACCTCTTCTGAATTCATCATTCATGAGTAGTTCTGTGATTGTTATAATCCATTGATCAGCCTGGATACTTGGAAGAAGTAGTCCGTTTTTTCCGTTCTGAATGGCTTGAGTTATCCCTTCTAAATCAGATGCCAAGACCACCTTTCCTCGAACAGCTGCTTCGAGAGCGACAAGACCAAATCCTTCTGCGTCACCTTTCACTTTTACATTTGGCATGACGTAAAGATCTGCTATGGTATACAGAGCATTTAAATCCGCTTGCGAAACCTTTCCCAAATGAATAAATTTTTTACCATAGGTGGCATGATTCATAAGCTTGTAGATCTCATTGGAATCCGAAGCTTTAGAAAAGATCGTTTCGAATTGGGTACGCCATGAAGATGGTAAATAGTCCAACCAACTTGAAAAAGTAGAATATGGACTGTTCATCGGACCTGCAATGACGAATAAAACATTATCCGGTAAACTGGGAAGAACTTCCTTAATAAACCAACTAAAACCCTTTCTTCTCACAGCGCGTCCGGTTGCCAGTATGATTTTATAGTCATCCTCTCTCAATGATATCTTCTTTCTCATTATTCTCTGCCGATACTCACTAATGACAGGATAAGAATCATTTTTGTCTACTCCGTTTTCGATAACACGTATCTTATTGGGCTCGATCCCAAGATTCAAAACTTGTGTTTTTGTAAATTCACTTACGCAAATAATTTGGTCAAAATGAATGAGGTGGTTGCGAAGCCATTTTTGATAGAAATAATTTGGAAACACGATGTCTAATCCGTGAGCGGTCACAACAAACTTAGCATCAACTTTTTTTCTAATTTTCGCACATAGCATTCCAACAAAAGCATCATTAAAATATACAAGCTCTATTTGGAGGTTTGATTTCAAATATTTTTCTATTCTATACTTTAAAGAAGTATAGTATTTGAATCTGGAGTCGTCTTTATCTAAGTTTATGATATGCGTTTTGCATTTTTCTGATAACCCATGATAAAGTTCTCTACAAACTTTTTGCATACCACCTAGGGATTCATTCAACTTATGCGTTACAATGAGAATTTCCATATTCTTTTTTTAAGTATTATTGAAATAAGGAGAAGACCAATAGTTATCCAAATGATTTGCCGGGCCCTTCTGATCAGTGATACGACGATCCATATTTCCACTGATGGAATTCCAATGAAGGCAAGCATTAATTTATTTCCATATTCCTCAAAACCTAGTTGTGCCGGCACAAAAGCTCCAATACATTTAAAGATGATTACTCCAATTTCAAGAATAAAAGCCTGGGGATAAGTACAAGAGATGCCTAGCCCGTTTAGAATAATGTAGAATTCAAATACACCGACTAACCAATGGATTAAAGAAAATATAAAAGCAATAGATAATTGCTTGCGATTTTCAGAGAGTTGTTCACGGATCAGTGCGGATGTAGTCCTGAATTCTTTATCAATTTTTTTAAGCCATCGTAGTTTGTTGCGGAAATTATAATTGACACTATCTCTAATATAAATACCAAGTGTAACTGTGCAGACAAAAATGCCAATTACGCCGGCTATATAATAAATCAAAGCTGGTCTTCCGCCAATTACAAAGACCCAAATTAGTCCTATAAGAATCAGGAAAAGATAGGATAAGATGATCAAACCCCTTGATATTACAACTGAACTTATGAGGTGGGTTTTAGGGATATTATAAGCAGAGAGCAGAGATATTTTGGAAATTTCACCTCCAATGACGTTCGCAGGTGTCAGAAGACTTACCACTTCCCCGATTTGACGATAAGCAAAGAGTTGAAATATTCCGGGAATTTTAGACTTATGATCTTTCGTAAAGGCTTTTTTCCATGCCAATGCAGCAAAGAAGTATGCAGGAATGGTCACGACAAAAGCGGTTAATATAAGATATGGTGTGGTATATAGTTGATATAGCAGGCTTTGTATGTCGACAGAATTGATGAAAAAACCTGTTGAAAGAATGAGAGTGATGCCGATGGCCCATTTCGTGATTGGTATGATTCCCTTCTGATTCAACTGGCCACTTCAAAATTAAACGCGGGTACTGTATCTAGTTTAATCTCACTCCCTGTTGACACAGTTTTAGCCAGTTTTCTGACTTTTAAGAAGTACCGTTCGATAAGAAGGTCCCAACTACTGTTTGCAGCTACTTGTAATCCTCTCTTGACCATTAATTGACGCAGGGTTGGTTGTTCGTTCAGAATTTTGATCATTCTGAGATAGTTGTCGGCATTTCCAATTTGGCATAAGAAACCATTGCTTCCATGTTGTATCAGATCTACATTCGAACCACCATTTGCCGCTATTACGGGAATACCTGATGCCATAGCTTCGAGCAATACATTGCCATATGTTTCACTAGTAGATGGGAAGATGAAGTAATCACAACTTGCATAGATTTTGCTTAATTCTTTGTGATCAACATGGCCAAAAAAAAATGCTTTCGGCATTTTCTTCTCTAATTTTTTCCTGGCTAGGCCATCACCAACGATGATAAAGTTGCGCTTCAGGTTGTATGCTTCAGACTTATTGTAAATATCAATAAGTAATTGAAGATTTTTTTCCCATACAAGTCGTGAAACAAAAAGAATATTTGGAAATGAGTTTTGAGTGATATTATCGATATACAGCTCATTCCTTTTGTTGGGGGAGAACAATTCACTATCGATTCCTCTTGCCCAGATTTTTATTTTCTTCTTTTGGATTCCATCTTTTCTCATTTCGTTCTTGATGGATTTCGTTGGTACCAACATCAGGTCACATCTATTATAGAATGCCTTGGTTCTCGACACAACATATTTCCTGACAAGACCAGTCAGGAATGGGACCTTGCGGAAATAATACTGGACATATGATTTGTAGTGAGTATGATAGATACTTAATACAGGAATTTGATTCTTTTTGCCATAGCTCGCTGCCATTCTACCCATTAAAGAGGGTGATGCAATATGTATCACGTTGGGCTGGAATTCATCCAGGATGTTGTGAATTCGGCGCTTCTTAAAAAGGGGATTTACGAAATAGTAATTTTTTTGAAAAGGAATTCTCAATACCGGAAACCGATACACCTTCTGTGGAATCGTCTCTTCGGGAGGTAAGCCGCATAAAAAGATGAACTCAAATTCGGATTCATCTATTCTATCTATGATCTGAAACATGGTGCGCGTCGCACCATCGTAATTTCTCTTCAATATTTCGGCAAAAAAAGCAACCCGAATCATTAGATATACAGTTGATAATTAATCAAATATATATTTTGAATATTACCTATATGTTTTCAGATTGAAATCATTGAGTTATCAGAAGATTAAGACAAAATGAACAGTAGTAATCTGGATTAAACCTTTTGTTAACTTTTTGAAAATTGAAAATTATCAGATGTTCTATTTTGAATATGTACTACTTTGGTTTTCAATTCTTTACATAAGTTATTTGATAGCAGCGAATTAGACATATAAATTTATTTAATGTGTGAGATACATTGATTTTACATAAGACTGATTCTTTTGTGAGAAAGATCAATTGTGACATTCGGAAAACCACTTCCTGCGATTCTTGTTCTCTGCTTATTGCTGTGGCCTGACATCTACTCTGCTCAGAAACGGACCTTTGCAAAACCACTTAAGGCGACTCGTGATGCCATTGAAAACCCTGATCCGGACTTTTCTCTGTCATTTCTTACGATTAATCTATGGGGTCTTCCGATCAGACTGCCCGGTCATCACCAATCCAGACGATTCAAGCAAATACCTGAAAGGCTTAATGCAGCCAATTCAGATGTGATCTGCGTCCAGGAAGCGTTTTCAAAACGGCTCAGAAAGAGAATTCTCAAGAATATAGACGAGCAATACTATATCTATTCAAACTATTATTGCAACCAGAGAATTTTTGGTCCCGTATTAAAAGATTGTTTCGGAGGGCTGATGACTTTCTCAAAATACCCAATCCAATCAGAACAGTTCTTTCCATATCCGAAATTTCCCGGGATGCGCATAGAAGAACAAATGGGCAACAAAGGCTTTCTGTTGACGGTGATTCAAATCAGGGATCGACAAATCGGAGTTATCAATACACATTTATATGCCGGGCAATCTGATCGGGACGAACACTTCCGATGGATGCAGGTGAAGTACCTCGATAGTACGATCAATGCTCAGAAATATCTCACTGATCTACCACTTTTCCTTGCAGGAGATTTGAATATTCGCCACCCCCAGGTTGCTATTTCATCGAATAAGGACTTTTCCAAAGTCTACAATTTTATCGCCAACTCCATGTCTTTTATCGGTCAATTATCCGTTCTGGAGGAAGACATGTATACGATCGATCAATCTGTAAATCGTTATTGTAAATCCAAGGATGGGAAGCAAAAATTGGATTACATCTTCTATAAGATACCCTATGGTCTACACCATGAGCGGTGTGACAAGGGAGTCGTCTTTACGAGGGATGACTCTATCTCTGATCATCTGGGTTGGTGCACAAACATGCAAATCTATCCCCTTTCTGCTCCTGTGACCAGAACTGATTCATATGTAAGTGCACGGTGAAAACTTCTTTTCTTAAGAACCTGATTCCATAAAAAATCCCGCATTTATCATGCGGGATCTGAATTTGAATTAAGAGTATGTTTAAAAATTTAATTTTATGTTGAATTTAATCTGATTAAAATAGTTTGGCAATTTTGCCATAAAATCCATGCTTCAGAACTTTGAACTGTT
>JANQHF010000034.1 GCA_028282725.1 Saprospiraceae bacterium
ATTGAACCTGACTCTCTGAAATTGTTAATACTGCATATTTACCCATCTCGCAATATACAAATTATATACGGCATTATATAGTATAAATGGTATAATTCCGCATGAGATCGATGTCAACCAGATGAAGATGATGATTTAAATCCCAGATAAAAAACCTCCAAAATCGACCAAAGTAGAACATGGGTTGGAAAAGAGTGGAAAAAGTTTAATTATAAGTTGGGTGACGGCTTTAAGCAAGGTGATGGCTTTAAGCAAGGTGATGGCTTTAAGTAAGGTGACGGCTTTAAGCAAGGTGATGGCTTAAAGCAAGGTGACGGCTTTAAGCAAGGTGACGGCTTTAAGCAAGGTGATGACTTTAAGCAAGGTGATGACTTTAAATAAGGTGATGGCTTTAAGTAAGGTGATGGCTACAAGGTCTCTCCTCTTAACTGAAAATAAGCTCTTGTGCGGTCAGAAAGGTTTTGACGGATGTCCATGTGAAATAATTGATAATCATACCCATGATAATTTCCTTCTCCCATGGCTTCAGATGCACCTTCGATGGGCTTGACCAAAAGTCGACCCTCTTCACAACGCGCGAATGTGTGCCCGACAATCGGAGGGTCTAATGGCATAAATATTGTTCCTCCGGCTTCATCTTTTCCCGCAAACCTGAGATTAAATTCGCCGGATGATAAAACATATCCTTTATGTCGATCTGCAGTTTCATGTCCGCCGTTATAGCTCCAATTTAAGGGATTCACACAAATCATTGATGCACCCCATCCAGGATTAACCGGTGAACCTTCCGCAAATGTGGCCCAATGAATGATACACCCCGTCTCAGTCGCTTGATTGCAAACAAATATGTCCTTTAATTCATCTACTGCCTTCCTGGTGACCGTCGACATCCCGATGATATAGGCCGCTACCAACCTTTTCAGAAGTGGAGTTCCGTCAATCTTATTTTTCAAGAGTTTGAGACCGTGAAAACTTCCCTGACTATGGCTGGCAATGACGAAGGGCTTGCCTTGATTCTCATTCGAAATGTAATAATCGAAAGCTCTTGCCACATCATCGTAAGCCAATTGAAGGGCCGATTGTTCGTCTTCTCCTTCCAGGTCGAAAAATGAATATATAGTTGCTTCCCTGTACCGGGGAGCATAGACGTTTGCATCACTAAAACAACTGGCCTGATTGATCATCATCCATTGGGTATTCTCCTCTGTGGCACTTGAGGGATCCATCATTGAATTCCAATGGCTTCCTCTCAAAAACCCGGTAGGATGGATAAAGAACACATCGACCTGTTCAAGCAACGTGTCTTTTTCCACACCTTCCGGTCTGGAATCTGAGAGATCATCGATGTCAGGATGGGCTGCCCAGTTTTTAGGATCACTGTAGTCAGGTGGTGATATCCGTTCATCCTCATTAAAGCTGTGATGTGGTTTGGTAATCCATAGCATTGCATTCACGGGACCAATCAACCAGAGAGATATTACGAGAACAGCTATCAATCCAAGGATTAGGAAAACTATCTTTTTTATCATCTTCAAAATTTGAAGCCTAATACGTTCCAGTAATGCCACTGCCACAGTGTGACAATCAGACAGATCCAGATCATCCCAAATGCCACTTTTCTCCATGCCTTGACACCAGATGAAGGTAACCAACTTCTATAAACGTGAAATCCAAGTATGATGGTGAGGACAAGCACGACAAAGGGTAGTGTGAAAATCACCATACCAATTGTCGGCATTCCATACACCAGATCGAATGGATCTCGAAATATGTATATGGTTCCAAGGTAAAATAGAAGCACCAGGGTCAAAGTGATCCATGTTATTTTTTTTGCATCCGGATTGAGGAGTCCCTCTTTTCCTCTTTCTACCTTATATCTGCGTCTCAGAATATAGGTAATTGACCAGTACAGAAAAGTGATCAGGACCACCAGGATACAAAAAGTGAACAACGAAGTATGATTACTCACTTTGTCGAGCCCTTCCAATTTATCAAATGCAATGATTGGAAGGCTTCCCAAGAAAAATGAGCTGATTTTTCCCAATTCGTTTTCTTCAAATAAGATCATATCTGAGTTGTCAATATTCCTGAATGTCAGGTTATCTAGCCGAACCCAGTAATCCACATTTTCACCTGAGACCGTTTTCAAATATCCATCGGGAGTAGCTTCGATATTTGTTACACTCATCAGTTTGGCAACTTTTAAAAGGTCATCGTGAGAATGCCGGTTTGCAGCAAATTCACCTTCGAATCTCATCAATTCATCCTGCGCAGAGGGATCAATACTTGCTACTTCTTCCGGGAAAAAACGATCTACGAAATTTTCCAGGATATCTTGTGATACTCCTCCTCCCAATTCACTATTGAATGAAAGAAAGATGCCCAATTCATGCTCGGGGAATAATGCCATTAACGAATGAAAATACCTGGTGTCACCCCCATGACCTATTATTCTCTCTCCATTTTGACTTACATCCATAAATCCATGAAGCATTGGATTCGCTTGCGGATGATGGCTATGCGCCGGTGATGTCATCAATTCGTATGTAGTCGAATCAAGAATTTCCGCATCTTCCAAAGACCCGTGGTTGAGGTACATGAGCATTAATCTTGCCATTGATGATGCCGATGCACTTGCGGCTCCTACCGGAGCGAGGGGAACATACTCAAACTCCCTCGCTCGAAATTCTCCTTTCTCATACGCATGTCCTTTTGAAAGTTGACCGGACAAATGATCAGGAATAGGTTGTCGAACGGTTATATCATGCATCATTAATGGGTCAAAGATCTTTTGCTCTGCATAGTCATCAAAAGAAATTCCTGATACCTTCTCCACGATATATGCTGCCATACCTGTACCATGATTCGAATAGGAAGAATGCTTGCCAGGTCTTCTGACTCTTTTAGGCATTTCATCCTGTAGAATTTCGCCAAGAGGTTTCAATGATTCCTCACTTCGTGCAAATAATCCAAAGATTTCATCCTCAAATCCAGGAGTGTGGGTCATGAGATGTTTGATGGTGATGATTTCGTCATAATTATTACCGACTTGAAATCCCGAGAAATATTGATTGACATCATCGTCAAGATCCAATTTACCCTCGGAATACAATTGCATGATGGCCGTCCAAACAAATAATTTTGTTATTGACCCAATCCTGAATAGTGTCTTATCAGGATCTACTCTTTCTTTATTCTCAACATTTGCATACCCATATCCTTTCAGGAGCACAGTGCCTCCTGCGTGAACGATCGAAAGAGCTCCTCCCGCGATGTTATTGTTATCCATTTGCGCTTCTATAGCACCATCAAAATATGCCTCCAATTCTGATGTGTCGATAAATTGAGTTTGACTGATCAGATGAGTACTGTTACTACAGAGACAAATGATAACGAGGTATAGTGTGGTGAGGCTGATTCTCATAGCAAATGATTTTAAGAACAGAAAACAATATAACCACCCTGGATCTTACCGGGGGAAATACCCAGAGTATTTTCGATGTGATATATGGAAAGGGAACATTTCTATATTTCACGAATGACCGTATAAATATTTCTCCTTTGCCATTCATGAACCTGATGAAGTAAGGACCCGGAGACAGGAGATCAATGAATAGCTCATTGAAAGAACTTATGATTCCTTCCTTGATGAGCTTCCCGGATCGGTCATATAATTTGAATCCTCCATTGAATTCTTCCGAAACAAATAATAGTGATTTAGCAGGATTGGGCTAAATTAGAACCTCTTGCATCCTTTCTTCCCGCATTGCTGTCGTAAGATTGTTGCAGGCATTAATGACCTCTTCATTTGTATTACATCCTTCGAGATTATTGGCAAATTTGTATTTGAAATTTTCATTGATGTTTTTGCAAATACTTTCTATGCTCCATTCAGAAAGTTGAGCATTTCCATTTATAGCAATACCATTAATCAGGGAAAAAGGCCATTGGGATAAAGCGGTTATATCGGATATTGAAGAATTGTTTTCAATTCTTAATTCAGTTCTATTAAATGAAAATTCCTCTAATCCTCCCAATGAAGTCAAATTGTCATTGTCACGGACATTGAAATTTATAAAATTGGCTGTAATGCTTTTTAACCCGTTGAAATTCACCAATGAGTTATTATTTATGATATTGAATTGTGAACCTATGAGTCGAAGTCCGGATAAATCTTTGATGTTACCGGCCGTTTCCCGTATTGCCAGATCGTGTTCAATAATTGTGCAATCTCCGAATGTCACAACAAAACTGTCGATCTCTGCCTGGCTGCCCAGTTCAACATTGGCGGTTGGACAGTTTTGCGCATTGAGCATACTGACGGACATCGAGAGGATGACTAAAATAATCAGGTAAATCCTTATGCCCTGCATATTCAATGGGTCAAAGTTTGGTTTGAGTTTCTTTAGAAAAATACGTTTAGACTCAAAGAATTGTTGCATGAATCTCACATGGATTGGGTTTGAATCAAATTTTACCGAATCTATTTTATTGGTTCTGATAAATGCTGCCCGGATAGTTAGTGGTATTATTTTATATTTAGTAATCAAAGATTTCAATCATTATGAAAAATATATTGCTCCTCATTTTTTCACTTTTCTTGTTTAATGTCCATGCTCAACCTTCGGATATATTTGAACCTCTTGACATTTTTGACATTGAAATGGTCTCTGATCCCCAGATTTCACCAGATGGTCAGAGGGTTGTCTATGTCAGAAATTTTAAGGACATCATGACGGATGGGAATCGTTCCAACTTGTGGATCATCAATGTTGATGGAAGCGGGAACCGCCCCTTGACATCGGGAAATTCGAATAATTATGCTCCTCGATGGTCTCCGGATGGAACAAGGTTGGCCTATATTTCTTCAGAGAACGGAAAACCCCAGGTATATATGAGGTGGATGGATGACGGTACAACGGCAAAGATTACGAATCTCCAGGAATCACCAGGGCAAATGAATTGGTCACCGGATGGTAAATGGATTGCAATGACAATGCCTGTGAAAGAAGAGCAGAAAAAATTAAATGTCTTACCGGCAAAACCCGAAGGTGCAAAATGGGCAGACCCACCAATCTACATTGATCAGGTCAATTACCGTGGAGATGGCCAGGGTTATCTCGACGTATCTTTCGATCAGATCTATTTGTTATCTGCAGAAGGCGGGACTCCTCGTCAGATCACCTTTGATCCCCATGACCATTTCAGTCTCAATTGGACTCCGGACAGTAAATCGATCATCTACTCATCGAACAATCATCCGAACTGGGAGTTTGAACCCCGGAACTCCGAGATTCACGAAATCAAAATAGATGATGGTGCCGTACGGACGTTAACGACGCGATATGGGCCTGATTATTCACCCAGGGTTTCTCCGGATGGTCAGTGGATCGCCTTTCTTGGTGCTGATGACAATCATCAGGGCTACGAGGTGGATAAACTATACATTATGGATCGCGATGGTGGCAATGTTCAAGTGCTTTGTGATGACCTGGACCGGGACATTCAAAATATCAAATGGTCAGCAGATAGCAAGAATATTGTCTTTCAATATGACCATCATGGTAAGACATATGTCGCCAAAACTGACTTAAGCAGCAATCGAACACAAATAGCGGAAAATATTGGTGGTCTTTCATTAGGAAGACCATATAGTGGAGGGACCTATAGTCTTGCGAACAATGGCAGCATTGCATTTACACACTCAACTCCTGATCATCCGGCTGATTTGGCTGTAACCGTCGATGGTACAACTTCGAGGTTGACGCATGTGAATGATGATTTGCTGAGATATAAGACCTTGGGAGAAGTGGAGGAGATCTGGTATCGCTCATCACACGATGGACGCATGATCCAGGGCTGGATTGTGAAACCCCCTGATTTTGATCCATCCAAGAAATATCCTTTGTTATTGGAAATCCACGGTGGTCCTTTCACCAATTACGGTTCCCGGTTTTCAGCTGAAGTACAATTGTTTGCCTCTAAAGGTTATGTGGTGCTCTATACCAACCCACGTGGAAGTACGAGTTATGGTGAGGAATTTGGAAATTTAATACATCACAATTATCCCGGAGAGGACTATGACGATCTGATGTCCGGTGTTGATGAAGTTATCGACAAAGGGTACATCGATGAAGACCAACTTTATGTGACCGGTGGAAGCGGGGGAGGTGTCCTGACTTCCTGGATCATAGGTAAAACGGATCGATTCAGAGCCGCCGTAGTGGCCAAACCAGTCATCAACTGGTACAGCTTTGTGCTCTATTCTGACGGATTGGGATTTTTCTCGAAGTATTGGTTTCCGGGAAAGCCCTGGGAGCACATGGAACATTATATGTCAAGATCTCCGATCAGCCTGGTGGGCAATGTAACTACTCCAACAATGCTTCTTACGGGTGAAGAGGATTGGCGAACCCCGATTTCAGAAACGGAACAATACTATGCAGCATTAAAACTGGAAGGAGTAGATTGTGCAATGGTCAGAATACCCGGAGCAAGTCATGGAATAGCCGCTAAACCCAGTAATTTGATTGCGAAGGTCAATAGCATCACCTCATGGTTTGAAGAACATAAGGAAGATAAGGAAATTAAGCCTTGACTCGCTTGACAGTCCCACAGGGCATTTAAGTGGGTCAACCGCGCAGCGGGAGCGTGCGGCAGCAATTCATCCTCAGGCAGATGAAGAAATTAAGAAGTTCAATATTCTGATACCGGAACTTTTTTGCGCTCATATTTACCCATCAATATCCTTATGCATAAGAATCCGAATACAGTTGGCAGTATCCAGGGGATGACGGACCAATATCCACTCAACAGTGATTGTAAGAATTGTCTTGCCCCAAATGCCAGAAAGGCAGTGTAAGCGGCAATCCCACTGATGATCATCTCCCTCATATGCGTTTGTATGATATTGGCGCCCAGGTCCTTTCTTCGACTCATCTTGTATTCCAAAAAACCGACGATTCCCAACGATCCAAAGATCATCATCAAGATTGAGGTTCCCTTTCCCCACCAGAGTATGCCCAAAGTGAACATGGCAATTCCTCCTGCAACGATGATGAGTTCCAGTACTTGCTTCATCCGCCAAAATCCCATATTCTGATCTTTAAAGACCGCTATTCCTAACCATAACGGTTTGGCACTGATCAGAGAAAGAAAGCCCAGGAATATTGCAGTCTCGTACTTTCCGTCGGCAATTCTGATCAGACACATCAATGCTGCTGATATGACAACGATCCACATGGCAACTACGTAAGTTTTACCGCTGAGCACGTGAATTCTTCCTCCTTTTTTCGAAAATGCGGGAATCCAAAAAAGCAGGATGCTCAAAGAGCCAGCGATGACATGAGGTGCGAGAAGAAAATTGAAGAGCATTTTTTTCTTTCAAACTAAGCTCCTCACTTGAATTACATCAGTTTTTGTGACGAATAACAAGAATTGGGGATCAATGGCTCACTTTGGGGATGAAAAGGAGTATTGTGGGATGGATAGTTCCTCCGATGTGTTCAACAAGACCTTGATTTTTTCAACGTATGTTCTTGATACCGGGATTCGTAATTCTTCGGAAAGATGCACAATCAACCCTTGTGCATTGCCGGTAATCTTCGAGATTTTTTGTGCGTTGATGATGTAAGATCTATGGCATCGAATAATTTGCTCATTACATATCTGATCTGCTGTATTTTTCAAACTATTTCTTACCAATTTTCGTTCGACTCCATTTTCTTTCTCCAGATAGATGGAGACGTAATTTTGCATGGCCTCAACGAATAATAGTTCTTCTGAATTAAATTGCAAGGTTTGATTTCTTTCGTTACTTGTCAATTCAACATCAAAGTTCTTGTATTTCTTTTTATGATACTCTCTTTCGAGCGAGCTTGCCAAGTTAAGATTTTTGTGAAGTAATCTGTTTTGAGTAATTAAGCCGGATATTGCCGTCGGGATCAAGGCTACGAGGAAAGTATATCCCAACATGGCAAAAAATGGCAGTATCTCAAATTGCATTTCTTCTACCAGGAATGCAATAAATATATAATTGCCAATTGCAATCATAAGAACAAGACCTGACGTTGAGAGAATCCACTTCATTAAGGTCCATTCTTTCTCTTTATGGTTCAGACCTGTTAATCTGAAAATGGCGATTTCATAGGCAAGACCGGTAATAAACGTAATCATTCCGAAGACCAGGCATACACGGAGTAATCGATTTCCAAAGTGTTCTATTCCAAATGGTCTAAAGAAGTAAAGAATCGATGCGACGATTAAAGAAGCCAGCAATAATCCTCGCATTGTTGACTGAATATCTTCACTCCGGGGAAAGGGACTATTCAGAGAAGAGATGGTCAAGAAATTCATTGTCAGATTTGAGAAATTCGTAAGCAAAGTAATCTAAAAGACTATTCACTAATATCACCGATCAATGTATGTCATATATCACCATACGTAATTATATTTATAGATTCAAAAACAAATAAAATCGACGTATGAATTCTAAATTAATCCTGGCGGCAAGAATCTTGTTAGGAATCATGATGGTTGTTTTCGGTCTGAATAAATTCTTGAACTTTATACCTATGCCTCCGATTCCAGGTGATGGAGGAACTTTGATGGGTATATATTTTTCTTCCGGCTTTTTAAAGATTATCGGTGTTATTGAAGTACTTGGAGGCCTGGCACTTTTAGTGAACAAATATGTTCCTTTGGCTACCATATTTTTGATTGCAGTGCTTTTCAATGCAGTAGTTTTTCATATCCTTCATAATCCCGAAGGAATTCTTTTTGCTGCAATTGGTCTGATTCTGGGATTGATCTTAGTCTTTGGAAATAAGGAGCGTTTTGCCAGTGTTCTGAGTCCATAGCACGTATCAAGGAACTCTTCTACCAGGGTTTTTCTTAAGTATTGGTTTCAGAAGTATTTCGATACTTATTTATGAGGACGATCCAACAAGCGTTTGAGGGTTAGATATTGACTACTGGTCAGACCTTGCAGGAGGTATTACACGTTGGACATGTAATTATGCTCATCGAAAAGGAAGTCAAAAAACAAGACTCAGGGAAAGACCATTGGACTCCGTACCAATTGCGATCCGATCATTCTTGTAAATTTCAGGAATGGCGAATCCGGTCACTGCACCAACGAGGTATCCTGCAATTATATCGGTCGGAAAGTGTTTGCCAGCTTTATACCTGAGGTAGCCTGTAAGGGCCGGGATCGCCGCAGCGATGGTCCAAATCAAAGGTTTGAGATTCGAATCAGGCGAATGGTCTACGATGATCTTGGCGGCAAAAAATGAAAAGTATGCTGAGCTTGAAGTATGTCCCGAAATGAATGACTCGGTAGCGGCTTTACTGATAGGCTGGTTGAAATGTTCGTCGAATTGCCTATAAACGAAGGGACGCGGTCTCTCCGCCAGTGTCTTGGTATATTTTGTCAATCCATTCGAAATAAAGAATCCCTGAAGACCCATAAGGGTGATCGGGCCTGCTTCACTCCGCAAACTTTCAGATAGGACGATTGCGAGTACAGGTGTTGCCAGGGCACCAAATTGGCCTACATCACTCCAGTGGTCAGCGTTCTTTGAGTTTTGATTGACAGCGCCACGGTCGATCGCCCAAAGACTGGCCTTGTCCAGATCCTTGCGATCATTAATACGTTCAGTAGGTGTAGCCATCCGGAGGCCATAACTTCCACTCCAAAATATGAATGAACCGATGAATGCAGCCTTGTCTTCCTTATAATCATAATTGTAGACCTGGGTATTCAGGGTGGAGTGGACGCCACAGAGTATCAGTATTATGCAGAGCGTCAGAAATTGTGGCGCATTTGTACGGATCCGGTGCATCATTGAAAAAACTTTCTGCAGAATGCAAGTATTGCATTGAATACATATTAGAGTATGTTTAAAAATTTAATTTTATGTTGAATTTAATCTGATTAAAATAGTTTGGCAATTTTGCCATAAAATCCATGCTTCAGAACTTTGAACTGTT
>JANQHF010000035.1 GCA_028282725.1 Saprospiraceae bacterium
CAGATCGTTGCACCATTCGTGCAGGTCGGAACTTACCCGACAAGGAATTTCGCTACCTTAGGACCGTTATAGTTACGGCCGCCGTTTACCGGGGCTTCAATTATGAGCTTCTCCATCCGAAAATGAATAACCCCTCCTCTTAACCTTCCGGCACCGGGCAGGTGTCAGGCCTTATACGTCATCTTTCAATTTAGCAAAGCCATGTGTTTTTGATAAACAGTCGCCTGGGTCATTTCTCTGCGGCCACCCGAAGATGGCACCCCTTCTCCCGAAGTTACGGGGTAATTTTGCCTAGTTCCTTAGCCATGAATCACTCGAGCACCTGTGGATTCTCTCCTCGACTACCTGTGTCGGTTTACGGTACGGGCAGCTTATACCTGACGCTTAGGGGCTTTTCTTGGAAGCATGATTAGGGTCACTATCCACTCACCCGAAGGATCGTGGTACTATCCACCTTCAGCATGACGTGCGGATTTGCCTACACATCATATACCTAAAGTGTTCAACGTACTATTCCGTCAGTACGCGGACCTTTCACTTCTCCGTCATCCCATCGCAGTATAAGCTGGTACTGGAATATTAACCAGTTATCCATCGACTACCCCTTTCGGGTTCGCCTTAGGACCCGACTAACCCTGATCCGATTAGCGTTGATCAGGAAACCTTAGTCTTTCGGTGTGCGGGTTTCTCACCCGCATTATCGTTACTTATGCCTACATTTGCTTTTCCAGACACTCCACAGTACCTCGTCGATACTGCTTCAACGCAAACCCGCCAAATGGCGGACAAGACTGGAATGCTCCCCTACCAATACACTAATG
Organism: Saprospiraceae bacterium; assembly: GCA_028282725.1. GTDB lineage: Bacteria > Bacteroidota > Bacteroidia > Chitinophagales > Saprospiraceae > JAJRXG01. The sequence continues at coordinate 822 of JANQHF010000035.1, forward strand.
TGTAGTTTACAGCTTCGGTAATGTGTTTTATGCCCGATTATCATCCATGCCCGACCGCTCGACTAGTGAGCTGTTACGCACTCTTTAAATGAATGGCTGCTTCCAAGCCAACATCCTAGCTGTCTCTGCAATCAGACCTCGTTAGTTCAACTTAACACATATTTGGGGACCTTAGCTGGTAATCTGGGTTCTTTCCCTCTCGGACATGGACCTTAGCACCCATGCCCTCACTGCTGAAAAAAATGTCATAGCATTCGGAGTTTGTCAGGGGTTGGTAGGCGGTGAAGCCCCCTAGCCCTATCAGTAGCTCTACCTCTATGACACTATAAATCAACGCTGCTCCTAAAAGCATTTCGGGGAGTACGAGCTATCTCTTGGTTTGATTGGCCTTTCACCCCTACCCACAGTTCATCCAAAGACTTTTCAACGTCAACTGGTTCGGTCCTCCACCACGTGTTACCGCAGCTTCAACCTGACCATGGGTAGATCACCAAGTTTCGCGTCTACCCCCTCTGACTTATGCGCCCTGTTCAGACTCGCTTTCGCTTCGACTACTTCCGTTGTCAGAATTAACCTCGCCAGAGAGGAGTAACTCGTAGGCTCATTATGCAAAAGGCACGCCGTCACATATAAATATGCTCCGACCGCTTGTAAGCGTACGGTTTCAGGTTCTGTTTCACCCTCCTGTTCGGAGTACTTTTCACCTTTCCCTCACGGTACTTGTTCACTATCGGTCTCTCAGGAGTATTTAGCCTTGGCAGATGGTGCTGCCAGTTTCAGACAGGGTTTCTCCGGCCCCGCCCTACTCAGGATACCAATAAGGCACTAAATTAATTTCGTGTACAGGATTATCACCTTCTACGATCTAACTTTCCAGTTATGTTCCACTATCAATTTAATGTCCTATAGCTTGGTCCTACAACCCCAATAATGCCGTAACATCATTGGTTTGGGCTATTCCGCGTTCGCTCGCCACTACTTACGGAATCACTATTGTTTTCTTCTCCTCCGGTTACTTAGATGTTTCAGTTCACCGGGTTCGCCTCCCTTACGGGATGTCTGGCCTTCAACCAGACGGGTTGCCCCATTCGGAAATCTCCGGATCAATGGTTATTTGCACCTCCCCGAAGCTTATCGCAGCTTATCACGTCCTTCGTCGCCTCTGAGAGCCTAGGCATCCGCCGTACGCTCTTAGTAACTTTCTTAACCTATTTCGTTATAGGTGCTCTCGCACCAGCAAAATATTGTAATTTACTTTCTTTCAATATGTCAATGAACTCTTTATGACAAACCTAAATCATTTTAGATCAATCTTCGTGGAGAATAGGGGAGTCGAACCCCTGACCTCTAGAATGCAAATCTAGCGCTCTAGCCAACTGAGCTAATCCCCCAGGTCAATTTGATAATTTGAAAATGATAAAATTTGAAAATTATTTTCAAATCAGGTAAATTTTCAAATCTTCAAATCAAATGGTAGTCCCGCGCAGATTTGAACTGCGGACCCCTACATTATCAGTGTAGTGCTCTAACCAACTGAGCTACGGGACTTTCTCTCTTGTTATGAATGCAGAATGCAGTAAAGTGAATGTTGAGTGTTCTTACACTTCTTCACTCAGCATCCGCCTTCTTAATCCTTCATCCGGTAGCTCTTCCTTAATTAGCGTTGATTAGTGTCATATGCACTGATATATTAAGGAATTGCTCTCTCCATTTTTATTAAAAATGAAGGCCAAACCAATGTAAATAAACATTTACACCTTAAGTATTAATATTTATTTGCCTCGAATCTCTCCAGAAAGGAGGTATTCCAGCCGCACCTTCCGGTACGGCTACCTTGTTACGACTTAGCCCCAGTCACTAGTTTTACCCTAGGCAGCTCCTAAACGGTCACTGACTTCAGGTACCCCCAGCTTCCATGGCTTGACGGGCGGTGTGTACAAGGCCCGGGAACGTATACACCGCGCCATGGCTGATGCGCGATTACTAGCGATTCCAGCTTCACGAAGTCGGGTTGCAGACTTCGATCCGAACTGAGACCGGCTTTGGAGATTCGCTCCCTGTCACCAGGTGGCTGCCCTCTGTACCGGCCATTGTAGCACGTGTGTAGCCCTGGACGTAAGGGCCGTGCTGATTTGACGTCATCCCCACCTTCCTCTCTACTTGCGTAGGCAGTTCTCCTAGAGTCCCCATCATTACATGCTGGCAACTAAGAGTAGGGGTTGCGCTCGTTATGGGACTTAACCCGACACCTCACGGCACGAGCTGACGACAACCATGCAGCACCTTGCAAAATGTCCGAAGAAAAATCCCTTTCAGGATCTGTCATTATGCATTTGAGCCCAGGTAAGGTTCCTCGCGTATCATCGAATTAAACCACATGCTCCACCGCTTGTGCGGACCCCCGTCAATTCCTTTGAGTTTCATTCTTGCGAACGTACTCCCCAGGTGGCTAACTTATTGGTTTCCCTTAGACACTCAGACGTAAAGCCCAAATATCGAGTTAGCATCGTTTAGGGCGTGGACTACCAGGGTATCTAATCCTGTTCGCTACCCACGCTTTCGTGCCTCAGCGTCAATACACGCCTAGCCAGCTGCCTACGCAATTGGTGTTCTATGACATATCTAAGCATTTCACCGCTACATGTCACATTCCGCTGACCTCAACGTGATTCAAGCACTACAGTTTCAAAGGCAATTTTACAGTTAAGCTGCAAGCTTTCACCTCTGACTTATAACGCCGCCTACGCACCCTTTAAACCCAGTGATTCCGGATAACGCTTGCACCCTCCGTATTACCGCGGCTGCTGGCACGGAGTTAGCCGGTGCTTATTCGCAAGGTACCGTCAGGCCCCGATAAAATCGGAGCGTTTCTTTCCAAGCAAAAGAAGTTTACAACCCATAGGGCATTCATCCTTCACGCGGGATGGCTGGATCAGGCTTTCGCCCATTGTCCAATATTCCTTACTGCTGCCTCCCGTAAGAGTCGGGTCCGTGTCTCAGTACCCGTGTGGGGGATCACGCTCTCACGCCCCCTACTGATCGTCGCCTTGGTGAGCCTTTACCTCACCAACAAGCTAATCAGACGCACACCCATCTCATACCGCCGGAGCTTTACCCACGACAAGTCGTGGGACCATGGGGTATTACTCTTCGTTTCCAAAGGCTATCCCCCAGTATGAGGTAGGTAGTGTACGCGTTACTCACCCGTGCGCCGGTTTCCATTATTCCGAAAAACAACTTCTCCCTCGACTTGCATGTATTAAGCCTCCCGCTAGCGTTCATCCTGAGCCAGGATCAAACTCTCCATAGTAAATTCTTATGACGTTTGATCGTCTATTCTTGTGTAATTTAGACGAGCTCATGTACTAGTATTAATTAGTTCGTTACGCTTACCTTAAATCCTATCATGTCAAATAACTTCCCCCTGATTTTCAAAGGGATCGCAAAGATAACCTTATCCTGCCCAATTAAACAAGCATTTGTTGAAAAATAAATCTTATGTTTTTGCATTATTTGATATGCACCTAATATTCTGATCAATTAGATGAAATTATCTATAAAAAAGAGATTCAATTGCTGAAATATCAATTTTATTCGAAATATGTAGATTTTAAATATCGCTAAATTGCCCGCAATTGGTACTTTAAAGTGCTTGTACTAAGCAATAATAATTTGTGTGCATCCGGAACCCTGATTCTTTGTTTTCTCACCTCATCAGCTGAACACTTTTTGATCTTTTTTAATAGCCGCTGGTAATAGGTAAATGCTAAATATACCCCTAGCCTTGCACCCCTGGGCAATTTCTTGATTCCCTCGTATGCCTCATCAAACTCATCCTGGATTTCCTGCTCTATGGCCACCTTTTGTTGACAAGTAAATTGATCGTATTCGACCTCCGGGAAATATACCCTGCCACGGTCTATAAAATCACTTTTGATGTCACGAAGAAAATTTACCTTTTGAAAAGCAGACCCTAATTTCATTGCCGGTCCCTTTAATCGTTCATATTCCTCCCGGTCTCCTTCGACAAAAACCTTCAGACACATTAATCCCACTACCTCAGCAGACCCAAAAATGTATTTGTCATAAGTAGCACGATCAAAAGTGTCCCTTTCTAAATCCATTTCCATGCTATCGAGGAAACCGTCAATGAGCTCAAGATCTATATCATATTGATGGACCACTTCCTGGAATGCGTGTAAAATTGGATTCAAACTAATCTTTCGATCGATTGCACTATAGGTATCTTTTCTGAATTCGTCAAAAAGAGAGCGCTTGTCATATGAATGAAAGGTATCTACAATTTCATCTGCAAATCTTACGAAGCCATATATATTATATATCGGACTCCGGAATTCATCTGCAAACATCTTAATGCCCAATGAAAATGATGTACTATACCTGTTGGTAACGATCTGACTGCATTCTCGGCATACACTGTTGTAGAGCTCTAACATTGCCTAAGCTTAATTCGAATTTAGTTGACGGTTCAAATATTTTGCAGCCACCTCTCCTGATATTAAAGAAGGAGGCACTCCCGGGCCTGGTGTTGTCAATTGACCGGCAAACAAAAGATTATCGATTTTCCGACTTTGCATTTTGGGTTTTAAAAAGGCCGTTTGCAATAATGTATTGGACAGACCATAAGCATTGCCTTTAAAGGAATGATATGACTCCTTAAAGTCATCCACACAAAAGGATTTCTTAAATATGATATGTGGTCGTATATCCACTCCTATCCGCTTTTGCAGTCTGGCGACTAAGATATCAAAAAGTGCTTCTCTTTTTGACAAATTATCCTGAAGTCCTGAAGCCAGGGGTATCAGGGCAAAAATATTTTCACATCCCCGGGGAGCAACTGTCTGATCTGTTTTGGAAGGACAACATATATAAAACAAGGGATGATCAGGCCATTCAGGATAATCGTAAATCTGGCGGGAATGATGATCGAAATCGGTATCAAAAAATAAGTTGTGATGTTCCAGTCCATCAATCGATCGATCCAGGCCCAAATAAAAGAGCAGGGATGAAGGTGCCATCTCTCTCTTGTCCCAGTAGGTATCCGAATAGGACCGATATTTTTCGGGCAAAAGTTGCATCTCAGTATGATGATAGTCTGCTCCGGAAATCACTGCATCACAATCATAAGATGCACTATGCGTGTGCACCCTTTGAATCCTGCCATTGACCACCTGGAGATCTTTCACTTCTTCATTCAATAATATGCGAACACCCATCTCTCTCGCTATTTTTTCCATGGCTTCCGGGATCTTTACCATTCCACCCATTGGATACCAGGTGCCCAGCTTCATATCGGCATAGTTCATCAAACTATATAAAGCCGGGGTATTTGATGGCTTGGCACCTAAGAAAAGCACCGGAAACTCAAGCAACTTTATGAGTTTTGGATTGGAAAACTTTGCACGGATCTCCTTGCTGATGTTTTTCAACAAGTCCATCCTAAGCGCATCCCTGATGATTCTCCAATCCATGAATTCCCAAATCGACAGTGAAGGCTTATGAACAAATTCCCCTACCCCAATCTCATACTTGTGCTGGCCGTCAGTTAGGAACTTATCCAACTTGGCCCCACTCCCGGTCTCATATTTTTCAAACAAACTTTTCAAGTCATCGTAATTGGCAGGTAGCAGCATTCGATCACCATCTTCATGGAACACCTGGTAAGATGGATCCAACCTTTTGAGATCATAAAAATCTGACGTAGTATGCCCAAAAGTTTGGAAAAAACGTTCAAATACGTCTGGCATCCAATACCAGGAAGGTCCCATATCGAAGGTGAATCCTTCAGCATAGAATGCTCGACACCGTCCTCCCGTAGATTCGTTTTTCTCTATCAGAGTAACCTGATGACCCTCCTTGGATAAGAAACAGGCGGCCGAAAGACCGGCGAATCCTGCACCAATAACTATTACATGTGCCATATAAAAGTAAATAAAACAAAAAGCCCCGGTAATGTTGTCACCAGGGCTGATTATCTCGTCTCATTCGGACACTATCGCCCTCCTTTAAGTTCACCTTGTAATTTTTTCAAGGCGTCCCAGTCTCCCTTGAAGGCCAATTCGGATTGTTTTGGCCATGTCGTAGGGTCATGTGACTTGTACCTGTTGCCGGCTGCCTGTAATATCTCGCGAATCTGGTCGGCTTCGCTTTTCGCCAAGGATTCAAAAGTGGATACTCCGGCATCCTTCAGTATTTGTTCGATCTTAGGTCCAATTCCCTCAATTTTCTTTAAATCATCCCCTCCATCATCGGAAGCTGTTTTCTTTGCTTTAGCTGGCGCGGCCTTCTTCTCTTTCTTTACTGGCTTGTCTTCTTGGACAACAGCTTTAGTTTCCGCTGGTGCTTCGCTTTTGGCCGCTTCAGATGTTTGCTCTTCTTTTTCTTTCGGAGCCTTTTCCTCTTTCGGAGCTTTCCCGGGAATCACTCGAGTGGCTTCCGCTTCTTTCAATTGATCCTTCAATTGTGAAAAGACATCCAATTCTCCCAAAGTCGTTTTTTCCAGTTTTGATTTCTGGGTTTTAATAGACTTCCGTGTTGAACGGACAGCTTCTCCCTTCTGTCTCCTAACTTCATCATCAGCCTTCCTCTTGATGTCATCGAGATATCTGGAGTGTGAAACGACTATTCTCTTATCATCTCTGTTGAACTCAATCACTTTGACGGTAAGTGATTCATCAACCTCTGCCGCAGAATTATCTTCTTTTTTGATGTGCCTGATCGGTGCATATGCCTCCAGTCCATATGGAAGCTGAACAATTGCTCCCCGGTCGTCTTTTCGAATGATGGTTACTTCGTGATAAGACCCTACCGGGAATACATTTTCAAAGGTATCCCATGGATTTTCTTCCAATTGCTTGTGTCCAAGGGCAAGCTTGCGATCCTCTAAATCAATATCCAAAATCGTTATATCTATTTCCTGCCCAACTTTAGTGTATTCGGATGGATGGTTGAATCTCTTTGTCCACGATAGGTCAGAAATGTGGATCATCCCACCTATCCCCTCTTCTAATTCTACAAAAACACCATAGGGAGTCAAATTTTTCACCTCTCCGGTATGCTTGCTTCCCATTGGGAATTTCTGCATGATATTGGCCCAAGGATCTTCAAAGAGCTGTTTGACACTTAGTGACATTTTGCGTTCATCGCGATCAATGGTTACTACCTTTGCCTCGTATTCAGTGCCCAATTCAAAGAACTCTCTGGCATTGACTGGCTGTGTGCTCCAGTTCACTTCAGATACGTGAATAAGACCTTCAACACCTGGGATGATTTCGAGGAATGCTCCATAATCCTCGATATTGACTATCTGGCCTTTCACAACAGACCCTTCAACAATTTCCTCGGATAATATGTCCCAAGGATGTGGTTGCAGTTGTTTGAGTCCCAATGAGATCCTGCGCTTGTTTTCATCAAAATCCAATACAACAACATTGATCTTTTGATTTAACTCCAATACTTCATTCGGATGGTTGATTCTACCCCAACTGATATCTGTGATGTACAACAGACCATCAACTCCTCCAAGGTCCATAAAGGCACCAAAGTCGGTGATGTTCTTGACGATACCTTCCAGAACCTGTCCTTTTTCCAGACCTGCTATGATATGTTCTCTCTGTTCTGCCAGATCTGATTCGATAAGTGCCTTGTGAGAGACGACGGCATTTTTTATAGCCTCATTGATTTTGACAACTTTGAATTCCATGGTTTTGCCCACGTATGAATCATAGTCGACGATCGGCTTGATGTCGATCTGAGAACCAGGCAGGAATGTTTCGAGTCCACCGCAATCCGCAATGAGACCACCTTTGGTTTTACTGATCACTGACCCTTTGATAATCGTTCCGTTTTCATAAGAATCAACAATATTTTCCCAGGCTCTTAACAGCTTCGCCTTTCTCCTGGACAGAATGAGTTGTCCTCTTTCATCTTCTGTCAATTCTACGTAGACCTCAACTTCATGGCCAACTGCCAGCTCTGGCATGTCCCTGAACTCGGACATACTGACAAGGCCATCTGATTTATGATTGATATCTAAGACGACATCACCTGCACTGAAAGATGTGACTTTTCCCGTGACAACTACGCTCTCCTGAAGGGTCTTTAAGGACTCCTCGTAATCAGCTATATACTTCGCTGTCTCTTCGTCGGTATATGTATTAATTCGCTGTTTGCCGATGGTCCAGTCAAAATCATCGTGGGCGGTTTCGACCGGTACCGGCTCTTCTGTAATAGTGGCTGTTGATGAATCCTCTGTTTGTGTACTTCCGGATTCACTTGATCCTACCGTGGATGTGGATTGATCTTCTTGAACTTGAACAGTTTCTTCTTGTGTAGTTTCAAGATTCTTTTCGTCAGACATAAGAATCAGGTTTGTATTTCGGGATCTTTTACCCCGAAAGGGTGTTAAAAAAAATTAGCGCGCAAATGTATGTCTTATTCCATCAATAAAACAAGGCTTTACCTACTTATTCCATTGAAAAGACATGGTTCAGAATAGTATATTTGGGCCAAATAATCGAATATGACTGACACCAGACCATGGCTAAAGAATTATCCGAGCGGGGTCCCGGCAAATGTGGATATAGAAAAGTTTGAAAGTTTGGTGGACTATATCACCAAGACATGCGAACAATATGCCAAGAGACCGGCATTCGCCTGTATGGGTAAATCTCTGACCTATAAAGAAGTAGATGTGCTTTCCAACCAATTCGGTGCCTACCTGACATCCCGGGGTCTCGAACCCGGCGATAAAGTAGCATTAATGATGCCCAATTTGCTTCAGTATCCCATCGCATTATTTGGATGTCTCAAAGCCGGCATAACGATCGTAAATACAAATCCATTATATACTCCCCGCGAAATGGAGCACCAATTCGTGGATAGTGATGTAAAGGGAATTGTCATAGCTGAAAATTTTGCTGCCAACCTCGAAAAAATTCTTCCGTCCACATCAATTAAAACGATCATTACCACTTCGATCGGAGAGATGTTGGGAGCTATGAAAGGATTAATTGTGAATACGGCTGTCAGACATGTAAAGCGAATGGTACCCAAGTATCATTTACCGAACACAGTAACTTTCAAGGAGGCGCTGAAGCAAGGAAAGAGATTCGCACTGCCCGAATTTGAAAATGGGCCGGATAAGGTCGTTGTCCATCAATATACCGGGGGTACAACCGGTATCAGTAAGGGAGCGATGCTGACCAATCGCAATCTCGTTGCCAATATGATGCAGATCAAAGCCTTCCTTGACCCATATATCGAAGGAGATGGATCAGATCAGATCATCCTCTGTCCGCTTCCTCTATACCACATCTTTGCCTTTTCGTGTAATTGCCTGGCCATGATGAGTATCGGAGCTCTGTCAGTATTAGTTACCAATCCGAGGGACCTGGATGCTTTTATTTCCGAGTTTAAAAAGTACAAGGTTACTGGATTGACGGGTGTCAATACACTCTACAATGCCCTGAATAATCATCCCGAATTTGCCAAGGTCGATTTCAGCTCCTTGAACATCGCTAATGCTGGCGGCACTGCATTACAAAGCAAGGTAGCAGAAGAGTGGGAAGAAATTACAGGTTCGAAAATTGCTGAGGGTTACGGTATGACAGAAGCATCACCCGTAGTGACGACGAATCCAAAAGGAGGGATCCGCATCGGAACCATTGGTGTACCCGTACCTTCAACTGACGTTCGCATTGTTGATGAAAATGGCAACGTTCTTCCCACAGGCTCTGTGGGAGAATTGCAGGTCAGGGGTCCACAGGTGATGAAGGGATATTATAAAAAACCGGAGGAGACAGCCAGGACCATTACGGCCGATGGATGGCTCAATACCGGTGATGTTGCTTCCATGGACGAGGATGGTTATTTCCGGATTGTGGATAGAAAAAAGGATATGATTCTCGTATCGGGATTCAATGTGTACCCGAATGAAATTGAAGATGTCGTAGCAGGACATGAGAAGGTGGATGAAGTAGCGGCCATAGGTATCCCGGATGACAAATCAGGTGAGGTGGTAAAAATATTTGTGACCGTCAAGGACAGCACCCTGAAAAAGGATGAACTCATCGCTTATTGTCGTGAGCATCTTACAGGTTACAAAGTGCCCAAACATGTAGAATTCGTTACCGAACTTCCGAAGTCAAACGTAGGTAAGATATTACGTCGTCAGCTCAGAGATGAGGAGTTGCTGAATAATTGATTGGTGCATGGCGATAAATATATAGCCAAAACCCTTTTCGGTCTTGAAGAGATATTAGCCAGGGAAATTGAATCTCTTGGTGGTACTGACGTACAACCTTTAAACCGGGCCGTATCATTCAATGGTGACCAGACCACACTCTATAGGATAAACTATTGCTCCAGGCTGGCTTTACGCGTTATTAAACCGTTCCTTCAATTCAGAGCGCATAATGAAACGGTTTTCTACAAGCGGATGCGTCGCTATAACTGGGATCAACTATTCGGGTTGGAACAGACATTTAAGATCAATAGCGTGGTTCATTCCTCTCAATTCTCACATTCCAGGTATATGGCCCTAAAGGCCAAGGATGCCATTCTGGATGTCTTCAGGTTGAAGAAAAACGGACAGCGGCCGAATATTGATCTCGAAGATCCCGATATGATCATTGATGTTCATTGCAGCGGTCTGGATTTTACCATTTCCCTGGACAGCACCGGAGAATCACTTCATAGAAGAGGATATAGAAAAAAGAACAGACCTGCTCCATTGAACGAGGTTCTGGCCGCAGGTATGGTAATGATGAGTGGGTGGAATTCATCCATTCCTCTTTTAGATCCAATGTGTGGTTCCGGGACTATTTTATTGGAAGCCTTAATGATTGCAAAGGCCATACCCCCTCGAAGAAATCGACTGAGATATGCATTCATGAACTGGAATAACTTCGATCGGGAATTGTGGTCACAAGTGCGAAGGAGTGCAATCCTTGATCAAAAGGAAGAACGCGTAGAATTGGCTGGATTTGAAATCGATGCCAGGAGGGCCAAAGAAACGCAGGCAGTGATCAGGGAAATGGGATTCCAAGGGTCTGTAAAGGTTCGATCCGTCAATTTTTTTGATGAAGATCCACCCTTTACGACAGGAATGATCATCTCCAATCCACCATACGGAAAAAGAATGGCACAAGATGCAATTGAATCTTTTTACAGGGAACTAGGCGATACCCTGAAAAATAAGTATATGGGCTGGAGTGCATGGATTCTGAGCGGAAACAAGACGGCCATTAAATCACTGGGATTAAAGACATCACAAAGGCGTATGTTGTATAACGGAGCGATCGAATGTAAGTACCACTTTTACGAACTCTATGCAGGAAGTCGAAAAACTATTGGATCAATCACTTGAATGTTGTCCAACTTTGAGCTTAATTAGCAGGTGCTAAAATTAGATGAACAATGAGTCGATTCGTTGGATTATTATTTCTTCTTGTAATGGTCAGTTCATGCCAGGAGGGCCAACATGATGAAACGGTAATTGCTGATCCGGAATATCTGCATAAAGCCATGCAGCACTATACCGATGTTATGGTCTTCGATATTTTTTCACCTCCCGTTGCCAGCCGAAACTATGCCTACGCCAGCATTGCTGCCTTTGAAGTGATAGCCGGGGATAATGACTCATACCAAAGTCTGTCCGGTCAGATTGCGGGTCTGGAAAAAATTCCCCGGGCACCGGAAGGAACATACTCGACAGGATTGGCTGCTTTGGAGGCATTTTACCAGACTGGTAAACATTTCATCTTTTCAGAAGATAAGTTTCTGACCAAACGAGAAGATGCCCTCCAGGAAATCCGGAAAAACAGTGGGATTTCGTCATCCGTCATGAACAGGTCCCTGGAATATGGGCAACGGATTGCTGATCATATCATTGAATGGTCGGATTCCGATATGTATAAACAGACCCGGACTTTCCCTAAATTTTCGATTACCAGGGATCCATCAAAATGGAAACCAACGCCCCCCGGCTACGGTGACGGAATTGAGCCGCATTGGCGGGAAATCAGAACTTTCGTCCTGGACAGTGCCACACAGTTTGTCCCAGGCCCGCCGACAGAGTTCAGCATTGAAAAAGGAAGTACGTTTTATGAAGAAACGCTGGAAGTATATGACGCCGTAATCAATGCAACAGACGAACATAAGGAGATAGCAAGTTTTTGGGATTGCAACCCCTATGCTTTGAACGTAACGGGTCATGTGATGCATGCAACCAAAAAAATCACACCAGGAGGACACTGGATGAGTATTGCAACAATAGCCTGCAGAAAAGAAAAGGTGGATCTTGCAAGATCGGCCGAAGCTTATGCGCTGACGTCAATAGCTTTATTCGATGCCTTCATCAGTTGTTGGGATGAAAAATACAGGAGCAGTCTTGTTCGGCCTGAAACAGTGATTAACGAACACATTGACGAGAATTGGGTGCCATTTTTACAGACTCCGCCCTTTCCTGAGCATACGAGTGGTCACAGTGTGGTTTCAAGAGCAGCGGCGGTTGCCTTGACGAGTATTTTTGGGGACAACTTTTCATTCGATGATGATACCGAAGTAAAATATGGAATCCCGATTCGATCATTTCCTTCATTTCTCAAGGCATCGGATGAAGCGGCAATCAGCAGACTATATGGAGGGATTCATTATCGTCCTGCAATCTACTATGGAGTGAGCCAGGGAGAAAAAGTGGGAAACTTTATCGTGGACAAGATCAAGCTCCGTCAGGATTCTTAAATATTTGCAGATCAGAAAACAAGGGTCCCTGTTTTTTGACCGAGAATGGCTCGTTTCAAATTTCCAGGTGTATTGATATTGAAGACAACTATAGGAACATTGTTTTCCTGGCACATCGTGAATGCGGTCATATCCATGACTTTTAAGCCAAGGTTAATGACATCCGAGAAAGAAATTTCATCAAACTTCTTTGCATCCTCATGTTTCTCAGGATCATTATTATAAATACCATCAACACGGGTTCCTTTTAGAATAACATCTGCATTGATTTCATTCGCCCGAAGAGCCGCCGCACTATCAGTAGTAAAATAGGGACTACCTGTTCCCGCACTAAAAATGACAATCCTGCCTTTTTCGATATGACGTGTTGCTCTTCTCCTGATGTACGGTTCAGCAATTTCTCTCATTTCAATGGCCGAAACGAGTCGGGTATACATCCCAAAAGCTTCAAGAGTACTCTGAAGGGCAAGACCATTGATACATGTGGCCAGCATTCCCATGTAATCACCTTGTGCCCGATCTATTCCTGATTCACTTGCATCGAGCCCCCGAAAAATATTTCCACCACCGATCACAATGGCCAACTCAACCCCGAGTTCCATAATGCTCTTGATCTCGGTAGCGTAGTGTTCCAATCTTTCTCTTGAAATTCCAAAAGGTTTATTGCCCATTAGAGATTCTCCACTAAGCTTGAGCAATACTCTTTTATACTGTAGCGACATCGCGCGCAAATATAGTTGTTAGGCATTAAAAAAAGCGACATCACTGATTTGATGTCGCTTTTAAATTTTATCCAGGCGCTATATGCTTGAAATCAGTGACGGTCAGTCCGTCGTTGATAGATTGCAGATATGATTTGACCGTTTGCTTACTATCTTTTACATAAGCCTGGTTTAACAAGGTAGTTTCCTTAAAAAACTTATTCAGTCTGCCTGTGGCAATCTTCTCCAGCATGGCTTCAGGCTTACCTTCATTTCTTGCCAGTTCTTTACCGATTTCTATTTCCTTATCAACAATTGCCTGAGGTACGTCTTCCCTGTCTACTGCAATCGGTTTCATAGCCGCTACCTGCATGGCCACATTGCGCCCTGATTCCTCGTATTCTGTTCCTTCCTTGTTAATGGATACGATAACACCGGCACGGTAACCCATATGAATATATGGTATGACCTGACCTTCACCTGGTGCCGTCTCTATTTTGTGATATTCCTTTACTTCGATCTTTTCACCAATCACACCAATTTGCTCCGTAACCTTTTCCCCAATAGATAAATCCTGATCAAATGGGAGATCAAGCAATTGGTTCAATTCATTTGGCAAGTTGGTCAAAGCGGCACTTGCAATATCCTGGGCAAGATTTATGAATCCCTCTCCCTTGGCAACGAAATCGGTTTCACAACTTAATTTAACTACGACACCGTGGTTCTTATTATGTGATGTCATTGCGATTACGACTCCTTCGTTTGCCTCTCTTTCGGCTCTTTTAGCACTCAGCTTCTGCCCTTTTTTTCTCAATACTTCAATGGCACCTTCTACATCTCCATTGGATTCAATGAGGGCCTTTTTACAGTCCATCATACCCGCACCTGTTATATCGCGCAGGTGCTTTACGTCTTTTGCAGATATACTCATAACTTGATTTGAATAATTTTGGAAAATATTATTGAGCAGCTTCTAATTCTGCTTTGGCTTTCTTTCTTTCTTCCAGTCCTTGTTTAATGGCATCAACAATGACCGCGGTAATAATGGACACGGATTTAGATGCATCATCATTTGCCGGAATAGGAAAATCTACGAGACTTGGATCACTGTTAGTGTCCACCATAGCCACGGTGCGGATGCCCAGCTTAAGCGCTTCGGTAACTGCAAGATGCTCGTGGGTGATGTCTACGACAAACATTGCAGCTGGCGTCCTGTTCAGATTAGATACTCCGCCAAGAACTCTTTCGAGCTTTTGTTTTTCCCGCTGAAGGGATAGCCGTTCCTTTTTGGTAATGCTGGTCAGACTATTATCGGCCAACATGTTATCGATATTCTGCATTTTCTTTACCGACCTCCTGATCGTTGCAAAATTGGTCATCATCCCTCCTAACCATCTTTCGGTAACATAGGGCATGTTGACACTTTTGGCTGCATCAGTAATGATGTCCCGGGCCTGTTTTTTGGTGGCTACAAACAAGATTTTCCTACCGGATTTTGCGATGGCCCTCATAGCATTGGCAGCCTCATCGAGACACTCCAGGGTTCTATTCAAATCGATGATATGAACCCCTTTTCTCTCTGCGAAGATGTACTGCCTCATTTTAGGATTCCACTTTTTTCTCATATGCCCAAAATGGACACCTGCTTGTAACAAATCTTGATATTCAGCTTTTGACATATTTCTTATTGATTAAAATGAAACAGGAAGTGATTAACGCTTGGAAAACTGGAAGCTCTTTCTCGCCTTGGGCTTTCCATATTTTTTCCTTTCCACTACACGGGCATCCCTGGTCAGGTACCTGTTTTCCTTAAGGACTTGACGATTCTCAACATTGATTTCAGAAAGTGCCCGAGAAATCCCAAGTCTGATCGCTTCAGCCTGCCCCTTGATTCCTCCACCGGAAACGTTAATCTTAATATCATAGGATTTGGAGGCATTGGTCAGTTGTAAAGGATTTTCGATATTATACTGGATATACTGTAATGGAAAATAGTCCTTGTAATCTTTACCATTGATAGTCACCTTTCCTTTGCCAGGTGATACATAAACCCTGGCGACGGAAGCTTTTCTTCGACCAATTGTACTAACTGTATCCATATTTTATATGTTAAGAGGTTTAGGATTTTGAGCCTCATGAGGATGTTCGGCACCGACATATACAAACAATTTCTTGAACATGGCACGGCCCAATCGATTCTTAGGAAGCATTCCCTTCACTGATTTTTCAATGATTGCCTCTGGCTTTTTATCTAACATCTCCTGGGCTGTTCTCCTCTTGAGACCTCCTGTATAACCGGAATACCTCAAATACTCTTTACTATTCCATTTGTCACCGGAGAAAGACACCTTTTCCGCATTGATAACAATGATATTGTCACCGTTATCGACATGAGGAGTATATGAAGCCTTGTGCTTGCCCCGCAACATGGTCGCAATCTGAGAACAAAGCCTTCCTACTTTTTTCCCAGTTGCATCCACGACATACCAATCCCGCTGAACATCTTCCTTTCTTAAAGAGGGTGTTTTATAACTTAGTGTATCCACGATTTTTGCTTGTGATTTTCAAAAGAGGCGCAAATGTAGATGATATCATTGTGTCATGCAACGATAATGCACCTAAATTTCAAACCATTGCTTATAACTGATTGATAATCAGTGCAATTTTCGCACAACTTTTGAAAACCTCGTGGATTTGAGGTCTATTTATGGCGTGCTTTATCATCGACATGGGTCATTGATCTCCACAGATTTGGCGGATATGATTGAACGCTTCTTCATAGCCAAGACGAGCGGCCTGTCTCATATCCGCACATGCTTCATTCATTTTCTGCAGACCGACAGCTGCACTTGCCCTGTTATAATAGGCTAGTGCGTGTTGATCGTCTGTTTCGATAATCTGGCTAAAGTCTCCATAGGCCTCCTGGTAATTCTTCAATTTGAGTAAGGAAAGACCCCGGTTTAGTCTCGTGACCTGATCTTCCGGTTCGATATCCAACACTCTTGTGAAGTCGTCGATGGCCTCCTGGTAATTTTCAAGTTTAAAACTGGTGAATGCCTTATTTTGGATAGAGGGACGATGATTTTGATTCAGGGCAATAGATTGATCAAAATCAGCATTTGCTCTTTCAAGATCCTGCATTTTGAGATGACAATATCCCCTCAGGTAAAACACTTCATAATCCGTAGATAATTCATGTACCGCAGTGTTCAAATCACGGATGGCCCGATTGTAGTCCTCCCTGTTGATCAGAATTTTTGCCCGTTCTTTAGAAGCTATCCCAGCTTTGTATCCAAGCTTTACGAGCTTCTTGTAGGTAGTAAGGGCACCATCAAAATCCTTGATCTTCCCCTGGCATATGGCATAATTATACAGGACCTGTCCATTGGAGGGTTTGGATGACAAAACCTCTTTAAAATCAGCTGCAGCAGATTTATATTTTTTTTCATTCATAAAAGCTACTGCCCTGTTGATCCTGACATCACTCAAATCCCGATCTATCTTCAGGGCTTGATTGTAGCTATTAATAGCTGCCGGATAATTCTTAAGCTGCATCATTGCAAATCCTTTATACTTCCAATAAGAGGCATTAGACGGATCGGTATTCGTGCAATCATGCAAATCACCTGCCGCTTTCGCATACTGGCCCAACTTGATCAGGGCCTTGGCCCGGTTGTACTTTGCCTTGATGTAATCGGGATCTACCCGGATCGCCCTGGTAAATGACTCAACGGCTCCTTCGAAATTTTTGGCCTTAAATTCAATAACCGCTTCATTAAAATGCAAGATGGCCTGCCTGTCCTGCTGGGAGAATGCAGCTTGAGAAAGAAAAATGACTGAACAGATAAATGATAATCGTCTCATGGGATAGATATTTTCAGAAACAAATGAACGATTCGGACGTTAGCGATATTATGTCATCCGAATGTTACTAACAGATAAGTACTATATTGGCTGCCTGATAAATCCAAATATTTTAACAATTTCAATATTGTGGAAACGCAGTTAGTTGATCGAAAAAGGGACCATATTGATCTTGCCTTTCAATCTGCCACCAGTGAAAAGGAGCACGACAAGCGTTTTTATTATGAACCCTTATTAGCCAAACATCCTCGCCCGGGCACGACCATCGCAGGGTATTTTTTGGGAAAGCCATATCAATACCCGATTTGGGTGTCAAGTATGACAGGCGGAACGGGCATTGCCAGGAAGATCAATGAAAATTTAGCCAGGGCCTGTAAGGATTTTGGATTGGGAATGGGCCTTGGCTCTTGCAGAAAACTATTGGACTCGGATGAATACCTGGGGGATTTTGCAGTAAGACGATTCATCGGTGATCAACCACTATATGCCAATTTGGGTATTGCACAGATCATTGAATTGATACAGGACAAAAAGTTAGCCCTTATCAATGAACTCATTGACAAACTGGAAGCCGATGGATTGATCATTCATATCAATCCGATTCAGGAATGGATACAACCAGAAGGAGATGTAATCTATGATTATACACCACTACAGGCGATCAAAGAGGTCCTGGAATATGCAGATTTCAAACTGGTCATTAAGGAAGTAGGACAGGGAATGGGCCCCCAAAGCCTGGAAGCTTTACTTACCCTCCCGATTGCAGCCGTGGAATTCGGGGCTTTTGGAGGGACCAATTTTGCAAAATTGGAAGCGATGAGATCAAAGGAGCAAATTGAGATTGATCCGATTTGCTATTCGGGTCACACGCCCGGAGAGATGATTCAATACATCAAAGATATAGCTACCAGGAAGGAAATTTTATGTAAGGAATTTATAATTTCCGGAAGTGTTCGTGATTATCTCGATGGGTACTATTACAACGAACTTCTTCCGTTTAATTCTGTGTATGGACAGGCCGCAGGTTTTTTAAAACATGCAATGGGTCATTACGACGAACTTGAAAAATTTGTAGAGCAACAGACCATGGGATACGCCTTTGCAATGCGATATTTGAGAATTAAGCCATCCGATCAATCCGGAATATGAAATCCAAGGATAAAACAGTTAAAGGATTTTCTAAAAAGAACAAGGATAAGAAATTGCAATGGATTGCAGAAGAATATCATTCCGATCCGGAAATGATGATTCAAACACTTCAATCGTTTGAACACTATAACACTTCGGTACAAAAAATTCTGGACAGTTTCAGTGAAAATACGATTGCAAACTTTATGATGCCTTTCAGTGTGGCACCCAACTTTATAATTAATGATCGTTGCTACGCCATTCCCATGGTGATCGAAGAAAGCTCTGTTGTCGCTGCAGCCTCAAAAGCGGCCAAATTTTGGATGTCTCGAGGGGGTTTTAAAGCTGAGGTGCCCGGCACTGAAAAAATCGGACAAATACACTTTTCATGTGCTTTGGACGAATCTATTCTAAATAGTTTTTTTGAAAGCTCAAAAGAAGAGTATGCCAGAAGCTGTAAGGACCTGCTCAAAAATATGGAAAACAGAGGAGGTGGAATTTCCTCTGTTGAACTGGTTTCCTTTGAGCAAGAACCAGACTATTATCAAATTAGAATTGCATTCGAAACCTGTGATTCAATGGGTGCTAATTTTATAAATTCCGTATTGGAAAAATACGCAAAGGAATTTATAAAATTACATGAACAGAAATTTGGCACGGAGAGTAGACTTCAAATAATCATGTGCATTCTTTCCAATTATACTCCTGATTGTGTTGTGAGAAGTGAAGTGTCTTGTCCGATTGAGGATTTGGGTGATATTGATTCATTAACGGCTCTTCAATTTGCCTATAAATTTGAAAAAGCCGTAAGAATAGCAGAAATAGATCCATACAGGGCAACTACCCATAATAAAGGAATTTATAATGGCATTGATGCAGTTGTATTGGCTACGGGTAACGATTTTAGGGCAATCGAGGCGTGTGGACATGCATTTGCGTCCAGGGAAGGAAGGTATCAATCACTTTCCCATTGCAAGGTCGAAAATGGATATTTTAAATTTTGGATTGAAGTCCCTCTTGCGCTCGGGACAATCGGCGGCTTGACTCAATTACACCCTCTGGCTAAGATTTCCCTTGAGATTCTTGGGAATCCCTCTTCAAGGGAACTCATGATGATCGCAGCATCCGTCGGACTGGCACAGAATTTTGCAGCTGTGAAGTCACTAATAACCACCGGAATACAAAAGGGACACATGAAGATGCACCTATTCAATGTGCTTCATCAACTGAAAGCAACTGAGCGAGAATTCAAACTCGCAATTGACTATTTCAAGGATAGGATCGTCTCACACAGCGCCGTGCGGGAGTTCTTAAATTCCTTGCGTCCGGGTCAACCGGAAGTCGAAAAATCCAGCCATAAAGACCACCCTCAGTAGCATACCAGGGGCATTGAATTAATTTTTTTACATTTTTCATATGGTTATTATTTATATACATTTTATTATCCTATCTTCGACCCTGTTTTAGTCTATACTGTGCCTAAGAAGAAATATCGTGGAAATGGAAAATTGCTTCTCTTCGGAGAGTACGCAGTTCTTGATGGTGCCAAGGCACTTGCCTTACCTTCCTCGCTAGGCCAAATACTCGAAGTTAAACCCCACCGTGGTTCAGATTTGATTTGGGAAGCATACGACCATAACAATGAATTGTGGTTTGAAGCTCAGATCTCCCTTTACGATTTTTCTTCGATCAGAAGTTCAGATGACAAGGTGTCAAAATTTATCCAGAAATTATTAAAAGGCGCAGTTCGGTACAACACCGAATTTCTGAACAATTGGAATGGATTCAAGGTAATCCACAGGCTTGAGTTTTCCAGAGATTGGGGCTTGGGTTCGAGTAGTACGGTGATTTATAACGTGGCACAATGGGCAGACATCAATCCTTTTCATCTCCACTTTTATGTGAGCAATGGCAGCGGTTATGATATCGCCTGCGCAGGAGCCGAATCTCCGATCACCTACCAGTTGCTGGAAAACGAATTAAAATACCAGGAGGTCGATTTTGATCCGGGCTGTTTGGACCAAGTCTACTTTGTATATCTCGGTAATAAACAAAGCAGTGGAGAAGGGATCATCCACTACACCAAGCAAATCAAAAAACGGCAAGAGGTAGCAAAAGAGATTTCTCAGATCACTGAAGATTCACTGATCTGCGAGGGAATTAAAGACTTCAGAATCCTTATTGAAGAACACGAAAGCATCATCTCCCGTGAATTGAAACTTCCTAAAGTGAAGGAAGAGCGATTTCCTGATTTTGAAGGGTCAATCAAATCCCTCGGAGCATGGGGAGGAGATTTTTGTATGGTGGTTAGTGAAATGGATCCGCCGGATACCGTTACCTACTTCAAATCTAAAGGTTTCAAGACCATTCTTGGATATGATGAGATGGCGTATCATTCAAGCCGGTCAACGATGGAAGCCGAGGTAGAAAGAGTCAGATAACTTCACATCCAGGGTTTTTTCGAATTTTCAACGTGATAATTTAGCCTGTCCATGATCGAATAGGCATCATTTTCCATAATATATGGCAACCGAATTCTACCACCTGCAGTATTTACAACCAGGGTAGCAAGCTTTCTTCTCCATTGATATGGATTTTGGACGACGCTGACATTTTGGACTTTGTACAAAGGAATGATAGAATGACGAAAACCAACGGTGCCACCTCCTATATACAATTCCCTGTCGTTGATGGCATATCGCTTTTTCTTGTAATTCGCCCACAGCAATCCAATTTGGATCAACCAAATAACCGCAATGATGACAGCAACGATGAGTTTACCAAATAAGAAGTTTACTATACTTATCGTACCGAATAAGAGTGAAAGATAAAATGCCGAGCGAAGAAAATAATGAAAGGAAACCTTGTGATATGTTTCAAATTTGCCACTGTCTTCGCCCAACCATTCATCCCTGACAAAATCTACATGCTCTTGCTGACAACCAGGTATTCCAAACTGACTCTGCTTGCGTGTCTCATCGCCGCTTCGCGCTTGTTTAAAACCTATATTATAAAAGCCAACGAGTCTTTCAAACGGATTTTGTCCCCAATTTAAAATTTGAATTTTATTGTCAAGGGCGGCAAATTCATTTCGGGTCAAAAGTCCCTGAACCAATTGAAATTTTTTACCCGATCTCCAAAAGTGCAAATTGTAATGCCGTAAAATAGTCACTATGATCGAATAGAGGACTGAAGCAATGATCAGGACCAACAATCCCATGAGGACATAGATCAAAGTCGGCAACGATTGAAAACTTGCGATTTCCGCCATGAAATCTTCTGCTGAATTATAGATCATTTTTGGAAAGAACTCATCGTCAAAATCATAGGTGTATGAATATCCGATCATTGTGCCGGCCAATCCCAATAATAGTCCTATGGGTCTAAAATGATTTTGGACGAGACCCACCTTGTACAATTGTTGTGGAAAAAGCCTGAGTATCGTTTTTCTATCTTCTTCAGTGATGGACTGTGACGACTCTTCAGGGTCTTCCTTCGATGATATTTCAGCTTTCTTTTTTAGAATTCTCTCTCTAAGTTGTTCCGCAATTGGAATTTCGATGGCATCAATCTTTGTTTCTTGTTGCGCAGAACCAGCAGTTTCAATTTCAACCTCGGTAACTTTCAAGAACTGATGGATAAAGGTCTGTCTGAAATTCACGGATTGGATTCTTTCGAAAGGAATATTCTGTTTTACTTTTTTCAGGATACCATGAGAAATGACCAGTTCAGAGTCCGTCAAATGAAAATAATATTTGAAATATGCCACAATTGACGTGATCATACCGATGATGCCCAGGCCGGCAATTGAAAATTCTATTAGGTCAAATGTCGAATTACTGCGGCCCAAAGCAAGGGCCAGAAAAATGGGCCAGGTCTGACGAATGATTCTTCGTATAAAACGCAGGACAATAAAGATGATAGCAAATTGGGACTGCCGTTGAGGCAATTCAAACGCTTCACTCCTCCTCATCTCTGCCCGCTTGTCTAAGGATAAAATGCTTTATGGATTGAGCTCGTTCGAATGGCAGGCCCGATATTGTCAGGTCACTGCCTGAACCACCTGCTGTAAATACCTTCAATTTGCTGAGTTGAAAAGCACGCTCTATAGGACCCTGGTGTACTTCGGCATGCTGAATCCTGTTGAACGGCAAGACGCTGTATGATCTCCATAACAATCCTTGTTTGTAGATGATGTCTTTGCTGCGAACAGCGTATTGTTTTCTCCTGAATCCCCAAATGGTCATTAAGAAGGTCGTGATCATGAAAAAGACGAAAAAAATGAAAATGATCATCCGGACCCATGAAGGCCAGCCGGGTATATTAAAGACGAGGATAATAAATGCGATGATGCCAAGGACGAACCACACTACCGCCAAAGCGATCAGTTCGACGGTCAAATAGTTCTGATCAAGTCCTTCATAATCAATATCCCTCACACTTGGTATGTCATTCAATCTGACTTGTTCGTTAGTAAATTCCATCGTGGAAAAGAATATTATCTAAAGTAACGATTATACCTCTATCGAGGTAGAAATATATATGAAGCCGGATTGTACCGGTGATGAATTCAGGCAAAAATTCGACTTGGCAATACCGATCATTTCACAGCCGCTTTTCCGATGATCTTTTTTGCCGAAGTGCCGTTGCAATTGTCCCTGTTTAAGATGCTCAAATCCGTATCATCTGAGACTTCAAAACCAGCTTCAAGAGTAACTTCTTGCGGAGCACTCATTGTAATGAGGGCATTGGGACCAAACTGTGCAGACGTTTCCAACCGATTGTTTGAAGTAAAGTCCCAGTAATGATCGAATGTTCCTGAGATAGACACATCTGATTGACAATCCCGAAGAGGAAAAGTCGGTGTAACGATGAATAGACCATGTTCGATATCAGAAGCCAAAAGATTTCCCGAAGGCAAAAAAACATATGCTCCCCATGCACCACGTGCCTGGTAGCTGTTTCCAAGAGTGTCCGTATCATAGTATGCGGCCTGGAATGGCGATGCACTTGAGTCGATCTTAAATATCTGCAGTCCATCATCGTAATAAGAGATGACTGCAAACTTGTTTCCCACGATATACGGATTGTGGGCAATACTATTTGTGTGGGCCGGTGCCAACAACGTGGACTTAAAGGATGAGATCTCACTTGGATTTTCCTTGTCAGACACATCGGCGATGATGACCGGAGTATTCAAGGTCTCATCGGCAATCACTAAGGTGTTTCCATCTTCACTCAGCCAATTGCTGTGATTGGCCCCAGGGGAAGAGAGCATTCCAATACTCCGGATACTATTCAGGTCCTTGAAATCATAAATGATCATTTTGCGCGCATAAATATGAGAACAATATGCCGTGTCATTCCGGACATATATGTCATGCACATATCCATCAGGGAGAT
>JANQHF010000099.1 GCA_028282725.1 Saprospiraceae bacterium
CCTTACGAGTATGATCTTGCCGTTCAGCTAATGCTTCCCCTTGCCGGGTGCATAGAGGACTCTCACCTCCAAGTATCTGCCCCATGCCGGGCGCACAAATAGAAAGGGCTGGTAACATTAACCAGCCCTCATTTTATCTTATATTAAATGGATTCTAATAGGTCCATAGATCGTGTTCCCAATTGAACAGATCTTGTTTGATCAATTCGGATTCCAGTAATTGGTCATATTCCGAATCAGGATGCATATCCTGTAATCTCAGACCCAGTGAATTAGAGGCCTTGGTAATATAGCTCGCAAAAAATCGATCTTCGAATAGCTGGTACCAGGACATAGGAGTGAGATCATTAAAATCATTTGGCACTCTTTCTTTTGCTAGAAATCTCCTCGCCTTGGGATAATAGACCCAGAACAATGGTATCGAATATTTATAGGCACCGGTTTCTTCATCAAATTCATCTTTGATGGGAGCGATTCCCAATATCCTGACTTTCATAGAAGAATGCTTCTTATCAAAGTACCAAACTTCCTTGATTCGATATCTCTTGATATCGTCGGGATTCACAGGACTTTCAGTGATTTTAATCTGCTCTTCGTACGTCTCAGGATCGTAGACTACTACGGTATCGATTCGATTCAGTTTTTTCGCAAGGTCGTCAGCTCCAATGGCTTCCCTGAATTTTTCATCTTCAAACACTTTGATGTCTCCATTGTCAGCCAGATCCTTCAAAATGGCAAAGAGTGGGCGATCCTCATTGCGAAAAGACTGATTCATCTTTTCACGAGTATCTATTACTCTCCATATTCTTTTTTGCCACATCACATCTATCTCATCCAGGGGTGGATAGTCCAATACCCTATTGTCTTCGACCAGGGTTCG
The DNA here is from genome assembly GCA_028282725.1 of Saprospiraceae bacterium. Classification (GTDB taxonomy): domain Bacteria; phylum Bacteroidota; class Bacteroidia; order Chitinophagales; family Saprospiraceae; genus JAJRXG01. The sequence continues at coordinate 881 of JANQHF010000099.1, forward strand.
GAATATGATGTCATCCAGGTATTCATCATTCTCGTTCAACAAGAACTCCGTGGACTCAAGAATTTCATCATCTTCTTGTTCACCACGCAAAAAGAAATCATCGTCTTGCGCAGTCAGAGGAAGTACCAGTGCAAAGATGACAAGTGAACAAAGGAATTTTAAAGTGTTCATTAAATAAAAGTTATTATTTGATCGTAAAGGACATGGTACCCAAATCACGAGGAGCAGGGTCACCAGGACATTTACATTTAATATTCTCAAAGAAGAACCTGTCTCCGGCAGTCGCCTTATTTACCACTCTTTCAGAATCCTGGACATAACGTCCGCCACGGTTGATGGCTATCTCAGCATCCGCCCGGCGAGGTACTCTTACTACCTGGAATCCTACGATGTCGCATTTGGCATCAAAATCAAAATGCTCCAATTCAGGTCTGATTCCACCTTGTGCCTTGAACTCTCCGCTTGACATGGCTCCTCCCCTGCTCTTTGACAGTTTTGGAACCGGATCCGGAATTCTCTTAACACGGAAATCTTTGCTGGCATTAAAGCCAGGAGCGGAAACATTCACCTTGGCGAATTGTCCCAGGGGTGTAGGAGTCGATACATTTACGGTGTAAGTACCGTCGCTATTCTTATTGATGTTTCCTCCTCCGGATCCACCCATACTCACCTGCACCTGGTTACTCGGTACGCCGGCAACTGAAACCTCTACCGGGTTTTCAACGCCGATGTAAAACACGTTCATTTTTGCAGCAGAAATAGCAGCTGAACGTTCGCCAACTTCATATTCATATGTTTTTGTAAAACTCTGCACTTCACCTGTCACCGGATTGGTCACTGTTCCATCGACACGGTAGGATTTTTTCCCTACACCATTTGCAGTCTGGATGAACGTGGCAACACCATCTTCATTGATAGGAAGTTGTCTGCCATTGACACTCAGTGTCATCCCTGTATTGGATTCCTGGGAAGCCGAGGCACTGATAAATACATCCGTGGTAAATGTCTCTCCATTAATGACGTAGGTCTTTTCAGGAGCAGATACCACTGTAAATTTGTCAATTACCAAATCCTTAGTGGTCCCCACTTTGGTAGCCAGGTAATTCAAAAATGCGGACTCGGTACTGATGACATCGTTTTGAAATTTTCTCAAAATGGGAAGAACAGCCTGTACGGGCATCTGTCTGAAATTAAAGAAAGACCAGTTCTTTCCCCCCTTTCCCGATTGTTGTCCTTCGGCAACGTTGTATTTATCCCGCCAGGTCTGATCATCTACGATAGCAGGGATCTCATTATTAAATGATTCTCTGTCTTCTTCATCAGCCATGGCAATCGTCGCAGCTCGATAATCGAGTAGCTTTTGCTTTAGCTCTTCACCCTTGCCTTCCGTGACCAAAATGCGGGTCGTGACATCCTTATTCTTCTTTCCTCTCAGGTCCGTTGTTTTCTTTCCTTCTCTGAAGACATAATCTTCGTCATCAACCACACCGTTGATATTTCCACTTTCGTCAATCAGCTCATTGATGATATCATCTATGTATAAATTCAAATCACTGGCGGCACTTCTTGCCGGATCTATCAATTCTGCATATTTCTCCAGTGTATTCTTCTTTTTTGCACCGTCTCTGATCGCTTCGGGAAGAGCATCATTGGACTCCTCCAGAGCTTTGTTGGATTTGATCAATCCTTTATCGACTATTTTAAATGCATTAAATATTTCAGCAGAAACATTCAATGCCAACATTGCCGTCAATACCAGGTACATGATATTGATCATCAGTTGACGGGGTTCCTTAGGTATAGACATAATCCTCGTTAATTAATGGTCAAAATAATTACTGTCGTACGGTAAATGCATTCAGCACGTTGCCGTACACTCCATTCAATGAAGAGAGATTTCGATTCAAAGAAGCCATTTGCTCCTTATACATCTTTGTGTCTTCGACAGTTTCAGACAGGGTATGCATAGCATCATTTAATTTGGTATAGAAATTATGCGCTGCCTGGAGTTGAGATGATGTTTCGCTGAAGTCAATTTCCTGAAGTGCCTTGAGCGATCCAAGACTCTTCGACATATTCTGCAATTCACCAAGCATGCCACCTAACTGGTTCTCGACCACTTCTGCATTCAATGCCCGGCTGGGACCTTCTGAGTCCAATGTCCCGGCAGTTAAAGGCGCCAGGTTTGTAGTATACTTGTCCAAACCAGGATATAATTTTTCCCAATAATATTCTTTCTCAGGCCCTAATACGCCAAGGAAGAAGAATAGGATTGCTTCGGTCACAAGACCAATGGTAAGCAAGTCAATTTTCATTCCCGCTATTTCAGGCATTTCCCATGACTGGATTTTCCACAAAGCTCCCATCATCACTAATGCTGCACCAATACCAATGATGAGGTTCTTGAAATATTTAAATCCAGATGAATGTGTCATACTCATTGCAATTGTTTTTTAAGTTGTAAGAATTTGAGGTTTAATCGATTTTATTTTGATTATATAATTGATTCTAACTATTAAAAATCGTTGATGGATCTGCCCAGGAAGGTCATGGCACATCTGAAACCGATGTAGGCTTTTGCACTGTCCTGGTATTCATAATCACGTGTCTGTGTTTGCAGGAAGTAGTAAATGTCCTTCCAGGATCCACCACGTATTACCTTTAACTTATAATTGGCCGGATCATCCGGTTTGGCATCATACTTAATATCGGGATTGAGGTCGTGAATGACGCTCTGCGATCCCGGTACATATGCTGTCTCAGTCCATTCCGCAACGTTGCCGGACATATCGTAGAGACCATAGTCATTCGGGAAGTAGGAGGCTACCGGAGCTGTGTGCTGGGCACCATCTTCGGCAAAATTCCCCCGGCCGGGCTTGAAATTGGCCAGTAGGCAACCTTTGGCATTTCTGACGTAATATCCTCCCCATCCATATGGTGAGATATCGCGACCTCCACGGGAAGCGTACTCCCATTCGAATTCAGTGGGAAGCCTGAAATCTTCAATGAGCGCCTGATCACTTTCGAGTAAGTCATTCCACAAGCTCGTCCTCCAATGACAAAAGGCCTTGGCCTGTGACCAGGTGACCCCAACGACCGGATAATCATCAAACGCCGGATGTTCGAAGTATTTTCGGGTCATAGGCTCATTATAGCTATATGCAAAATCCCGGATCCAAACGAAAGGATCGGGATATACGCGAACCTCTCTTGTTTCGATCACCTCACTCCTCGTCACTCCGGAACGGCTGCGGGCAGCCTTTTTCCAGTCGATCCAATCATAGGTATATGTAAGATTGTCATTATTGAATTCTCTTCTTCCCGTTAAGGACATATCCCTCGTATAAAACATTTCATCCAAGGTCTCGTCTTCATAATCCAACTCCATTTCCCAATCAATGTCTTCATTTCCGTAGTCATCCTCCACATAGTCACCCATGATTTCGTGGGCCTCGTAGTCTCTGACCCATTCCACGAATTGACGATATTCGTTATTGGTAATTTCCGTTTCGTCCATATAAAATCCGGTCATGGAAACGGTCTTCGGTCTTTGAGAATAGGTGCTGAACATATCCTGATCACTCTGGCCGATGGTAAAGTATCCCGAAGGAACGTAAACCATGCCCACAGGATTGATATCGCCTTTCCATTTAGGTCGGTCTTTTGAGCCAACTAATTGACCGGTATTATCCCTGCCACAAGACATTAAAAGAAACCCCGGGATGAGTATGCAAAGGGTAATTTTGAGGGTACTCAGATTCATTTAGTCTGATTTATTTGCTTCTGATACTGATTAAGACTGAATAGAAACTTAAAACCCAGCTATTATATTATGTTCAATAGGGGCAAAATTCCTATACAACCTGATATTTCTTTACGATTCAAAAAACGTGCAAAAGTCAGGTATATTATTCCTTATTGTAAAGTAAACGTCAATTAATTATAGCGGGGATTGTAGATGATGCGGGGTAATTCACCGGTGCGGATGGGTTTATTCAAATTATAGTTGATCAAAAACTCATGGGTACCATCGTGAAAATCGCCCAAAGACGACAATCCCAGGTCAAAGGAATAAGATACTCTGATATTCTTACTGACACGTACACCGGCCAAAACCCCCACTGCATCCAGGCTATTTGCATTGTATCCCCGGATGGACAATCCTCCTATGAATTGGTCGTAGTAGGCCAGCATCCCCAAATCGAGTTGTAGTTGAGCCCCTCCTGTCCTCAACAGTACGTTGGGTTCGATGGATAAAACATCCGTTATGGGATATTGATACGAACCGTAAGCGGTAATCAATATCTCTTCATTAAATGTAGAACTGCCAAATTCACCCGTATTGCCGACATTGTCGATGGTCAAACCAAACTCCAGGAGATCTTTGATATAAAAGAATCCTGCAGACCAGATGGCGCCATAACCACTCAGATCAGCATTGAGTAACCTGGGATCGTTGTGGTCAATGTTGCCATCAATATAAATACCCGCCGGAGTAATGATTTCTTCATTTTGAAGACTGATTTGCTGAACCCCTACCCTCAGACCTGCAGAAAAAAGACCGGCAGGAGAATCGACAACAAAATTATAACCCAGACTTACCGAGGTTCTGTTGAAAGCACCCAATTCTTCATTGAGCAAGGTAAATCCCGCCGAGCCATTTAAATAATAAAGAGGAAGATGTCCATTGATCATCTGGGTCTTGGGTGATCCGGGAAATTTGTTCCATTGAGACCGAATTCCCGCTGTTATGCTCAATGATCTTTCCAGTCCTCCGTATGCTGGGTTGATCAGGTATTTATTGAGGGCATATTGCGTCCATTGGGGAGATTGCTGAGCATTGACGAATGCCGAAAGCACACAAATCAGGACAGTGGTCAGTATGGTTTTTGTCAAAGGCAAATTTTTCTCCATTTTATCGAACAGACAAAATAATGTTATTCTTAGTCTAGATCAAATGATTGATTGTCATATGAGGGAAATACGTCCCCGGGAAGATCTTTTTCCCAGTCAGCCGTAGGTCCCATCATGTGACTCAGATGTATCAAAAACGTTTGACCAGCATTTATGCTGACTCCAAAGTCAATTGCATCCTGCAAATTATTATGACTGTGATGCTTTTCTCTTCTTAAGGCGTCCAGGATGAGGGTTTCGATATTTCTGAGTTTTTCAACAGAGTACTCCGGGACATGATTCACATCGGTCAGGTACGCGAGTCGATCCTGAATGATAAAACTCACGATAGGCAAACCTCCATGCATTGTTCGGATGACTTCAACTGTGATTTCTCCCCATTCCAATCGGTCGCCCGGAGAAATGGGTAAAAGCTCGAAACTAGGAGCTCCGGGATAGTATTGTTCCTGGAATGCATATTCAAACCTCTTGCGGATATCGTCCAGCACCCTGACTTCGGCATAGATTTTCATCGGCGTCCTTCTTCGAAAGATCAAAGGGCGCAAATCATCCAGACCAATCACGTGATCGTTGTGCTCATGAGTGATCAGGACGGCATCGAGATCACTGAGCTCATGCCGCAGGGCCTGTTGTCTGAAATCAGGTCCGACATCGATGATGATGCGGTGCGTTTGGTCTTCTATTAATGCACTGCACCTGAAGCGCTCGTCTCTCTTGTCCTTTGAGATACAAGCCGGGCAACGACAACCTATAACGGGGATGCCTTGAGAAGTGCCGGTGCCGAGAAGAGTAAACTTCAATGAGATCATTATGTGATCTCAATATATCAATTTCAGCGAGTTGTATATAGGATCAGGATCTTCAGGCGGCCTTGATCAGCGTCGTCAGGATTGTACGCAGATTGTCAATGCGTGCGCCGATATCATGAAACTTATTGACCACTATTATCTTACGATCCTCGAGAATACAATAGCCGGTTTTGAAATTACCCTTTTCAAATCTCACTGTATATTCATGCTCTTTAAGTTGATCAACAAGCTTTTGAAGTTGATACCTGGATTTGTTTTGACTCATAATACTCACATTAACGCGGCGAATATATCCGATAGTGTGGACATATGATGAATAAATGTAATATATAATTATTGACGAATTATGCCATTTTGTTCAAAATTCAGATTATGCCTCATCCTTCCAATAATGGTTTACTCCGGTCTGGTCCTGAGCCAGGATTACAACGATGATAGATTCAAGGGCGAATTATCAGGTGGACTCAATCTTTCTCAAATGGAAGGTGACGGTTTGAGTGGATTCAACAAAATCGGTCTCAGCGGTGGCTTCCGGGTCAATTACGATCTTTCGCAGAATAAGGGAATATCTTTCTCCATCTTTCTGGATCAAAGAGGAAGTGCTGAAGGCATTTTCAGCGGGAATAGTCAACATCTGAACTTGACCTACTTCGCATTCCCCATTTCCTATTATTTCGGGAATTGGTGGCATGAAGAGAGTCAAAATCACAAAATCCTGATTCATTTCGGTTTTATTCCTGCTGCCCTCGTGTCTGTGGAGAGTGACCTCCGGGATTTTGAAGAGAATCCTGATCTTTATCGCAATTGGGATTGGTCCGTATTTTTCGGGATCGGCTATGCGCTGGGAAATAAGGGAAGATTGAATCTTAAACTCGAACGATCCCTGGTACAGTCATACCGGCGCTCGCAGGACAGTGTTTATTCGGCCCTGCAAAATTATTTATTGGGTATCCGGTATTCACATCGCATCAACTAAAAGATGAAGAGATCCGTAATCGATATTGGCACGAACACAACACATCTCATGATCGCAGAGGTAAATGGTCAATCCATTGAAAAAATTATTTACAAAAAGAGGTACTATACCTTCCTGGGGGAATCCGGGATGCATACGATATCTGATACCGCATTGGATCGTCTCTTTCATGCCCTGGGGCATTTCCATTCGGAGATCAAAAAGAACACATGCACTGAGGTAGCCGTCATCGCCACGGATGCCTTGAGATCTGCCACGAACGGACCGATGATTCATCAAAGAATTCAGGAATCTTTTGGATGGCATGTACATATTATTGAAGGTCAGGAAGAGTCCGAACTCATCTACCAGGGCGTTAAGCTATCTGTGGATATGAGCCACGGTTCTTTCCTCATAATGGATGTCGGTGGAGGAAGTGTGGAATTCATTTGGGTAGAAAATGGCGAAAAGCGATTACAGAAGAGTTATCCCATTGGTATTTCCAGATTGTATCACAGTTTTCACAAAAAGGAACCCTTCCTTCCTGAAACGTACGATCGGATGTACAATTATCTCGAAGGTACACTGACTGAAATGTGGAACAGCATTACTGATATGAATTGCACCCTGATCGGATGTGCAGGCACCTTCGAAATATTTCTGCAATCAGACTCCAATCAATCGAATCATTCTCATGAAATGGTCAAGAGGGACAGATTAGAACAACTGTATGCAATTGTCCAAAACAAATCATTTGAAGAACGGCAACTGGTAAAGGATCTACCCAGGGAAAGAGCCCAATACATCGTAGTGGCACTTGCATTGATTCGATACGTTTTGAGCCGTTTGGAATCAAATGAGTTTATTGTGAGCAAATATGCACTGAAGGAAGGTGCAATCATAATTTCAAAATATTTTTAGTCTTATCTAAATATTTAATTATAAATGTCTAAATTTATGCTCTATGAGTGAGCTATTGACCGTAATGTCCGAAGAATGGGCCATCAGAGCGCTTATTGCTTCGATCTTGGTTGGAATCATGTGCGGGACCATCGGCAGTTTTATGGTTTTGAGAAATATGTCATTGATCGGAGATGCCATATCTCATGCCATTCTGCCCGGGATATTCGTTGCATTCATTATTCTTGGTTACAGTTCCACCGGATTTTTTGCAGGTACGTTATTGGCAGCCTTGTTTTCGGCAATTGCCATGACATGGATCCAGGAAAATGTAAAAACGAAAAATGATGCTGCCATAGGGATCGTCTTTACGTTTATGTTTTCACTGGGCGTAATCGGCATTTCATATTTGAATAACCAGCAAGGAGTACACCTTGACCTGAAGGATTTTCTCTTTGGGACAATCCTGGGTGTACAAAATGAGGACATCATCATCACCTTTATGGTCACCATCTTTACGATTTCCAGTATCATTATCTTTTATCGATATCTCTTTATTTCCACTTTCCAGCCGACCATTGCTGCGACCATGGGCATTTCCGTCAAAGGAATGCATTACTTTTTGATGTTATTGCTCTCATTTGCAATCGTAGCATCGCTTCGAACTGTAGGCATTATTTTGGTGGTGGCAATGCTGATTACCCCATCGGCGACTGCCCTCTTGTTATCGAATAAATTAAAAAATGTTCTCTTTCTGTCCGGGCTGATTGGCTTTCTTTCGGCGGTGCTCGGTCTTATCGGTGCCATCCTTTTCAATACGACCCCTGGTCCGGCAATGTGCGTTGTAGTTACACTTCTTTATCTCCTGGCTGTAGTTTTCTCTCCCAAGAAGGGAATTCTGTTCAGGGCAATCCGAAAAAGCAGGCTGAAGGCACAAATTGAACAAGAAGACATCATTAAAGCCATATTTAAAAAAGAGGAATTGCTGAAGCAACATCTTCACCAACTTTGCCATGAACTCGATCTCTCTGTAAACAAGGTGAAAAACCACCTGAGGCATCTTTTGGAAAACAATAAAGTCGTGGAAAAAGAAGACCGTTATGCACTATCTGCAACAGGGTACAAATCAGCGCAGGAATTGGTGAGAGCCCACAGATTATGGGAAACTTTTTTGGTAGATAAGGTGGGTTTAAGTGATGACGAGATTCATGAAGATGCCGAGAAATACGAGCACTTGCTGCCGGTCGAAATACTGGATCAACTCGATGCCAAACTTGGGTATCCGACGATTGCTCCACATGGCTCACCAATACCATCCAAAATATCCGACCTCGATCAATCAGTTTGGAAAATGCAGCCCGATCAAAGTGCAAAAATTTCGCGCAGGCAAATCAGTAATTCTGTAGAAAGTCAACTGTGGGAATTAGGACTGGCCCCTCAGGCAGAAATTAGAATTAAGGAGATTCAATCGGATAAAATAATTCTTCAATACAAGAATGAGAATATATCGATTCCAAAGGCATTAGCAGAACTGATATCTGTGGAGTAGTTAGACTTTAATCACCTTTAACATTCGGTCCACACCCTGCATATCTTTTCTAATCTCAACTGAACCAACGGGTTCAAAAATATTTCTAATTTCACCCACATAGTGCTCATTCAATTCTAAATAAATCGCACTGCCTGTCCTGAGATGTTTATTGGAAAAATTTTGGATGGCTTTGTAAAAAACCAATGGATCGGGACCAGGAAATAAGGCTTCTTCAGGTTCGTATTTCAATACATTGTCAGCCATTTGATCTCGTCCCCTCCTGTCAATGTATGGAGGATTAGATACAATAATGTCAAACACACCCAAAGCATTCCAGAAATCCACGTCCAGAAAATCAAAATTATAAAATGTAATTTCCGCTCCTAAAGAGCGGCTATTGATGCGGGCTACATTGAGCGTATCGAGGTTATTGTCTATTCCAAAAACCCTGAACCTTGGATACTTTTTCTTCAATGTAATAGCAATACACCCACTTCCCAATCCAACATCGAGAACATCAAATTGCTTTTTATTATTTCTAAAATCAGAGAGAATCCAATGAACCAATTCTTCGGTTTCCGGACGGGGAATCAGGACATGCCTGTTTACTTTGAAATTATAACCGTAAAAGTTGCACATCCCAGTGATATATTGCACAGGCTCGTCATCCAATAATCGGATCAAAACATTTTCCAATTGATCAATTTTAGAAAATTTCTGATTACTCTGGAAATTACTAATTGAAAAGAGATCTTCAAAAACAATCCTCGTTATATTTTCAGCTTCCCGATTTTCATAGGTCTGTCCAACTTTATAGATGAAGTATTCATATGCCTGCTTAACGGTCATGGTCATATATCTTTTCTATGTCCGAAGGTACATTAATGCTAACAGGCAATTCTTCTGCCGGGTACATCTTTATTGCAATATCATTGGCAAGCCAGCGAAGTTGTTCAAGATGTAATTCTATCTCGCGTTTTGTTGGTCGCAGAGCACCAATGAATTCAAGAATTTCCATTGTGTAGGCGTAAATGCCGGCATGATGATAAACACGGGTATTCCGGGGAAGTTCTCTGTAAAAATCCACAGCAAAATCATCTGAATCAACTTCAACTTTTACCTCATTTACGGAAGTCGAATTACTTGCTGAAGCAGATCTCAAACTGGCGATTGGAATGCCGGGGTCATTCCTCATGTGTCGTACCAAATCATCTATGATTTTCGGAGGTATATTAACCTGGTCACATTGGACATTTACAATGATGTCGTAATCTTGAAAATACCGAACAGATCCGACGATTCTATCCGTTCCGCAACGATAGCTCCCCGAACTGTATACAACATCACATCCCAGGTCGCTTGCGATATCCAATAGGCGTCGATCACCTGTTGTTATGATCGTTCTCTCCAGAGCCGTACACTTTTGTACCGAATCATATACATGCTTGAGGATCGATTTACCACGAACCTCGTGCAAAGCCTTATTGGGAAACCTGGAGGACTCGAGATGAACGGGAATAACAGCAATCGCTTTCAATGATCCGGATGGTCTGATAATGTTACAAATATATCCATTCCGTCAATAGAAAATTGACAACTCAATCGTTAAGATATTACGTTTTTTATTAATATATTTATGGCTCAATATCAGTCCATGAGACCTATTATGAACCTATGCTTTTGGATTCTGGGTTGTTTACTCAGTCTAAACTCTTATGGGCAGATTTCAGACCTGTCACTATCAGATAATTCTTCTTTCTCCATGTCCATTCATATTCATGTTGAATCCGGACAAACGCTATATGGACTTTCCGTGGCAGCCGGGATTAGTATTCAAGAACTGATGTATTACAATGACAGAGAAAGCAATGTTCTCATTCCCGGTGAAGTACTCACGCTACCTATTGCCAGGCACAAGATCAAAACGGGCAAAATCTCCGTTAAAGACCTTTCACTTCGATACAGGGTTGAAAAGGGAGATAATCTGTATAAGATCAGTCGACTGATCGGAATACCGGTTGAAACGATCATGTCCATGAATGAAAAATCTTCCTTTGATGTGACAGTTTCGGAAGAGTTGATCGTGGGTTGGTTTGAATGGCCGTATCTAATTGCTGATTTTATAGATGAATCCATTATGCAGGACTCCATCTTCCGGAACGATGAGATGGATTCGATTTTTCTGCAAACAACTGCCAGCATGAATAAAATAGAGATTTTTGAATCCACTGCTCCCAAATCTGTAAAAAAGAGAGGAATCGCATTTTGCGAACGGAATACCGCCAATTATAGCGAACTGCTTGTAATGCATCCCACAGCACGCGTCAATAGTAAAATTTCTCTATATAATCCTATGTTAAAACGGTCAGTGAATGCAACAGTAGCCGGAGAATTACCAAGAGAAGCCTACCCCGAAGATATAAGTGTTGTAATTTCGTCCTCTGTAGCGCAGGCCCTTGGTGCTCTGGATAAGAGGTTTCTGGTAGAAATGACCTATATCGAATAGATGGATATCAAAAACAATGTTCTTGAAACAATCGGGAACACACCCCTGATCAAACTAAATAAAGTCGTACAGGATGTTCCTGCGTTGGTACTTGGGAAGGTAGAAACCTATAATCCCGGTCACTCGATCAAGGATCGCATGGCGCTCAGGATGATCGATGACGCAGAACAAAATGGATTTTTGAAGCCCGGAGGTACAATTATAGAATGTACTTCCGGGAATACGGGAATGGGCATTGCTATTGCCGCTGCCGTGAAAGGATATAAGTGCATTTTTACGACGAATGATAAGCAATCGAAGGAGAAAATCGACATTCTAAAAGCCGTCGGTGCGGATGTCATTGTGTGTCCTACGGACGTGAGACCTGATGATCCCAGAAGTTATTATTCAGTAGCCGAAAAACTGAGTAAGGAAATACCAAATAGCTTCTGGTGCAACCAATATGATAACCTGGCCAATCGGCAGGCTCATTACGAATCTACCGGTCCTGAGATTTGGAATCAGACCGAAGGCAAAGTTACTCATCTGGTAGTGGGAGTTGGCACCGGGGGTACTGTTTCAGGCACTGCTCAATACCTGAAAGAGAAAAATCCTGGAATTAGAATATGGGGCATAGATACCTATGGTTCCGTCTTCAAAAAATATCATGAAACCGGAGTCTTTGATGAAAAAGAGATCTATCCGTATATCACAGAGGGGATTGGTGAAGATATTTTACCAAAAAACGTTGACTTTGACCTGATCGATCATTTTGAAAAGGTATCTGATAAGGCAGGGGCTGTAGCAGCAAGACGAATGGCCCGGGAGGAAGGCCTGCTACTGGGTTACAGCGCAGGGTCGGCACTTGCAGGATTGCTGCAAATGAAGGGTCGCCTCACTCAAAATGATGTCGTCGTCATCATATTTCATGATCATGGAAGCAGATACGTCGGAAAAATATACAATGACGAGTGGATGCTGGAACGAGGCTTCCTTGAACGAGATCTAAAGGTCAAGGATTTGATTACTCTGAAAACAGATAAGTCTTTCATTTCCATCGACAGTAATGAAAAAATCAGAGGGGCATTAAATCTGATGAAGGAGAGCGATATTTCTCAAATGCCCGTTATCAGGGAAAATGCGATCATAGGGGCGATCACAGAAACCAGGATTCTCAACTTTATCCTGGAAGATCCGGTCGTCAACTTTGAAAAAGAAGTCTCAGAAATTATGGTTGATCCATTTCCAACGGTTTCGGAAGAAATCGCTGTTAAAGACTTAAATCGATACATCACTCGTGAAGTGCCGGCTGTCATAACCCGGGATAAGAGTGGACTTCATCATGTCATTACACAGTATGACATTATTCAAGCCATTTAATGCATTCCTGCCGTCCCTTTTTTTGAATGTCATCCGAAACTTAGTTATTAAGTGATATGGAATACCTGAAAAAAACGGGGTGGACATTCGTAGAAATTCTTGTTTTTCTCGCAACATTATTCCTGACTTATTTTATCATAGGAAGTATCCTTTCCTCAATTTCCATATTGAACATGGGAATCGAATCTCCTGAGCAGACAATTGAACCTTATGAGGGCCTGATCTATGATTATATCCCGCTTCTGATCGGATCTGTAGCGGGTATCCTGCTCGTGCATCAATACATATTCAGGAGAAGTCCGGCATTCTCCGGTTTTAAAAGAAGATATGCACTCAGCCATTGGTCCTACGGATTCGTCATTGGTTTTGCAATGATTGGTATCCCATTCTGCATATTATGGGTGTTTCGATTGATCACCATACAGGAAATCCAATTTGACCGCTATCTGTTCTGGGGATTTTTGTTGTTTTTTATTGTTCAGGCTACAGTAGAGGAATTGATGTTAAGATCCTTCCTGCTGCCTACCCTGGCAAAAAGGTTTAATGTAACAGCTGCAGTGATCATCAGCGCTTTGGCTTTCACAATCTTGCATGGTGCGAATCCCAATATTGGCATCGTAAGCATTTTGAATATATTTCTTGCAGGTGTAATGCTGGGTGCCTTATTTATAAAAACAGAAATGATCTGGGCACCTGCTAGTTTGCATATATCCTGGAATTTCTTTCAGGGATCGTTTTTCGGATTTGAAGTCAGTGGGTTGGATCTCTATAGTTGGATCCGCATAGATGAAATGGGGAATGATCTGTTAACTGGTGGAGAATTCGGGTTGGAGGGATCGATTCTCGCCACGGCCGTTCTGGCGCTGGTCACATTCTATATTTGGCGATCATCCGATCATAAATTCAAAATAGGTTATTTATCTTCACCCTCCCTGACGTAAAGAAGCATGCTTAAATCCTCCGAACCGAGCAAATCCAAGAAGTCCTTTTTTTCAGAATGGCTTGAAAAGCTTCAACAAGAAAGCTGGCAATTGGAGCTGCTGATCAGTGGATTGGCACTTTTTGGAATTTGGGAAAGCCGCAGGACCATCCGCAATTTTTCCTATTACCTGGATACGAATACCGTACCTCCCTTTGATTTCTACGGTGAAATATTTATCAGCATCCTATGGGCTGGATGGGGGATTTTTATGGTCAATTTATTGATCCATATTATCATTCGGGGACTTTGGATCGGTGCCATAGGATTACGATATGTTTCCGGGGATATCGACTTTAATGAATTGAATTACTCCGAGGTGTTTACCAAATTTTTCAATCGGCGAATCGGCAGTTTTGATGATTACATCGAACGACTTGAAAAATTGAGCAGCGTCCTGTTTTCATTTACATTCCTGCTTTTTTTTATGTTCTTTTCGTTCATGTTTTTCAACATTGTCTACGTTGCCGTCATCAGCATCTCGGGTTCAATCTTCAATGTAGAAGGGACTCAGCCACCACTTGTATTCATTCTATTCACCTTTATCTACTATGGACTCGGCTTACTCGTCCTCATTGATTTTTTTACACTCGGAGGGTTTAAACGCGTAAAGGATAAGTCCTTCTCAGTGGTATATCTGTGGATTTATCGGTTTTATACGACGATATCTCTTTCCTTCATTTACAGGCCACTGCTGCTTAATTTTGTTGACAATCGTTATACAAGAACTCTTTTCTTTCTTGCTCTACCATATGTTTTGATCCTATTGTTTGGATTTCGGCTTTCTTCATTCGAGCGGTATTCTTTCATTCCGTCATTCCACGGCGATGAGCGATATCCCCAATTGGTTGATAAATACTCTGTAAACTGGAATAATTATGACGATCTGAGATTGGAACACAATCTGACCTATTCGGATAGTGAAATTCCGATTAAAAAAACAAGAATCAGAACGGCTTCCTTAAATCGGTATGAGATTGCTGAGGAATCCGGAAAAATTTTCCTGAAGTACCGAATCAGTGACAGCAGGCTCTTGTCCCGTCAAAATCCTGATTTCAGTATTTTTAAAAAAACGGGATTCATTCACAGGATCTTCTCAAAAAAGAAAGTTAATGACCCCGAAATAGAAAGATTGATCAAGGAAGAAGTTGCAGCAATAAGAGGAATGCAAAAGGTCCTCAGAGGTCGGACATCGAGTCTTGATTCTGCCGAACAAGTACTCATTCAGGAGGACCTGTACCGTTATCAAAGTCTGACCGAAGATGACATTCCTGACTTACGAAATGAGATCGAAGCAAAATACTCCGGATTGAGGAAGGAATTCATCAACTCCAAAATGGTCCTGGCTCAGGAAGCAATTATGAAGAACTATGAACTTCAAATTGACAGCACATCTTATATAGACAGCCTGAGTTGCTACTTTTATACACATCCCAATATGCACGAACAAGGATTGCTATGTCACTTCCCTACCCAGGTGTTGAGCAAGGGTCAACATATGATTTATCTGAAGAAATACGTCAACAGGGATGAATGCACTGATAATTGCCCATATATCGAAAAATATATACCTTTCCGTAAAATCTAATCAAACAGACTTAAAGCATTTCCTTCTATGAATAACGTGGTTAAACTGGGGTTGATCCTTGCAGCTATTGGAATAGTCATTTCCTTATTAACAAGGTACGCCATTGACATAGAGATCCTCTTCTCATTTAAATTTTGGCTGGCAAGTATTATTATCAACTCCATTATTTTGATCTACCTGGGTCGCAAATTTCTGCGGGATCCGGATGAAGGGCGATTGGGCTACGGACAGGCGGTAAAAAAGCTTTTCTTAGCTCTGTTGTTAAGTAGCGTCATTACAATTTCATTTGGGATCATTCTCTATGGAAATGACGAAGAAATGAAAACGGCTTATGAGAAGTATGAAATTGAAATGCAGGAGTCAGCGGTCAAAATGACAGCCGGATTAACCGGACAAAGCGAGGCAGAACAAGAGGCGATATTGGAAGAATTGCGTGAACAGAGAGAAAGCGGAGAATTACAAAGCGGTGGTTATCCTTTTACATGGAGCAAATTTCCTCTTTCATTTTTCGGAGGAGCAATTGGAAATTTAATTTTCAGCCTGCTGATTGCATTGTTTATACGCGAAAAGGAAACAGGTATGGCCTAGGTAAGCCGTCAAGGTTGCTTTTCGTCATCATAAATCGCAATGTATATTTCTCCGGGGCGTGCATAACCTCGATACATTCCACGTGAGTTAAAAGGCATTGAGACGTTTCCATACTTGTCTATTGCGATCAGGCCACCACTTCCTCCCTTATTGACAAGTGTGCCATGGACGACTTCGTCCGTTGCTTCTTGAAGTGATTGATTCAAATATTTGATTCTTGCGTGTACATCATGTGCTACAGCATACCGAATGAAGTATTCTCCATGACCTGTACAACTCACACCGCAGGTAGCATTATCTGCATAGGTTCCTGCTCCTATGATCGGAACATCCCCAAATCGATTGTATCTTTTATTGGTCATGCCACCCGTTGAAGTTCCGGCAACTATGTTTCCATATTGGTCCAATGCCACGCACCCTACGGTTCCATGCTTCTTCCCTTCCAATCCATCCGATTCTGACAGCTCGACTCCTTTTTCTTCTTCGATGGCCCTCAGCATCGCTTCCCACCTTCTTTCGGTATAGAAATATTCCGGATCTACCGTTTCCAATTCTTGATCTCTCGCAAATCTTTCTGCGCCATTTCCGGTGAGCAGAACATGTTCGGAATGATTCATGACCGCTATAGCTGCAGAAATCGGATTCTTTACCGTCCGCAAACCACCTGCCGCCCCCGCGTTTTGATCGATACCTTGCATAATGGAAGCATCCAGTTCATTCTGCCCTTCATTGTTAAATACTGCTCCCTTTCCGGCATTAAACAGGGGAGAATCTTCCAAAACATGAATCGTCTTTTCGACTGCCTCGAGAGCAGTTCCACCTGATTGCAAAATCGCTTCGCCTGTTATCAGGGCTTCTTTTAAGGCCTGGCGATATTCCATTTCTCTTTCTGGCGTCATATTCTCCTTTAATATCGTTCCGGCACCACCGTGAATAGCGATGGCATATTCAGCCTTTGTCTGTTCACTCATTTCCAGTTGGGACTTGTTTTGACCGGGTACGGTGTCACAAGACATAGCAAGTGCGATGATCGCTAAATAAAAAACACAAATTTTACCCATGGTATTCGATCTAATTTTTCCAAAGTATCTTTACTTTTTAAAGCTACACATATTTCACATATAGAGAAGTATCTGATCGTAATAGGAGGACCGACAGCCAGTGGAAAATCTCGTTTATCATTACAACTGGCACGACATTTTGAATGTCCGGTCCTGTCCGCAGATAGCCGGCAAATTTACACTGAACTCAATATAGGAACCGACAAGCCTGATTTGGAAAGCCTAAATGGAATTCCGCATTACTTCATCAATCACAGATCGATACAGGACCCATATAATACGGGCGACTATGAACGTGAAGCTTTGTCCCTATTGAATGATTTATTTGTTGATCTCAATGTCGTTATTGCAGTTGGGGGAACTGGTCTCTATATAAAAGCGCTTACAAAAGGCCTGGATGCATTTCCTCCTGTCCCGGCGGAGATCAAAGTAGAATTGAACCAAATCCACCTGAAGCAAGGTATCGAACCGATACAGGAAGAATTATTGAAATTGGATCCGGAATATGCCCAATCGGTTGACATGAACAATCCCCATCGCTTGATCAGGGCCTTATCCGTGATTCGTGCCAGCGGAAAGAAATATTCATTCTTTACCGGGAAAACCGCCGACAAACGATCATTCCAATCGATCATGATCGCTCTCGAATTACCAAGGGAAGAACTGTACGAAAAGATTGACGCGAGGGTTGACAAGATGATTGCAAGAGGTCTGGTCGATGAGGTCAAATTACTACATCGGTTTCGCGACCTGAATAGTCTCAATACGGTGGGTTACAAGGAAATCTTTGACCATTTGGAAAGTAATACGTCCCTGGAAGAAGCCATTTCTAAAATAAAACAGCACTCAAGAAACTATGCAAAAAGACAAATCACCTGGTTTAAGAATCAACAAGACTTCACTCATTTTCATCCTGCAGATTTAGAGGGGATTTTGACCTTCATCAGACAGGAAATGAAGACTCATTCCGATAGTATCAAAGGAAATGACAAATGAGTCCTCCCATCAGAATCAAAGTCAAAAACCAGTACCCGAAATGCACGCCTATATATTTCCAACCCCTTCTTTCCAACATGCCTACAATGGCGATCAGGGGTAATGCAAATGAGATTGCTGTCCACCCTCCATGAATGGCCCCATGTCTGAAATTCCTGTGATTGTTCCCATAGTCACTCATGAAGTCTGTCAGATATTTCTGAAGATCACTTCCCGTTTCGAGATAACCCGGGCTTCCTTCAAAAATGGCATAGATACTGAGTTGGTGTACCACCAAACCCATAATGGTCGAAGCCATGATCAGACCCAATAGATAGGACAAGCCGATCAGGGAAATTACTTGCCTGGAAGTCATCTTTTCTGATGACACTCCGGAAATTCTTTTCCACATTGAGCCAAAACATTTGGGATGATAATAGATCGAACCGACGATGACCGGAATAAGGGCAGCCAGTAAAAGGATGGACCAATTGAAATCAGTCATTTTCTTTTTTTCAGAAGATAGTTATTCTTTGATTATTTGGTCGCTTGTTGGCCTATTTCTTACTTTACCCCTTCTTAATTACAAGGGAAACTATGTTGAACCTATCTGTCTTATTGGAATCATCTGCATTCAAATTCGGGAATCGTCCGGCCGTTACTTTTAACACTACAACTTTGACTTATAACCAGCTTAATGCAGCTGCCAATCAGGTAGCCAACGGATTGGTTTCTCTTGGTATTCTACCAGGTGATAAGGTTGCTTTGAGTTGCCTTAACCTCCCTTACTTTCCGATTATCTATTTTGGAATACTCAAGAGTGGTGCCACTGTCGTACCCTTGAGCGTCCTTTTGAAGGAAGACGAGATCGGGTATCATCTTCGTGACAGTGATACAAAGGCTTATTTCTGTTTTGAAGGAACGGCTGAATTGCCCATGGGTGAAATGGGGTACAAAGGATTTATGCAAGCTGATGAATGCGAACATTTCTTTATAATCACTGCCAGTCAGGCTGCTCCCTCTTCCATATCCGGTACATCTGCTCTGGGAGCACTGATGGCACAGCAGCCTGTTCACTTTGAGACATCGCGTACATCTGCCGACGATACTGCTGTCATCATCTATACTTCCGGAACAACCGGTAAACCAAAAGGTGCCGAGTTAAGACATTCGAATCTCCTGTTGAATGCAGGCATATCCCGCGACCTGTTCTCCATCAATGACCAGGACCGTGCACTGATCGTCTTGCCGCTCTTTCACATTTTTGCCATGACTTGCCTCATGAATGCCGTGGCGTATGCCGGCGGCCACTCCATCTTGCTGCCAAGATTCAGTGCTGAAGATGTATTTGGTTTACTGGAGCAACATGAAGTGACCATCTTTGCAGGTGTTCCTACCATGTACTGGGGATTGCTCAACTATAAGGGAGAAAAATTCGATTATCTAAAAATCGCCAAAAATCTACGGGTGGCAGCATCCGGAGGAGCGGCTTTACCCGTACAGGTGTTACACGATTTTAAAGATAGATTCGGTGTCAATATTTTAGAAGGGTATGGAATGTCGGAGGGTTCTCCCATCGTCACTTTTAACCAGGCTGACATTGGTACCAAACCCGGATCCATCGGAACACCGGTTTGGGGAGTTGAGGTAAAACTGGTCGACGACAAGGGCGAAGAAGTACCTACCGGTCAGAAAGGAGAGTTATGGTACCGGGGACATAATGTAATGAAGGGTTATTACAAGAAACCAGATGCAAATGCCAAATCATTGACTGATGGTTGGTTGCATTCAGGGGATGTCGCAATCCGGGACGAAGACGGCTTTTATTTCATTGTGGACAGAACCAAAGATATGGTCATCAGGGGAGGCTTGAACGTCTATCCAAGGGAGGTGGAAGAAGTCATGATCAAGCATGATGCGGTATCCTTAGTGGCAGTGATCGGAATACCAGATGTAGCCATGGGTGAAGAAATCAAGGCCTACGTTGTGGTTGAAAATGGTCATGAAATATCCGAAAATGAGTTGATGGAATATACAAAGAGTAAACTGGCAGCTTACAAATATCCCCGGGTGATCGAATTTATCGACTCTTTACCGATGAGCGCCACGGGTAAGATCCTAAAAAAGGAATTGCGAAAATTATAATGCATCTCAAAATTGAATTGAAATGAAATTGGGTTTTGTTTCCGCCATTTTGCCAGATCAGACACTGGAAGAAGTATTCAAAATCGCCGGTGACATTGGTTATGACTGTATTGAAGTGATGTGTTGGCCGCCTGGTAAGGCGGAAAGAAGATATGCAGGTGTAACGCATATTGATAGTACAGCTTTGGACCAGAAAAAAGTAGCAGTAATTCACAAGCTCTCCGAACGATATGGAGTCAGTATTTCAGCCCTCGGTTATTATCCGAATCCCTTATCGCCTAACCAGGAAGAGCGGATTAAATTTGTCGAACATATAAAGGAGTTAATTCGTGCCGCCTCAAGACTCGACATCCCTGTAGTCAATACGTTCGTGGGCAGGGACCCCTCGAAGAGTATTGAGGACAATTGGCCCGACTTTCTCAGCATATGGAGAGATATCGTTGCACTCGCGGATGAATTCAGGATCAAAATAGGCATTGAGAATTGTCCCATGTTATTCACCGGAGATGAATGGCCCGGGGGAAAGAATATTTTCACCACTCCGGATATATGGAGGAGGGCATGGAAAGAAATTCCGAGTGCAAACTTCGGTCTGAATTATGATCCGTCCCACATGATCATTCAACACATGGATGTGGTCTATCCCATAAAAAACTTTCCGGAAAGATTGCATCATATACATGCCAAAGATGCCAGGATCGACACAGAACAATTGAATGAACATGGAATCCTGGCATATCCGAATCTATGGCATACGCCAAAACTGCCAGGAATGGGGGATGTGCATTGGGGAAAGTTTTTCTCAGCGTTAACCTCAGCCGGGTATGATGGTCCGGTCTGTGTAGAGGTTGAAGATCGAGCATTTGAAGGAAGCCTGGAAAAAAGAATAGCCGCCTTGAAACAGAGTCACAACTATTTACGACAATTCATATCGTGAATCAACTTAACCAATTTATAGAACAAATTCAGCAATTATGAAACAGGTAGCCGTTATCGGAGCGGGAACAATGGGGAATGGGATCGCCCATGTTTTTGCTCAGAATGAGTATGACGTCAGATTGATCGATATTTCCGAATCCGCGCTGAACAAAGCACTGTCCACCATTGAAAAAAATTTGAAACGCATGGTGCAAAAAGATAGGATCACGGAGGCGGATGTACATCGCACCATGTCCAATATCAGCTCTCATACATCTATTGCAGACAGTCTGGCACAAGCTGATTTAATCGTCGAAGCGGCAACGGAAAATGAAGAAACAAAAACCAGGATTTTCAAAGAAATGGACCAGCATTCATCTCCCGGCTGTCTACTGGCTACCAACACATCGAGCATATCCATTACAAAAATTGCTACGGTGGTTCAAAATCCTGAAAGAGTAATCGGTATGCACTTTTTTAACCCGGTGCCGGTCATGAAATTAGTAGAGGTCATTCAGGGATACAATACTAGTAAGGAGGTGGCTGGCCAGGTCGTGAGTATTGCTGAGAATCTTGGCAAAATTCCGATTTTGGTCAAAGACTATCCCGGATTTATCAGCAATCGCGTTTTGATGCCCATGATCAATGAAGCGATCAAGGCACTGGAACAGGGTGTTGCAGGAGTAAGGGAAATCGATTCCATCATGAAACTGGGAATGGCTCACCCCATGGGACCACTACACCTCGCCGATTTCATCGGTCTGGATGTGTGTATGAATATCATGAATGTGTTAAAAGACGGATTGGGCAGTGACTATTATGCGCCTTGCCCGCTCCTGGTCAATATGGTACTCGCCGGCAAACTCGGAAGAAAATCCGGTGAAGGTTTTTATATCCATTTGGCAGAAAGTAAGGAGATCCGCGTATCCGAAATGTTCCATTGAGCATTTCATTGAAGAAGAGAGATCCCATTCTGGGGTCTGAAGGATCACATAATAGATAGATGGTAGGATCGAGTAGAGTAAAGTAAAACAATCTTTTAGACCTACGGGAACCCGCAAAGGAGTATGTTCTACTTTTACCCTCTCACACCACCGGACGTACGGTTC
>JANQHF010000110.1 GCA_028282725.1 Saprospiraceae bacterium
CCTTACGAGTATGATCTTGCCGTTCAGCTAATGCTTCCCCTTGCCGGGTGCATAGAGGACTCTCACCTCCAAGTATCTGCCCCATGCCGGGCGCACAAAGAAAAGAGGACAGCCTCTTTCAAGATACTGTCCTCCTTTTCTGACAACTTTATGATAATAAAACCATCTAGCAATTACAACAAGAAGCTTGTTGCAAGCTTGGGTTTCTGTCAATATCCCTTTGAGGCAGAGGCCAAACATCATCACAAGATTCATAACCAAATGGTCCAATGAGCTCAAGTGCCTTTCCTCTTCTTCTCAAATCCAATAATCGGAAGGGACCCTCAAACGCAAATTCGACAAAACGCTCCTGAAGGATCGCATCAACATAGTTACTACCATCCAGAATAAAAGGCTCCAATCCTGCCCGTAATCGCACCTGATTGTACCATCGATTCGCCGTATCAAAATCTCCTTGTTCCGCCGCAGCTTCGGCAATGATCAAGACCATTTCTGCGTGCCGGATAAAAAATATCGGATCTGTAGCTGCGCCAGCATTTGCTGCATTAAAGCTTGGATATTTCAACCCAAAAGGTACTGATGCGCTTGAAAGATCGATGGATTGTGCAAACCGAATATCTCCAACCTCGAATGCATCGATGACTTGTTGAGAAGGTTCGATTGAATGTCTTCCTCCTAGTTCGGCAGGACCGTAAAAGAAGGCCAGTGAATTGCCATCCGTAGGAGAGAAACTGAGACTCCAGATCTGGTCTCCTAAAAATGGTACTACAGTCAAGTCATAATCTGAACCTATGGCCTGCAAAGCCTTTGATTGAGCTTGTGACCAATTCCCCTGATACAATGCTACCCTGGCCAGAAATGCCGAAGCAGCCTGCTTGGATGCTAAGATCGGACCTGTGTTCGCACTCAAATTTGTTTCCGCGAATTCGAAATCACTGATGATTTGTGCATAGATATCCGCAGATGAAGATTTTGGCACATTCAATACCTCTCCTACATCAGTGGTCGGAGTCAGGATCAATGGTACTTCCTGCCATAAGGTGACCAAATGCAGATACATATGACCTCTTATGAATCGTGCCTGGGCTACAAAGTCGTCCCTCTGTGCTTGTGTAAAAGCGTCATCTTCAACAAGAGGTACAAGTGTAATGACATTGTTTGCCCGATTAATCACTTCATATAGATCTGTGAAAACTGCACCCATTGTAGTGTTGGCGGGAAATACATTTTTATTCCCAAATTCCAGTCTCGTCGGAAATGTTCCGGTAAATACGGTCTCATCCGAGAACAACTGTGCTAATCCAAGGAATCCATCAAATGCCAGTGTTCCATCCTGTAGATCACTGTAGACGCCATTTATTGCAGCCGAAGCTGAAGCCACACTGTTGATCGCACTTTCCGTAGGAATGGAATTCAACGGTCTCAACTCATCAAATTCCGCGCAACTTACAGTCATGAGTAAGGCAACAACTGCTCCTATATATTTTGAATATTTCATTTTTCTCTGTTTTATCCCATTAGTTAAATCCCAGGTTGATACCAAATACGATGGACTTGGGTTGTGGGAAGGTTAGAAAATCTGTTCCAGGTGCTGTATTGGAAATATCGAAGGTACTTACTTCAGGATCAAACCAGGAATACCCTGTAGCCGTCCAAAGATTGTACCCTGCAGCATAGACCCGAAGTCTGCTTATGTTCGCTTTATCCAGCAGTGATTTTGGCAGATTATACCCTATAGATATAGTCTTTAATCGGATGTAATCACCATCTTCAGCATATCTGTCTGAATCCAATCTGTTTCCATTTGGATCTCCTCTTACAGCTCTGGGAATATTGGTATCATCTCCCTCATTCTGCCATCTGTTTTCCCATGCACGTATAGTCGGAGCAAACACACTATTCAGACCTTCTGCAAATGCAAGGTTGTTGTTATAGATCTGGAAACCTGTTGCAAACTGGAAGAAAGCCGAAAGATCAAATCCTTTGAACGATAGTGTATTGGTAATACCCCCTGTCCAATCCGGAATTGCCTTTCCGGTGAATGTTCTGTCATTATCGTTTATGATACCGTCCGGAGGCAGATCATCAGCTGTGCCAAGAATACCGTCGGGGCCTACGCCACCGCTAATATCCCTAAATCTGAAATCACCAGGAGCCGCATTCGGCTGGGTAGCATGTGCATCGATTTCTGCCTGATTCTGGAAAATTCCATCAGTAACCCTTCCAAAGAAACTACCCAATGGTTGTCCTTCTGCAACACGAGAACCAAATCCTGCATCAAATGGAATACCATCGACCAATTTCTTGACTTCGTTCTTATTGTAGCCCAGGACAATATTGGTACTCCAACTGAAATCATCTTTGGAAACATTTATTGTATTTATGGTAAATTCAACACCTTGATTTTGTACCTCACCAACATTTTGCAATACACTCGTAAAACCTGAGGTCGTAGGAATTGGTCTGTTGAGCAATAGATCATCCGTGTTCTTCACATAATAATCTACCGAACCAGCAACTCTACTATTCGCAAAAGCAAAATCTATACCTGCACTAATCGCTGTTGTTGTTTCCCATTTCAAATCGGGATTACCCAACTGCGAAGGAGCTGTACCCGGTGCATCGAGATAATTGGCACCACCTCCGTACAACTGTCGAGCTGAGAAGTTTCCAATACCGTTATTTCCGGTTTGACCCCAACCCACTCTGATTTTCAAGTCGTCGAACGGGCCATTCTCTAGAAATTTCTCATTTGATAACCTCCAGGATGCTGAGACACCAGGGAAATATCCCCACTGGTTGTTCACAAACCGAGAGGATCCGTCAGCCCTGAAAGTAGCAGTTAGAAAATATTTGGATCCAAAATTGTAATTCACACTACCAAAGTATGACCTAAGGTTATCACCTGTAAATCCTCCATCTGTAGTTAGGGGCTGAGCGCCTGAGGAAAGACCCTCAAAATCATCCGTAGGAAAATCTGAGGCGTCGGCAAAAGAAGAATTGATTTTATCTTCCTGGAAAGATACACCGGCGATTGCCTGAATATTATGATCGCTGAATGAATTGGTATAGCTGATTACATTTTCGTTCAAATAGCGCGTGTTCTTAAATTGTCCCAATGCTGCATATCCGGTAGCCGAACTTTGAAGAACACTTGGCTCAAAAATATCTTCACGCACATCCAGGATATCCGTTCCAAAAGATGTCTGAATGCTCAACTCCTCCGTTATGTTAAACTTGGCAAATGCCTTACCCAGGAACTTGGTACGAGAAACTTTGTTCCGATATTCTATAGTTCCTGCTACTGGATTCTCAAGTCCAAATGCTGATCCGTAGCTACCATCATCGTTGCGAACCGGGACAACCGGAGGAAGAAGGATAGACGTCGAAAGCACTCCAAAAATATTGTTGTCATTTTGGATCTGATCCGTTATTGAGAAGGTATAACCCATATTCATTCCGATAGACAACTTGTCAGAAACGATCTGATCAAGGTTCAATCTTCCGGAATATCTCTGGAATCTAGAACCCACCATAATTCCTTCATCATTGTTATATCCCATAGATGTGAAGAATTTGGTATTCTCATTTCCTCCCGTGAAATTCACATTGTAATCTTCAATTGTAGAAGTTCTGAAGACCAGGTCCTGCCAATCACTATTCGCCTCTGTACCAACGATGTTGGCTCCAAACAACAGGGTGATATATTCGATATATGTGGGACCATCAACGACCGGTATTGTCTTGATAGGTTTTTGAGATCCTCGGGAAGCATTGAAATTGATTTGAGTCCTGCCTGCTTTACCTTTTTTAGTGGTAATCAGGACAACTCCATTTGCAGCTCTGGATCCATAAATGGCTGCGGTAGCAGCATCCTTTAACACCTCGAAAGACTCGATCTCATCAGGATTCAAGTCAGCCAATACACTTAGTTGAGCATTACCAACTCCTTGTTGAGTAAAATCCACGTTGTCATCGATAATAGGAATACCATCTACAACATAAAGTGGTTGATTGCTCGCATTGATCGAAGTACTACCCCGTACACGAACATCGATCCCCCCTCCGGGAGTTCCCGAGTTTTTTGTTACCTGAACACCAGCAGCTCTTCCCTGAAGGGCCACGGTTGCACTTGGTAATGGAACGTCCGCTAAGGCAGTGGCATCTACTGAGGCAACAGCTCCGGTAACATCCTTCCTTCTTGTCGGAGAATATCCGACTACAACTACATCTTCCAGACCTATGGCGTCAAACATTAATGTGACATCAACCGTAGAAGCCTCACCAATCGTGTACTCTCTTGTAGTGTAGCCCGTGTAGGAAAAGACCAAAACATCCGATCCTTCCGGAACAGTAAGAGAATACCGACCATCAATGTCAGTAACGGTACCGGTTGTAGTACCTTTCACCAAGACTGTGGCTCCGATCAGTGTCTGACCTGTATCGTCAACTACTGAACCTGACACAGTTTTTTGTGCCCAGGAAACCGACATTGCCAGTGCCACAGTGAAAATGGTTAATAAAAATCTTTTCATTTCATAAAATTTAGTTAGATGTTTAATATTTCGATTTAGAATCTATACTAGTTCTTAACGCGTCAGGCAGTATGCTTGCTGCCAAATCCTGATAATAAGACCGCGCGAACATACTGTATTTTGGGAATCTTAAAAGCGCATTTTCTAGTAAAATAATTCATTATAACAGATTCTTGTACATGCCTATCGTGTTATCAATGCCATAGTATAGGGCATCACTAATGAGTGCATGTCCTATGGAAACCTCACTAAGATTGTCCAAAGAAGATGCATAAAACTTCAGGTTATCCAAATTGAGATCATGTCCTGCATTCACTCCAAGCTTGAATTGTCGGGCCAGTTTTGCACATTCTATATGATCTGCAATGGCTTGGTCTCTTGATTTTTTAAACCCTTTGGCAAAGTCACCGGTATACAATTCGATTCGATCAGCACCAACCTCCACGGCAGCCCTGACCTGTTTCGGATCCGGATCTATAAACAGAGAAACTCTTATTCCGAATTGTTGCAACTGGCTGATGACTTTTGTGAGAAAATCAGCTTCCTTTATTATTTCCCAGCCTTTATCCGAAGTCAGTACACCCGGCGGATCGGGCACTAAGGTGCACTGATGTGGAACAACATCAATGACCTGTCTCATGAATTCCTCAGAGGGGTATCCCTCAACATTCAATTCGGTTGTAACGTTCTCTTTTAGCAATGGGAGATCATCGTATCTTACATGTCTCTGGTCGGGTCTTGGGTGAACCGTAATACCATCAGCACCGCATGATTCACAGTCTCTGGCAAATTGTATGATGTCGGGAATGTTTGATCCTCTCGAATTGCGTATTAATGCAACCTTATTGATATTTACACTTAACTTCGTCTTCACAGTATAAGAATATGACTATGATATTTAGATATGCAATAGTAGCCATAATAATATTTAATGTTTCTACATCTTTTGCACAGCGTCCACCGAAGTATGACCCGTCACTGATCTTGAGAGATGTGCCACCGATCGTCTGTCCTGCCAGCAAAGAGGTTTCTCACCATCATGTACCCCATGTGAAAAAGAAATCCCCTTACAAAAAAATGGAACTTGAACTCATCCCTACCTATAGCCAGGGATTCCCGGCGGAAGCTAAAACAGCCATTGAAGAACGTGTTTTCCCGCTAATTATGGAAAACTTTTCATCACCAGTTCCAATTAATATCGAATTCACATGGAAACAAGATGATCTGTCTACCCTGGCTTCGGCTATTCCTACGATATTCATTCCAAACCCTGTGCCTTACGCCAGGGTCCTGAATGTATTCTACCCTGGCCCTCTTGCCGAAAAAATTGCGAGGGAAGATCTCAACCCGGGACAATCGGATATAGAAATTTCCATAAACAGTACAACCAACTGGTGCTTTGATTGCGAGACACCTTCTGAAGTAGGTGCGAGACAGGATTTTGTTTCCACTGTACTTCATGAATTGTATCATGGTCTTGGCTTTACAGCTTTCTCCAATGTTGTGGATAATTTAGGAGCTATACAAACCTCACAGGGAATTTCAGCCCTCTTTAATAATTTCATGGAATTAAGAGATGGTGACAGGACCATCCTGGTACCTGATGGTTCGGATGAACTACTCAATCACTTCCAAAGCAACCAACTCTTCTTTAATTTGCCATCTGCCGGAAAAGTAAAGCTGTTCGCTCCGAATCCTTATCAGGGTGGCTCAAGTATATCACATTTGGACGAAGCCACGTATAATGGTGGAAATAATGCATTGATGACTCCCAGCAGTTCGGTTGGAGAAGTCGAACGCAGTGCTGGTATTGCAAATGACATGATGTGGGATATGGGTTGGGTATATACCTACCTATTGCACGAAGAAGAGGATCTGACGGTGGAAAAACCTGTAGATCAGGACTTCGTAGTAAGTGTTGATATAATTTCGGAAGGCGGAATCATCGAGGACAGCCTGAAACTGCATTACTCCACAGATGAATTTGAAAATGAGGACATTGAAGTTTCATTCACAAAAATCGATGATGATACCTATCAGGCTATTATCCCGGCATCCGGTGATTTGAAGATCGTCGATTATTATATTGAAGTAACAGACATGCGAGACGTGCGATACTCAAATCCGGGGATCAATGTCACCGGAACTCAATTCACATATCAATATGCGTTCGGTCCGGACAATATTGTACCACTACTGACTCACGATCCGGTTCTTTCAATAAAATCGGTAGATAAAGAAATTCCTTTATCTGCAAATTCAAGTGATGTATTTTCTGGATTAGAAAATGTAGTGATCGAATGGAAATACAATGGGAACGAACAAACCTCGATTCCAATGGAATTAGATACGAATACCATATTTACCGATGATAAATACGATGGGGTGATCGAATTACCTACGGGGTTATCTGCTCAGGACTTATTAGAATATAGAATAGTCGCGACAGATCGGTCAACTTTTATGAATAAGGCCCTTAGTCCAAACGATGGATATCATCAAGTTGAAATCGAAGAAATTGCTTCTGCCCTAAATCTGTATATCAACGATTTTAATTCCATTACGGAAGATTTTGAAGGAGAGGGATTTTCTATTACTCAACCACAAAGTTTTTCGAATCCTGCAATTCATAGTGAACATCCTTACACAGCGGCCGATGAATTGAATTTGAATACGCTCAATTTTACTTATGAACTTAAGACTCCAATTGTAATCGAACAAAGGGGCAGAGCTATTATGCAATTTGATGAAATAGTTCTTGTAGAGCCAGGAGAACCAGGTACCGTTTTTGGCGATGAGGAATTCTGGGACTATGTTATCGTAGAAGGTAAAAAATTAGGATCAGATTGGAAACCATTTCTTCCAGGATATGATAGTTCATCAGAAGATATTTGGTATAGGGCATTCAATGGAGGAATAGCTGCAGGACAAATTAATTCTGATCGTACCGGGGACCTTACCCTTTTTAGACCAAGAACCATAGATTTATTAGAAAATGGCAATTTTAGCGCAGGAGATACGGTTATTGTCAGATTCAGACTTTTCTCAGATCCACTGGTTAAAGGATGGGGTTGGGCCATCGATAATCTCAGGATCCAGGAACCCAGTACGGCAGTCGAAGATTTTGTTTTAGAGGAGAATTTTGACCTGATTCCAAATCCAACTTTTGATGAAGTTACAGTGGCCCTGGATCTCGAAAACACTACAGATCAGATCCAAATTACAATTGTAGATCTTATGGGTCGCCGGCTGATGACGGATAGAATAAGCAATCCGGATATTTCTTTCAGAAAGAAATATTCAGTTGGCCACCTGGCAGACGGAATCTATTTTGTCAATGTTTCTTTCAATAAGAAGGACGTAATCACGAGAAAACTGGTTGTTAAAAAGTAGGATTCTTGATAGAATATTCGCCAACCTTTAAGAATCCAAAACAACCTTCAGGCCTTTCAAAGCTGATATTTCTTGCCATCTTGATCCTCGGAGGAATGTTGCTTTCCAGTGGTCTTTCTTTTCTCATTTGGAATCTGGCAGAAATAGATATCAACGATGTTCTCAAAGGAAAAGAGTTGTCGCGGAACGAGCGCATTCATTTCCGAATTGGTCTGATGGTCAACCATGCCGGCACTTTTCTAATACCTGCTTTATTATACTGTGTCCTTGTCCTCAAGGGAAGAAGTGAATTGCTTTTACAGTTAAAAAACAAACCGGTACCATCTGAGGTGATGATTTGGGGTCTGATCATATTGTTCAGCTATCCAATCATTGCTGCCCTGGCTCACTGGAATCTGAGTTTACCCTTGCCCGATTGGATGAAAACTTCCCAATCTGATTCATTGGCTTTAGTGGAACAAACCCTTACCATGGAAGGGCTCACGGAATTATCCTTGTCTATTATCCTCGTAGGTCTCTTAGCAGCTTTGGGTGAAGAGCTTATCTTCAGAGGGATCTTACAAAGGACGTTCGAATTTGTCTGGAATAATGCTCACCTGGCAATCATTGTGGCAGCAATATGTTTTGGAGCATTTCATATGCAGTTCGAACGCATTTTCCCGCTTTCCTTTTTGGGTATAATTCTGGGATACAGTTACTACTATACTCGTTCTTTGCTCGTTCCTGTAATACTTCATTTTCTGAACAATTCTATTCAGGTCATCAGCATATATATTCTTGCGCAACGTGGTACTATGCCAGAGATCGATCACATCCCTGAGATATCCTATTCATTATTGCTAATTTCGCTGGTCATAACGACGACCTTAATATTCACCGCTGTCAGACTATCTGCACAAAAAAATGAATCAAGACCTTAAGACGCGCATTCCAGTTGCCATAATCTATGTCGCTGTAATTGCCGCAATGACAATGCTGGGTCAACTTGGTTCGGTCATTCTCTTATTCCTGTTTTTTGCTCTGTGCATCCAGGAATTCGTATCTATAAGTGGAAAAGGAAACAGACTATTGGAAATGACAATATATTCTTCCTCTTTCATATTGTCCATTCTTACGATCCTTCCAATTTCAAAGAAGATTGAATTACTCCCCGTAGTAGTAATTTCAAGTACCTTGTTTTTGATAAATATTTTCTATTTGCTCATTGTCAAAAAATCACTGACGAATACGACTCCAAAATTTGCGGCATCTGCCATATATATTGTTTTACCCTTTATCATATCCATGTCGGCTGCCTATCGATACGAGTTGTTTCCAAAGGTGCTATTAGGTGTCTTTATTATTCTTTGGCTCAATGATGCAGGTGCTTACTTTGTTGGGAAGTCCATTGGCAAGCGGAAACTGTTTCCGGTGGTTTCACCCAAGAAAACATGGGAAGGATTTTTTGGCGGAGGCATCGCCGGATTCCTGATCAGTCTGGCCATCGCACCGGTATTGGGTGTATTGGACACTCGTACATGGTTATTCATTGCCCTGATCGTATGGATTACAGGAACATTTGGGGATCTGGTTGAGTCCCTGTGGAAGAGATATCATAAGATCAAAGATAGCGGTACAATAATGAGGGGGCATGGAGGTTTTCTTGATCGACTGGATAGCTTCATTTATGCTATTCCATTTGTTATTTTGTTTTTTGAATGTTTAATCGTTTGAACAACTGCATATGACCTTACATAAAGAGGGAATCACAACAATTCTTGCTACTCTCATCTTTCTGGGTTTACTCAATGGAGTCGTTTTCAGGTATGTGGGTTATTCCCTGACCTTTTATATCATCCTGGGAATATCAGTAATTATATTATTGCTGATCCTTCAATTCTTCAGAAAACCTGACAGACAAGTCCCAGATCATGCAAAAGGCGCGATCCTTTCACCGGCTGACGGTAAGATTGTGGTAATAGAAGATACGATTGAAAGTGAGTTTTTTGAGGATGAAAGATTAATGATATCCATATTTATGTCACCCGTAAATGTCCATATCAACCATCATCCAATTGATGCGAAAGTAATTTATTCCAAGTATCATCCAGGTAAGTATCTGGTGGCCTGGCATCCTAAATCATCTACGGAGAATGAACGACATACAGTTGTCTACGATACAGGAAATCATCAAATCCTGGTGCGTCAAATTGCTGGTGCGTTAGCGCGGCGGATTGTCAATTATACCACCGAAGGGGAACAAGTCAGTAAGGGTGATGAAATGGGATTTATAAAATTCGGATCACGAGTGGACATCTATTTGCCGGTTGGAACGCCTTATGAAGTATCAATAGGACAGAATGTCAAATCCAAAATTGACGTTATAGCCCGACTTTAAAAAGAAAACCGTCTTTCAGCGCACTGGCCTCGAATAGAAACAAGAATGTTATATCTGAAAGACGGCTTATCTTAATCACCTTGGCTGAATTGTCTGCGGTTTCAACTTTTTGAAACTCCGTAAGAAGCGAAATTGGTTTTCACTCCTCCTAATTAGATTTCCTAAGAAGGATACATTTTTAGTTGACCAACAGCACATATTGAAATGCTTTGTTGAATACAACTCAAAACTATTTTGGTAATGGGTGATTTTTATTCTGGTATCACCTAGAATTCAATAGGGGTTAACTCTCAGTAATTTCAAATTGTGCAGTCTGAATCGGGATGTGAACAGTGACGGAAGTACCCAGATCCCTGGACGAGTCAATTTCAATTTCCCCTCTCAAAACATTGACTCTGGATTGCAGGTTTCCAAGTCCCAATCCGTGTGCTGTATTATCGAGGTCAAACCCTTTGCCATTGTCTTCCACGACTATAAACAACTCGCCATCCATTTTATTTACCTGTACATCAATTTCCGTGGCATCGGCATGTTTCAGGGCATTATTCAACAATTCTTGAATGATTCTGTAGACATGTAATTTGGCCTCTTCACTGAGCACTCCATCTACTTCATGGGTATGAAGGGATATATCCATAATTCCCTTAAGACTATATCGATTTACGAGATCTTTGAGTGCAGCGGTCAGACCCAGTTTACCTAAGGATATAGGCTTCAAGTTGCGTGCAATATCTCTAACCTCATTACAGGCTCCATCAATCATTCCCATTATTCTCAGGTATTCTCCATCGTCAGTAAGACCCTCATGTTCTACTTGTAGGGCGTCATATTGAAGCTTGAGAGTAGATAGCGTTCCACCGAGACTGTCATGTAAGTCCTGGGCAATCCGGGTTCTCTCAGCTTCTTGCCCCAAGACCATTGATTGTAGATTCTTTATTTTGAGGGTGCTTTCGAGTTCGTTTATTTTTTGTTTGGAAATTTCTTCCTTTTGCCTGGCTAACAGACGTTCCATTTTGAATCTCTGCTTCTGGAGTCGAAAATAATTGTATACCGCCAGGGCGCACAGGACCAAGAGTATGGTTACTATAATGAAGAATCGCGTCCTTTGATTGAGCTTGAATGCATACAACTGGTTGTCCTCTTCCAAGGCCCTTATTTCTTTATCCTTTTCATACGATTGGTACTTGACGGCTATTTCGCTGGCCATGGCATATTTTTCCCGATTGTATAATTCGGAAGTAATATCATTAGCAATCTTGAGATGCTTATATGCAGCTGTCATGCTGTCCAATGCAAAATATGCCTTGGATAACAATGAGTTGCTTTGATAAGCAAGGTCATTGACATTGTAATTGAGCTTTACGGCATTCTTTAAATAATACAGTGACTTTTCAACCTGGTCATCCATCATTAGATTGGATCCAATTAAAAAGAAAGCCTCTGCCGACACTTGATTTAACCCAAGATCACTTTCTTTCTGAATGATGTATTCACCTTGCTCGATCACCTTTTCTACATTCCCCAGATTTCCTAAAAGCCTTGTTATCAAAAGTCGATTGGTCAATTCCATTTGAACATTCTCAAGCTCGAGGCTTGCCTTTAATCCATCCTCGACATAGGAAATCGCCTTTTCATAATCCAACTTTTTCTGATAAACCTCCCCTAATTGAGTAATGGCTTTGGCCTGTTCTGTTTTGCGATTCTGATCTACATAAAACTGATATGCCTCCGCAGTTAATTTTATGGCTTCATCAAGAAATATCTCTTCTTCGATGTAAAAATCTGCCAGGGCCATACGCGCTCTGTAAAAACCAAAGTCATTTTTTAAATAGCGATAGATCTTTGCACTTTCTATGAGATCGTACATTACATCCTGATCTCTTAGATGAACACTAAAATTATAACGTGCCCTGTCGTAATATCCCTGGGCACACATTTCCAGGTTATTCTCAGCATGGCCCAATCTGATCTTCTCATTGATAACTTTCAGGGAATCGGTGTAATTACCAGGTTGGTCATCAGCTATTACAGATAAAGGAAGTAGCAAATAAAATATTCCTACGACAACCCGGGTTATTGTGCTCATAACTCGAAGCTCACGAATAAAAAAAGGATGGTAATTAGGGTAAATACTAGTATAAGTCCGTTTATAGTATATATACATTCGATTCAAAAATAAAACAACCTATGATCAAAATCCTGATAGTCGATGATCACAAGATGTTTGTTGAAGGGCTTGAGTCCATTCTAAGCAAGGAAGAAGATATTCAAATCATTCACAGATGTCATGAAGGCAGGGATGTCTTTAATCTGGAGCTTTTAGACAATATTGACATCATTCTGCTGGACATCAATCTTCCCGATATGAGTGGGATTGAGGTTTGCCAAAGAATTTTAAAAATGAAGGATCATTTGAAGATTTTGGTCCTTTCAATGCACGATGAAGAAAGTTATATATCCGAGGTCTTGAAGAGCGGTGCTCTCGGTTATATCCTCAAAAATACGGGTAGAAAAGAACTCATCACTGCTATACGAACTGTGGCTTCAGGTCGGACCTATTTTAGTGAAGCAATTACCAATACTATCATGAAGGGCTTGATGAATCAAAACAAGAAATCAAAGCCACAAGAAAAGCAGGTGCCTAAGATAACCAGACGGGAAAAAGAAGTACTGGACTTGATCATGGAGGAAAATACGAATCAGGAAATTGCAAATCAACTATTTATCAGCCTGAAGACCGTCGAAGCACATAGAAGTAATCTGCTCTCAAAGCTCAATGCCAGAAATACTGCAGGATTGGTCAGAAAAGCAATTGAAATGGAGTTGGTCTAGACATTTAACCATTCTTCTTATTCTATCTTTGGATGAAATGTAATATCGGCTATGGAAGCCTATGCCAATGTATTGACTTATGCCATTCCAGGCTTTGTATTACTCATCATTATTGAGCATTTAGCGAGTTTGTACTTAGGCAGGGAAGTAAATAGGTCCATGGATACTATTTCGAGCTTAAGCTCAGGTATGACCAATACGTTAAAAGAATTGTTGGGATTGACAGTGGTCATCGTCAGTTATGTTTGGATGGTCGGGAACCTGGCAATTTTTGAAATTCAGTCAACAACATGGCTCTACATCCTGTGCTTTGTCCTGGTTGATTTTGCATCCTATTGGTCACATCGGTTTAACCATGAGATCAATGTCATGTGGAATAGACACATTGTTCATCACAGCAGTGAAGAATTTAACCTGTCCTGTGCCTTGAGACAAAGTATCTCGGGAATCATTGGTGTCTACTTCTTTCTTTACATACCAATGGCAATTGTCGGAATACCGGCAAAAATTGTTGCCATCGTGGCTCCGCTTCATTTATTTGCGCAATTCTGGTACCACACCAGATTGATCAATAAGATGGGATGGCTTGAATACATAATCGTTACCCCGTCACATCATCGCGTACATCATGCTATCAATCCTGAATACATAGACAAAAATTATGCAGCGATATTCATAGTCTGGGATAAGTTGTTTGGGACATTTCAAAAAGAAAAAGAACAGATTCCTCCGGTCTATGGAGTCAAGAAACCCGTTAGAACCTGGAATCCGTTTATAATCAACTATCAACATTTGTATCAACTCATACTGGACTGTTGGCATACGAGGAATTGGAAGAATAAATTACGCATTTGGTTTATGCCCACAGGATGGAGACCACCTGATGTAGTAGATCCTTATCCTGTAAAAGTGATAGAGGATGTCTATAATTTTGAGAAATACAATCCTAACGTATATCCCGGTCTGAAGGCCTGGTCGTGGATTCAATTGATCGTGGCCAATCTTTTGCTTTATTTCATGTTGGCCCACATAGATCGGCTGGACGGATTTGGAATCATCATATTCACTCTTTTCCTGGCAGCAACGATATTTTCATACACCAGCCTGATGGATCATCACCCCGTTGCAATGATAGCGGAAGTAATGAAATTGGCTCTTGGGATAAGTATCTATGTACAATATGCCTGGTTCGAGATTGATACGATAATCCCGGGAGGACAGTATCTGATCCTGACCTATATTTTTATTTCTTTTGTTTTGACGATTTATTTTTTATTTACGACGACAGAAGAAAGAAAATTGC
Organism: Saprospiraceae bacterium; assembly: GCA_028282725.1. Taxonomy (GTDB): domain Bacteria; phylum Bacteroidota; class Bacteroidia; order Chitinophagales; family Saprospiraceae; genus JAJRXG01. The sequence goes on from JANQHF010000110.1 coordinate 14,441, forward strand.
TGAAGAATATGATCACCGAGAATTCTTTGGACCGATGAGTTGATAGGGACCAGCTTTCTGTTCTATTCTCAAGCTAAAACAAACAAATATTATACTTTTGACTCAAGTATTATGATGAGTCTTAAAAAGTCCACTTCCAACTTCAAAACACAAGATTGGGTATTTATCATTTTTTCCATCCTTTGGGTGGGAATTATCATTCTTGATTATTTGAATAAACAAGTCATATACATTCCTTCGCTAAAATATTTCAAGTATGCCGGGCTGTTTATTGTATTTGGCATCGTAGCTGCAATTATTTCCGGTTGGTATAACCGAACAGGTTTTTTCAAAAAATTGCCAACGATACCAATAAATGGAATCGTTGTATTCTGTTTATTCTTGTTGTCTGTGTGCCTGATTACCAATGCATATAATCAATATTGGAGGGCTCCACTCGACTACACTAACTATTTGCATTTAATCGGTAAAGGCATATACACGATAGGATGTTCCTTTCTTCTTGTTCTTGGCGCATACAGTGTCGGCAACAAGTGCCGGTCATATTTTTACATTCCTGATAGTCGTCTGAACACATTTGTATTACTGGATATCGCACTCGGTTTTGTTGTATATACTCTTCTTATGATGTTGTTAGGAGCGTCAGCACTCCTGGAGCAATACATTCTTTTGGCTGTTCTCAGCCTTCTTATCCTGATCAATTACAGGGAAAGTTGGTGGTTGATAAAAAGGGTTCTGTGGGAGCCATTCAAGAGACCACCTGATTTCAATTTTTGGGGCGGCGTGATCGCCTTTTTTATCCTGGTCTACATCACCATGAATTATTTTTATACCCAGGCACCTTTCCCTCTTGGTTTTGATGCAAGAAACTATTATGTCAATGTATCAAGATTAATAAGTGATGCAGGTGCTCTTATTCCCGGATTTCAACCTTATGCATGGGGGCTTGTGATGTCTACAGGGTATATCGCCTTCAAGAGTCCGGAGATTACTATGTTCATTTCCGTTTTGGGCGGGATCCTAAGCCTCTTTGCGATCTACCATTTTTGCAGGAGATACCTGGGTATTTCTACAAATTATTCATTCCTGGTTGTTCTTCTCTACCTGTTGACACCGACAGTTACCAATCATTTTATCATAGAATTTAAAGTGGACCTTTCATTGCTGTTCATTCAAATCACGGTGATTAATGTATTGTTGTGGTGGTTATTCGAATCAAAAAAAAACAAGGAAGACAAGAGCTTCTTGTTGGTCAACAAAAAGGATTACTTTGCTCTTGCCACGATCGGGATTTTGTTGGGATTTAGTCTATCGATCAAGGTTCTTAGCGCATTTCTAATATTTGGAGTATTCCTGGCTCTCTGGTGGTATAAAAAGGATTTAATCGGTGTACTGGGACTGAGCGCACTCGGTATTGGTTTCATCTTGATCTCTGGTTTTGATGATCTAAGTGGTCTGCGCGTCTATCATAAGAGCCCTGCAATTACAGGATTTATCTTGTTTGTTCTGGGTTTATTGGCAATGGGCTACTCATACAGCAAATCCAGGAAAATCTTTGTCAATTCTTTCAAAGGGCTGATTTATTGTGGGATATTTTGTATTCTGCCCTTTGCTCCCTGGGTATACAAAAACTATACATATACCAAATCTTTATCTCCAACCAAACTACTCATAGGCGAAAAACCAAGGCCAGAAGCCACTGTACGGGAAATGATTGATAATTACGAGGAATTAAAAAATGAAAATGAGTAGTTCATATGGTTCAAAATAGTGTTCTGCCATTCATATTTTGCTTTTTATGTATAGCCTTTATTTCTTCTGATCTCTATGGTCAAGACACAGACCAAAATGAAAATCCATATTCGATTAATCTGGATGAAATTGACAATGACAGCAGAAGAATAGAGATTCAAAGATATTTTGGATATGAAGATCTTCTTTCCCGCTATTTGACTCTACCGTATGATATAAGTTCCAATACAAGTAACCAAGGCAGATATTTTGATATTGGATTTTTGTTAATGATCCTCCTGCCCTTGAGTTTGCTGGTTATTACCTATAAGCAACCCCGACTATTTTATTCAGTCTTAATCATTTTAATTCTATACCTGGCTTTTTCGTTTAATTATTCATTTATAAATGTCAATGGAGTCGGACCTGCCTCGTTCTCAAGTGATACCTGGAATATTGTTGGCGCAGCTCCAATGAAATCTAATTATCAATCTCTATTAATTACCATTTATGAATCAGCAGGCATCATTGCCTTCCCAATCGTTCAGCTTGTAAAAAGTGTTTCAGGACAGACCGATCATGTGACCTATATTATACTCTTTACTCTTTTCGCTGGACTTATACTTTTTGCTACTCGTGCCTTAAAATGGGATTTGAAATGGTCCATAATTTCAGTTGTCCTCATTGCTTTTGGATTCTTGTGGTTGATCCTGTCAGGAGGGATTATTTGGTATGGGTTTTTCATACTTCCTTTGGCCTATGCGGTCGCTTTCCGGGCATTTAGAACATTAAGAAGCGAAAATTCGCCAGTTTTTTCTTTCCTGGGGATGATTGCACTCGCTTGCATTTCATTTTGGACTCTTCTGTCTTATAGTGCGAGGATCAGCAATTTGGACGTCATTCGACCTAGTTCGGCAGACATGGGAAAAGCGATCATTAATCCCCAACTTGTTTATTACACAACCGGAATCCATACCCCGAATGAGTCCAGGAATGCTCTGTACAGACGAAATTCAAACGTATTTGATATCATCAATTCCAATAATGAATTGATCTACCAGGTAGGGACGAGTATGGCTTTTGAAATAAAAAACAACCCCTATAGGATTTATCAGGATAATACTTTGATAGATTTCTATAATTTGATCAATGTATACCGGGATAAGAATACGGTCATCGAAGTGATGAAGACTTCCGGATATAAATATATTATCGTTGATTTATTCACCCATACTTTAGACAAGACGCCGGAACAAAGTCTCGTGAAAAAGTATCAGCTCTTTTTAAATGCACTTTACGATAATCCTGGAGTCAGACTTCTGGCTACGGATAGAATTATTGAACTTTCGGATAGCAATGGTCAGGTGCAACTGGTGAACAACGTGTTTAATCCACCTGATATGAGCAATTTGAATATCAGGATCAGGGATTTTGGAAGTTATGCCGTTTATGAAATAATTTAGCGTTCATAATGAACATCCAAACGCCCATTCATGCTATTTATGTTGTGATTCCTGCAAAGGACGAGGACAGCTATATCAGCGAATTGATCAGGCAAATTCTGAATCTTGGATTAAAGAAAATCATTTTGGTCAATGATTCAAGCACGGACAGAACACGCGAACTGGCTGAGAAATATGAGGAAGTAGTGGTCCTGGATCACGTGATTAATCTTGGTCCCGGAGCAGCAACGCAAACCGGCATTGCCTATGCAGTATCTCAAGAAGCAGAGATAATATTGACAATAGATGCCGATCTGCAACATAATCCAAAAGATCTGATGAGGTTAATCCAACATTTTGAGCGAGAACAATGCGATTTGGTAATTGGCAGTCGCTTCCTAAAAATCAATGACATACCACAGACAAGAATCTTTTACAACAAAGTCGGAAATATCATTAGCTTTTTTCTGACAGGAACCATGTTGACCGACAGCCAATCCGGATTGAAAGCAATTTCAGGAACATTGGCAAAATCCATGGATTTAAACTATGATGGATTCGAATTCTGTATGGAAATTATTAAACATGCCAGGCATACAAAATCTAAAATACAGGAGATACCGGTTGATGTGAGATATACAAAAGAAACACAGTCAAAAGGTCAGAGTTTCAAATCGGGATTAAACATGATTTCAAGAATCCTTTCCCCTTTTAATTGATCATACTAATAGCACAATTCAATAATAAATGAACCTATGGAAGAAAAGGTCCTCTTAATAAGTCTCCAAGATCGGTTAAAAACTGAAGTTTTGTACAACAGACTTCAGGAGAACGGCATTGAATGTTGGTTACTCAATAAACAGGACTCATCCTATATGACGTTTGGACACTTTGAAATATATATAAACCAAAAAGACGAAAAACTTGCCAAGGAACTATTGTCTTGAGCAAGAAACTTATGAGACGATTGTGTAAAGAATGCTTGTTCTCCTATCGATTTAATATCGATAGTACTCCGGCTTATAAGGACCCTCAACATCGACATTAATATATTCCGCCTGATCGACTGATAACTCTTCAAGCTCTACTCCTATTTTAGCTAGGTGTAGCCTGGCAACCTTTTCATCCAAATGCTTCGGAAGTGTGTAAACCTTATTCTCATACTGTTCGTGATTGTTCCAAAGTTCGATTTGCGCCAGTACCTGATTCGTAAAAGAATTTGACATTACAAACGAAGGATGACCAGTGGCACAACCCAGGTTGACAAGTCTGCCTTCTGCAAGAACGATTACATCTTTACCATCGATGGTATATTTATCTACCTGAGGTTTGATTTCAATTTTTGACAGGCCATATTCATTATTCAACCATGCCATGTCAATTTCATTATCGAAATGACCAATATTACAGACTATCGTTTTGTCATTCATCATTCTAAAATGACGTTCGGCAATGATGTCTTTATTGCCCGTAGCAGTAACCACGATATTTGCTTCCTTTAGTGCATTTTCCATCTTTTTTACAGCAAAGCCATCCATCGCTGCCTGAAGTGCACAGATGGGATCAATTTCAGTCACTATTACCCGGCATCCTGCCCCTCTTAATGAAGCAGCCGATCCCTTTCCTACATCACCATATCCTGCAACAACTGCCACCTTACCTGCCATCATGATATCTGTCGCTCTTCGGATCGCATCGACGCAGGATTCCTTGCATCCGTATTTATTGTCAAATTTGGATTTTGTCACAGAATCGTTCACATTGATTGCGGGAAGGGTCAAACTCCCGTTGATTTCTCTTTCATATAATCGATGTACACCAGTTGTTGTCTCCTCGCTTAATCCTTTAATATCTTTCACCATTTCAGGGTGATTGTCCAATACAACGTTGGTCAAATCCCCGCCATCATCAAGAATCATATTGAGCGGCATACCATCTTTAAAACTGTAAAGTGTTTGTTCAATAGCCCACCAAAACTCCTCATCGGACATTCCTTTCCAGGCAAATACCGGTACACCGGCTGCTGCAACCGCAGCCGCAGCATGATCCTGGGTTGAAAATATATTACACGACGACCAGGTCACTTCAGCACCCAACTCTATCAAAGTTTCAATTAGAACAGCAGTCTGAATGGTCATGTGGAGACATCCTGCAATTCTTGCTCCTTTTAACGGCTTGGATGAACCGTATTCTTCACGCAAAGCCATCAATCCTGGCATTTCTGCTTCAGCAAGCTCGATTTCTTTGCGACCCCAGGCCGCCAAATTGATATCCTTGACTTTATATTTTACAGGCATCTCTGTTGAAACACTCATATTAAAATTTCTTAAGATTTCAAATTGAGCGCGAAGATATTAAATCCCCGGTTAAATGTCAGATGAAATCAATGATCAGTAGATTATCGAAAGAGCTTCGGATTCGTCCATTTTCAGAATATGATGGATATCCACAAGGTCAACAAGAGACAGCAAATAATTCTTGTTGGTGTAGTCGTTTTCATGAACATACTTCATAGCAAAGTAAAGTTCTTTTTTTGCTTTATCGCAATATCGTGCGTCATCCTGACAACGCATCAGGTAGGTATAGCAAAGCTGCCTTCTAGGTTCAATTCGATCGGGATAAATGGTTTTTGCATAATAGAAATTTTCACTGGCCTGACTCCACCGCCCTTCGTCCGTATGCGTAAGACCTGATTCCATTAATTCCTCATAGGACAAACGCATACTAATGGCATTTCTCCTCTCGCGTTGAGTTACATATTCATCCCAGGAGAATTCCTCTTTCTCAGTTGGGATTATACTGAAAACAGCAGAGTTGATATCGAATACACCCATCCAGTATATGATCGCCATAAAGAAAAAAATTCCTAATAGTCCAAATCTCCAGTTTCTTGATCCGCGTCTGAAAAACATGATATGAAATTAACAAAATTTATGTGGATTTATTGAGCCTTTGATACCAACAAATCTGATCTCAATTGTTCTAATTCTTTGTGCATTGCTGTCCTGACTTGTCGATAATTCTCGTCATCGTATAGATTCACAACTTCATTAATGTCCTTTTGTAAATCATATAATTCCCAAGTGTCAATATCATTATGAAAATGAATCAACTTGTATCTGTTATTTCTGACACCATAATGCTGCTTAACACTATGCCATCCGTGCGGATATTCAAAATATTCATAGTACATCGAAGTTCGCCACGCTGAAATATTATCATTTTCTAAAAGATCCCTTACCGATCTTCCTTGCATTTGTTCTGGGATAGGAACACCGGCGTAGTCCAGAATAGTCGGTGCAAAATCGAGATTTAAGACAATTTCGTCAAGAACCAATGAACTATTAATCGCTCCCGGATATCTCATGACCCATGGCATCCGGAGTGATTCCTCATACATGAATCTCTTATCGTACCAGCCATGTTCTCCCAAATAAAAACCCTGGTCGGAAGTGTATATGATTAAGGTATTTTGACTCAATTCATGATCATCGAGAAAGGTCAGGATCCTGCCAATATTATCATCGACCGCAGCGACACTCCCAAGATAATCTTCCATATACCGTCTGTACTTCCATTCCAACAAGTCCTTTTCTGAAAAATCCGAAGATACATATTGCTCATTGACCGTGTCATAGTAAGAATCCCATTGTTCTTTTTGCTCTTTATTCATCCTTCCATATGCATTAGCCCAGGCGTGTGTATTTCAAAATGCACAAAAAGGCTTACCTTAGAGTTATCCAAAAAAACAAAGAGATGGAAACGCGATTATTAGTAGATTCCATCCTGGAAGCA
>JANQHF010000045.1 GCA_028282725.1 Saprospiraceae bacterium
AGATGGTAGACGATAATCGGCAAACGGTGGACGGGATCTAATTTTTGAAATACGAGTAGATAAACAAATAAACAGTTCAACACATAAACAACAGATGCCCATGCTCAAGTCATCTTGCCTATGGTCTGACGACTCCGATAGTCGTGTCAGACTCGTCGGAGCGGAGCAAGCACCCGACTTTAAACCGGGTGATGCTGCCATCCCGCTATTAAATTCCAAAATCCAAGTTCTAAAGATAATGCCCAAAAAGCCCCGTAGGGGCGGAATAACCAAGGACACAGCAGTTTTGGCGCATATTCTTGAACACAAGAATTGTGACAAAACAATAATGAGATGGTAGACGATAAGCGGCAAAGGGTGGACGGAATCTAATTTTTGAAATACGAGTAGATAAACAGATCAACAAATAAACAGATCAACAAATAAAAAAGAGACCGCCATTCGAACCGACGATCTCTTTTTGATACTTGATTGCTGGGTACCGTTAGAATGCCCGATTCCTGGTCAGACTGGTTACTTCTTCAGTTGTAAAGACACGACTTGCCATCATCCTGAAATTGGTCATAGCTGCCTCGTATCCATTCAGACCGGCATCAGGGATTATAGCTGCCGCCGTTGCGTCACTGACTACTGCCACTTCAAAACCCTGCTCTAAAAACTCGCGCATATGAGATTCAGTACAAAGGTTAGCTGACATTCCGGCAACGATCACCTTGTCGATCTTCCTTTTTCTGAGTTGAAGAACAAGGTCATTTGTTTCAGGGCCGTATACTTTATGAGGACTGGTAACCACCACATTATTCCCTTCGATGTATGGCTTGTACTGGGGCATCCAGTCTGCACCGGAATGTTCGAATCCATCCAGTGATAGGGGATCTTTTCTGTCAAACATCCCAATCTTATGCATAAGGGCTTCCAGTACTCCTTCAATTTCCCATCCATGATCGTGAGGATAATAATAATGAGGAGAGACAAAAACACGGACATCATTTTCTTTTGCCCATTGAAATAAAGATTCGAGGTTGTCAACGGTATTGTTTTCCTGAACACTTTTTCCGACCACACCCCAGGTGACTCCGTCTGGACTCAGAAAGTCAATTTGGGGATCCGTAATAACCAATGCTGTCGATTGATCAAATTCAAAACCTGGATCCGGGAGTTGTCCAAATGCATCTTTGACTAAGAAAATGGTGAAGACAATAAGGAAGATTATATTTTTCATGATAATGAGTATTGTGAAAGAGTTGAGTTTTGATTTTTAACCTTTCCTGTGAATAAATTTTTTTTACGTCAAAAGGGTACTGTCATTGATGACCCAATCACCTTGGACAAGCCGCGTGACATAGCAATTGTCTGCCTCTTTGATCAGCATTGATCTCTGCTCTTCGGTAATGTCTCCTTCAATTTTGATTGCGGAATGCACTTCAGTGATGAACGAACCATCACTGTTCTTCTTGGGTATTTGTTTGAGTTCGGCATCCACTTCTCCAATGTCAATGCTTTTTCTTCTGGCGACATTTCGGATGGTGGCAACCTTACACATGGAGATTCCCGCTAGTACCAATTGCGTGGGCGTCATACCGAGGTCTGTCCCTTTTACATTTATTGGTTCGTCCCCTATGATAGTATGTTTGCCATTGCTAATGATGGATTGATATCCCGTGGGAATGTTTTTGATTTTAATTTCTGTTGCCATGATTTGATATTTTAAGCTTTGAAAATTCCAATTGATGAATCCGCAAATGATCAAAGCCCTAGCTGAAATGGTAGATTTATACTTTGATATTTGTTGAGATCTTTCATCAGTGGTTTATAATTATTGAACAGACAAGTCTGTCTATTGTTTGCTAAAATTTTTATGATTCTTTCAGTTTGTCTTTTAAAAGACTTATTGCTGATTTTATCGGCCAGTCAGCATCATGTAAGTGACTCTCAGTCATAGCTCCTTCATATAGAACGTAGAGTTGCCTGGCCAATTCATCCTGTTCGGTCTTCTTTAAGTTGGGTTTGCTTTCCTCAACCAGTTCTTTCAAAAAGTTGCAAAATTGATTCTTTCCATTTCTGATTTTCACCCGGACTTCATGATTTTCCCTTGGTACTTCTGCTATGGAACGTACACACCAGCAACCATTGAAATCGTCCTGATTGTAGAATGGAATTAGGAATTCCAACACAGCTATGAGTCTCTTGTTCCCCCTGGGTTTACTTTTACAAAATGCCTGAATATCTCGCAGTGCCTCTTTATTTCTGCTATCCAGATATGCCAGCAGCAATTCTTCCTTTGATTTGAAATGATTGTATAGAGTTGCCTTGGCAATTCCTGACTCCTCGATAATCTCATTAATGCCTGTCAGATTGTATCCTCTCTTATAAAATAGTTCAGAGGCCGTTCCAATTATTCTGTCGCGTGTTACACTTTTCATATAAGATAAACAGACAAGTCAGTCTATTGTTGCATTATAAATGGCTATTCAAAATGGAAGTCATTCATTAATGCGAATATGACTGTCTTAAACCCGGTAATAGTGAGATCACTTCATACATCGATCTTGATCATTCAGATCCGCCGATCCTGCCTTTAACTTTATAAGTGCATCAACAATACCAGGAAATGAACGGAGCAATTTTTGCGCAGGACAACACGGAAGTACTGAGCAATATGCCAAATGGATAGCCGAAGAGACAGGACTGCCGGTATTCGATATTCAAAATGCGGATCCGGATCCATCTGAATACGACTACGTGGTACTTGGAAGTTCCATTCTGTTTTTCGGACCGATCAATCGGCATTGGATGAAAAAGAATATTTCTTCTTTAAGAAAACCGGTCATCCTGTATTCCGTTTCTGGTGCTGGCCCAGGCCCCAAATTGGAAAGATGGGTGAAAAATCCGATCCCAAGGAGTCTCATGGATCGTTTCCGTTCTTTGAAGTCTGAAGTCGGTTTTTTCAGTGCGATTGTCCAATGGACTAACTTATAGAAATTTTTAAGAAACAAGGATACAAGAGGAATTGTTGGTGTTTACCTTTACTCCCCGTAATGAAAATGTATCTTTTTCTTCTTATCCTACTCTTACTCGCAGGATGCTCCAAGCCTTATGAATTCACAGAAAACAAAGAAGTGACGATTTATCGCGATCAGTGGGGTGTGCCGCATATCCACGGATTGACCGATGAAGACGTGGCCTATGGCCTTGCATGGGTGTCCTGTGAAGATGATTTTATAACCATACAGGAACAGTTACTGGCGGTAAAAGGAAATTTGGGTCAGGTGAAAGGACGAGATGGCGCCCTCGCTGATTTTGCCATACAATTCATGGGCATCCGGGATTATGCACGCAGGAATATGCATACGCTCTCCGATGCAACTCAAAAACTGATCAGGGGATATGTCAATGGTGCGAATGCTTATATTTTGGCACACCCCGAGAGTGTATTATCAAGCACCATTTATCCCATAGAAGACTATGATCTTGTCACCGGTTACTTGATGGGCATGGTGGAAATTTCCGGTGCCTCCTCGGATCTCCGCAAGTTGGCAGATGGCTCGATCGTCAAAGAGTTACATACCGGTCTCGAAAAAGGTTCTAATGCCATAGCCATCAGCGCGAGGATCACAGACGAGCGCGAGACCTTCCTGGCCGTCAATTCACACCAACCCATGGAGGGATGGTATTCATGGTATGAAGCTCATCTGGTGAGTGATGAAGGAATGAACATCCTCGGAGGCACCTTTCCCGGAGGAGCTACAATCTTTCATGGTGTCAATGAATACCTGGGATGGGCCCAGACGGTGAATCACGCCGACTTCTCCGATATATACAAATTGGTCATGCATCCGGAAAAGAAGTTTTACTATGAAATGGATGGTGACTATTTCCCGCTGAAAAGGAAAGTGATTCGAGCCTGGGTAAAACTTTGGGGGCCTATCCAAATACCCATTACCCGGAATATTTACGAGAGCAAGTTCGGTATCACATTCCGCATCGGGGAGGACTTTTATGCCTGGCGCTACCAGGCTCGCGAAGCGGTCAAATCTATCGAACAGTGGTACGCCATGAACCGGGCACGGAATTTCGATGAATTCAAAGCTGCCCTCAATATTAATGGCATCGCGTGTACAAACATCGTCTACGCCGATGCAGCAGATAACATCTACTACATCAGTAATGGCATTCAACCCAAGAGGTCTCCCGAATACAATTGGCAAAGCGTCCTGCCCGGCAATACACGCAAGACACTGTGGACGGATGAATACTGGCCGGTTGACAGCTTGCCCCAGGTGCTCAATCCTTCTTCCGGTTATGTGTTTAATACCAACAATACTCCATTTTCTTCCTCAGCCGATGACGAAAATCCGGTTTACGAGGAAAGATTTGGCCCTATGGGGTACAAACATCCTTGTGAAGAAAACAACAGGAGTCTCCGTCTCCAGGAGTTGTTAGATGGAAATAGTCATCTGAGCTACCGGGAATTTTTAAATATCAAGTTTGATCAAACATATCCAATATCGCTACGTGCTGATCCCTATGATGAAGAAACGCTCCTGCAACTGGATCCACTTACACACGACAGTATTCGCACGGCCATCGACATTTTGGCTAGTTGGGATCGAAATACGAATAAAGAGAATCGCGGAGCGGCATTGTTCCTGTTGGCCCGAGAACGATTGCGTCTGTCATATATAAGAAATGGACAAGTTGAGGATCAAGACTACGCAGGGGCTATCTCAAAAGCCGGCCAGGAGCTCCTGGCCAAATTCGGTAGAATGGATGTCCCCCTGGGAGAAATACAACGCCATCGTCGGGCAGATGTGGATCTACCATTGGGTGGTGGTTCTGATGTCCTTGCTGCCATTTACTGCCGGGAAGACGACGATGGAAGGTATCGCGCATTTTCCGGGGAATCCTATATAATGATGGCTCGTTTTGGGGAGAATGAACTTCCTGTGCTTGAGACCATCAATGCATATGGAGCACGCAATCTATCCGATAATCCCCATTATACTGACCAGATGCAACTTTTTGTCAATCAGCAATTAAAATCCATGACACTCGATATGGATGTGGTCAAAGCAGCAGCAGTTGAGCAGTATCATCCGCTGATGGTACTCCAATAACTAAAGTGTTTCTTAAATTATTGGGTTCACTCAGGAATGAAAGCATGTCTTCAGAGAATATTGATAATCTCCAGTTGAATCGATGGAGAAATCCTGAAGAATCGCCAATAGGACTGCCCGTTCAGAAGTTGAACGTATTCTTCGCTGACATTGGTTTTATGATTCATGCTGCCTGTGATTACTACTGTGAGCAGATCTTCCGGCCCTTGAATTGAGATTTCAGCCCGTCCACATTTTCCTTCGGGGGAACAATCCAGTCCTTTTCACTGTAGATGGCCAAAAAGGGTTAGTCATATTCCGGGGGTTTCGTCTCCTTCGAAAGCAGCTCGATACACCCTGCCACTGTCATCAAGCTCCTCCGTCATCGTATAATAGACAACCTAACTGCCGTCTATCCATTGTGTGATTTTCTAGGATGAATCAGGGAAATAGGAGACCAATTCCACGACAATTCAGCACTTCGGTCTTCGTGATAGCAGGCACCATTATGTACCCAATCATCATCATATTCGTAGATATATTCTGTGAAAATTTCATCTGTAGAATGAAAATGACGTATCAGCAGGGCAGACCGTTGTCAAAATAATACTCGACCCGGCTTCTCACAGGCCTGCTTCTGCGAGACTATCTGTAAAGCGGTAATAGTAGATTTGTTCAAGGCGCAGGATTGGCACGGGGCCAGGAACATTCTGAACCTCACGACAAGCCCAGGCACTCATACAGCAGGTTACAAACAGAAGAACTAAAATTTTTCCTGCCTCCATGACCAACCGAAGAGTATAATTGACCGTAGTATTAAAAGAAAAACGACCATCATTTGAAGCATATCGCCATTTTCGTAGGCCTGATCACATTTCTTTTAGCGGGTCAACCACTCCAGGGCCAAAAAAAACGAGGCCAGAAGGAAACTATTCATCTCAAAGACGGCTCTGTTCTTCGTGGACGAGTAATCGAAGACAATGAATACTTTATCCGGATGATCATCGAAACAGGCGATACGCTGCAGATCGGTTATAAGAACATCGTAGATGAAGCTGTATCTTCCTCGAAACGAAGAGATGAGCAACCCAGGACTTACCTCGATCAGGGGTGGTTTTACGATATTGGATTAAGGGGCGAGCTGAAGGATAATTTTCGCGGGGCCATATATGGGAGGATTGGTCATCGACTGAGCCCCAGGTGGTACTTAGGATTGGAACTTGGATTTCTTTCAAGAGAGGAAGATGTGAACTTCACGATTTTCGAAACGACATATGCTCATCTCAATCCATATGTGAGGTATTATTTAAACCAAGGCAAACCGAGATTTTTTGTCTATGGATCTGCCGGATATTCATTTGGCATTTCTTCAACCGAACTCGACCAATTCAATTTTGAAGATCACGACGGTAAGCTCATTGCATTTGCAGGTGGGGGCCTTCATTTTGGAGGACGTAAGAAAGTTCGTTGGATCATCAATATTGGAGCCTCCTATCATGCTGTCAGTGGAGAAATGATCAACCGGGATCCATGGGTCGGTGAAGTGATCACCAATTATTCCAGGGAGTATATCACACCTACAGTGGGGGTGACCGTAGAATTTTAATTTTCTTGACACGACGACGGACAGAACGTTTCAGATGAGACATACGTTTACCCAAGGTTAACCAAGGCTTATGAAGTCATTATTCACTTCGGTTCTGATCTGTCTTCTTTTCCTGGTCTCTTGTTCTGAAGATGAGCCTCACTCTGATGAAGTTGTGGAGCCCGGCCATTACACCAACCTCGAATTCAAGGAGATCTCAAAAAATCTGTTGCTTCCCAGGGTGCCCGATGAATACCAGGGTGACTTCTTCAATGCAATGAATGCGATGACCACATTGGGCTGGGTACTATTCTACGATAAAAATCTTTCTGTCGATGTACTATTTCCTGTGCTTCCTGTCATAAACAGGAGTTGGCGTTTTCAGATGATGCCGCATTCAGTACTGGTGTCTATGGATAATTGACGGAGCGCAATTCCTTGCCATTAGGTGTATTCTTTGATTTTCTCTCACAATATGGGATGGAATGCATTCTCCAATATGGATGGAGAGGATGCTGTCATAGTATGGCCAATGGAAAAGTGGGAGGAGATGGATGATCATCGAAATTTTGCTGCTGAGTATGAAGCAGTCCGTGGACCGGGATCCTGGGCGACATTCTTGAATCAGCTGGATGATTGCATCAAAGGCAGGGTGGGTTGGATCAGAGAGCGAGTTGAATAGACCATTGCAAAAGAACAATCTAAACAAAGAGGGATCATGCAGAGTGCTGCAGATCCCTCTTCTCCTTGCACAACCATCATTGAATTTTACATTCTGCCTTTCATCATTTGATTCCAATACAAATAAGGCAATCCATATTTTTTCAGAATCCACATTGGCCAGCTGTCCTTGGTTGTGTCAAATATTTTGGATAGGAATGGATCGGACTGTCTCTTGTTATCATAATCAAACTCACAAAGCAACATCTTGCCATAACCGGTCACAATCGGGCAGGAGGAATATCCGTCATAGGAAAGCTCCGATGTTCGTTTTTTGATTTCAGCGAGTAGATGATCCACTAGAACAGGAGTTTGCTTCCTGATGGCAGCCCCGGTTTTGGCAGCCGGAATACCCATGGCATCACCAAGTCCAAAAACATTGGGATAATGAGGGCTTTGCAGTGTATGCTTGTCTACATTGCAATATCCTTTCAGACCACCTTCCTGAAGCGCCAATTTGCTGTTCATTAAGAAATCGGGTGGACGCATCGGCGGTGCCAGGTGCATCATATCGTAGTGAATTTGAATAATGCCATCTTCTTCTACAGCTCCTGCCTTGTTATGATCATCATTCCTCGTTAGAGATTGATACTCAAAATCTGTAGGATAAGTGTAATAGGCAATTTGATGCTCGGGATCAATCTTAAACAAGCGGTGACGGTGTTTCAGGATCAGGTTGCGTTCATCAACAATTTCCAGAAGTCGTTCCTTAAACTCCTGTACTCCGAAAATTACCGTTCCGGGAAAGGCATAGATGACGTTACTGTTTTTCCTCAGTTCAGGATTCTTCTGGAAATGATCCTCGCCGAGATACATTGCCTTTTGAGGTGCTCCACCACACTTGATTGGGGTAGTAGATTGTGTATAAAGCGCATTTCCTCCTTTGAACTTTTGGACTACTTCCCACGTCTTTTCAGGATCGATATAATTACTGCACACTTCCGGTCTCCTCATTGCTTCTTCAAGACCTTCAACCATGCTCAGGTCGTTTACAACTCCGGGCGCCACGACGAGGAAATCATAACTAATGGTTCCGTTATTCAATGTAGTCACAGAGTGGTCATCCGGATCGAGTGAAATGACCTCATCCTTGATCCATTTGCATCCTTTTGGAATCAGTTTCTTTTCAGATCGAATGGTATCTGCCATTTTGAATGCACCTGCTCCGACAAGTGTATAAGCGGGTTGATAGATGTGGACCTCTGAGGGGTCAATAATAGCGATGTCCAATTGTTCCTTGCTTTTTTTGACCAATTGGGCGGCTGTCATAATACCACCTGTTCCTCCTCCTGCAATGATAATTTGATGATGATGTGCAGACATGATGTTTGTTTTGGTTGACCGTGAATTTAATGGGGAAGTTAAAAATCAATGGTGATCTGGATCACGCTTACCGGTGACTTCCCGTCCTGTAAATACAAGAAGTTACTCAATATTGGGTACTCCTTAGTTGGTATTTTTTACAGTTTATCCAAAATGGATCATGTGATCTTCCGAATTTCTATTTTATTCGAATGGTATTTAACCAGGACCAAAAAATAGAAATATTTATGAAAGCCAATAAATCCATTAAGACGGTCATCAGGTCTTTCAAAAAAAGCGGAAAATTGTAAAATAGCGGCGATTGGAGAGGGTTCAGTATTACTTGCTGGCCCTCTTCTCACTTTTATTAATTCTGGCTACTACTCGCTATAGTAGTCGATAATTATTTGTAATTGTTCCTCATTCAATCCCTTAGGATATCGGGCATATAACTTTAATCGACCAAGCTTAGCCTGGGTAAATGGTGGTTTAAAACGAGATATTTGGCTACTCCAATCAGCATGGTTCGAACCCACACAATCCACATGCCAATGAAATGGCTCCAATGGTCCTTCCTTCTCCCCTAAATGCTGTAACACCTAGAGCGAATCCGGATAGAGCCGTCAAAAACAGTGCAGGCTTGTGTAAACGACGGAAATACCCAACCCGATACGATGAGCAACATGCTCAACACCATTGCAATGATTATTTCGCCGATGGTATGGAAGCCTCAGAAAACGAACATTGAGATAAGAAAAAATGGTAGAAACGACGATTAGGACTGTAGCAATATGGAATAACTCTATGTGGTTTGATCTTTAGACTTACTAAGATAATGAATACATTTAGCCCGGTATTATTGAAAAAAAATAGACAGATGGTCAATTTGAGAAGGCTGATTTTTTGGTCCATGTTGGGAATCTTTATCGCTTGCGGAGATGATGATGAAGTCAACGATTTGCCGGAAAAAAGATTGATCACCGACGTGACGTTTGTCCTTGGGACATCTGGCAATAACCCGGAGGTGGTTATGACTTATTCTGATCTCGATGGAGTGGGAGGGAATGAACCAGCCATAATTGGAGGAACACTGACGCCGAATATGATCTACTTTGGCACCATTGAATTGTCCAATGATGCAAATACTCCACCTGAAGATATCGATGAAGCCATCAATAGCAATAAGGAGGATAACCAACTCTTCTATTCAGTATCGGGACTCGATCTCGAAATCAATTATGCCGACGTGGATGGTGATGGGAACCCGATAGGTCTATTCACCGCCTTGATGACCGGTGCTCCTGGTTTGGGAACAATTACAATCAGTATTCAACGAGGCCTGAATAAGTTTGGAGCAGGAGTATCAGATGGCGCGATCGCAAATGCCGGCGGTACCACAGACCTGCAGGTAACTTTTCCGGTTGAGATTCAATAGTCCTTTCTCGCAAATTTCTTTGCACCAGCTAAAGTATCTCCGGATTGAAGGACCTTCAAGCCATGAATAGTCTCGTTCTCAAGAGCCTTTCTGAAATCCAGATCCCACTGCTCATAGGCTGAGAACCGGTCCGACCGCATACAAGTCTGTGGCAATGCTGATAGGGATTTGGCCAGGGTTACAGCCTCTGCTAACGCATTTCCTTCTCCTGTCAACCGATTGACCAATCCCATCATACGAGCTTCTTCTCCTTGAACTCCTCTTCCGGTGAGGATCATATCCATGGCGTGGCTATGTCCAATGAGTCGTGGTAACCTGATGGTGCCCCCATCCACAAGGGGAATGCCAAATCGTCGGCAGTATACACCAAATACGGCATTTTGCGATGCCACCCGCAAATCGCACCATAAGGCCAATTCCAGGCCTCCTGCGACCGCATGACCTTCGACGGCGGCAATCACGGGTTTGGACAAGACCAGACGTGACACACCCATCGGAGCCCTTCCTTCGGTTGAAAGCTTTGGAGCATTTTCTGCTTCCGATGCAATGGCCTTCAGATCTGCTCCGGCGCAAAAGGTGTCACCGGCTCCAGTGAGAATGGCAATATCCAAATGATCATTTTGATCAAAATCCATGAAGGCGTCATGCAGCATTTGTGCCGTATCGTTGTCAACGGCATTTTTATGCCCGGGTCGGTTGATGGTTACGATGAGGAGACGATCTATAATCTTTGTTATGACTTTTTTCATAGTGTACATTGTGAACATAAAAAAAAGAGCAATTCGTAGAGAACTGCTCTTATTCGTTTCGTGATTTTCACAAATCACATCGTGTTGGGCCAATGGTTCATGGCATCTACAATGCCCCCCATGATGGCCAATGTAATCAGCCAGTAGCCAATATTGATCAACATGTTCTTCCAGGATTTTTGTTCAAATAAGCCATTGGTGATGAATATGGGCATGACTAAAAACACTGAGAGAATGGCTCCGTGTGCGGCTCCATGTTTAAAAGTATCGAATTCTCCTTCCTGGCCCACTCCATTGTTAAAATTCATCATAAAAAATGCAAGTAAAAAGTATCCGTCCGAGCAACCACATATTTTATAATTGACCGATCGTTCTGATCTTGTCCGAAAAGATATGGGCAAAGTTAATTACAAAGAATTTTTAGCTCGGTATGAGCAATCCGGAATGACGCATAAGGAGTTTGGCAAGCAAGAGGGTATCTCTTCGAATATGGTGGGTTATTATTTGAAGAGGGCTCGGGAAGAAGAAGATGGACAAAATGGATTTGCGAGAATAGAAGTGAAAAGACCTGTTGTTCGATTTATCCGTATTACCAGTCCGGGAGGTGTGATTATTGAGATTCCTATCTAAATGTTTGGTCTTGGAGAACACCACCGGTATTACTTATATCGGGCACCTGCTGACATGAGAAAGGGCTTTGACGGTCTGAGTGGTTTGGTTCGTCAGAAG
>JANQHF010000124.1 GCA_028282725.1 Saprospiraceae bacterium
TCAGAATATAAATTACCTGTTGGATTTCCAGGGTTACAAAGGAAGATTGCCCGGGTTTTTGGTGTAATTCTGGCGATAAAGTCGCTTGTATCCGGAAGACTGAACCCGGATTCCAAAGAGCTCTGAACCGGAACGAGTGAGACACCGGATACCTGGGCAAATCCAATGTAGTTCGCATAAAAAGGCTCAGGAATGATGATTTCTGCCCCGGGATCAAAACATGAAAAAAGGGTAAACAGTATACCTTCAGAGGCACCAGTTGTTACATAAATATTGTCGAGATCTACATTTGCTACATACTGATTATAATACCTGCAGACTGTCTTTCGCAAAGCATCGGTGCCTTCTGATGCTCCGTACTTTATGATCTTTTCATCGTAAGTCTTTAAAGCATCCAATGCGGTCAGAGGAGTCTTGATATCAGGTTGTCCTATATTCAGATGATGAACATGTCTTCCATCCGCTTTGGCAGCTCTTGCATAGGGCAGAAGACTTCTTATCGGAGAATGTATAATTTCCTCAGCCCGCTTAGAAACA
Organism: Saprospiraceae bacterium; assembly: GCA_028282725.1. Taxonomy (GTDB): domain Bacteria; phylum Bacteroidota; class Bacteroidia; order Chitinophagales; family Saprospiraceae; genus JAJRXG01. Next base: position 538 of record JANQHF010000124.1, read on the forward strand.
TTTGGCATCTCGATCCTTTTTCATGAATGACGAACTTAAATGTATGTACATTTATTTTCAAACCGCAAAAGTAATCGTTTATCTCTTCCGCAATTTATTAAATATGGGCACCAGGATAAATCATCAAACAATCTAAGCGCATGCAAGGAAATAAACCTTCCAAAAAAAAGAAGTTATTCACACCATCTGATGAGTTACTCGTCTATCTGGACAAGTATGGGCGTCTCGAAAAATTACCGCTTCAATATGAAGACATGCTCAGGTATATGGCCTCTATTCCTTTGATCAATAGCAGGGGAGAAGACACACTTTGGGAAACTGTTTTTTACGATCAACATGAAAAAGAAGAAGTTTCCAATGCCTTATGCGAAATCTACGCTCTACTCAAAACAGAAGGAGATACTGAGGTAATCGAACATTTAACTGTCGATAGAATTGACTATTGTACGTTCGGAAATACAAAACCCTTCCGCATTCGAATTATAAACAGGCTGAATGATAATTACGACCATTTTTATATTAAACAAATTGATAGTAGCCGGATCTACGGCCTGGAGTTAGAAGGCATTCTTTCCCCGAATCGACTGAACTACTTTGCTTATCATAAAACACTGGTAGAAGAACATGTAGCTGGAGTCCCGGGAGATAACTTCATTGACAATCATCTCGATGTTCCAAAGCTGGACCAAATTCGAATTGCCAAAGAGTTTATAAAGTTTAATGAACGGTGCTTTGTCAGACTATTGGGAGATATGCGGGCATATAATTACATAGTTGATATAACGCCGGATATTGAAGGCTTTCAATACAGGTTTAGGGCCATTGATTTTGATCAACAGTCCTATGAAGGAAGAAAGAGTTTTTATCTGCCTCAATACTTTAAGGAAAACAATCCCATCATTTATCTCGGAATTGAATATTTGAATTCGGAAACGGTCCGTCAATACCAATTAGAAGAGAGATCATTAATTGCACGCAGAGCGCGCACTTCCAGGACGAGACTAAATCACCTTTTTAAGAGTATGATCAAAGACAAACTTTCTTCTGATCAAAAAATAAAACAGCTTCAAAAAGAATTAATCAACCATCACAATAATGACATCTTTGATAATTGTACATCAATGGGACAACTTGTGCTGGCCAACTTGAAGCTGGTCTTAAAAAAAGAATTTATTCAAAGTATAATAGACGTGTAGTATGGACGAACCATTGGATTTATTCTTCCTCCCCCGATTCTGAATCAGAATTTGTTGTCTCCTCTGTCATTTCTTCCGGTGTATCTCCCGACGATGAATCGTCCGCTTCAGCGGTGCCATCCGTAGCGTCTTCAACGACTTCAGATTCTTTTGAATCATTGGCATCCTCAGACTGCTCTTCTTCGATTCCCGCATCTCCCTCCTCTGTGCTTTCTTCAGGTGCCTTTGACGAAGATGTATCGTCTACTTCAACGGTTTCATCCGAAGTGTCTGCGACGACTTCAGGTTCTACTGAGCCAACGAAATCCTCAGACTGCGCCTCTTTTTCGTCTCCTTCGCCTTTTTGCTCTTCTACCTGTTCATCCCCAGCTGTTGCATCGGATGTTTCAGCAGATTCATCGGAGGTCTTTTCGGCTTCTTCAAATTCTGCTGAATCTTTGATTGCGATCGCTGCCTTCTGTAGCTTTTCCTCTTGTTCTTCTGAAATATTCGCTTTCTGCTCTATTTCCTCCGCAATGTCTTTTTTGACTTCTTCTTTCGCATTTTTTACTTTTTGAGAATGTTCTTTTTCTAATTTTCTCTGCTCTGCTTTTTCCTTTTCAATTTCAATTCTCTTTTCCAATTCCCCGCGTGTCTTCAACATATCTTCAAGCTTGGCTTTCTTACTGGCAAGCCTTTCTTCAATCATTGCCATTTTTGCCTGCCTGATTTGCAATTCCAGTTGTCCGTCTGTCGTACTGATACGCTTCTCTTGAAAATCTTTATCCCGAACGTCGCGATTAATGGACTGTTCCATTTTATTAATTGCTGCAATCAGACCATCGTATCTTCTTGTCAATCTGATTTGGGCACTGCTCGCGCCCGGTTCGGGTTTGCCGAATCTTTTTTCCTTTACTTTTTTAAATGCCTTGTCCAGTCTCTTCCAGACATCGTTGTGATGTTTCCTGGTAAACGAAGTGTTTTTGAAATCGGATTGTATATTTTTTAGTTCATTGAAGATGGGTTGTAAACCAAATCCCTTTTCTATCCTGTCTTCAATATCCTCCAACTTCGAATAAAACGCATCAAGGTGGTCTTTGCTCTGGCGCTCAAACTCATCGTTCATTGCTTTCTTGAGACTTTTAAGTGTGTCGAACAATTCGTTCGTTTTTGTCCTCAATTCGGAAGCATGCTCCCGAAACAAGTTCTTTTCTCGAACCTGATTCTGAACCTTTGCCCAGAAAGCCTTCATTTCTTCCCAAATGCCGCTGTCAAACTGACTTAATTCATTAATTCGCTCTTTGATCTGTTGAATTTCGTCGGCATATGACTCATATAGCTTTGCAGATAAAACGACAAAGTGCCATTCGGTCTTTGCCCTGGCAAGTATATCCTGTCTCTGTGTTTTTATTTCATCCGGCAGCAAGCCTGCAGTCATGGATAGGGGCCGATCAATTACTTTGGTAGTCTTGGGAAGAGGAATTTTCTGCCCCTCTCTCCATTGATTCATCATTTGGTTGTAGAAAATCTCGGTGGCATCTTCTTCCGGAATAATATTGATGCGAATAATGTTTTCCTGAGCAATTAATTGAATCCCCAGAAGGATCTTATCACCTTGTTCATTTTCACCCCATAAGACAATCTTTGTCTTCATACACTGTAATTTTCAAGTCAATCAATTCGATAGTCGTGACGAGTGATCATTCTATTCACTCTATCGTTATCTGTTTTACCACAATCATACTCTGGTATGAGCGTGGACCAAGTTCTTTTTCAGCAGTACTTCGGCAACTTGTACTGCATTAGTAGCTGCCCCCTTTCTCAAATTATCGGAAACGATCCAGAGGTTGAGACCATTGGATATCGATTCATCTCGTCTGATGCGACCAACAAAAACATCGTCCTGATTCTTTGCAAAGTAGGGCATCGGGTATTTGTTTTGTTCTGGCTCGTCTTGTACAACTACACCTTCAGCGGACTCCAACAATCTCTTCACTTCCGATACTTCAAAAGGATTGTCAAATTCTATGTTAACCGATTCAGAGTGCCCGCCGTTTACCGGTACTCTTACCGCAGTCGCCGTAATCTTTATTCCCGGTGCATTCAGAATCTTTCGAGTCTCGTGCACGAGCTTCATTTCTTCCTTTGTATATCCGTTGTCGAGAAATATATCGCAGTGAGGAAGGCAGTTTTCAAAAATCGGGTGCGGGTAAGCGCCTTCGCCGTTTAATGACACTCCATCCCTTTCCGATTCATACTGGTGTACAGCCTTGACACCAGTTCCCGTAAATGACTGGTACGTTGATATAACCAACCTTTTTATCGAGAAAGCATTATGTAAAGGGTTTAGAGCAGTGACCATCTGGATCGTACTGCAATTTGGATTCGCTATGATCCGCGTCTGCTCTGAGAGCAGATCTCCATTAATTTCAGGGACGACCAGCGGAACATCCGGGTCCATTCTCCAGGCCGAACTGTTATCTACAACAAAGATGCCTGCATCGGCATATTGAGGAGCCCACTCTTTTGAGGTCGATCCCCCTGCAGAAAACAGAGCAATATCAGGTCCGGAAGCAATACCCTGCTCCGTCGATTGAACGGTAACGGACTCACCTCTGAACTGAATTGTTTTGCCCACTGACCGTGGTGATGCCACCGGTATTAATTCGTCAATGGGAAAGTTTCTTTCTTCCAAAACGTCAAGCATCACACCGCCGACCAATCCCGTTACGCCTACAACTGCAACTCTCATTATCTATTTTTATAGTTATATCGTTTTTGATGCTTCAAATGTACATGCGGAAATTCAATCAAATTCCTAAAGCCTTTTGGTTTAAGATCGACATTTTGCATGGGCTTATATCTTTAAAGCAGCAATCATCTATATGTTAAGACAAAGGTGGACGATATTTTTGTTTATGACAAGCTTCTGTGTCCTGCATGGGCAAATAATCGAGGACTTTTCTACTCCAGGGGGCTTACTTTCCTCGGAATGGCTGGGAGATCGGGCACAATTTGTCGTGACTGACCGAGATGTCCTTCAATTGCATGATGTTGATTCCGGAGCAGCTCAACTATTCCAGGAGACGATTTGGCAACAAAAAATGAGCTGGCAACTGCTGGTTGAATTGGATTTTGATCCATCCCGGAATAACAGGCTCGACATATATCTTTATTCGGACACTACCGAGCTAAAGATAGCCAACGCCCTTGTATTGAGGATCGGCGAAAACGGCAACAATGATGCCATAATCCTCCTGAACGTAATCGAGGGAAAGGAAGAGGTCCTGGCCAGGGGACTACCCGGAAGGGTCGCTAAGGGGCCTGTAGACCTGAGAATTAATGTTTCATTTGAAAATGGCCTGTTCACTATAGAATCTGACAACACCGGGGACATTTGTTTCTTTGAAGAATTTTCAATCCGGCATGAAGGAAGTTCCATAAACGAGCACTTTTTTTTCGGGTGGAATTGCATCTATACAAGTTCGCGCAGCGATAAATTTGTCTTTGACGATATTTACGTGGGTCCCAAAATCGCTGATGATCAGGCACCTGCAGTTCG
>JANQHF010000136.1 GCA_028282725.1 Saprospiraceae bacterium
CAGGTAATCATGGGATGGGTTTTGCCAGAGCAGTTGAATTGACAGCTGCTGACGGAACTGTCTTTTTACCCGTGTCGGCTTCAGCGGCCAAAGTCAAAAAACTGTCTGACTATCGGATACACCTGGAATTTTATGTGGGAAATTCTTTGCAAGCTGAATTACATGCAAAGCGGACTGCCCGGGAGAAAAATGCCATTTGGATTTCACCATATAACGATCATGAGGTAATTGCAGGGCAGGGCACAATTGCATTGGAAATGATCCAGGATTTGCCATCCATTGACGATGTGCTGATCACCGTCGGCGGGGGAGGTCTGATCTCGGGAATAGGCGCTGTTTTGAAAACGAAATTGCCTGATGTGCAAATTATGTGTTGTCAACCAGAACATTCAATGGAGATGACACTCAGTCTTAATGCCGGTAAAATTGTTCAGCAGGAGGACGCCCGGGAGACATTGTCGGACGGTTCAGCCGGAGGCATTGAAGAGGGAGCTGTTACATTCCCTATTGCTCAACAGGTCATTGATCATTGTATAACCGTTTCGGAAAAAGAAATTGAAGATGCTCTTCGAATGATGGCAGATGAGCATGAGATGGTGATTGAAGGCTCCGCTGCTGTTGCTGTTGCTTCATTGATCAAAGAAAAAAGTCGGTTTGCGGGCCGAACGGTAGTCGTTATCATTTGTGGAGGAAATGTTGATCCTCAAAGAGTACAGGAGATATTGAACATATGAAGACAATCCGCTGAATAGGACAATAATGTATATTATGGTTAATTGTCATATCTGCTTATAGAAATATCGGGGTGGTCTTTACTCTTGGTGAAAATTATCATTTCTTAGAAGGGATAGGTTTAGTCATTCCGTGTCAATCTTTGTCCAACCTATTCTCCTTCTGCTAGTCTATCGGAACAAGTCTGTTGATATCTAAACCTGATCGAAATGAATATTGGCGATCACATTTATTCCTATCTACTGGCATTGGAGGCGTCCCCCACATTGGACATTAATGAACTGTCCAGTACGCTGATTAAAAATGGCCGGAATGTGATAAAATTTGGATTCGGACAATCTCCCTTTCCCATCCCCGGGACGATCGTGAAAGACTTGAAGGTACACGCAGAACGGAAAGAATATATGCCCGTCCAGGGTTTACCAGGGCTCAGGAAGAAAGTAGCAGATTATCTGCAAAAGAGATCTTCTTTGTCATTCCACGCTGACCAAATACTGATAGGTCCCGGATCAAAGGAATTGCTCAGTGTGATCCAACAAAGCATTGATCTACCCTTAATTCTTCCTTCCCCAAGTTGGGTGTCTTATGCCCCGCAGGCCATTCTTCATAGAAAGAATGTTCACTGGATCGATACAAGACGGACTGAATGGATGCTAAAGGCAGACTTGCTCGAACAGTATTGCATGTCCAATCAAATTCAAGGGGCCCTCCTGCTGTTGAATTATCCCAGCAATCCAACAGGACGAATTGCACAGGATTCAGACTTGCAGGCCCTGGCTGAAATTGCCAGAAAATACCGGCTTGTTGTTATCTCGGATGAGATTTATGGAGAATTGACATTTGATCACCGATATCGGACTATTTCCACTTATTATCCGGAGGGTACTATAGTTACTTCAGGATTGAGCAAGTGGTGCGGCGCTGGTGGATGGCGCCTGGGTTTTGCTGCCATCCCGGAACATCAATCCCAACTTATGAAGACGATGTGCAGCATTGCCAGTGAAACGTATAGTTGTGTATCGACCCCCACCCAATATGCAGCGATCAGGGCATTTGAAATTGATGAATACTCTGAATTCATAGATTCCTGTTCTGAAATTCTGTCCTTTGCAAGTAAGCTCCTGACCCGGACATTTAAGCAACTTGATATTTCCTGTATAGAAGCACAAGGCGGATTCTATCTGTTTCCTTCCTTTGAGAAATACGAGTCTTTTTTTAGTGGTCTGGGTATATCCGGAGATAGTGAAATGTGTACTTATTTTTTAGAAGAACTTGGCATAGCCCTGTTGCCAGGTTCGGTATTCGGGCGGGATCCGGGGGAGTGGTCATGCAGATTAGCCTTTGTAGATTTTGACGGTAAGAAGGCTCTTAAAGTTTATAATGAATCATCCGGTATAAAGGAGGATGAATTCGCCAAAGCGGCTTTTTCAAAAATTTTAAATGCTATTGATCAATTCGAGAATTGGCATCAGCATACCCGATTATCTATGAAATCAAAAAATCTGAATATGAAAAATCGGTATCTTAAATCAGTGGCGCTGATTACTTTGATCTCATTAAGCCTAAGTGCGGGTTGGGCTGAGCATGGAACCATTTCAGATTTAAGATGGATGAAATGGAATCTTGGTCTCCTCACTTTCTTCCAAAAAATAATTGGACTATTTTTATTGAGAATGATAGATGGCCAACAATTCCCATTGACTCTTCAATAGATTTATTTTAAAGTCATGTACAGACTCTGTTATGAAAGTTCGTGATTATCAAATAAAGGAAAGAACAGATCCTGATCTCATTATTTGTCGGGATGATGAAGAATATGAGATCGCAAAAAAGTTGATTCAGGAATATGCAGACTCTTTGAGTATTAGCCTCGAATTTCAAGATTTTGGAAAAGAAATCAGCAACTTGAAAAATCACTACGGTCCTCCCACCGGTCTCATTATCATGACGCGGGAGGGCGATGAATTTGTTGGTTGTCTTTGCATCAGAAACCTGGGAGATTTTACTGCTGAAATCAAGAGAAATTATGTCAAGCCAGCATTCAGAGGCAGAGGTCATGGCAGGCGATTATTGAATAAGGCTATCGAAGAAGCCAAAGGCCTGGGTTATCGTTATCTTCGATTAGATACCATTCCTGACATGAAAAGTGCCATTCGACTATATGAATCTTGTGGGTTTTATGAAATAGAGGGTTATGCCTATAATCCAATCCTCGGAGCCAGATTCATGGAATACAAACTATAATGTCAGAATTTATCCACTAAGTCTACTGATCGGCTTCTTCCGGGACGGTGCTCAGAAGCCTGCGGTATATGCCAGGATTCGATCCTTCTATAATTGTAGCATTAACAGCCTTTTTATAAAATTCAGCAGGACCGACTCCACCGATGATGGCATAAGCATATCCTAAATGTTTCATGGTATCCAGGCACTTGAGCAATAGAATTTTGCCGATTCCTTTCCCTCTATGTTCTTTTTCTACTCCTGTTGGTCCAAAGAAATTTCGATATGCTGCATCGTAGCAGGCAAAACCCAATATTTGACTATTCCGAATGGCGATGATGCAGGATATGGGTTGATAGGAAAAGCAGACCTCTGTCTCGCTCGCCCAGCCATCTTCAAAACGTTCTCTTACCCAATCGACCACAATGGACTTTTCAGCGGACAGGGCAGGACGAATCAAAATGTCCTGTTTTTCGATCGACAGGCTCAAATTCGAATAATCAGGAAGATCATAAAGTTTGACAAGCATATCCTTCATCGCTCCAAGTTAACCAAATGTCCTTGAAAGCCTTCATTCTGAAGCTCGATACCATTCGTCAAAGCCTGAAATTATATCGGCCTTTTAATAGGAATTGCTGATTCACAAATTCCCATCGTTCCGTCCTGTTTAAGGTATTGTGATTGAATACTAAAAATAAATCTCCCTGTGCGCGATAGATCCAGTGAAGCCTGGCATTCACCCCTAGTTGTCTTGAGTCCGTGTCGTATTGGACAAAACTATTTAACTGAAGATTGGGCGTCACATTGATTCGCAGACGCAGACCCAGGAGAGTCTGATCGAAATCTCCTTCAGGCAGTCTCCCAATATTTCGTGTCCCTATAAATTCAAATGTGATTAGCTTGGTCGGGTTCCAGTTTAGTGTAGCCTCCAGTTCATCCAGGTGTCCGCTGTAAAACGATCCAAACCACCAGGTCAATTGACCATTGAATTTCCTTTTCGCCGCCAATTCTGCCTCCAATCTATAACGCGCAAAGTGATACGAACCTTCCGGGATAATGACATTTTCTGCAATTTGGAAAGGTTCTACCAGTCTTTCTCCTCTAGGCATCCAGTTGACCTCATATCTATCACCGCTTTCCATTCTCCAATTGATCGGGGCTGTAAAGACCCAGTACGTCTCCCAATTTCCATCGAGATCCGTGATGTAGGTTGCGAATAATTGATTGCGCATCTGCCTGACCAGCTTCCACTTGGGTCGTGGTCCGTACGTTCCTCCCAGTCTAAAGCTTTGGATTGCTTTACGTGGTACGAATCCGAGTGACGGATCAAAGGATTCCCCGATCCGTAAATAGGTAAAGGCGACATCCCAAAGGTCATTCGGGTAGTCAATCTTAAGAGCAATTGCAGATTGATCTCCCTCCACGTCATTTCGATTCGCCAGCATTCCGGACAGACCCACTATGAAATTCCTGTTCCCCTGGAATCTCGTGGTTTGATAGGTAAAATCTATACCCGTTGTATGGCTGCCACTTCGTCCTTGAGGATCACCAGATGTGCCGATAAATCCTATGGATGATTCTCTCAGGACATTTTGTTTAACGCGCACTACCCCAAGTGTAGCACTTGACAAAGGATCATGATTGATCATCGTTTCATCCGTATGCATCACCATGGCTCCGAAAGAGGTTTTTCCCATTCTGCCATTCAATTTGCCTCCCGCAAGTAGCGGAACTTCGTTACCCCCGAAAAGACCTACACGTCGGCTGAAGAATGGAATGATATCCCGGCTCAAGCCAAAGCCAAATTCGAAGATGTCAGCACCTTCTAAGAAAAACGCACGTTTCTCCGGAAAGAATAGGGGAAAGCGGGTCAGGTTGGTTTGTCTGGAGTCGACTTCGGTTTCCGCAAAGTCAGTATTCACTGTAATGGTTGCAATGGCGTTCGGACCAATTCTCTGGCTTACATCAAGACTTGGATCAAGTTCGGCTTCTGCAGACTGTCCTGCATTGCGATCGATATTCAAATTCAGAGAAGGACGCACATTGATACCCAGCCCATAGTTAAACCTAGGCAGGCCCGTCAAATACCCGGCACGGCTCGTTTGAATAAACCATTGGTCTCTTTCCACATTTGCCCACCGGATCGTTTCCTGGAAGCGCTGGACTCTCCGTTCGACGTTAAATCCCCATGTGTCCAGTCCCTTTCGAAAATTGATACTCTGTATCGGTATGATCATCTCTAATGTCCAGCCTCCGGCATGGATAGTGGGTACCGCATCCCAGATAGCATCCCAATTACTGTTTTCAGACTCGCCGCGATTTGCTACAAGGGCATCATAGCGCGCGCCGTTGGCATTGACGGCAAAGATGTATCCCGATTGCCCATCGAGAAAGGGATCAATCACGATTCTGATATGATCTTCGTTTTCTAATTCGGTATCTCTCAATTTGGAAAAGCTGACGATTGAGGCCGGAGCATCATCAAAGCATTGTATTCCGATATAAATATTCCTCGCATCTGCTAAAACTCTGACTTCCGTTCTGCCTGAAGGTTCGCCTCCCTCGACGGGTACAGTAGTTTTGAATTGATCGTTTACCGGTGCAGTTTGCCAATCCGCTTCATTGAGTAGCCCATCCAGCACAAATTCCGTTGTTATAATTCCGCACCCCATAGAGGGACGATCTTGCGCAGTGAGCATCGACGAAGCGGCCGTAAAAAGAAATAACCATAAAGAAGCAATCTCCCGCATCAGTGCAATTTCAGACCGGTCTTATTTCAGGTAATGATAGGAAATCGTTTTTACATTGTCGTCATGGAATTGTAAGAAATGGAATGAACACCGATACATTATCTCCTTTATGAAATTCTTGGTGTTCTCTGCGGTTTCATTCCTAAGTTTTTATTGAACTGCAAGGTTTACTAAACTTTCAAAGTTTAGTAAACCTATTCGTATTTTCTATATTTAAAAACTCAAATTCCCGAGTATGAAAAGACGATCATTTGTCAAGCAAAGCATTGGCATCGCCGGGTTGACGTCGAATGTCAATTGGGATCTACCGGGCCATAGGAATGGTCATTTGCATAAGCAGTTCATTCTTCAACTCATCCAGGAAAACGATCATCGCATTCCTGAAATACTTGCACGACAACAAGGTAACCCTGCTCACCCATATTACGGTGGAGCACCAAATCCATACGGCATCTATGCAGCGAGCGGTGCCTCTGGCATCATCAGACCATTGGCAATTGCTTATGTAAATCCTGCTTCTGCGTACTTCAAAAATGAAAAGGTCCTGCGATCCATAGAGTTAGCAGCCCGATGTCTGTTGAAGTTTCAACATGAAGATGGTACTATAGACCTCGTCACGACAAATTTTCATTCTACGCCGGATACCGGCTTTGTTGCTGAGTATATAGCGATGTCCTATGAGTTTCTATTCAAAGAGAAGGAAGGGGCAAGGAAGGTTTTGGGATTGCTTGAGGAGTTTTTGGTCAATGCCGGTAAGGCCATGATGACCGGAGGTATTCATACACCTAATCATCGGTGGGTAGTTTCGATGGCACTTGCAAGAATTCATCGGGTATTTTCCAACCCAGGTTACATTCGAAGGATTGAGCAATGGCTTGCCGAAGGAATTGATATCAACTCAGACGGAGAATATACGGAGAGAAGCAATGGATACAGCGCATTGACCAACCGATGCCTGATCACACTGGACAGGATCCTGGACAAACCGGAACTGCTTGAGTATGTCAGAAGGAATCTAGAGCTCAATCTATTTTACATTCATTCCAATGGTGAGGTTGTTACTGAAATTTCCAAACGCCAGGATCAATATTTGGTAATCGATTTGATCCGATTTTTCTATCCTTATTACTACATGGCCCTGAAGGATGGGAATCCTAAATTTTCCTGGGTCGTCGATACTTTATTGACGAAAAGAGCTCCAAAATCGCTTGTCGGCAATCTAGGGTTGCTGTTGGAGGATGAGCTATTTGAAGAAGCTTTGCCTGAAAAGGAAGAGCCATCGTTTCATTACTTACGACATTTCAATGATACGGACTTGATCCGGTGGCGAATAGGAGATGTGGATATCAGCGCATTCTGCGATAATCACGTATTGTTTACTATGCACAAACGGGATACGGTCCTGGAAGGAGTCCGACTGGCATCCGCTTTTTTCGGAAAGGGTCAGTTTGTAGCAGATGAAATGAAATTAGAAAATGATAAGATTATTTTGACACAAAAACTAGAAGGGCCCTATTATCAACCCCTTTTAAAAGAGGAAATTCCCGGTGACGGAGACTGGTCCGGGATGCCAAAGAACAAAAGAGTGCAAAGTGAAATTCAGGAAATCGAATATAAACTGACCATCGATAAAAAAGGAAGTCGATTTAGACTTCATTTTTCAATTACCGGAACCGATCTTGTACCAGTTGCTTTAGAGTTGGCATTTAGAAAAAATGGAACATTTACCGGGCTGAAAAAGTTAGAAAATATCGAGGATGCCTATCTGTTTGATTCCGAAAGGGCAAGTTTTACCAAAGGTGACGATTCAATTTACTTTGGACCGGGACAGTCCGAACATTCCTGGACGCAGCTTAGAGGAGCATTGCCAAAATTGAACGCAAGCTGTGTATATATCACCGGCTTCACGCCTTTCGAATATGAATTGATCATAGAGTAGACAAATTGTAATGAATTTATAGAATGCATTCAATTTCAAGTACGTTGGTCAACGCGGTTCCATTTTTTATTTTGAAGTTGAAACAGGAACGGCCCATTACAAATGACTGTGTTGCTTAATTGAAAATCTTTGAAATGATTCCATGCTTCGTCAAATACGTTTTGTGGGATTTTATGACCTAGGGTAATATGTGGATGAAAGACCTTTCCGGCTCTGATTTCTATATCCAGGTCTCTGATTCGGGAAATCAGCTTTATCCTGTTCTCCGACAGTTCTTCATGGGGTTTGACCTTTATAAAAATGACGCGATTCCCAAAACGATAAACATCGTTTGTTTCCACTGAAATTTCAGAATTAAACTGATCAATCCACCGCATTATATTATTGCCTTGATCAAGAGTTGAACGAAAAGGAGGTACAATGGTAATGTGTGGTGGTGCATTCAGGCTTTGACATACCAGGAATTGGGAACACATCTCTTCTTGCCAACTTCTTATGATATCTGACCAGCTTGCTTCCGGGGTATATGCAACAAAGAAAAGATGACTTGAATTCATGTATGATCGCCCTTGAGTCAAACAATATTAATCGATGTCAAGCAAATTTCAGAAGGAGAGATCAATCTATTATGCTAAAAGTATCGACATGCAATTGGCGAATAGATAACTTAAATCCTATGAATCGGTCTTATTTGTTATTGCTCATCATACACTTATTTTTCAGACAATCGGTGAGGGCCCAAAAAATGAGGTTCAGACCCATAAGAAGACCGATCTTTTTCAGTTAGTCTCGTATATCGACTTGGTCATTCAATCTGACATGAAAGCAATGAATGTCCCCGGAGCTGTGGTCGCATCAGTAGTCCTCGTTATTGGATATTGGCAATTTAACATCATAGGATTTCAATTTTAGCCCCCAACAATGAGGAATAAGTGTAGATTTAACCAATCATAGGATTCAATACTGCTATTTCAAACGTTCTACAAAAGATCAACATTTAAGCTATGAAATCTTCTGTCTTTACTACATTCTGTACGGTTATATTGGTTGTCCTTTCTTCATTGAACCTGCATGCACAAAAAGAAAAAGCTGCACATGAGTTTAATATCGATGACTATCATTGGTTGGTAGGTCACTGGAAGGGTAGTGGTTTTGGTGGAACTTCGGAAGAAATATGGGCTCCTCCCGTGGATGGTGTCATGATGGGAATGTTCAGACAAATCAATGATGACAAGATCGTGTTTTATGAATTTCTCTTGTTGGATGAACAGGGGTTGCGGCTGAAGCATTTTCATCCGGATCTGAAAGGCTGGGAGGAAAAAGACGATTTCGTAACTTTTACTTTGGCGGAAGGGTCAAAGGATCAATTGAAACTCAAGGGTCTGACATTTGAAAGAAAAAGTGATTCAGAAATGGATATCAGGTTGAGGATGCGCCGTGGTGATAAAGTTGAGACTGAAGTATTTGAAATGAAAAAAGTCCTTTCTCACTGAGGACTTTAGTGATTAATGGCTTATTGACTCAGCAGGGTATTGGCCGGCATTGTAAGTTTTATTACCGGTAATTTCGATTACTTTCTTTCCAGGCTGCTTTACTTTTTATTCGGGGAGTAGATGTTTATGGTGGTCCTGATTTTTCCTGTTTGTGCTTGGTAATGCAATCGCCCTGATCGCGATATACAAAGTGAGCAAAGCTTGTTTGCCGCGGGAATGGATGCTTGTTTATCTCGGATTTTGTCTTTTCCTGGTCTATTCCATCATCAGACCTTCTCTATTTGCAGAAATTCAAGGATTCTATTGTTCTCTCATTATTATACTTTACTCCGCAACTGTTGGTTTGACCCGGAAGAGGCAAAATAAGGTGACATAAACTACTGATTAAAAGGGCTCGATGATCGATTGGTCGAAAGGAGTAGAAGAGACGGATGCAGCGAGATTGAAATCAGGCCAAGAAGCTTGCAGGAGAGAGAAAGAATAATGATCAGAGAATCCAAAATTTTCTTTTCATTTAAACATTATCCCGACCTGAATGTATTTATACTGATTTTTTAAATACATCAATGAATCGTTGAGCACAGTTTTCTATGGCCTCAGCAAATTCATCAGCAGTTAATGCCATTCCATCCATCAATTCAACAAAGGAACATGAGACAAATATTTATGAAAGATATAGCTATGGATACCAATGGTGGATTACTATGGTTGGCGGACATCCTTCCTTCGTGGCAAGTGGATTCTGTAGCCAAATAGTTGGCGTAGTCCCTTCTTTGGATTTGGTTGTGGTCCTGAAACATGAAGCTGAAAATCCCAGAGATCTTGTAACTGGCGCTCAACAAGGCGATACGTATTTGTTTGAGTTGATCGTTGACTCTGTTGTCAACTAATAACGCTGAATTGCAGTAATTCTAAAAATGAAATGGCCTTGCCCCTGTCAGTTCCCATGCTCCAAGCGAGATCGGGATATTTCCAATTGCATTCAATTGGTCAAAATAATCTTTCAATTCAAAATCCTCACCTTGTAATTCCCCGATCCGTGCTAACTCAGCCATGGCCTGCTCCATGAGGTATTTTCCGGTGATATAACTCGTGCCATAGCCAGGTTGTCGCAGATACAAATGTTGTTCAAAAATGAGTAAATCTTTTTCCGTCTTCATCCAGCCTCTGGGAGTATACTCCGAATGAATACTGCCTGCTTCTTCCATGGTCATTTCGTTGGCATGTGCATACAAAGAACCCAATCCCCGAGCTGCCCTTTGAGCGATCATAATGTATACGATCTCCCGTACACGCGGGTTGTCATCGTACAAACCTGCTTGCATGAACATCTCTTCAACGGCTGTGGCCATTCCCTCATTTCTCGAATCAAAGATGTTATACAATAGGGGATCTCTCCGGATTTCGCTGCTATGTGGTTCGGTATCCATCCTGGCTAATTCAAACCAGTGATAGAAATGAGAGTACAGAGGGCGAGGATCGTAATGTACTGTAATCCAGAAAAAGTTTCGTCTTGCTTCGGGAATGAATTGACCCAGATGTTCCCGGAGTGCGGGATCGAAGTAATCCTTGACCGTGACGATGTCTTCATCTTCCAGAAAAGACATTAAGCTTTTTGCAGCATCATCGGCCAGTTTATTATAGGCTTCAGGAGAGTCTACAGCATTTAAGAGAGGCAAATCCCGGTTTCTGTGTTCTTCCAATTTTAAAGACGACCATGCTCTTGCCAATTCCCGCTTTAACAAGAGAACTTCATCCTCCCAAGTCAACGGGACAAGGTGAACGTTTTGTAAATACCAGGAATAATTTTCCTTTCCAATGCCGGAAGGACCATTTTTTAAAGATGCTTGGTCTTCCAGCCAGTCAGCGAATTCATTTGTTGATGTTATCGCCTCATCAATGGCATTAATTAAGTCCTCGTCATTCTCTACTCCTGTTTGCTCTTTGATTCGTGAAAGATTTACAGATTGATTCCTGATATCCCGGATTCCGGTTACCCAAAGGTCTCGGGCGTTTCCCGTGAGATTTTGCATGGCCTGATCATTCAATGAAGGGATAACACTTAAATCAGACAACAGACGTTCTCTTTCCAAACTGCTTAATGGAAAATCATAGGTCCAGATCTCAGTAGTCATATGATGCGTCGGACCTTCGTGAGCGGGGACATCGCTCCGATATGTCCAAAGTGATTTATAAAATGCAGGATCGCGAACCCACGGCTTCAGGATGTTATGATTGAAGTCGTAACCGTTCATTTCTGCCCATACGATCATCCAATCAACCTGTTGACGAAGGGGCCATCCGGTAGTGTCCATTGAAGTCAATTGTGCCTGTAGATATTGAAACTCAGGCCATCGTTTGTCAAAAGTGGTTTTTGTATAATCAGGGGCCCCTTCCATTAAAGGGGGCTTTTCGAATGCCCGCCAGTCATGGTATAATGCGACGAGGTCCTCATATTGATTCGAGGATTCAACTTGATCAATTTGAGAAGTTGCATCATTGCATGAAGCAATCTGAAGTGCCAGGATTGAAATGACTATAACAAGACCTGCGAGAATCGGCCAATATTTATTCAGCTTATAGCGCTCATTTTGAATCTTTCCTTTGGATTTTTTTAAGTCTGGAACGACGAATCCGTCGTTGTTGATAGCAAAGATTTCAATAGGGTCTATTACATTTTTCAACCGTATACGGCCGACCGATTTTAGGGACATTTCCGATTGATTAATGATGTCATCTTTGATGCTTTTTGAAACCAAAACTGCTCCCGGTACACTAAGTGACTCAATTCGGGACGCGAGGTTTACACTATTGCCGAAGATCTTGCCCCCTTCCATAACCACTGTTCCCGAATGTATGCCGATCCGAACCGGCACCCTTGGTTGGGTAGTGAAAAGTTTGTGTAAAGAAATTGCACATTTGACAGCTTCCACTGATGATGGAAATGTGCAAACCATTCCATCACCCATGTCGTTTGCCACAAATCCATTGTATTTCTCAGTTTCGTCGGACATGACTTTTTGAAACTTTCGGAGGAGTTTGGAAGCGTGATCTTCGTCGTTTTGCATTAATCTGGTGTATCCCTGGATATCCGCAAAGAGAATGGCCGCGAGTTGACGTTTGGAATTCGTGATATCTTCAGACATGAATAGAAATGAAGTCGCTGAAATGTACTTTGGCTTAAGTAAATATAGCAAAGACATCCCATTCACCGGGAAATGTCGAAACAGAGTGGACATAGAGATCAGCAATATAAGTCAAGTTGTCATAAGGTTAATCTTGATAAACTTGATCGTAGGCATCTTTTAAGAAATACCTCTTTGTCATCATGATCCTCGGGACCTTTGCAGTATTTGGTGAGATGGTATGTATAAGCCGCATATCCATTAAATAGACATCCGCCGGGTTGCCATGCATTTCCACAACTTGCATTTGGTGACCTTCTACCTCTCCTGGATTGGATAAGAATTCAAGACGATCGGATGTACCTGGCTGCATAAGTTTTTTGAAATAATCCCATTTTTTCAATCGGCCTCTTACGTTTTTGGACTTGATCATTTCATTTCCATTCAATAGCAAGTGAGACCCGGCGACTACCAGGGTTCCACCACCACCGGGTTTAACCTGGTTCAAAAATGTAAAGAACTGGACTCCAGGCAATCCCATATCGGGTAGTCTGGCAATGTCCAAATGCCAATTTGCATAGGGTACATTCCAATTGTCGGCTTTGGGAAGGGTGAATAATATTTGACCGTTTCGGATGGGTGAGTGATAGGTGCACCCACCGAGCAATTGCAAAATGATTGACTCAACAATTCCTTCGCAAAGATCACCGAGACTATCTTCTGTGTTGGTCCTTCCGAGCAATTTACTTACGGCTTCGGGAACAGGTGTATCCGGTCTGTTACTGAGCTGCCAGGAATCATTTTTCCAAAGCCCATTTTTTTCAGCACGACTTAGAATAGCCAGGCTTGCAAGTCTGACCTTTACAGGGTCCAGGAGCTTTGGCAGAAAAAGGATTCCCCTGTTCTGAAAAATTTGCATTTGTTGCTCTGTGACCATTATAGTCTTGAAAAGTTTCCAGTCAAAAATACTAGCCAAAATTGACCAAAGTCGACCAAGGGTTGAATAAGTCGGGAAAAAGTTTAATTATAAGTGGGGTGACGACTTTAAGTAAGGTGATAGCTTCAAGTAAGGTGATAGCTTCAAGTAAGGTGATAGCTTCAAGTGAGGTGGCAACTTTAAGCAAGGTGATGGCTTTAAGTAGGGTGACGTTTCCCCCTTCCAATATTTTCTCCGACCTCAGCCCTTCATTTTCAACAAATCCACTAATTTTCCTTCCAATAGAATCATCACCCCTAATGATAAACTTAAATATCAAGGCAACAGCACAAAATTCATATGATGTCATCGTCATCGGATCAGGTATGAGCGGCGGTTGGGCTGCCAAAGAATTATGTGAAAAAGGCCTGAAAACACTCGTCCTCGAAAAGGGCAGAATGGTCAAGCACATACGCGACTATCCTACGGTAAATAACGAGACCTGGGACTACGAAATGAGAGGTGCGGGTACTCATGACGATCATAAGGAGCATTCCGTCTTGAGTCGGATTGGTTGGGTAGGAAAGGACAACTTGCATTTTTACGCTAGTGACCTGGACAATCCCTACACAGAAGTAAAACCCTTTTTATGGGTGAGAGGTCACCAGGTCGGAGGCAAATCCCTTATATGGGGAAAGCAGACCTATCGATGGAGTAAAATGGATTTTGAAGCCAATGCCCAGGATGGTTATGGTGTCGACTGGCCGATACGATATGAAGATCTGGAACCCTGGTATACCTATGTAGAAAAATTTGCGGGAATCAGTGGGCAGGCCCTCGGCCTGCCACAACTTCCCGATAGTCATTTTCTTCCACCTATGGAGTTGAACTGTGTGGAGGAACATCTAAAACAATCTATAGAATCCAATTATGAAAATCGATATCTCACGATAGGCAGGGTAGCACACCTGACGGAACCATTAAATGGGAGGGGGAGATGTCAGTATAGAAATCGCTGCAGCAGGGGCTGCCCGTACGGTGCTTATTTTAGCAGTAATGCGGTGACAATTCCGGCAGCTGAAAGGACGGGAAATCTGACAATCAGACCTCATTCGATCGTTGAATCGATCATCTATGATGATGAGCAAGAGAAAGTTACCGGGGTCAGGATTATCGATGGGGAAAGCATGGAGGTCCAGGAATATTATGCCAGGATCATTTTTGTAAATGCCTCGGCATTGAGCACAACGGCCATTATGTTGAGATCAATAAGTGATCGATTTCCTGATGGTTTGGGGAACGACAGTGGTGAGTTGGGACATAATCTCATGGACCACACTTATAAAGTTGGTGCGATGGGAAGCATTGATGGCTATGAAGATAAATACTACAGTGGCAGAAGACCTAATGGCATATACATTCCCAGGTATTGGAATATAGATGCCCGTTCAAAGACCGATAAATTTCTGAGGGGCTTTGGCTACCAGGGAGGGGCCGGGAGGTCCGCCTGGCGCTCCGGTATCAATAGTGATGACTTCGGTGCTGATTTTAAGGAAGAACTTTTCAAACCCGGGCCCTGGGGTATGTTTATTACGGCTTTCGCCGAATGTCTTCCTTATCACGAAAACAAGATTTCCTTAAATCACGATATAAAGGATAAATGGGGGCTGCCAACGCTGAATATTGATGCGGAATTCAAGGAAAATGAATTGGCGCAGAATAAACAAGCCATGGAGGACGCGGCCGAAATGTTGGACAACGCTGGATTTAAAGACATTCTATCCTTTGACAATCACAGTCCTATGGGACATGGAATTCATGAAATGGGAACGGCGCGTATGGGTAAGGATCCAAAGACTTCGGTACTCAACAAATGGAATCAGGTGCATGCAGCAAAGAATGTTTTTGTAACGGATGGAGCATGCATGACTTCCAATTCATGTGTGAATCCTTCTCTAACTTACATGGCGCTTACCGCGAGGGCTGCAAAGTATGCAGTTGAAGAATTGAACAGACAAAACCTTTGATAATGAATCGAAGAACAGCTATAAAAAACAGCGCATTGCTGGCAGGAGTCTCCGCCAGCGGTCTTGCATTGACGGCACTTCTGCAAAGTTGTCAACAACAAAGCAGACTGGATTGGGAACCCATTTTCTTTAGCGCAAAACAAGCCGAGACGGTATCTGCCATTACGGATATGATATTGCCAAAGACGGATACTCCCGGAGCTCTGGATCTGAACGTCGATATATTCGTAGATCTTATGTGCAAAAAACACCTGTCTCCGGAAGATCAAAGTCACGTTCTGACAGGTTACGATGATTTTGAGAAGGTGACAAAAGATATGTACGGTAAAAGATTTACCGCTCTTTCTCAAGAAGAAAAATCAGAAGTACTCAAGAAGGTTGGGGCTGAGTCCAACAAATTTAATCCGGCGGTGTGGGGAAGCCCCCTAGGCAAACAAGAACCGCTTGATTTCTACCGAAGAGTGAAACAATTTACCCTGGTCGGCTATTACACTTCTGAAGAAGTAGGAAAGAACATTCTGGTATATGACCCCATTCCCGGAGAACAAAAAGGTTGCATCCCTCTTGAGGATGTCGGAAAAGCCTGGACGATCTAGAATCAGTTGATGCCTTTATTACAGTCTAACGGTTCATTTGGAATTCCAATTTGTTCGCTAAAGTACTCGTCCTACTTTATTTTTCTTACTCCTCTTTGTCATCCTGAATTTATGATAGGAAGAACATTTTGGGTATTGCCAACCAACGATTATTTTCTACAAAGAGAGGTTTCCCAAAGTCGGCAAGGAAGAAGACATTCAATGATCTTGGTCAGTTTTTTTCGTGAGCAACATCATTGAGCTTCGATAGCTTGCCGTCTAAGTTTGCATAAATCTTAATAACTCTTAAATCAATTACAAATGGGACAATGGAACAGGCAATCGGGAGCATCATTCTTTCCAAATGTTGATCGTTCAAATATCCATAGAGGTCTCGGTGGTGACTGGCGAATGAATATAGCATTTCCTCCGGTGAATATCTCGAAGAAAAAAGATGAGTTTAAGGTGAGTATCGCAGCCCCGGGTTATGACAAGGACGATTTCAAGATTGAATCCAAAAATGGCAAATTGATCATTTCTGCAACTCATCGTACGAGCATGGAAGAGCAGACAGATGACTATGTACATCGCGAATATGAGACTCATTCTTTTGAAAGAGAAATCATAATCCCCAATGATATCAAAGCCAACTATGTTAATGGCGTATTAAGGATTTCTATGCCGAGAAGGGAGGAAGAAGAGGTAGCAGGTCAACTGATACCGGTCGAATAGGTCTTTATTTAAAGATTTCGTTGAGTAAGCCTGCAAGCCTGACACCGCCCTGAAACAATCTCTTTCTAACGTGTGGAATGAAGTCATGCTGGTATTGCCAGGAGAACGACGGTAAGCCGGGTTCGCGATCCGTATAATCATAGAGGGTATTGTAAATTTTTTCCCTCAGCAAAATGGATTCCATAGCCCATTCATCGATAGTGTTAGACTGGAATTTGGCTATTTCTCCCTGACTGGCTTTATTGTTTATGAAGTGAGCGAATTCTGTATAGCTCAACTTTTCATGTTCGATGATATTCGTATCCCATACCCTGTGAACGTTGGTCTCTTCATTGAAGAATAATACGGATATTTTGTTGCCACCCAGATCGCGGTTTTTGCCCACGTGCATGGGTTGGTGGATATCTCCGACTATATGAACGAGAAAGGCGAGGGCCGTAGCTTTCGTAGATCCATTCAACGGTTTGGCCCGGTTGACTTCCATAAGATTTTCGAGATAGGCAGTGGCTTCCTCGTCTCCCTTTAAGATTTTCTCCATCAATTCAATGGCTTCAATTGCATCATTGATCGATGTGTCCCGCTCATATCGTTCTCTGACATCACCAATGGTCTGGTCCATATGTACTGTCGTATAATGCCATGGGTCGGTAAACTTCCAACCGCGTTCCGATCGGATGTAGTCCGGCCAATTGGCAATTTCCGCCATGTAGTTATTACCCAACAATTCGACAAATTCCTGCTTGGTCTGTTCATTGAGATGCCATTCGCAAATTTGGGCGATGATCCTGTGTCCATTGGCACCCCAGGAGTATAAGCAGAAAGTCGAAAAAAGAAATAGGGTAATCGAAATGAGTCTTTTCATTCTCAGATGAATATTTATTCTTATGAAAAGCTCCAATATAGTATTAAATTGAATGTTATGAACGAAAAAGAATTATTCAAAAAGGCCAAAAGCCGCGTGAATCAGAAAAAGGGATTCATCATTCATTTTCTACTTTTTTGCGGGACAATCCCTGTCTTATTTTTTATAAATTTTATCGTAACTCCGGGCTTCTGGTGGTTTCTGATTGCATTTGCCGGATGGGGATTGGCAATATTAATTCACTTTGTAACGGTGTATGGCTTCCTGGGAGAAAGAGGACAGCGATGGGAGGCACTCCAAATTGAAAAGGAAATGGACAGGCTCTTGCTGGAAGAGGGGTTGGAAGATAAGAGTGAAGACTTTCTTGATCTTTCGGATTATAAGCGGCTGATAAAGGGGCGGGAAGCTTTGAAAAAGAACTGGAAAGATGAAGATTTTGTTTAGAGTATTGAACTCATACAAACAAGATCTGAATAGGGAGTCTTCGAATAATGGTCTGTTTTCTGCAATTTTCACTATTCCTTCAAAATGGCAGGATTGCACAGCAGGCCATTCCAGCAAAAGACGTATTAAAACTCCCCGGATCTAAAAATAAGAGCAAATACTCTGTGGAAGAAACGCTGCTCAATCGACGATCCGGGAGAAATTACAAGAACAAGTCGATCTCACTGGAAGAATTATCACCAATCCTTTGGGCTGCCCTGGGAAAAACTGGAAGTGGTGGTAAGAGGACTGCTTCTTCGACAGGTGCATAGTATCCATTGGAGATTTACCTGGCTGCAGGCAATGTCGATTCTATTTCTTCCGGGGTGTATCAATACCACCCCATTTCTCATCAATTGAACAGGGTATCCAATGATGATGTCAGACAGGCACTTTACAGGTCCTCGTTGAGTCAGAATGCCGTCAAAAATGCCCCGGCATCAATTGTGATTTGTGGCGTTTATGAAAGAACATTGCAAAAATATGGGCAACACGGAGTGCGGTATGTTCATATTGAGGTAGGTCGCGCCAGTCAAAACATCTATTTGCAATGTGAATCACTGGGACTTGGAACCGTGTCAATAGAAGTTTTTCAGGATCGTGAGATTCAGGAAATATTGGGACTTAAGAAGGGGAAAAAACCATTAATCAATATGCCGGTGGGACAGATCAAATAAATGAGTGTATTTGATACAAGACGATCAGGATTCAACGATCTAGTTGCCATCAAAAAAATCATACTCCTTGTCATTTAACGTTGCATTTTCAGATTGAGCGACCTCCTCGCAATCTTTTATTTCAATTTCAACCCTTCTGTTGATCTGCATTTCCTTTTCATTGGTGGCATTGGGGTGTACCATTTCCCAATTTCCCCTGGCCGTGAAGAACATCCGGGAACTGTCAACATCATTATGCCTGAGGTAGTCAAAAATTACCTGTGCTCTCGCTACAGAAAGATTATACTCAAAAGTATTCCTGGAAACCGGGGGTCTGTTTGGAAAGTTCACATGTCCAATAATTTCGAAACATACGGAGGGATTGGTCCTGGCAATATCCAGCAAATTGCCAAGTTCAGGTTTGGATCTTGGGAGCAAGATGGCTTTACTGCCCACAAAGTAAAACTTGGTGAACTCTATCTTTTTTCCCGGTATGAGACGGTTCAATCGAATTTCAATTATTGCCTTTGATTTTGACGGAACCGCTTTAAACATCTCCGTGTGGGCAAGATATCCGTCAGCCTTACCATCTATGCCTGCGACGACTCCTGTAGGAACGAATATTGAGAACATACCTTCATGATCGGAAAAGACACTGTCACGGAAGGTTTTAGATCTGATGACCAGGGTAGCGCTATCGATGGGGGAGTTGGTTAATGCATCCAGGGTTCTGCCCTTCATTTGCAACAGTTTGATTTGTCTCTTCAGTATGACCCTGGCTCTCCGGTTCAGTTGTTTCCCTTCTTCAGTGTCGTTATTCTCTCTTGGAATTTCCTCCCCATGAAATGAAGAGGTAATCCTGCTTGAGTCTACACCCCCTGCAATGAGCAATTGTCTGACAGCTTCGTTTCTTTGAGAGGAAAGCGTACGATTATATTCATGGCTGCCATCAGAATCCGTGTGTGCTTCAATGACAAACTCAAATGGCTGCATGTCCCTGGATGTGTCGATCAGGGCACTCAGCACGGTAGAATCCGTACCACGAATCAGATGTTGATCGGAATCGAACAAGACAAATTTCTCGGATACTATGATGGATGAATCCACAGCGATTTGTGCTCCCAACGGATTGAACCAGATTGCTGTGAAAAATAGGATAATAAAACAGTCTCTTACAACTAAAATTCTATTCATTCTATGGTCATTTATCAATTGTACAAATAATGCGGTCCAGTCGATGGGCCACGGTGATCAAATTATGTGCAAATGATTGAAAATGTTATGCATATGTAATTCTAGTATTTGTCTTTTTATTGTCCTGTTGCAATACAATTAGATGAGCAGGTCCTGGCCTTGGTTGGGCCTATACCTTAAAGTAGTGCTGCTTTAGCCATGCCTTATAGGCGGGGTCAACGAACTCCAACTTGCCGGAAAACTGGTCCAGGATCTCTTTATCGATCAGGGCATTCTTGGACCGGTTTACCGTAGCTGAAGTGCCCAGGCTATATCGTTTAATTGTCTGACTACTGGACAATTCAGGTTCGTCGTTAATGATGGATAACAGGAGATTGACTTGCTTATTGCTCAGGGTATCAGTAAGGTTTTGAAATAAGAGAGAAAGCTGCATAAGCAATTGGTCATGTGCCTTTGTTATGATTTTTCGATCACAAAACTCCTCTGAATTCAACCAGCATAAGTGGGCCAGTTGTTGCACGTAATAAGGATGATTTTCCATGAGTGCCGGAATGTATTGAGCATCTTCCGGACTGATTTTTTTATTGGTGGCTTGAAATTGTTTCATGATATACCGGGTCCAGTCCTTATTTGAGATTTTATCAAGGAAGATCAAACTTCCAAATTGGTAAAATGGCATGGACTGCTTCGTAAATACCTCAAGCATCATGTGCCTCTTGCTGCCGTACATACAATAGGCCGCATGATTATGATTTTGCCAGTTGGCCCGCAACTTTTTTTGAAACGAAATGGAATCTTTAAAAAATCCAATATTCTGAAATTCATCCAGGCAGACTACAAGTTTGATTTTTTGTTGTTGTGCAATCTTTTCCGGTAGGTTGAGAATTTCGTCTGGCTTTTTCTTTACTTCCTGCCAGTTGAGTCCAATCGTGAATTCGGTGTCCTTAACAGGGCTGAATGTAACTTTGGGAATGAACTGGCTGAAGAATTTCTTTATGTTTTTACCAATTTCGAAAACGCGTCCTGTGGTTGCCTTGAGCACTTCATTGGCCAGGAGTTCGTAGAATTCCTCTTCTGTTCTGACCTTGTATAGGTCGAGAAAACAGACCTTTAGTTTTTTGTCTTTTCTCATGGCCACTTCTGCGGCCCTTTTGACAAGAGATGACTTGCCCCATCTTCGTGGTGAAATGACTATAGAGCTCGTTAGCGACGTGAAATGATCCCTCAGAAGGGCTATTTCTTTTTTTCTATTCGTAAAATTTGAGCCCTTTACAATCTGGCCATACTTGAATGGAATCCTTGGCATTTGACAAAGGTATGTGATTGCTTGTTGTCTTACAATAATATAAGTTATAATATGGTAAGTTACATAATTGTAAGTTACATAACTGTAATTTTTTGATTAGTGATGTCCTGGTATGTAAATAAGATGCATAAAGGGAGGACTGCTATCTTACCAGCAACACCGCTCCACTTCGACTCTCCTTGAAAATAGATCCGTCTTCCGTGTACCCTTCAAATTCCATGATCCAAATGTATTGACCTACCGCAACTTGATTTCCCAGGAAGTTGCCATCCCATTTCAAATCCGGTTCGGTGGATGTAAAGAGTTTTTGTCCCCATCGGTCGAACACCTGGATTTTCATCGAAATGACGTCCAATCCTGCAACGCCAAATTCATCATTCTGACCATCACCGTTTGGTGAAAAGGCATTGGGCACATACACTCTCGTCGGACACCTGGGGAAGACGACAATCGTATCCATGCCGATACACCCATTTAAGTCTTCTACCAGGACAGAGTATTCACCGGCAGCCCGGATGGTAAAGGTCTGTGCATCCGAGTGGTCCTGCCATTCATATGCCTGATAGTTACCGGCATTGATGACAAATTGATCTCCATCTACAGTGCATAGTATGGTATCCCTGCCCAGGAAGGGTTGGGGATTAGCAAAGATCTCCACTGCCAATTCCTCCGGAAAAGTTCTGCAACCTGATATATTTCCTACTACCTCATACAAACCTGCCTGGTCTAACTGGGCATTACTGATCATTGGAAATTGTTCTTCAGCTTCATAATCATTGGGACCGTTCCATTCAAAACGTGCCCCGTCTAAATCAAAGGCGCCTAGTGTAATACCCGTGCCTTCACAGCCGGACTGATCCTCGATCACGCTAATGTCTTGCCTCAGCGTGACCATTATATCTCGGTACAATGTATCAATTTCATCAAAACAAAGATCCTCCACGATAATTGAAAGGGGATAGGATCCAAGATCATGATAAAAATGTGAGAATTGATGGGAAGAAGTAGATGTGCCATCTCCCAGATCCCACTGCACTTTAAATCTCTCCGGAGGTAGTCCGGTATCAAACAGGATGGTGTCACTCAAACAACCCCCTTCAGGGATGGGATTTTGATTGATATCAATAAATGAAGCACCCCCGCTGTAAGCATAGGACTCGACATTGCCATATCCGTAGGCCATCGCTATGATTCCACAGCCCTCCGTATAGATCGTGTGCGGTCCAACCTGGGTAGGAATGGTGGTGTATAAAAATTGCCCATCCTTACCGATCGAAAAAAATGTTGCTCCTTCAGATGATAGATGGCGACCATCAAAAAATACCAAATCTTCCTCTCCCTTCTTACAAATGATATTGATGAAATTTTGGTCAATGGCGAAAAACCCTGAGTTAAACAAGGTTACTGTATCCCTGATTTGTTCCACCGTATTCAGGATGACCATCGAAGGATCTCCTACATCTCCATTACAACCTGACCCGGTAATATATTGAGCCACGGATATTGGCTGATCTCCTTCGATATAGGCACCGCTGGAAGATTGGAAATCATAACATTCTCCGGCATTGAGGATTATTTCTTCCCCGCTGTCCCCCTCGATACGAACAGTTGTATTGTCAACAGATCCGATGATCCGGAAGATATCCTCATTGGTTCCAATAAAAGAAGAACCGACATACCTGGTACCCCAGGTACTGATCGGATACATCTGTTCCAATAAATTATCCATCGCAAAACATCCAAAGGGGACCTGTGACCAGGCCGTTCCCGCAAACAGGGAAAAATCTTTATCTCCTTCAATGAATGTTCCCGTTAAATCGATTAATGGATCGTTGGCCCTGACCTGGTAAACCTCTCCGCGATTGAGAACGATCGATTGAGTACTTCCTTCTATCAGCCCTCTTTGGGTATTGCCGGAAAGCGTGAATTTCACTGTCGTTTCATCTTCATTAGCGACGATCAGGAATTCCGAAGGGTATAGTGATCCTGGCGGCCCAAATCCTTCTGGTACGCCGGTGTAGCTCACTACGTAATAGGAATTACCCACTGAAGTTACCGGTAGGACTACAGATGCCTCGGAACGCATTCCGAAGTATTGATGCATGTAGACCGAAATATCGTCCCTTGAGGATATGTAAATTGCGTTGTCGTTAACAAACTCCGAACCCCTCGTTTCTACATAGTCAGGCAGCTCAATAACGACTACATTATTGGCTGCTACGGCAAAGTTTTCGGAATAATTTCTTCCTGGAATTTGAACGGTTCCTACGGTACTGAACCGAGAGGTGATCATGACGACCATGGTGTTTGCTCCACGATCCCTGTGTTCCATAAAGCCCAACCAGAATTCTCTACCCTCATTCGACTGACACCAAAGAGGAGACCCTGTAAACAGGGGCAGGAGACATAGTGTGCTGATTATCAGTCGATTCACGCAGTGCTTGGTTGGCTAACTTGAATGCCAAATAATGAAATAATTCTCTGAAAATAGGTAGTTGGAATCGTAAATTTCTTATAAAAGTGCGCCTGAACTTTTGCACAAAACAAAAGTAATGCAGACGGAATCGTGATAAATCCAATTAAGACTTCCTTCTTTTCACATCTCTTTCTACATTTAATTATTACTCAATAATCGTGGCTATTACAACACTTTCCCTCCTGGCATTTTTAGCATTCTTACCCATTCTGCTGGCAGCCCTCTTACTGGTAGGATTTCGTATGCCGGCCAGATGGGCAATGCCGCTGGTATTTCTTTTGACATTGATGATTGCCTATTTGCAATGGGATGTTTCTTTTGCTTCTCTTATGGCTTCTTCTATACAGGGCTTGTTTATCACCTTTGATATTCTTTACATCATATTTGGAGCCATATTACTGCTCAACCTGTTGAAATACACCGGGGCAATTGGCGTGATCAGGAATGGGTTTACGACGATCAGTCCCGACCGGCGGGTACAGGTTGTCATCATTTGCTGGTTATTCGGATCCTTTATCGAAGGAGCTGCGGGTTTTGGTACACCGGCGGCAATCGTAGCTCCCTTATTGGTGGCACTAGGATTTCCTGCACTTTCAGCAGTTATGTTAGGTCTTATGGTACAAAGCACAGCTGTGACCTTTGGTGCTGTTGGAACACCGATCCTTGTGGGCGTAAGGGGAGGGGTTGAACACCCGGAATTGTTGACTGCCCTGGCTGCACAAGGATATGTCTTTGAAGATTACCTGCAATGGGTGACCAACAGGGTAGTAGTTATTCATGCCATTGTGGGCACATTCATGCCCCTATTTATGGCGGCCATGATGACGAGATTTTTTGGATCAAAAAAATCCTGGAAGGAAGGATTGAACATCGCCCCGTTTGCCATCTTTGCCGGTCTTGCATTCACGCTTCCGTATTCATTAACAGGTTATCTATTTGGTCCTGAATTTCCTTCACTGATTGGTTCGTTATTCGGGATGATCATCGTGGTCAGTGCTGCCAGGAAGGGCTTTCTGCTTCCAGGTATGCAATGGGAATTCCCATCTTCCGATCAATGGCCATCTGAGTGGTTGGGTACCTTAAAAATCCAGGAGGAGGAATTAGCATTGGACCATAAGATGTCCCTGATCAAGGCATGGGCTCCTTATATTTTACTGGCCATTGTCCTCGTCATCAGTCGATTGACGCAATTGCCATTGAAGTTCTGGTTACAATCGTTCTCCATTTCCTGGGACAACATCTTTTCAACCGGTATTTCCGGTTCAACCACGCCGTTTTATCTTCCCGGAACAATCCTGGTCTTTGTCACTGCTGTGACCATCCTGTGGCATCGGGTTGATCGCAGTTCTGTGAAGAAATCAATTAATGAGAGTTTCAGGATGATCTTAGGAGCGGGCTTTGTCCTGGTCTTTACCATCCCTATGGTAAGAATCTACATTAACTCCGGCATGAATCTATCGGATTTGCCTGCTATGCCTGTGGCGATGGCGCAATGGGTGGCAGATAATGTGGGGAATATATACCCATTGTTTGCTCCGTCTATCGGTGCCCTTGGTGCCTTCATTGCTGGAAGTAATACAGTAAGCAATCTGATGTTTGGCCTGTTCCAGTATGGAGTCGCGGATCAATTATCGATTTCTACACCTCCGGTAGTTGCGCTCCAGGCCGTTGGTGCCGCTGCCGGCAATATGATCGCTATTCATAACGTCGTTGCAGCATCCGCTACTGTAGGCTTGCTTGGCAAAGAGGGTCTGGTATTGAAAAAGACCTTCTTGCCGACTCTTTACTACGTCCTGTTTGCCGGGATTATCGGTATTATTTTCATAGAATTCCCGAAAATATAATATTATCTATCACACTGATTATGAGTTGATTATAGGAAAATACCTGTGCATTCAATATCACGTGCAGACAGTCATATGCCAAAGAGGTATAATATTTGATCTATAAGGGCAGAGAAAGAGATTATTATCCCTCTGTACCAATGAAAGAGCATTACGAAGATTCGGAAATCCTAGAAAGACTTAACAGGAATGATGAGAAGGCGATCGAATTACTGTTCGACAAATTTTTTGATTACCTGTGTAGTGTTGTTTACAGGATATTACACGATTACGAAGCTGCCCGTGATGTGGTACAGGATATCTTTTTTGACCTCTGGAAGAAAAGGGATTCAATCAACATTCAGACAGCTCTAAAACCTTATTTGCGAAGGGCTGCTGTCAACAGGGCCATCAACCATTTGAAGCGAAAAAGGCTGATTATTAATGAGCATGAAGATTCTGCCATTCAAGTCGTTTCCAATGATCCGTCTGGTCAGGCAAAAATGGAAAAAAATGAATTGGAAAGACGCATCTATGAAATCATAGAATCACTACCACCCAAGTGCAAGTTGGTCTTTGCTATGAGCAGGTTTGAAAACATGACCTATCAGGAAATCGCGGATGCCCTGGAAATCAGCGTAAAGACTGTCGAAAACCAGATTTCAAAGGCTTTGAAAATTCTCAGAACGGAAGTTCAACTCTTCATCGTTTAAATATTAAATAAAAAATTAATACGTTTGAGTAGGGGTATGGAGTGAATACAGTGTCTTCCATACGTAACGCTTTTTTTTGAACGATGGACTCACGTATTTATATTTTGACGCATAAGCGCCTGACAGGACAATTGTCTTCTGTCGAAAATGAAGAATTACTTCAGTTAAGTCTTTTACCAGAAAACAAGGCTTTATCTGAAGAAATCGCCTATCTCTGGAATCTCAGCAAAAATTACTTTCCCGTAAAAGACTGGCAGAAAGATGCAGCCAAAGAGGCTTTTATGCAGCGTATCAGGGCCGCAGAAGCTTCCGATCAGGGTAGTGGTAGTAATCTATCATTTCGGTCAACCAATGACATCCTGTTGGTCGTAGCCATTATCCTTCTATCTGCCTTGTTTATTACATATTATGCCATAGGAATTCCGTGACGGTCCTTTTCCAGGACTTACATAGATCACCTGTGTTCAGTGATTTTTGGAGGTCAGGGAATTTTCACTCAGAGGTATTCATCAGATACGGATATTTAAACTTTCATGTGTTTTGCGCGACCTCCAATCTATTGTTGTGCCGTCAGGATTACAATTAGCGAAAAAATCGAAAAAAATTATATTTTCATAAATGTCTGATTATCATTTAGTTATGATATAATTTGTCATTTAGTAATGTAAAATATCTAACATTGGATAGGGGGGGAATGTAAGCTGGCTGTCATATTCGTACAACCTTGGATATTATGACTACCCTAAAACCAACCCAATCCAATGCTCTTGTGAGACAGATCATCAAGACAATTTCATTTCTGACGACGGTAAATGAGGAAGAGCTCAACTATTTGTGCAAACATGCCTCTCACCTGGATCTCAAAAGATTTGAAATCATTTATCACAAGGGAGAGCCCAGTGACTCCATCTTTTATGTATGCAGTGGTATGATCAAGATCAGTGCCCATCAAAATATGGGAAAGGAAGTGATTCGAACCATTTGTCATGCAGGGATGTTCTTTGGCGAAGGCAGTTTAAGCAATGAAAATGTGCGGAGTGCCATCGCCCAATCATTGGACAGAAAAACCACCTTGATCAAAATCAATGCCCAGGCTCTACGCCGTGTAATGGAACAAAACCCTACCGTATGCCTGGCAATATTTGACGAAATAGGAGAGAGATTGCGCAAGAATCAAAATAGATTGGAATCCGTAATTGTTGAAGATGCAAGGACGAGGATCATCAATTTCTTACGCGAGAATGCTGAAATTTATGGCAACAAGGTAGGATTGAATGAAATGTTGTTGAAGCACAACTATACACAACAGGATATAGCTGACTTCACCGGTACTTCAAGACAAACGGTGACAACCATCTTAAACGATCTGAAAAGATCAAATGTCATCAGTATGAATCGAAGACGCATCCTGATACGCGATGTCGCTCTATTGGGATTCTAAGAGTAAGGCAAACAAGAAAAAACCCTTGTTTTCAAGCTGAAGACAAGGGTTTTTATATAATCTTAATTTGAGACAACGATCAATTCTGTTGATTGAGAATTTCCATCGCCAAATTAATGATGCGCTCATCTTCCAAATGAACGATGCCACCAGCCGGACCTGGTTGGCGATGAATATTCACCACCTCACCATCGGTATATTTCTGGGCACCAAAATAGTTTCTTACCGTTTGCTCGTCCATGTTCAATTCTTTAGCAATCCGGGCGATACTACCTGTAGGAAGTCGATGCTTAATTTGACGTAATTCGTTGTAAGTAATATTCATAGAGCTAGGTTTAAGAGTTTACAGCAGTAAGTTAAATATTAATGAGCAGAATATCCAATGGGGCATGAAATATTTCACTGATTCTGAATGGAAGGGAATTAATTTTGAGGTGGGATAGTTTGGTCAAATAAAAAATGCCCGAATAAATACATACCCGGGCACTACTCATTTAATAACCAAAACTCACAATGATATATTCAAAAAACGTGCCAAGTATTATCTACCCATGTATCCGGGAGAATTTATATATGTAATTTTGGATCCATGATTCTTTATGAGGACAATCATCTGCTGATCGTCAATAAGCTTCCCGGGGACCTGGTGCAAGGTGACCAAACCGGAGATCAAACGCTCGTAGATCTCTACAAGGACTATATCAAAAAAAAGTATAACAAGCCGGGTAACGTCTACCTGCATCCCGTACACAGACTTGATCGTCCGGTTGGTGGTTGTCTCATACTTGGCCGAACTTCCAAAGCGACGAGCAGACTCACAACGGCCTTTCGCGAAAAAAAGGTGCGTAAGATCTACTATTCACTCAGCGATCAATCGCCGCCCAACCGGGAAGATCGTCTTACCTCTTACTTGATGAAAGACCCGAAAAAAAACAAATCCGGGATCGTGGGGAAATCCAACCCAAGAGCCAGGCATTCGGTGCTCCAATACAGACTCATCAGTAGTCAGGAAGGACTTCATCTATTCCGGATCGAACCCGTCACCGGGCGAAGCCATCAGATCAGGGTGCAATTTCAAAGTATCGGTTGTCCGATCGTGGGTGATCTGAAATACGGAGGGATGAAGACAGAAGAAAATCGCATGATTTATCTGCACTGTGCACAACTTGAGTTCGTCCATCCGACGCAGCAAACAAAGATGATTATCTCGTGTCTTCCCCATGGAGGTCTTTATTGGAAACGATTTAAAGAATTCATGAATTCCGAACGATCAACTTCTTGATTTGGTCACCTATCCTTTTGTGCACGGATATGGAAAGAAAATATACCTTTGCGGCCGTGAGGGTTATACAACCAGCTCCCTCCGAATTCCCCCAGGGTGGAAACGCAGCAAGGGTAGGAGGTTGTAGCGGTTTGGTATGATTCCTCACTTTTTCAATTCTGTGAATTCTAATTTGAGCAATTACTTCTTATGAGATTTTTTATTGATACGGCATCCCTTGACGACATAAAGGAAGCCAGAGATCTGGGTATCCTGGATGGGGTTACCACAAATCCTTCTTTGATGGCAAAAGAGGGTATTTCCGGTAAAGACAACATCATTAATCACTACGCAGCGATCTGTTCGATTGTCGAAGGTGATGTAAGTGCAGAAGTGATTGCCACCGACTTTGAAGGAATCATCGCCGAGGGCAAAGAATTATCGTCAATTGCGCCAAATATCGTGGTCAAGGTTCCGATGATCAAAGACGGTGTAAAGGCCATTCGATGGTTTTCCGATAATGGGATTAAGACCAATTGTACGCTCGTATTTTCTGCAGGACAAGCCATCCTTGCTGCCAAAGCAGGCGCGACTTATCTTTCTCCGTTTATCGGCAGAATAGATGATATCAATTGGGACGGAATTGCCCTGATCCGGGAAATCGCAGAAATTTTTGCGATTCAGGGATATGATACTGAAATTTTGGCCGCCTCTATCCGTAGTTCAAGACATATTATACAGTCTGCCCTCGCCGGTGCTGACATTGTCACAAGTCCGCTAAAAGCGATCCTGGGACTACTGAAACATCCCCTTACGGATATTGGATTGGAAAAATTTATAGCTGACCACAACAAATTGAATAGTTAGGTGAATAAGGTCTTTTATCTTTCTACGTGCGATACATGCAAGAGAATTCTTGCCAGGATTCCCGCAGACATTTCGTTGGAAATGGTGGACATAAAACAAAAAAATATCAATGCGAGCGATCTTGATTTCGCAGCTGAAATCCTTGGGTCCTATGAAGCCTTATTCAGCAAAAGAGCACGTAAATACAGGGCGATGAACTTACATGAAAGACAGCTCTCTGAAGAAGAGATCAAAGATTTGATACTTCATGAATACACCTTTCTGAAGAGACCGGTATTTATCCTGGGGGAAAAAGTCTTTGCCGGAAATTCGAAGAAAACTGTGGACGCTGCAATTGCTGAATTATATGCAGGATAATCCGGGGCGCATGCAGATTGTATCATGGTTTGAAGATCTTCAGGATCGCATTTGCGATGATCTTGAACTGATGGATGGCAAAGGTACCTTCGTTGAAGACCGCTGGGTCCGGGATGAAGGCGGGGGAGGCAGATCAAGAGTCATCCAGGGCCAGCATATCGAGAAGGGTGGCGTCATGTTTTCACACGTATATGGACCGATGCCAAAGCAGATTGCCCAGGGGCTGAAAATTGCAGAAAATGATTTTGCGGCCACCGGTGTATCCATAGTCCTTCACCCAAAGAATCCATGGGTGCCCATTATCCATATGAATGTTCGCTATTTCGAGACCAATACTGGACATTGGTGGTTTGGAGGAGGTATCGATGCTACACCGCATTACATCATTCCCGAACAGGCCGGTAAGTTTCATCAAATATTGAAAGAAGCTTGTGATGGGTTTGATCCCAATGCCTATACAGAATATAAAAAATGGGCGGACGATTACTTCTTCAATGCCCATCGGGACGAAACGAGGGGAATCGGAGGGATATTCTTTGATCGACTCAGCGAATCTTCCGGCTATGATAAAACCGGCTGCTGGCGTTTCGTGCAAGACGTGGGTAATATTTTTGTGGATAGTTACAAAATCCTGTTCGAACCAAATATTCAGCAATCCTATTCTGAAGTTCAATCCCAATGGCAGGCAATACGAAGAGGGAGATACGTGGAATTCAACCTGGTCTATGATCGTGGCACCAAGTTTGGATTACAGACAAATGGTCGGATTGAATCAATACTCATGTCCATGCCGCCAAAGGCCAATTGGCTCTATAATTATCAGCCGGCAAAGGACTCTCCAGAGGCACAAACCCAGTCGTTATTGAAGAAAGATATAGATTGGATCAGTTACACAGAAGTGTAATCACATCGGTCGTCACGGTATTTGACCGGTTTCCGGCACCGTCCTCTATGTAAATGTCATAGGTGTATTGATTGGGAGGAAAACTGGGATCGCTTTCACAGGCCGGTATGTTTTGATCGGGTGGAAAGATACAGCAGGTGCTCAGGATGACCATCTGAAATTGGCCACGTTGACCCTGTTTCAATTCGGGCAAAACGGGAAAAGACAAGGGTTCAACCGTGCCATCGCGATTATCAATGAGAGAAATGTTCATTACATTGCCACCCAGGATATCCCCGTCGGTATCCTCGAATGCCAATACAACGACGACCGTATCCTGTCCGATACCTTGTCTCATTGTATCATTAAACAAACCCAGGTACGTGAGCACCGGAGCATTATTCCCACCAGGTCCGTCGTCAGAGCAAGAGTAGATCATCAACAAGAGGAAACCTATTTTTGCGATTTTATTCATCTATTTCGTCCATTATATTGAGCCGAGCACAACTTATATCAATCGTTTCGAGATCAGATGTCTCTTTCGAAGAAAAGGCATTGCTCATCTATGAATTTCAATATAAGCATAATCCGATCTACAGGCAATTTACTGAGATCACCAGAACAAACGATTTTAAGCCTCAAACTATTGATGACATACCATTTTTACCCATTACTTTATTCAAGTCAAATATTATTAAAACCGGGATTTGGGAAGATGAAGCTGTATTTGAATCCAGTGGAACAACAGGGCAAAAGCGCAGCAGACACTTCATTTTTTCCCTCGAATCCTACTTGCAGAATGCACGGCATATATGGGAGCTTCAATTTGGATCGATTGCACAATATGAATTTGTCTCACTTCTTCCCAGTTATCAAAGCAATCCATCTTCCTCATTGATCAAAATGGTTAGCGATTTTATGATGCACGGAAGTGCTCAACGCGAACAATACTTTTATAACCGGCCGGCCGAACTATATGAGCATATAGAAAAAACCCAGAAGTTGAATAAGCCATGCGTATTATTTGGTGTCAGCTTTGCACTACTTGATTACCTGGAACAATTCTATCACAGACATTGCCCACAACTTACAATCGTTGAGACCGGAGGAATGAAAAAATTTCGACGGGAGATCACACGGGCTCAATTGCACAGAGCATTGAAGGATGGATTCAGGGGAGCCAGGATCGTGTCAGAATATGGCATGACGGAATGCCTCTCCCAAATGTATGCAAGTGATGGAAGCCATTTTAAAGATAACGATCGTATGAAAATCCTGATCTCAGATCCAAGTGATCCAATTCATGTCTATCGGGATTCCATTCGTGGCAGGATCAATATTATCGACCTGGCCAATATCGATACGATATGCTTTATTACTACTGATGATCTGGGGCTGCAAAATGATGAAGGAACACAAATTCTCGGGAGGTTAGAAAACAGTGACCTGAGAGGATGTAACTACTTGATTTGATTACCTCACCAATTGGATTTTCATATTATCGAAATCAGAACTTAAAGTAATTTTTCAAGCAATCAATCTTGGACATAGTAGCAGCAATCGGATCTTGTTTATGCATTTGATTAAAAAAATACTGAAATTTAAGGATGTCACTGAACTATTAGATGGACTACATTGACTGTTGTCATTGAACAGTATTTGCGATTCGGATCTAACAATCAAAAATGTAGACAAGATGAAAAGACAGACCATTCTAATAGTTGGACTAATTATATACCCACTAATATTTCATGGACAAGCGATTAAGCCTACCGAATTAAATTCTCTCAGAAATGGATGTTATAAGACAAAGTCCTTTCAACGAACACACAGTAGCGATGGAAAAATTAGGGTTGAGTACATTACTTACTGTGAAGGGAAAAATGGTGATAATTTTCTTTGGTTTGAGGCGGCTTCACTTCAAGAATACAATTATACATTTAGGGGACGAAATCAAGCTCCATGGATTTATGTGACGTTATACAATTCATCAGGGAATGTGATTTATAAGACCAATTGGTTGTTGGAAATACATAATTGTAGCGGATATGAATTTCACATGCACCGACTTCCTATTAGTTTAAAAAATAAGGTCTATGACATTCGAATTTCTATAGGGGCTGGCAATGGTTCGCGTTGTTCAGGTCCGGGCGGAACGGTATTACAACATGCTGTGTCGATCGCTGCTAAGGCAATTAGAGCGTATAAGGATTGCAATAGTCTCTCCCCTGATGAAGCCGAAATATGTAATTTCTTAAAAGAAACGAGAGCATTGCGTTGACCCTTAACAAATATGATGGTATTTTGAAGCCCAAACAATTCCTGAACTTTTAATACAGACTTAGCGAACACTGGAAGCCAATGACTTTTGAGGGAAGGCGAGTCCTTCATAGAGCCAATTGGCAAGGGCCTGTCTGTTTTCCTCACTGAGAATCCTCTTGTGATTATGCTTGTTCCTGATATTTGCCAGTTCAACAAGGACGGCAGGCGGTGCCGTATATTTCAGGACATACAGATTTCTCTTTTTGAGGTATCCTTTGTATTCTTTGTTTCTTTGGTGAATGCGATATTTTTCCTCGAATTTATCTTTGAGTCGGTTAGCGAGGGCCTTTGAGGATTCGCTGTTTTTGTAATAGCAGAAAAAGACATCCTGCTTATGTGATTCATTGTTGGAGTCGATGTGAATGGACACAACATACTGATCTCTGTAACCTGAATTCCTGTATTGTTTGAATTTTTTATTGATATAGAATGTGCGTTGCTGCAGTCTCTCTAAATGACCAACAGGTATGGAGGAGCCATCGGCCAATGTTTCATCATCGCCATCGCATTTCAGAATCCGGGCATCCCTGATTCCGTCGTTTGGATCCTGGATCACGATTTCAACCTTGGCGCCATGCTGCATCAGGTTTCTGGCCAGCCTGAGACTTACGTCGTAGGCATATTCATCTTCGCAAAGTCTGGATGGACAATCTTTACATACAGCCCCGGGGTCGGGTCCTCCATGACCACTAACGATGTAGTAGACCTTGTCTGACAAGCTGTTGTCCACCATTTTGAAAGTAGCATATTTTTTCCCGTAGATATCCATAGATACGGATGCAACGTCTGCCTTCCCGGATTCCTTTTTCTTCTTTTTGATCGCCGGTTTGACAGGTGTGTTCGTTGCTGGTGCTGTGGAGTCATTCTTGGCATCCGAAGCCAGGCTTCGGTCAGGAGCAGGCACATCATTGATTTCGGCAAACGGTACCCAAAGGATCTTACTATTCGTATAATGTGTTTGCCTGGCTTTTTTGGCGAGGAGTTTTTCATTGTAGTTCTTGATTCTTACCGCTTTATCCCAATCGTTGATTCCTATGGTCGAGCGGATGCTTTTACCGTCATAGTTGTACAAAAATATCGGAAGCTTGTACGATTTGTAGTTGTAGAGTACTGAATTTTGATTGAGTTTGTTGAGACGTTTGAATGCTTCTTCGTAAATGGGATCATGTAATAATTCATATCGTTTCAGTATTGTAAAAACACCGTCCCCTTTTTTTGGTTTTACTTCGTGCAATTGACCATCAATGATTTTGTTCTCGTTGGCAATACCCGTGGCAGAAAAGAAAATAAATGTAATAGATATTAGAAAAATCTTCATATCACATTGATTGGTAGAGATGCGAAAAAATTAACTTGTGCGCCCATTCTGATGTTGAAAAATGAACTCTTGGAAAAATACCTGGGCGCATTTTGCTGAACGTTCACCATTTCTCCATAACTTGTTGAAATACA
>JANQHF010000093.1 GCA_028282725.1 Saprospiraceae bacterium
AGACCTGTACAGGTCAGAAATGTCATGGAAGCCAGATTGATGGCTATTTGATGTGCTGCTTGTGGTACTGCGCCAAGGGTGCCCATAATAAGTGCTGCCCCTCCGAATGCGCTGACTTCAAAAAACATCTGCATGGAAGTCGGGATACCGAGTCCATAAATTTTTCTGAACAGACCGGATTGAAATTTACGATAATCAGCGGATCGGATATGTAACCAGAGATCCTTCCATCTCAGGATGATGGATATGATGATAAAGATCATAATGATCCTCGCCAGTAAGGTCCCTAACGCAGCACCTGTAACACCCAGTGCCGGAGCTCCGAATTTGCCATAGATGAACATGTAGTTGAAAAGAACATTAAATACGTTTCCGGTCAATGAAGCTAACATTGCGGGCATCGTTTCACTCATTCCATCAGCATAAGACCGGAATGTCTGAAATAACATAAGAGGAATCAACGTCCATCCGGATATTCTGAGATACGGTTTGGCCAACTCGACGACCTCCCGATCCTGTCCCAGATGATCCAAAGCCGGAAGGGCAAGTTCGATCAAAACAGCACAGGCCAGGGCATATGCAAGATTGATGATCAAACTGTGCTTGAAATATTGCGAGATCTTTTTGTGATTCTTTTGACCGTCTGCCTCGGCCACCAGGGGTGGAAGAGCAAACGAGATTCCCATACCTACCACCATAAATGAAATATAAATCGCAATGGCCAGTGAAACAGCTGCAAGGGCTTCAGGCCCAAGACGACCGACCATAATATTGTCGATAAAATTGACGAGGATCTGGCCCAATTGACCGGCCATGATAGGTAGCGCCAATCTCAAATTCCTTTGGAAATCTCTTCGATATTTTGGGAAGAATTGCATGGAACTGCAAGAATACAGCAAGATAACCTATTCCATAAAGGATCACTGAAATTAAAATAGGCTACACTTCGGGCTGGGCTCGATAGCGACTTGTATAAGAATCATTGGAACATCACAAGTTAGGATGCCATCCCGGATAAATGTGAGTAGTCTCTAAAATCAACAATTCCAAATATATAAAATGCTGATGATCAATGATCTATACCTGTGCTGCCTTATATTGCCAATATCTGTGATATGACGTCCAGCTAGCATATTTGTGAATTCTTGGCGCACGTATGTGACCGTAAATGTGGGTATCCGGCAGCGTGCCGTCTTAGAGTCGTATTTCAACAAATAAAAAAAAGAATCAAAAAATTATGAAGCAGGTAATTAAACATATAAGCCGGACAATTGGAGCGATCGCTCTGATCATGTCAGTAGTATCTGTATTTGCTTCAGATATGGAAATTAGGTTTGTTCAAATCGGACATAATACAGAGGCTCAGGAATTATATGTCGATGTACAGGTAAGAAATGTATTGAACTATGAATTGGTAATGGCGGGGCAAAATTACAGGTTTTACTACGACAGTGAGGTGCTCCTGTTGGATGTGGACAATTCAGAATCAAACCTGCCTGTCGGAATTTATGGCGAACTCATGTTTGATGACCACATTAGCGGAATCGAAGCCGATCATGTAAATCAGCTGGCCTTTGATGATAATCTTGGCTTTGCAAACTTCTCCATTGATCTGAGCGATGTCGATGGAGGTGGAGTGAGATTGGCCAAAGACGAATGGTTTACAGTTGCCACGCTGCAATTTGATGTATTAAAAACAGATCAGTCATATGAAATTGTATGGGGCAGGGAAGGTATGAGTGACTTGTATGCTACTGCATTTGTCGAAATAGGTGAGTGGATGTCTTCTAATATGTTAGGTAGGGTCAACATCATTCACTACGGAGATTTAAATGCTGAATTCTCTTTAGCCCATAAAGAAATCAATGCCAAAGCTCATATAGGACCTAATCCTGCGACAGAGTATGTACAGGTAGACTTCAGAAGAGACTTGAAAAAAGATGCCGTAATCATCTTGAGGGACTTTACAGGAAGGCCTATAAAAAGACAGGTTGTAGCGAGGGGAAACCAATCAACCAAAATCAACATCTCAGACATGCTCGCCATGAATTACCTGGTCGAGATTCACAATGAGGGCTTTGTTCAAAGTCAGCAATTGATCGTAGTGAAATAAGAAAATAAGAGTAATAAAAAAGTACTTAATGCAATTGAAAGGTGCCGGATGATATTCAGCACCTTTTTTTTACTTTACATCCGATTATAAGCGATGCCCGTCAAGAAACAAGTCGGATACTATTTGGAACGAACCACAAGGCAAGTAAAGCTTGCCTTTACACAGGCTTTCATTGCTGCCGATATAGATCTGACCCCGGAACAATGGGTACTCATAGATCATCTCATGGCCAAGAATGGAGTGTCACAGACAGACTTGGCCTCGAAAAGTTATAAAAACGCACCAACTGTTTCGCGAATCCTGGACGTCCTGGAACGAAAAAACTACATCGAACGTCAGCGATTCACCAATGACCGTCGCAGATACAAGATCTTTTTAACAAATAAGGGGAGGTCAGTAGGGGAAA
This sequence comes from Saprospiraceae bacterium, assembly GCA_028282725.1. GTDB lineage: Bacteria > Bacteroidota > Bacteroidia > Chitinophagales > Saprospiraceae > JAJRXG01. The sequence goes on from JANQHF010000093.1 coordinate 2,520, forward strand.
AAGCACTTCCCATAGCCATTGAATTAAGAGAAAAGGGCTGGAAGGGGTTGACAGATCATGATTACGAAGAATTCTTAAAGATCATTGAAACGGTATTTAAGAACTACGACATTAACTGACCGAAATCAGTACACCTTCGTCGTTCTTCCTTTTCTTCCATCCTGTCCCTCGCACCACAGGATTACATCAGCACCTTTTTGAATAGATACCGGACCCATATATTCCCTTTCTTGATTTGAACCCTTCAACATGTATTTTATCCTCATTCCGGGGAAAGCGCTATTTGCTCTCAATATGCCATCTTCTATTATGGCTCCGGGTTCGGGAATGCGGTAGACAATTTCATAATCCAGCTTTTCGATCATTGGAATGGCTTTTTGGCCGAGTGTGTTCGCAAATCGATTCCAGTCTTCCAGGTACTGCCTTTCTATGTTTTCCGGTGCACCGGATCTGGCCCAATCCGGTTCTTGTGACCATGAACGATGCGCAAAAGCAAGAAGTTTTGGAAACATTAGATAGTCGATGGCTTCTTCATTTCTAACCGTTTCACTCCAAAGCTGAGCTTGAATTCCCAAAAAATTTTCTCTTCCTTTTTGAGTGAGCGCGACCCTTTGCTTCAGATAATCCTCAGAAAGTGAGGATTTGGACGGATCCCCGGATTTCTGTATGAATATATTAAGTGGCTCAGTTTCAAAGATCTTTTCCGTATTGGAATAACCTGACCAACTCAATCCAATTTCATCAGGATCCTTATCATATGCCATGTCGAAGTAGTAGCTGGAAGAATTACTCATTACAACGGGGAATCCGGCATTTGCCAATTTGTAAATCATATCATCACGACCACCTCCTATGATGGCATTCCATACATACAGCCTAAGATTTTCATCCAGGAGCGAAGCATCGATCTCAGTCGATTCATGACCTTCGGATGTATGCGCAATTGCCATTTCTTCCCATCCTGCGGTTATCAAATCATACGTGCCGAGCGTTTTTGTCATACGCTGGAAAAAATCACTCGGTAAATCTGCATAACTGTCCATGCCGTTTTCCTTAATATATTGCTGGCATAATGGAGAGCGTTGCCAGGCTCCATAAGGTTGTTCGTCTCCACCAACATGTATAGCAGTCAGAGGTGCCTGTGCTTCCTCATACATTTGGATTAATTCTGAAAAGACTTTGTCCATGAAATTAAATGCCCCCTCCTGGCAAATGCACACCACGTTATCTTTCCAGTTTTGAGCCGATCTGTATTCTGACCGATCATCCGGGTCATGCAAGCGATATTCAAGTGCTGCCGGGGTATCACCCTCTGAAAGCAGTCGTTCATATCGATTCTTCATGGAAATAATGGCCGCCCTGGCATGACCCGGCATGTCGATTTCCGTAATGACTTCGATATGACGATCATCCGCATATTTTAGAATATCAATAAAATCCTGACGGGAATAATATCCGCTGCCGTAGGAGAGATCAGGGTCATAGCCGGAGCCGTAAGAAGGGATCAGATGATCGCTTTCATCTATCGTAAACCCTCTTTTGCTGCCGATCTCGGTCAATTCGGGAAGACCGGGGATTTCAAGTCTCCATCCTTCATCATCTGTAAGATGAAAATGAAATTTATTGACCTTGAAATGTGCAAGAAGGTCCAGGATATCCAATACTTTTTCTTTTGAATGGAAATTCCTGGAGACGTCAAGGTGTATGCCCCGATATCCAAACCTGGCTTTGTCAGAGATTTCTATACCTGGAAGTTCAATCTGTGTCTCATTTTCATCATGAGCATAACGGATCATTTGAAGCAGTGTCTGTATTCCATAAAATATCCCTGACTTTGATGCGGCGGTAATGTTGATTCCAGTTTGATCAATTCTCAATCGGTAAGAAGATTCTTCTGAGTTCGATCCTGTGATAAGGGCAAGAGTTATATCCGGGGCATTATCCTTTTCAACAAGAGTTTTACCAATCTTCATAAGGTCGCCTTTAAACAGATCTATTTCGTTATCCAATTCATCACTGGCGACATAACTTATGACTGCACCCAAGATTTTCTTTTCGTTGAGATACGTATATTCTTCAGGCCGGGGAATAAGGGGAAGAAGTTCATCAGGATCAATGAGGGAAAGTCGTCGATTTTCATGATATCTTGTCGAAGAAGTACTAGGGTTTACATCTTCAAGGATTTTTTCATCGAGTTTAATAACTTCAAAATTGACATCCCTTGGATTATTATCTTTTACGAGGAACAGCCCTTTAGGCACCTCACTCCATTTGTCCACTATGCCACTGATATCATATTTAATCGTAATCGTTTTTCCGGGGGGTAGGGATTGAAAATCATTGGTAGGCTGGAGGGTGAAGTAATCTCCATTATCATTGCGGATTTCAATTCCCTGTGGACTGTGAACTTTAAGGACCGGTCCGCTGATCTGATTAAAATGCAATGCCCAGTTTTGATGTGTCATTTCTTCCTTCATATTATTCCGAATTTCAATTGAAACATGTGTTTCTTCAGACGGATGAGTGCTGATTGAATTCACTCGCCAAACGACATCAAGTAGTCCATCAGGTTGATCAGGATTACATGAGGTGATAAAAATCGAAAACAATGAAATGACAAAAAGAGAGAATATTGATCGATTCATGAATGAACGTTAAAATTTTCCTGAGTTATCAATGCCTGTGAGATTTGTGATCGGGAATTTGAGGATTTAGTTTTTCTAATTCCATCTTCTTCATTTCAGGATCACCCTGAACAATTTGGAAAACCTCATTTACGGGGATGTCTTTGAAAATCTGCACTGATTTATCCTTATCGGGCCAGGTAATGGTCATTCTCTTAATTTTCCTGGCTTTGCCAAGCCCAATTAATTGATGATACGGATTAGACCCAAAACTTCCACCCGAGTTTACCGTTTTATAGATTTTCCTTTCACCGGTTTCGGTCTTTACCTGGATTTTAATTCTTGCTCCAATGGCAGCTTTATTACTGGAAGCCGAACCAATTAACTTTAACCTGACCCATGAATTTGAAAATCCAGGGTTTTCAAACATTGCATTACGATACAAATCTCCGCTATATGCTCCTCCCATGACTGCATAGATATCCTGGTCTCCATCATTATCCCAATCAGCAAATGAAATCCCATGACCCTTTTGTAAATGTCCCAGTCCGCAGGTAGTTGTCACGTCATGAAAGTAACCGCCATTGTCATTTTTAAAGATCCGGTTCGGTACCAGTGATATCAATGCCGGTTGGCCAGTACCAATGTACAGGTCCAGGTATCCATCATTATCTATATCACCAAAATTTGCACCCATGGCCAATAGCATTTGATTCAGGTTCTTTTCTATGGTTACATCCTCAAAAGTACCATTCCCCAGGTTTCGATATAACCTTGAATTCCTCCTTTCATCAAGCCCGAGATAATCAGCTGCGACTTTGTCAAGGTCACTTTGGAAAAAACTGGTATACGAGGCTACAAAAATGTCTTCCCAACCATCATTGTCAAAATCCCAAAACCAAGTAGGAAAGCTAAGTAATGGTTGATCCACATTTGCTTCCTCTGCAATTTCCTCGAATGAGAGCTGACCGGAAGGAATTATGTCATTGCGGAATAATTGATTTCTTTGACCCAATCTGGAAATATAGATATCCTGATCTCCATCATTGTCTATGTCCCCGGCAGCAACTCCTTTTACAAATCCAAAATCATCTATACCGGCAAGTTGGGCAATGTTGTTGAAGGTGCCATTCATATTGTTCTTGAAAAGTTGATACCGGTGAACATTAATCGTGGAGCGATCGTCCGGATCTTGTGCTGATTCATTGCCCAAAAATAAATCGAGGTATCCATCCAGGTCGAAATCCGCCCATACACCACTATGAACCGGGTGTAAATCTCTCAACCCAGCTTCAATAGTGATATCCGTAAATTTTCCGGTTCCGTCATTTCTTAACAGAGAATTCGGATGATTGCCAATAGGTTCTCCGAGTGTTCCTAGCCATGCCCCCCTTAGCACGAATAGATCATTATCTCCATCATTATCATAATCAGCATGAATGAGATTTAAACCTCCCAACTGCCTGTCCAGGTCGGCATTTTTCGTATGATCAAAGAAGGATCCTTTTTTGTCATTCAAAAATATCTTCATTGGAACCCTGGAGTCCCAACTGGTTACTACGACATCCATGTAATCGTCTCCATTAAAATCATCAATTACACTGCCTCCCGACAAACTGTTATGATCCACGCCTAAAATATGAGCAATGTCGTTGAATCTCGGAAGTTGAATAGAGGACTGAAATATCGAATCGTGGATCAATAGTCGCCCTGGAATTTTAGCCGGATATTCTCCTAATGTCATATGCGCCAAATTCAAAAGCCATTTTGCTTTCAAATTCAATGAATCTTTTTTTAAAATATTCAATATATAGTCAATGGCATTTTTGGAACCTTCAACGAGCACATGCCTGCCTTCGTCTTTAAGCGGAAAAATGCACGAATTGGGATTGTGAAATTCAAGACAATTTTGCTGTTCACCCAGACGCAGGTAGGCAGTGGCCAGCATCCAATTCAGTGTATCACTTATTTGATGAAAGCCGCTTTGTAACGTGTTATTCAATTGATCTAATTCTTTGAATTGGTCAATCGCTCTTTCCGATTGACCTGACAGAAGATATTCCGATCCCAGGATAAACCTTGCACTAATTTGTTTTTCTATATTACCTGGTTCCAAATTCTTTAATTGTTCTTCCAGAATTTTTACCCTTTGATCATTGATATAAAAGTTTATTTCAGGATGCAGATCAGATTGTATGGCCGTCATCATTTCTTCATTGCTTATGTCAATAAACTGCGACTGGCAGAGTGATTTCAGGATCAGAGAAACTGAAAAAAACAATAAGAAGATAAAGCGCATACAGATTAGACTTTGATCAGAATACCTCGACGATCATTTCGATTTCAACTGCAATATTCCTGGGCAGCGATCCCATTCCTACAGCGGCACGAGCATGTTTGCCCCGATCTCCAAACACTGCTACCATCAGATCGGAATATCCGTTGATCACTTCTGGTTGATTTGCAAAATCGTCTACGGCATTCACCATGCCCTTTACCTTCAGGATCCTTTTTACTTTATTCAGGTCTCCCAGATAATCCTGGAGGACCGATAACTGAGCTACTCCGGTCAGCCTGGCTGCCTCATAGCCTTCTTCAACCGTGAGATCCCTGCCAACTTTTCCGGTGACATATCCACCTTCGGGTAAATTAGGTCCCTTCCCGGCAAGAAACAGGATATTTCCAGCCTGGGTAATGTTGACATAATTGGCAACAGGGGGAGAAGGCTTGGTAAGGACAATACCGAGTGAATCCAATCTTGTATCATAGTCGATTGATGGTAGTTCTTTATGATGACCGCCAATATGATCATGGCGTTGATCATGTTCATGACGTGGATGACAAGCACAAAGCAGGAATAATAAACTCAAAAATAAAAGTTGTGATCGGTGCATTTTTCAAATTGTAATAGAGGAAAGATACATCTTTGCCGATGATATTTGACAATTGTGTTATTCATACTTTACATAAAATGGATCTCATTTCTGGTTGTGGCATTTGATTACACAAATATGCACGCTGTATACTTGTCGACTTTTAATGTTGCCGTAGATGCACGAGAGATCACGACGGAAATCCGCGTCTTCGAGGATGATCTGAGGGATGTGATCCGTGATTTTCACGGCACCTACATTGATACAAGTTCTCAATTATTCGTGGAAAAAGTCGGTGAGTATTTCAATGAACATGCCATCATCAAAGGTGATCACTATAAAATCGAATTTGAGGTGTATGAATTGACAAGGGCAGGAGACAGCTATCGGATCAAATGCAGGGGAGCCACTCCAACTCCTGCAAAATCACTTGAATTCGCTGTCGATTATTTTTTGGAATTGTTTCCGACCCAACAGAATGTATTGAACCTGACCAATGGAGACCAACGGTGGTATTATATATTCAAGAAGGGTAAAGAGCAATTAATTATCCCCCTGAATTCTTAAGAAGCTGCATCAATACCCGGCTGTTTACCGTGACTCCGGTTCGCAGACTTTCCCTGGGTTCCGGAAAATAGTAAGGTGAATGTAATCCTGGCAGTTCGCCTTGGTCAATCTTCTCCTGAGTCACTGTTCCTAGCCAATAAAGAATGGTGGGCACATCGTGTTCTGTTCTTCCATAACAGGCAAAATCCTCACCGACCATTTGAGGTTCGGCATATACCACATTTTCATCTCCGATTGCTGCTCTTGCCCAATCACTGAACAAGGAGGTGAATTCAGGGTCGTTGTAATTAGCCGGAGTAAAATCATTGGGGATGATCACTTCGGGCATCAATTCTTCTGGTAATCCTGCGGCAATCGCTGTTCCTCTGGCAATTTCTTTTAGCCGCTTATGAATGAGCAATCTTACTTCTTCTTTGTATGTACGTACCGTGAGTTGTAATGTGACTTCATCGGGGATAATGTTGTGCTTTGTCCCCCCCTTGATGGCACCAACGGTTATGACAGCATCTTCAATAGGCTTGATATTTCTGCTGACAATCGTTTGAATTTCCATCACGATCATGCTGGCAATGACTACCGGGTCAATCGACATGTGAGGAGAGGCTCCGTGGGCACCGATTCCTTTGATCGCGATATCGATGGTCTCAGTATTGGCCATGGTAAATCCTTCACTGATCCCAATCCGGCCCGCTTTGATCGTAGGATTGCAATGCAATCCCAGACCATAGTCCGGCACTCCGAATCTCTCGTACAATCCTGCATTGAGCATCATTTTGGCACCGGCACCGATTTCCTCCGCTGGTTGGCCGATCAACATCAATGTGCCTGACCATTGATCCTTCACGGAAGCCATCGCCCGTGCAGTACCTAACCAGGTGGCCATATGCATATCGTGTCCACATGAATGCATGGTTCCAACCTCTGCACCATTGTACATGATCATCTCCTGACTTTGATAATCCAGACCGGTCTTCTCATACATTGGCAAAGCATCCATATCAGTACGATACAGAATAAGTGGCCCGTCTCCATTATTAAGCATTCCGACGATTCCAAATCCACCCACACCTTCGGTCACTTCATAACCCACTTTTTTCAACTCGCCCGCAAGAATGCCGGCAGTCCTTTCTTCCTGAAGTGAGATCTCGGGATGTTGATGAATGTCCTTATAGAATGCAACAAGGTAGTCCAGATCGGATGCAATGTAGTCTTCGATGGTATTGATCGTGCCGGATAGCTGTATTAAAGATCCGGTGAGTAGTAAGGAATAAATAAAGTGCATGATGAGAATTTTATCCAATATAGATAATCTATGGCAAGTGGTCAATCGAATTTGAAGATGTCCGCGAGTGCTCTATGTATTGATTAAACGCTCCAAAAGATCTCCGACATAAAATGCAACAAGTGCTGCAATCATTCCCAAAATGAGGGTTTCAAGGATCTCCCTCAGGATAGGCATATCCGTAACATGGGCCTTAAGCATTCCAATGATAGCAAAACCTGATCCGGTCAGAATGGACGACCAGAAAAATGGCTGGTCTATTGAAATAAACGCGTAGTCTATGACATAGACAGTCAGGGGGATTAGTCCGACGGTTATAAATGAGCAATAGGTTACGAAACCAATCCAAAGAGAGGATCTGGGTTCCCGGATCATTTGTAACTCATCTTTCATCATTACATCGACCCATCTGTCTTTGTCAGAGGTGATGGTTTCGACTATCTGCTCAAGAATTTCCCCCTCGAAACCTTTTGACTCATAGATTTCACGGACCTCTTGTCTTTCCGAATCCGGCATGTGTTCGATTTCCCAGTATTCTTTCTGGCGATGTTTGCGATAGTTGTCTTTTTGAGATCGCGCAGATAAATAAGCACCAATTGACATTGCAAATCCGTCTGCAAATAAGTTGGCAAAACCCAGAATGATGATAATTGCACTATTCAATTCAGCACCAACCGCTCCTGAGACCACGGCAAATGTAGTAACGCAGCCATCGATTCCACCATAGACAAATTCTCCCAGATAGGACTCTATCCGCTTTAAAAGGTGCGGCTTGGCAGACAGATCTTCGTATCGATCTTTCATAGATTGGCTTAGAGGATTCCCGGAGTCCGCCGGGCGATAGGTCACTCTGAAATCTTCGAAGTACAACTACATTCCATGCACCGGGTACAACTTATTGTCGTTTTCGTATTCATATCCTTGAAATCCGTCAATAGTGAAAACAACCTGGAAAGTTCTTTAGATGTATTTACATCTGAGTCAAAGACGAGTTTGGCATTTTGAAACTTTACCGTGGGAATGGAAGTAACCCTTTCCTTGATAATTGATTCGATGCTGTTGATCTCAATAACAGGAGTGCTCAAACCATTAAATTTGACAAATAACTCTATACTCTTCTTCACATAGTGATATTTTTCACTTCTCACCCCAATTATTTCAATAGCAGACATAGTTATACTTTACCTCTCAAAAAATCATTCTTTTACACCTTGAGCCATATCGGTGACAAATGTCATATAATACAATACGATGATGAACAGAATAACAAAAACCGTAAATGGGATCCAGAAAAAGTAGTTGTCAAATTGCAGTTGGATATTGGCAGCAACCGGTGATGGTTCGGGTCTTGCAATCGGATTATCTGACACTGCCTTTGGTTGGCTTTCAGACCGAATGTAGGACATGATACTGCTGAATTCAGGAACGCTCAGATTTTGATTGGGCATGAGGATTTGATTATATTCCGAAAACAAAGCTACTGCCGCCGTATCTCCTGCTTCAATCATGGCTTGTGAACCATTTATAAAATTGAATAACCAGGTGCTATCCCGTTTTTCATGAATATTTTTCAGGGCCGGTCCTACCAATCTTTGATCGATATTATGACAGGCCTTACACTTATTTCTGAATAGGGTCTTACCATCCAATTCCTCCTGTCCGGAAAGGTGGAATGGAATAATGAAAATGATTATAAGAAGGATTCTATTCATTTTACTCAATTATTTCAATTTGGAGATGGTTCTTAGAATCTGGCTGTCCGCATGCTCAGCCGTGCCATTTACAAAGTTTCTGATTTTCCCGTTTTGATCGATGACTACAATGTTTTCCGAGTGAATGAAATCATATTCATCACCGCCACCATCCGTGGCCGAAATCAGGAATGATTTTCTTGCAAGCCGATACAGGTCTTTCTTATCACCTGTTAAGAGCTGCCATGAACTATGGTCGACATTGAAATTGGACAGATAATTATAAAATTTCTCTGGCGTATCCCGTTTTGGATCAACAGTAAGACTCAGTAGAATAATATCTTCTTCAGACCGCACCACATCATGAACTGACTGCATATTCCTCATCATTTTTGGACAAATTGATGGACAACTCGTGAAAAAATAGTTGACTACCCATATTTTCCCTTTATGTTGTTCTGAGTGAAAAGTGGTTCCCAATTGATTATCAAATGAGAAGGATTCGATTTCGTGCCCTTCCACTCCGTAGACAGGCAGGGGATACATCTTTTCGTCAATGTAGTCAAGTGCATAGTAGCCAACACCGGTAAATGCCGCAATGACCACAAGAGCTATGAATGTGTAATTCTTCATCAATCGTTACTTTCATACAATTCTAAAGGAGTCGGGTTGTTGGGATCAAATGGTTTTGCTCCCGGCCCGGTCAATTTTGCGATATCCCTGAATACCGGGATATAGGCTACAAGGATGACAAAGATCATGATCACAACCCAAGGCTTAAAGCTGTCGAGCAAGGGTATTCTCTTCTCGTCGTGCAATACTTCGTAAGCCGGGAATCGAATGGCTTGTTCTTTGGTCTTCTTTGTAAAGATCAAATCTATGAGTACGATGAAAAACAATCCTGCCGAAGCAAATAGGATCACACCACCCAAGACGGTGATACCTGTGGTCATCACCCAGTCCGGTCTGAATAATGGACTTTCGGGATCCAGGTAGGACATTCCCATATTGGTACGCCGCGGTTCTCCCAGGAGTCCCCCGGCCATCAGACCAGTGGAAAAGATGAGCATGCCGACCATCCATATATGAGGGACGATGGTTGCTATCCTCTTCAACCTGATTTCCTTGCCGGAAAGCTGCTCGTACATGTAGAGCGTCATTCCGATGATGCCGAGATATACCGGACCCGCGACTGTCATATGAAAATGACCAGGCATCCATGCGGTATTGTGTACCACATTGTTTAAGGAGTAACTGGCGTTTACCAGACCGGTCAGACCACCAAATATGAACAATATCAGTCCACAGATGAGATATGCAAACAGGTATCTTTCCTTATCAAAGTACGGAAGTCTGAACATCCAGCCAAACCAACGGCCTTTTCTGTACCCCCGAGCCCAACTTGAATATTCCAAAGAAGCGGCTATGGTAAATGCGGTGATGAAACTTGGGACGGCCACACCATATGTCAAAATGGATTGAAACAACTTCATGCCTCTCGTAATACTGGGTTCGCCAAATTGATGATGAACACCAATAGGGACAGAGAGTATGAGGAACAAGAAAAAAACGAGTCTCCCTGCATTATCCGAATAGAGTTTGCCACCCGCCAACTTGGGTAACATACTGTAGTACATAAGGTAGATGGGCAAGAGCCAGAAATAGACCAGGGCATGCCCGAAGAACCAAAACAGGGTCCTTGAAAGCGGGATATTGATCGTCTCTACCCATCCAATGGACCAGGGCAGTAACATCACAAGTAATTCGTAGGCCACAGGTAAGGTACAAATCTGCCATATCGTAAAATTCACAAGAGTCGCGATTACAGGCAAAGGAGTCTTTCTTTCCTTGTTTTGATTTTTCCATTTCCTGTACATGGGTATCCAACCCCAGAAGGCCACCCATGATCCGACTGCCAATAAGGCAACGCCAACATAAAATGCAGGGTGTGCTTTCAATGGAGGATAGAAAGTATAGAGCACCGAAGCTTCTCCTGACAGCATCGCTATTGCAGCAAGCAAGGTGCCGACAATCATTAGAATGGCGGAAATCCAACCAATCTTGAGGTTGATCTTCATTTTTAAGTAGTAAGCCATACAGGCATGGCCAAATGCCACAGCAAAAAATGTAGTCAAAACAATAGCATTGATCACTCCGTGTAATGTCAATCCCTGATAGTAATCAAGCGCAGCAAACGACGCTTGTGAGATCATCCCCGATCTGTACAGGGTCTGTAACAAACCGTGATAAATACCAAGTGATAACAGTACAATTGGAACGGATAGCAGGAGCAGCAGTAATCTCTTTTCTGATTTGTTTATATCTAGTTGCATAGTCTGATAGATCTTATTGTTGATTGGGATAGTTTACAATGATTTCGGCACGCATATGCTGATGCCCCGATCCACAGTATTCATGACAGACGATCTCGTACACTCCGGGTTCGTCAAACTTCGCAGTAGCCTTGTTTATTCCTCCCGGGACGGCCATCATGTTCAGGCCCTTTTGAGCGATGTGAAAGCCATGTACTACATCGCTTGAAGAGAGGTAAAAATCTACTTCTGCACCTACGGGGAAGTACATTTCACTTGGCTCAAAACTCCACATTTGAGATTTGACAAAAACCTGGTACAAGTTGTCATCGATTTGTTTGATTTGTGGCTCCGTAAAGGATTCATCGTAAGGGATGCATTCAGGAAGGTCGATTGCATATTTATTGACCGCTCTTAACACCGATACCAGAAATATGACCAATATCACTCCTGTAAAGGCAAGAATGCGCAATTCATATTTATCCATAATTTAACTCTTAGCTCTGTGAAATCATTAAAAAGTAAATCCCGTACCATATGATTGCGGTAAGGATCATTAAAGCAATGAAGAAGGCGATTGCTCCGACAGGTACAAATTTTTCGGTTGAAGCATCATTTTGATCAGCCATAGCATAAATTTGCCTCAAAGATTATCAACGACGATTGTTTGTCTGATGACTCTTCTCAACCCCTCAAATGATATTCATCATCTATTTGGTCGGGCTCACAACAGGACCCAATTTCATCCGATCCAAGCCCTTTGGGAAAAGAATTATCTTGGCACAAAAATTATGAGCACTCCTCATTATTCTCCTTCAATCCAATCGGGAGACCTCATCTTTACTTCAGGTCAGCTCCCTCTGTTGGACAGGGTGACAAAGAAAACACCAGATGGAATCATGGCCCAGACTCGACTCGTCCTTGACAAAGTAGAAAACATTCTCAGGGAGTACGGGCTGACGAAACGCAACATCGTTAAGACGACGGCATTTATCACTGACATAGAATCTTGGGAGGAAGTCAATGAGATTTATGCGGAATTCTTTGGCGATTATAAGCCTGCACGTTCTATTATACCGGTATCTGATTTGCACTTTGGATGCCTTATAGAATTAGAGGCGATTGCCAGCACATCTATACGGGATTAATATTTGATCTCTGGTGGAAAGATTTTTTCTTTGTGCATCCAAATTGTATTCAGATGGGTAGAATGTTTGAAGTAAGAAAGGCGAGCATGTTTGCGAGATATGATCGCATGGCCAAACAGTTTTCCAGAATCGGGAAAGATATAGTCATAGCTGTCAGGCAAGGTGGTCCTGATCCGGATAACAATCCGGCACTTCGAAGATGTATTCAAAATGCCAGGGGGGTCAATATGCCAAAGGACAAGGTTGAGTCGGCCATTAAGCGTGCCTTGGGCAAGGACACTTCTGATTATGAAGAAATCATGTACGAGGGATATGCACCCCATGGAGTCGCCATCATTATAGAGACAGCAACGGACAACCCGATCAGGACAGTGGCCAAGGTCAGGGCGGTATTCAATAAGGGCAACGGGAGTCTGGGAACGAGTGGATCGGTTAGTTTTCAATTTAAAAAGATGGGTGTGTTTCGCTTGAATCCGGAGGGAATTGCAGCGGAAGAACTCGAGCTGGACCTTATTGATTACGGACTTGAAGAAATGGGAGAGGGTACGGATGAAGATGGAAGCGAGGTCCTGATCATTCGCGTCCCTTTTGACGAATTCGGAAATATGCAACGTGGATTGGAAGAAAAAGGATTAGAACCCAAGTCTTCCGAATTGGAATGGATTCCACTCAACTTAGTGAATCTGGATTCTGAGAAAGAAGAAGAAGTTCTTAAACTGATCGGTAAGATGGAGGAAGAGGAAGATGTGCAAAAAGTTTTTCACAATTTGAATTAACAATTCAAAATTCACCACATTTAATCATTTAATCATTCAATCAGCGAGTCAGATCTTGGCTTTTGAATAATTATGCTTTTCAACTGGGGTACCGTTCACTCTATTGAGCATAGCCATCTGGCCGATATGGGTGAGTGCATCGGAAATTGGGCCTTGGGTGATCCTGAGCATTTGATCCCTGGAAATTTCGCTGTACCGTATCGTGTCTTTCAGATCATTCAGACTTGCATAGAAGAGTTGGACTTCCTCTTCCCAACCAGACATTTCTGCCATTTGTGTCATCTGTCCGGTTAGAATTTTTTTGGCGTAGTATATGAGACCACGCATGTGATATAGGATCTGCAGAGGTGTTCTGACTCCATAGCCAAGATAAAATTGCGGGTAATCGTCACCGATTTCAGCAGTGACATGATCAAAACGATACCTGATGGTAACTAACAAGTGTACAAGGACCTCCTTCATAAAATGTGATTTTACTGATTAGAAGCGCTGGCATTTACATCTCCCAGCTTATATGCTTTTATATCCAAATTAGTCGTGAAGTCAGCTATGTTTACCTGATCAGGGCTAAAATTCCACACTGGCTGATTATTAAAACTGTGCGTGTTATTCAGGATCACATTTTTAATTACGACGAGATCCGTCGCCGAAACACTGCCACTTTGATTCACGTCCGCTATGAGTTCCTGCAGTGGATTCACAAAAGGTCTGATTTGCAGTATATGGTTGGTTATGACGACTAAATCCAAAATGCTGAGTCCTTCGGCTGCGGGTGCATCCTTGGAAAATTCGAGGACAGCTTGTGGATCTGTAGTTGAAATGGTGAAATTACCATTGTTATTTGTTGAGCCCAACAGGTTTCCGGTACGGCGTTCTATAACTTCGACACCGGATATACCCTGATTAAAAATATTCGTTATCCGTCCGGCGATCGTAATGGATGGAGGGCCATCGACACCATCACAATTCTCGTCAACTCCGTTATCCGGTATTTCAGTGATTCCGGGATTGATATTCGCATCATTGTCGTTACAATCTTCGTCTGAATTGAAGCCGTCATTATCCTCATCGATGATCAATACATTGCCGTCACAATCCTCGTCCACGTCATTGTTGGGAATTTCTGATGCACCGGGATTTGACTGTGGATCGTTATCGTCGCAGTCCTCATCCGAATTGAAACCATCATTGTCATCATCGATCACAAGTATGACACCATCACAATTCTCATCGATGTTATTGTTGGGAATTTCAACACCATTGGGTTTGATGGTCGCATCAAAATCATCACAATCTTCATCGGAGTTAAAGCCATCCATATCGACATCTATCATTTGTGCCACCCCGTCACAGTCTTCGTCGATGTCGTTGTTGACTATTTCCATTTGACCGGGATTTACATCCGGATTCATGTCGTCGCAGTCGACGTCTGAATTAAACCCATCTCCATCCTCGTCTGCCGTCTCGGGAATTTGCATAGTCATTGTTTTAAAGATGACCTTATCTCCTGACGAACTTCCATTATTATTTGCCAGGACAGCTGCAGCATACAAGGTCAGAGAATCGGTGGTAAATGATGAAGGAGTTTCCCACCGGGCCGTATAATTCACCTGGGTCTGCCCATTAAAAAATTTTGCTCCGAAGTGTTCAAAATAATTCTTGCCACTATTATTGGATACTCTTGAATCAGTCCCGGGCATTGAGAATGTTCCGACATTGACTATGTTTCCATTTTCGTCGCCTACGCCCACCAGTTGAAACCCACCTCTTTGTGGTGCCCCGTCGTCAACCACGAGACTTACTGTAATATTGAAAGTCTGGGATGCTACCGCAGCAGCCGGAAATCCAACGAGCTCAATATGACCATCAAAAGCAGTACTGTTGCCATGACATCCTATGTCCGAGCAGGTGCGTTCACCGGGTGCTCCTGTTCGCCCTGGAGGAGGAGTCGATGAAAAGGACAACAGCAAGATCATAGCGATACAGCTGAATGACCAAAACAATAACCGTTGACGTTTCATGTCAATTATTTAATTGGATTGCGGATCTGCATTGCCATTTGTATCACCCAGTTTGATACCTGTGATCATAAATGAATTTGCAGAACTGGTTGGGTCTATTGTAAGCGTGGCTGGTTGAAAAATCCAGGATTTTCCTCCCGGAAAGTTATTAATTCTTTCTAACAATACATTAGTAATAATCACTATATCTGAGACTGAAAGCGATCCATTTTGATTGGCATCAGCGGCAATCTGGGCTTCTGCACTGAGAACCGTTCTTTGCAGGATATGGTTTCGGGTCAGAATAAGATCTACCGAAGACAGGCCGTTGGCGGCGTTATCGGCTTTATCAAAAGACAGGATTACCGGATTTTCCACTTCGAGATTCCAGCGTCCGTCATTATCGCTCATCACAGGCCCAACACTGCCGTCATCGCTAGAGACAATTACATTGGCGATCCCCCGGCCATCGCGGTCAACAAATTGTCCGGATACGGCGAAGGTTGAAATCTCGATCACCCCGTCACAATTCTCATCTACATTATTATTGGGGATCTCGGTGGCGCCAGGATGAATATTGGGATCATTATCATCGCAATCCACATCATTTGTAAACCCATCATTGTCGTTGTCAACAGGAGTATTGTCAAATTTTTTATGGGCATATCTTACATCAGTGGGCAAGAGGTAGTAGGTGATATGAGGGTCGGCGTTACTGTCAAGGGCCAAATCCGAAAGTCCTGCAATTCGCCCCGGTGTACCGCTTTCTTCAACAACCACATCAACAGACCAGTTATTGGAGGTCTTGCGGGCATACTTCACGATTCCCTGATCGCAATAACTGATGTGCAGATTGTCGTCCGCATCAACATCGATGGAAACTGAATGCCGTGCAGGGCCACCGACGTTGAATAAGGTGTCAACCGTCTCCTGGATCCAATTTGAACCTTGAAGACGGGCCATTTTTACTTCGAAGGTTGATCCCTCGACGGTCTTCAAATACACTACAAAAAATTGCCCGGAATTGTCCATTGTGATGTCGCCATAGATACTTCTGGTATCAATGTCCGCAATGGTCCATTGACCAGCCGAACGTGAAGCATATTGCAATCGACTATTACTTCCATTGTGAAATGCAATATGAGGTTGATTCGCACCATCGGTGACGATCGATGTCGAACCGCTATAGGAGAATCTTTCAGTATTCAGTGATTCCTTTGTCCATCCGGAAGCATCCCTGAATGCATACTCAAGACCTTTTGCAGGATCTACGGATGCGGTGTGCAAGTTTCCCTGATTATCATACACAAGCGAGTTGTCCCAACCGTCATGGTTATCACTGGGTACTTGTTCTTCTACCCAAATGCCATTGGTCCTGTAGTAATAGACTTCATCTTCTGTATCATGATCGTGCAATACGATACCAGGAGAACCCGTCGCATCGAGCGCTATAGCGACCGGCCCGTAGTAATATCCTCCTTCTGCAAAACGCTCGGTATTGATAGTGCCGTTGTCAATGGTTACGTATTCCACATATCCATCGAAATCCTCAAAGAGATATCCTATGTGCACCTTGTCCCGGGCATCCACAGAAATAGAAGGTCGTTCTCCAATGCCAACGGACATGATTGTCCATGACTGTGCGGGAAGGTTTGAGGCATATACAAGTACCAATAGGTTCAACACCAGACTCCGAAAATTCACTTTGATCTTTAGATGAAACAATAGTATTTAGCTTATAAAAAGGGTCAAATTCCAATATAAGAACGAACCGCTTCAATTAAAGTACAAATACTACGATAAAATGGTTGTCAGTGCCCCTAGGGTTTTCCCTGTAGCTTCTGCATCTCCTATGGAAATTCTGACGCAACCCGGAGCACCAAAATTTCGCGCAGGCCTTACCATGATGTCTTTTTCTTTCAACAATTGCGTCAATTTGATTTCGTCCAAATGTGTCTTAACGAGGACGAAATTTCCTTGTGATGGCCAGGTTTGGATATTGGGGATTTTGCTCAGACCAGTCAACAGTCTTTTGCGCTGCTCTTGAATTTTTGAAACGCTGGAGTTGAGGAATACTTCATCCTGAAGGGCAGCAATTGCTGCACTCAGACCCAACTTGTTGATGATGAACGGACGAATGAGTTTGCGCAAGTAGGCAATGATCCGGGGGGTTGAATATGCATATCCGATTCTCAGCGCAGCTAGTCCGAAGGCCTTGGAAAAACTATTCAACCCTATAACAGGCAGTCCCTGTTGTACGAAGGGGAGCGCTGTGGTGTAATCTTGTGCATTGGCAAAGTGATGATAGACTTCATCCAGGACGATGATTACGTGATCAGGTATTCCTTCAATCAAGGATTCAATTTGATCCTTGCGAATGTAAGTTCCGGTCGGGTTATTGGGAGATGTGAGATAGATCAACCTTGTATTGGGTGTGATTGAGCCGAGGATACCTTTCACATCCAGGGAATAGTCACTTGCAATAAGTGGTACATCAATGACGCTGGCTCCGGCCCATTCGGCAAACATTGTGTAGGGAGCAAAACAAGGTCGATTGATAATGATATTCGAATCGTTGTCGAGAAGGGCATTATTGATCACCTGTATCAGACCGCTGCCACTATTTCCTGCGATAAACTGATCCTGAGACAGACTACCTTTCGAATATTCTTCCAAGGCCTTATACAGCACGTCCGGGGTTCCCGCTGTATATATATTCAGATTGTTGACAGAGTCTGTGACAGCGATTTCCACCTGAGGTGAAGTGCCGAAGTAGTTCTCGTTGGATGAAAGTTTATAGATCTTATGACCTGCTTTCTGAACGGCTTCGGGACCTCCTTTATAACCACCGGAATTTAGAATATATGGCTTGAAGATCTTTTCGATACCCATCCTACAAGGTGCCCCGAAGTTCTTGTTCTCGTTCTATTGCTTCAAAGAGTGCTTTAAAATTACCTTTACCAAAGGATCTTGCACCTTTGCGCTGGATGATTTCGAAGAACATCGTAGGTCGGGGATTTACTGTCTTTGTAAAAATCTGCAGTAAGTAACCTTCTTCGTCCCGGTCGACGAGTATGCCCAGTTCTCTCAATGAGTCGATGTCCTCATCTATTTTTCCCACACGATCTTCAAGTTCGTCGTAATAATTCGTGGGAATATGCAAAAACTCAACACCTCTTGATCTCATTTGACGAACAGTTTCGATAATATTATCCGTTGCAACAGCTACATGCTGGACCCCGGCCCCCTCGTAGAATTCGAGATATTCATCGACCTGTGATTTTTTCAATCCCTCGGCGGGTTCGTTGATTGGAAATTTGATCTTGCCATCTCCATTACTCATGACCTTGCTCATCAATGCTGTATATTCTGTAGATATTTCTTTGTCATCGAAGGAGAGAATTTGAGCAAAACCCATGACGTCCTGGTAAAACTTCACAAATTTATCCATGTCCCCAAGGGCTACATTCCCAACCATATGATCCACATACTTCAATCCCACTGATCCTGGATTGTATTCCGTTTTCCAAGGTTGATAACCGGGTAAGAAGGATCCGCGATATTCTTTTCTCTCGACAAAAATGTGGACTACTTCACCATAAGTATAAATTCCGGAGCGAACAACATGACCAAATTCATCACTTTCTACCCTGGGTACCATAAAGGACTTTGCTCCCCGGGCAATTGCAGTGTCATAGGCATATGTGGCATCATCTACCCAAAGAGCGACGACTTTTACACCATCGCCATGGTCATCGATGTGCTTTCCAATATCACTTCCGCTATGAAGGGGTGAAGTGAGCACTAAGCGGATTTTATCTTGTCCGACAACATAGGATTCCCTGTCGGTCACCCCTGTTTCAAGTCCGGCATATGCTATTGACTGGAATCCGAAAGCGGTCTTATAGTAGTGGGCTGCCTGCTTGGAATTGCTTACGTATAATTCAACATAGTCTGTTCCATTTATAGGCATGAAATCCTTTGCTTCGGCGAATGTTTTTTTGATGGCTGTTATCATGACTTTGATATTATTGTCAATATAATAGTTGCTTATGCAAATATAACTGATTTACGTCTATTTTGCTTAATTCTTTAAGTGATAATTGGTTATAAAAAGAGGAGCGGCAAGGGATACATGGAAGAGAAGGAATTCCGATCCGTCCGAAATGTATCTCAGTGATTGCTTTATATTATACAGATTGTTAAAAAAGTTTGAGCGCAAATTCTATTTCAATCTTGATAAGATCAAGCGTTTACAGATTTGAATAAAAATCATCTATAAAATACCCTGGAAAAGATGGGCTAAAAATGTGGGTTTCTGAATTGACCCCGTCTTGTATGCGATTGTTTTCAATTGGTTTTTGGGGTTTTATGCAGGTCTTCGGGAGAAGACCTTTTTTTGTTTCCCGAAGCTTTATGTTATTTCGGCTTGAATTGCTTTTTGTTACATCTTTTTCCGGATCCATGTAGCCACGCTCTCGATGCGCATTCACCCCTGACACTTTCAGTATATCTTCTGTTTTACGTTCACTTCTGTTGGGATTATGATTTTAATCCTTCAGTTGATCAGCACAGGAATGAAGCGTGACCTCTGTCGCATTGAGTTGCGGCCAATGTTTCTATTTTTGAGCACATGACAGGAAGGGTTCTTTTATTGTGGCTGGGTATCCTTTTGCTGGTAGCCGGAGACGTAAGTGCACAGCCTCAAAATGATAACGTTTTGTGGTCGGCGCTCAGATTTCGAAATCAGCTGAATAGTAAGTGGAGTATCCAGGTGCAACCCTTTTTCAGATTTAACCAGGATTTGGGAGCATACCAGAACAGTTCGATCGATTTATCAGTAAGACGAAACCTTGGACCCCATTGGTACGTACAATTCCTGAGCCGGTCCTGGTTTATTCCGGATGGAATTCGCGATCAACAATTCCTGTGGCTTGATATTGGAATGCGCAGCAAATTGCCCAATCTGGGGCTGAATATGAACAATAGCCTTCGCTGGCACAATGCCCTGATTGACGAAACGCTATTGGCGAGAGATTTTATCAGGTACAAATTGGCCTTTTCACCTGATAATGACTGGAAGTTCAAACCTACCTTCGCCATTGAACCCTGGTTCCAGTTGAACGGCGTAAATGATTTTGAACGATACAGGATCGAACCCGGGTTTGTCTATTCATTTACTGCTCAAATGAGTTTTGTCTTTATCTGGCGGCGTCAGAATCATATCCTTCCAAAATTCCAGCAGAATTTTTGGGTGGCTGTGATGAGTTGGGCGTTTTAGGGAAGCTATGTCTGTAAGGTGTACAGCGAGATTACACCCTAGGCCCTCCGATTTTTCTTAAAATTCTCTGCCTGCTCAAAAATCTCTTCATAAACTTCATCGCGTTCAACAGGTGGAAAGCCATATTCGTCCAATAGAATGATCAATCCAACTTTAAGTGAGGCTTTAATCACCACGTTTATTCCAGTCGGGAAACCTGGCTTGTGACCTTTTACAGAGGCTCCTTCCTTTGTCCTTTTTTCGTAGTGATTGACAAAATCTTCTACTATCTTCTGTAATCGGATTATTTTTTTGATTTGGTGTAGTGCCGTATCAATTTTTAGCGCGATATCATCCTGCTTAGTCTGGGAGATGATATATGACCATCGGGAGTTTCCTGAAGGAAGAAAACATTCTGCATCGTGTAGAACTCCTTTCTTTCTATATACTTCTCTTGACCTTCGTTGATAAGTTGCTGGCCTCTTTCTTCGAACTTATCTCCGGCGTATTTCAGGAAAATCCGTCCAGGTACAACATGCTTGTATTCTGCTGATTCTACCGATCCCCGGAGTTTATTCGCCGAATCCCAGAGATACTCTTCGATAGACTTCTCTTTTCGTTTTTCTTTTTCGCCATCCTCGATAAGTAGATCTTCAATTACGGGAAAACATGGGTTTTCCATTCAATTAAATCGGGAGTTAATATAAGAGGTTATTTCTGTAAGGGGCATCTCAGGAGAGGAGTTACCACTTCTTACGTAAAACTTGTCCAGTTTTTGCCCATTCTTGTCAGTGACCTTGGTGTACAGCGGTTTTAATCCTTGCTTGATCTCCACAACGCAAATTTCTACATCATCTACTTTTGGGAAGGAAATACTCAGATTATTGGATGCAAATTCAACTCCATAGGCATTGTTGACAAGATTTCTGAGGTGTAATTCAAAGCCGTCATTTGTTCCATCCTTGAGGCAGTTATAGTCATTTTCGAGACCGATCACTTCCATATCATCCGTTACACCCATGATTAATCTGCCACCTTGAGCATTACTAAAAGCAGCGATTGTCTTCAGAATCACTTCTTCCAATTTCTTATTGACCTTCAATTCTCGAAGATCATACCTCATCGTCGTCTTGAACTCGACATAAGGAGATTCTCCCTGGTTGATCATCTCTATTAATTCCATGTCCACCTCTTCATCCACTGTATCTGTAATTCCTGCAAGGAATGCATTGAGTTGCTTGGCAAGAAGTCTCCTTCTATGTTGCAGAAAGAGTTCGTAGTTTTCTATCTTCCATAACTCTTCATCTTCCGGGATGGATTGTAGATGTAATGCTGTAGGAAATTTCTCTTTTACTCCCCTGAGATAACCTTCGGCAAGTGTAGCACTCTTTGTCCTGTTTGCCACTTGCGTCAAGACAGCCCGATTGGTAATTTCCTGAGCCAGCGAATATTTTCTCCTGTTATTGAATCCGTACCCATTATCCCTGAGTACTGAGAATGGAAAAATATGATCGTATTCCAGCTCATATTTTTTGCCCATATTTTTCCGAATACTGATGCCTGTACTCAGACATTTCGCACTTCGACTTTTGAAGTAAAATTTCATTAGCCCCCATAGTGCATGACGTACATCAACCCCGATAAATTCTTCAGGTTCAATTTCCAGCTTGCGTTCGAGGGCAATGATATTCAGAAGTTTATCAAATGGATTTTCTTCCTTAGCAATGATACCGATATCCTTGTCCAATTTTTGTGGTAACTGACTCACATAACGTTGCCTGATCTGGGAGTAGTAAAACCACTTGACAGCCTTCTTAATTTCCAGTTGAGACATTCTGACCTTTCCTTTGTTGAAAGCATAGACGATAATCGGAATGAATGCATATACGGAGTTCACTTCCTTGGTGTGATCGATATATGCCTGGCTCTTCATAAGATTGAAGACATAGTCAAGAATGTCGGTGTCCAGTTTGTGCCAAGCTTCTTTGATCGACTCCAGGTTTTCGGCACTATGTAACCTTTCCATTTTGGACCCCATGTTGTATAACACACCGAGCAAAACATATATGAGAAAATCCAGCTTGAGTACAAAACCACCTTCTTCCAGTTCTCGAAGTTTGGCTTTGAAGAGTTCCCTTGCCTCTGGCCAATATCCAGAAATCTGTGCCAGAGCCAGTTCTGCGTCTGTAAGGTTGACACCGGCAGAATTGACAACGTAGAATATGTCAATAGCCTCTTTTACGCTGGCTTTAGTAGGAATAATCTGTTCCTGAAAGTCACGATCCTTGATTTTTTCTATCGCACGAAAGTTGTCATCTACCTTGTTTTCTCTTTCTCTATCCAATCGCTGCCCATCCATCTTTTGTTCTAATTGTTCTACTACATCCCGGTATCGAACTTTACCTTGAAAGATGTCAGTAATATTGACCCACAACGGATTTTTTCCATAATGGTTTTCTTAAAGTATTCAAGTTCTCTCGATTCCACATTTACATATAGTCCCCTGATATCATGACGAATTTCATGTTCCTGGTAATATGGAGGGATCATGTTAGTCATCAACATGTACAATGTGGTAATTCTTTGCTGACCGTCGAGTATTAGTTTGACCGCACCCTGACGAGGATCGTATTTGTGATCCCCTTTGAGCTCTGGAGGATTGCTGGTCTCCCAGGTAAGCATTGTACCAGTTGGATAATCTTTAATAAGATCTTTGGCATTTTTCCTTTTCCAGACATATTCTCTTTGGAAAGTTGGGACAAAAAGTTGTCTTTCGTCGATTTTATCAAGGATCTGACTAATTTTCATGTTTCACAGATATTAATAAACGATTATAAAGATATCTAAACAATGGACCTGTGTTGTGATAAATTTGAATTTAATAGCATAACTTGTACGATACTTCAACAAGATACTAATGGCAAAGGCATACAGATTTGATGATCGTCCTCCTTCTACAGGCAGTGCTGTTCATGCCTTTCGAACGCTGAGCGCTTTAAAGGACTTTGCAAGCTTGCAAGGCAGCAGGGGTAATTATAAGTTTTGGGAAATAGATGGAACGATTGTGAGCGATGATGGAGGACCCGATGGGATTACGATAAGGGTATCTTCGGTAAGGGAGGTTAGATGAATGTTCGAAATATGAATGATACACAAAAGATAACTTTAGATAAATTGAAAGTTATAATTGATCAAACTGAGGAAGATCAATATAAGGGATTTTACGTTGATAGTTATCCATCAATTTTATCATTTTTTGAGCATCAAAAACCTCTTAATAAAGAATCATTGATTCAGGGTATTTGTCTGGTCTATAGTTGGATGCCAACCATACCAAAAAAGGTAACTGCCCAAATTAACCATGAGCAAGTTAAACTTTTCAATAATGCTAATGATGGTTATGATTTTGACTTTAATGAATTGAACGAATTAAAAGGAGTCGTCAATAATTCAATTGTCGGTCTAAGTAAGTTGTTACATTTTATAAATCCGGATGTTTACCCGATTTGGGACAGCAAGATCGGGAGGGTATTCGGATTAAATCCGTATCAAATTAATCGAATTGAAAACTATATGAAATACCATCTGGTAATCGATCGAGCAAAAAAAGATAGGATCATATTAGATAAACTCAAAGGCCTTTTTCCATCGGAATTATATGAGTTGACTACAATTAGAAAAATTGATATGGTGCTATTTAGCTTTAGTGCGAAAATCAGTTCGTAAAGTCTTTTTACTTGATACCTGACACTCGATTCAAAGGGGGATATTCACCATGCTCCTTGTAGTACGAATCTAGTTTTTCAGTTTCCAATTTTTCCGGATTTTCACAAAGAGTGATTCTAATCTCGCATCCGCTTAGTGGGTAACGCAGTTTTAATCCTTCATGATTGTTATATCTTATACCTGCCTCATGGTTTTGACTGCTTGTTCCATTAATGGAATTGATCAATAAGCCAATTCTATTATTGTAGTTAAGGACGTTACCTTTCCCTATGTATAAAACGCCCTTTTCGTCGCGTCCTACGGCTCTACAAATCGGCTTATTTGCAAATAGCTCATACACACCACTTCTATTTGGATGATTCGCATGTGATATTCTCCATGGCTCAAAGTCCTTGTAAAAATCTTCATGGAGAATTGGGAAGAATATAGAATTATTATTCATGTCTTATGTTTACCCTTTACACAAAGGATTGAGGGGAATGCCGTAGAGTACAACTTTTAGTTCCTTAAGATTAAGGCTCCCATTCAATGCGGTTATTGTAGATTCGAATCTTCCATCATGGAAAAAACATGCCGTTGTAGTATTTGCCGACATAAATTGACTCCTTACTCTCCGTGCCACATGGTATTTGTCTTTTGTGCAAGATTTTCAATTTAGAAAAGATTAGAAAATTATAAGTACCTTCGGTTGATCTAAAAGAAAAATACTCAATAATGACTACATATTTTTAAGTATTATTTTATAAATCAAATCAGGATGATTAATAAGGAGGACAGGTAAATTTTTGTTTTGACCAAAAAACCAACAAATCAAAAAAGCAATCTACAAGTAGCCCTAAAAGATTGGATGACAAACACATTGTTCACGAAAAGCAGTTCAAAGAAAAGGAGGTCAGTTCGCCGCAGCCGGGTGTGTAGGATCCTTAATTGTCAGGATTAATCAAAATTAATTTCTATAAGCCATTTGATATTGATATGAAGTTAGTACTGTCAGACTTTGAAAAATATCTTCATGAGTATGCCGTTTGGACGGCTGTTCGAGCCTCACAAAGAGGATTTACTACGACAAAGAATATAAAAGCAGCTATTGATGATTCTAAGTTACATCATTCGACTATCCTCAACCAATTTGATACCGAGGAAGAATTTGATACCCTTCATAGAAAGATATGTAAAAAGCTATTAGCTAATCTGAACCATGTTTCAAATGTGTCTTATGGCAGAGTAGCAAAAATTCTAAATATTTATTTGAAAACATCCATTATTATCAGGTGGTATGAAACAAAAGACAAAGTCAAATACATTCATCCACCTATCGACAGAGTCTTACTTAAGAATATAATTAAGGAATATCCCCATCTCAAGATTCAAATGTGTAATTGGACTGAATTGTCCGAAACAAAATATTTTAACCTGATTGACAAGCTAAGGAGTTTAGGCCTTGATTCACTCTGGGAAGTTGAAAAGCATTGGAGAGCTGAATAATTTTAAATGCAATAATGGCGACTACAACAGATCGAGATTTACTAAATAGGACTTCAGAATTTTTCAAACTTTATTGGAACGTCAGTGAAGTGCCTCCCTCATGGAATGAACCGTGGGATTGGAATACAGAGATTCCTGGTCAACGTAATAGAGGATGTTATGCACTATTTCAAGGCGATGAAGTTGTATATATTGGCGTTGGTTTAGGTAAGAGTACTGAAAAATATGACGGAGCAGGATTAGGTGATAGGTTGAAGCGTTATTGGCAATTGAATAAAGGTGAAGATCGAAGAGTCAAAAGATATCAACCCACTCATAACTGGAAAGAGATCACTGCCTTAAAAACGATCGATTTTGACGAAGAACATTATCATTTGGCGGCGGCACTTGAAATCTTCCTCATTCGCAAGTTAAAGCCAAAAAGAAATAAAGTACATGGTGGTGTACGTTCATAAGAATGGGTCAATCAAAACTATTTTCAATTGAAGAGACCGCTTCTTTAAACGACTATTTAGTTAAGTATTTGCGCTACATTCATTGTAACATTATGTATTCATGACTATTTCAAATAAGGTTCTAAAAGGAAGTATTATAGTCCTTCTCATAATATGTCATATGGTGGCCTGTAGCAATGACGACTGCCAGGCAGACCCACTAGATGATTGTTTTTGTACCCAGCAATACGATCCTGTATGTGGATGTGACGGTGTCACTTATGGGAATGCGTGTGAAGCCATGTGCGCACAGATAGATGATTTTTTACCGGGGGAGTGTCAGTGACCGAGAAGAGGAAATCCCTCAAATAATTCGTTTAATTGATCTGGTCCTCTAACCAGACCCGGCCATTTCTTAATGCCCGTGCGATCACCAATCGTTGAATTTCGGACGTCCCTTCATAGATCTGGGTGATCTTTGCATCGCGCATCAATCGTTCTACGTGGTATTCTTTGACATATCCATATCCACCATGAACCTGTACGGCTTCAACTGTTGTTTTCATAGCAACTTCGGAAGCATACAGTTTGGCCATCGCAGCGGCAGTCGCATATTCTTTGCCCTGGTCTTTTAACCAGGCGGCGCGATAAACCAGCATTCGTGCTGCTTCGATTTCCATTGCCATGTCGGCCAACTTGAATGATATGGCCTGATGCTCATTGATCGGCTTTCCAAAAGCTCGTCGCTCATGTGAATAAGCAAGTGCCCTTTCGTAAGCGCCGGCAGCAATTCCCAATGCCTGTGCACCGATGCCGATGCGCCCTCCATCAAGCGTTTGCATGGCATATTTAAATCCGAATCCATCAGGACCTAATCGTTGTTGTTTTGGTACAAGTACATCGCTAAACATCACTGAACATGTGTCAGAAGCCCGAATGCCCAGTTTATCTTCCTTTACACCTGTTGTGATGCCCTCTGTATTGGACTCGACGACGAAGGCATTGATTCCCCGATGTCCGGCTTCCTTATCTGTCTGGGCCATGACTATATAGGCCCCGGCCATTTTCCCATTCGTTATCCAGTTTTTTGTACCGTTGATCACATAATGATCCCCCTTGTCTTCGGCGGTCGTTCGCTGGCTAGTGGCATCGCTGCCTGCTTCGGGTTCTGAAAGACAGAAAGCACCAATCATTTCGCCTGATGCCAGACGGGTCAGGATATCATTTTTAACAGATTCGCTTCCGAATTTTTCAATTCCCCAACAGACCAAAGAATTATGGGCCGACATAATTACTGATGTCGATGCATCAATTTTGGAGATTTCTTCGATTGCGATCGCATATGAGATCGTGTCCATCCCGGCTCCTCCATAATGGGTATCCGTCATCATTCCCATAAATCCCATCTCACCTAACTGTTGTACCTGCTCTGTGGGATGAGTCATGTTGGTATCTCTTTCAATTACGCCCGGGAACAACTCATTACGGGCAAAATCTCTAGCCGCCTGGCGGATCATTTTATGTTCTTCAGACAGTGAAAAGTCCATTGGTGGGAATTTTAGATGACAAATTAGTTGGATGAAGGCAAAATCTTTACTTGGGGTATAAAAAAGAATTGGCGTTGGATCAGTTGTCACCCGACTTTAAGTCGGGTGACAACTTAAAGGCGGGGGGCGACTTTAAGTCGGGTGACAACTTAAAGCCGGGTGACACTTACCCAAACACCTTCACAGAAACCCCGACTGCTTCTTCAAACGCTTCTGCATCGAGGCCTGTCGGTATCTTGCGATCATCGAAATAACTGATCATTTTCTCCATTGGCATATTGCCCGTTAATTCATCCCTGGCCATCGGACAGCCTCCAAATCCTTTGATGGCTCCATCAAATCTCCGACAGCCGTTTTCATAGGCCGCGTGCACCTTTTCTTCCCATTGATGGGGTAGTGTATGCAAGTGTGCTCCGAATTCTACATCAGGGAAGAGTGGAATTAAATTTGAAAAGATATACGATATGCTTTCCGGCGTCGACACGCCAATCGTATCGGAAAGAGAGAATCTGCGGATACCCATTGCGTACAGATCACTCACCCATTTTTCAACAATCTCCACACTCCATTCATCACCATAAGGATTGCCAAAGCCCATTGAGATATAGATGAGCAGTTGTTTTTTGTTCTTGATCGTAATACTCTGAATATCCGCAACGCGCTGCATTGATTTTTCAATGGTCGCATTCGTATTTCGAATTTGAAAGGTCTGCGAAATCGAAAATGGAAATCCCAGATATTCAATTTCATCAAAGGCAACTGCATTGTATGCACCCCGGCTATTGGCAACAATGACGGATAACTTCGTGGACGATGCCGAAAGATCCAATCCTCTGATTACCTCACCAGTGTCGCGCATCTGAGGAATGGCCTTTGGTGAGACGAAGCTTCCCATATCCAGGGTGTCAAAACCAACCTTCAACAAGGCATCGATGTATTCTACCTTTAGTGCTGTAGGAATGAATTCCTTGATTCCCTGCATTGCATCCCTCGGACATTCTATAAGTTTGAGTCCATCCATAATCAAATCAGGTTTGGATCACTCCTACATTGAATTTTTCAACAGGAGCATTATTGGCAGCTTCCAGTGAAGTGGCAATGATTTTCCTGGTATCAGCGGGATCGATGATTTCATCTACCCACATTCTGGCCGCCGCGTAATAAGGCGTGGTTTCCTTTTCATACTTGGATGAAATTCTTTCAAATAATTCGTCTTGTTCTTTTTCTGTAGGTTCCTTGCCCCTGGCTTTGAGGGAGGCTACCTGTATCTGCATCAAAACCTTGGCCGCCTGGCTACCGCCCATAACGGCGATTTTTGCAGTTGGCCATGCAAATAAAAACCGCGGATCATATGCTCTTCCGCACATTGCATAATTACCAGCTCCATATGAATTACCGATTACGACGGATATCTTGGGAACAGTGCTATTAGAAACGGCGCTGACCATTTTTGCCCCGTCTTTAATGATGCCTCCATGCTCGGATCTGCTACCCACCATAAAACCTGTAACATCATGAAGAAAGATCAATGGGATCTTTTTCTGGTTGCACAGCATGATGAACCTCGCGGTCTTATCCGCACTATCAGAGTAAATGACGCCACCAAACTGCATCTCTCCTTTTGCACTTTTTACCACTTCACGATTATTCAATACAATCCCTACGGACCAGCCTTCGATTCTGGCGTATGCACAAATAATCGTCTGACCATAGGATTGCTTGTATTCCGTCCATTGACCATCGTCAACCAACCATTTCAGCAATTCTCTTGATTTATAGGGTTTGGTCCTTTCCTGTGGGAAGATTTCATAGATCTTGTTCACCTCATAACCTCCTGGTTCAGGATCAGTGCGGTCCAGTCCTGCTTTCTCCTTATGTCCTAATTTATCTATGAGATCGCGGATGGTGTCCAGGCATTCTGCGTCATCTTTACATTTGTAATCCACTACGCCCGAAACTGCAGTTTGAGTTTCAGCTCCACCCAGGGTTTCCTGATCAACTTGTTCTCCAATTGCCGCCTTTACCAGGTAAGGACCGGCAAGAAAGATACTTCCCGTTCCTTCCACAATTAAGGATTCATCCGACATAATGGGCAGGTAGGCTCCTCCTGCTACGCATGAACCCATGATAGCGGCAATCTGAGGTATACCTTTGGAGGACATGACTGCATTGTTTCGGAAGGTTCGACCGAAATGTTCCTTATCCGGAAATATCTCATCTTGCATGGGTAGAAATACTCCGGCACTATCTACGAGGTAGATGATCGGTATGCAATTCTCCATGGCAATTTCCTGGGCCCTGAGATTTTTCTTGCCGGTCATGGGAAACCAGGCACCTGCTTTGACAGTCGCATCATTTGCTACGATCATACAAAGTCTGCCGGCAATGTGTGTCATGCCTGTGATCACTCCTGCAGCGGGGCATCCTCCGGATTCCTCATACATTTCGTACGCCGCGAAGGATCCGATCTCCAGAAAGTCGGACGCATCATCCTTTAGATAGTCGATTCTTTCACGCGCTGTCATCTTTCCCTTCGATCGATGTTTTTCCAGCCGGCTCTGCCCACCCCCGAGATGAATGGCTTCCAATTTCCTTTGCAATGCACCGAGAGCTAACTTCATTGCATCTTCATTTTTACTTTGGTCCAGGTTGATTTTTGACATGATCAAATGTTTGTCTTGTATTCTTTTTTATCAATAACAGTTTTTGCAATGATCTCTTTCAGGATTTCTGAAGTACCTCCCCCGATGGGTCCGAGGCGACTGTCCCGAAACATCCTTGCCAAAGGATACTCTTCCATATATCCATAACCACCGAGAAACTGCAAACAATTATAGATCACTTCGTCGGCTATTTTTGTGCCTTGAAGTTTGGACATGCAAGCTTCCTTGACAACGTATTCCCCGCAGCCCAGGGCTTTTGCGACCTGATAGTTAAACGCCTTAATGATTGCTACCTCTGTTGTCATTTCGGCAATGCGATGTCGCAATGCCTGAAACTGATCAAGCGATTTACCAAATGCTTTTCGTTCGGACATGTATTGCGTCGTATATTCCAATGCATATTCTGCCCTCGCGTGAGCATTGATCCCCATGACTAGTCGTTCCAGGGCAAAGTGTTGCATCACATAGTAAAAGCCCTGGCCTGACTCACCCATCAAATGATCCCGGGGAATCCGAACATTATCAAAGGCAATTTCCGCCGTGTCTGAGGCCCGCCATCCCAATTTATCCAGTTTGGAAGATGACAACCCATCCGAATCCCGGTCCACGAGGAATACACCCATTGCCCTGGGATGATGAGACTCCACCTTTGCGATCACAATCAGGTAGTCAGAGTAAACACCGTTTGTAATGAAAGTCTTTGACCCATTGATCACATATTCCTCTCCATCCAGAACTGCAGTTGTGCGCATAGCCCCTACATCGGATCCTCCAAAGGGCTCCGAGATACACAGGCATCCGATCATTTCCCCTGCAACGCTTTTACTCAAATATTTTTCTTTGATCGCCTCGCTTCCTTCAGTCTTGAGATGGGTCATGGCCAGATAGACGTGTGCCCACATGGCAGCCGCAAACCCGCCGGAGTGAATACGTTGTAATTCTTCCAGAAAAATAACTGTGTAAAAAATGTCGAGATCGAGACCTCCATATTCCTCGGGAGCCATCAATCCGAAATATCCCATTTTGCCAAACTTCAACCAGATATCCCGGGGGATGGTGCCTTGTTCTTCCCACTCGTTTATGTGCGGACTAACTTCTCTTTGTAAAAAGGCACGTAATCCTTCTCTGAATAATTGATGTTCCTCGGTAAAAAACTCGTGATGCATATCGAATTCCGGATTTTAGAATAATTGTTTTTCATCAATAAACTCCTCAAAGGGGGCTCCTAATTCTCTTAAGAAAGATTCGCCATAATACGAAGTAAATAGTCTTATACCCTTTTCAGTAAAGTGGGGAATGATCGTACTCCACACCATTTTTTCCGCTTTTTCTGATCGCTGAACTTTTCTCACCGAATGTTGAGCTACCCAGTAATACATGATCAGCCAGGTATTTACGGCAAGATTGTAATAAAGACCGGGATAAGGCTCGGACTTCATCGTGCCTACTTCGACAGCAAAAGCAAAGGAATCCATGTTTTGACGGATGGTTTTTTCAGACCACTCCGACATGACATTTTTGATAGATGCAAAGGAAAGAATGGACATATCTCTAAAGATAAAGACATATCGTTTGTGCAACAATCCAAACGTTTCTATGTCCAGGCTGAGATTAGAAAAAGCCGGGTAACCCTTGCGCTTTGACTGCATTTCTTCTATATCGTTCTTCATTTGTTGCGCAATCTCCTTTAAGAGGTCTTCCTTGAATTTGTAGTGATAGGCAAAATTGCCCCTGCTCATACCGCAGGCTTTAGCCAAATCCGCCAGGGTAGGAGTATAATACCCCCGCTCGTTAAAGATCTCAATGGCTTTTACGATAATCCGCTTGCGTGTCTTCATAGTTTACAAAGACAAATATATGTTAAATAATTAGTCTTTAAAGACTAAGAAGGAAATACGCTGCTGGTATTCAACAAAAAAGCAAAATATGAGTCTAAATGGGAAAATGACTATTCTTCCTTCAAGCATTCAAAGACCAGCCGGTAAAATTCCGGATGTGACTGCCAGGTCTGTCCCGTAACGATTCTTCCGTCACGAACGGCCTGGTCCTTTCCTATGAAGGTGCCACCGCATGATTCTACTTCGAAGCGCACATGCTCATAACAGGTAATATTCCGGTCCTTGACAAGTCCTGCAGTTACAAGGATCTGGATCCCATGACATATGGCAAAGATAAATTTGCCGGATTGGTCAAAGTGTTTCACGATAGAAATGACCTTTGGATCATTGCGGAGAAACTCAGGAGCGCGTCCTCCGATCAATAAGACACTGTCGAAATGTTCAGCTTGTACATCATCCATTGCAACATCCGATTCCACGTAATAACCTTTTCTTTCTATATAAGTATCCCATCCCGGTTCGAAATCATGCATGACGAGATTCAACATTTTCCTCGTGGGCGCAGCAATGGTTGCCTCAAAGCCTTCTTCCTCAAATCTATGTTTGGCATATAAGGTCTCATAACTTTCTCCACCGTCGCCGGTTATGATCAAAATTCGCTTCATTATTAACTATTTCTCTGATTTCAAATCCGGACAATCACACATCCCCTCGTATCCGGTTGTTCAATTTTCAAATGTGCCTGAACCACATCTCTCAAAGGATATCTGGCGCTTATGCGGTGTCTCAATCTTTTGTTTTCCAAATAATCTGAAATATCCTTTATGGCATCCCTTTTTGCTTGTTCGGGCATGTCATACACAATGACCAATCTCACTTGCAGATCCAGATACATCATCTTGTAAAATGGTATAGAAGGATTTGGGTTCATCATTGACGCGTATGCTGCAATTGTCCCGCCGGTCTTGAGGCAATCCAGTAAGTAATTCAAATTACCACCAAATTCTCCCTCTATAATTCTATCCAGTTTTTCTCCTCCCAGTAGTTCGTGGATTTCTCCGGATGTATCCTCATCCGGATGAGCTACAACCTGGTCAGCGCCAGCCTTAAGACATTCCCGGGCACTGGCTTCACTTCCGGCCGTCGCTATAACTCGTGCTCCATTCATTTTACACATTTGAATGGCATAGTGAGCCACCCTTCCGGCTCCCCCCGTTACAAGGATGTTTTTACCCTGGACGGGACCATCCGCATAGACGCATCTATGGGCAGTCATGACAGGGATACCCAGGCAAGCACCTGTTTCAAAACTCGTGTTTTCAGGAAGGTGGACAGCACAGTTGCCGGGTATACTGATATATTCTGCACAGGTCCCAAGTCTTCTTTTGAATTGACCGTTGTAGACCCATACGCGCTCACCGATTCTGTGGTTGTTGATGGTCGATCCCGCATCGATAATAATACCTGCTCCGTCACTGTGCGGAATGACCGGTCCATCCTTAAGGCCATCCGGATCAGAACCTGCCCTTTTTTTGACATCCGAGGGATTGACCCCTGAGGTTTTCAGCCTGATCAGGACTTCATCATTTGCTGGAGTGGGTTTATCCAGGTCACCATAGTTTAACACCTGCCCGGCATCTCCAAATTCTTCATACCAGACTCCTTTCATTTTTCCGTTTTGACAATCCAAGATAATCAAAAGGCGACGGTTCTTTTCAATTGCGAAAAGATCTGATAGTCATCCCTCAAATGGATTCTTATGTAGATTAAAAACGTCAATACTTCTGCGATTTTATATTTTGATAAAAATTATCAGACGATGAATGTCAGCACTCTTGCACCCACTACTTCAAAAGAAAGAATTCTGGCTTTGGACATCCTCAGAGGAATTGCCCTGTTGGGTATTTTAATCATTAATATGCAGAGTTTTGCCATGCCCGGGGCGGCCTATTTGAATCCCACGGCCTATGGTGACCTGATGGGAATTAATAAGTGGGTCTGGATACTGGGTCATGTGTTGGCCGATTCCAAAATGATGGCCATCTTTTCTATTCTATTCGGAGCCGGTGTACTTCTCGTCACCGACAGAGCAAAGGCAAGAACCGGAAGATCTGCAGGACTGCATTACAGTCGATCATTTTGGCTGCTGGTCTTTGGTTTGATACATGCCCACCTCATTTGGTCGGGTGATATTCTTGTGACTTATGCACTATGCGCATTCATTGTTTATTTGTTCAGAAATAAGAAAGCCCGGACCCTGATCATCATCGGCCTTATCCTGATCAGCATTCACACTTTGATTTATATTTTATTCGGATTATCCGTTTCGGTATGGCCAGACGAGCAACTGGCTGATGCCATGAATGACTGGAAACCGGGGACAGATCTTCTCAATGCTGAAATTGCGCAGATGACGGGTTCGATCTCTGAAGTCATATCAAAGAATTCGTCCAATGCGGTAATGATGGAGACCTTGGTCTTTCCTATCTTATTCCTGTGGAGAGCGACCGGGTTAATGCTCATTGGTATGGCTTTTTATAAACTGGATATATTGACTGCAAAGAGATCTGTTCAATTTTACAAGAAGGGAATGGTATGGGGTTGGCTCCTTGGCTTTCCACTTGTCATATTTGGTGTATGGCAAAATTTTCAATCAGCCTGGTCATATGAATACTCCATGTTTTTCGGGGGCCAGTTCAATTATTGGGGAAGCCTCGGTGTGAGCTTTGGCTACATTTGCGCAATCATGCTATTTGTAAAATCAGACAGAGTGGCCTGGCTTCAGGATCGGCTGGCTGCAGTGGGGCAAATGGCTTTCACCAATTATATAGCGCAATCTGTGATATGCATAGTCATATTCTGGGGTTGGGGGTTTGGCCTCTTTGGCCAATTGGATCGCCTCAGTCAGTTTTTCGTCATCCTGGGCGTTTGGATCATCCAGTTAATATGGTCCGGGCCGTGGTTGAGGTCATACAAATTCGGTCCCCTGGAATGGCTTTGGCGTACGCTCGCTTATCGCAAGATTCAACCCATGAAACGGGTGTAAATTCTACTGGTCGAAACGCTCATTATTGTTTTTGGCTGAACTGTCAAAAACCCGAATCGCAATGACTTTGGCTTCTGCTGTCTTTTGATCACTGGAATATACATCACATACGACCGTTGTTTTTCGGCCTTTTACATCCTCCACTTTTGCCTTTAATACGACGGGATGATCATTTGAGGTAGGTCTGATGTATTTTATAGATAAGGTACCAGTCGCATATTTATAAGTGGGTTCGGTTCCCATTGCCCTGCCCTCGATTTTATAAGCATGGGCCATGGCCGTACACATACAATGACAATCTACCAGTGTTGCCAGGATGCCCCCATTCATGAGAGATGGCCAACCGTGATATTTGTCCTTGGAATTCCAAATGCAAACTGCTTCATCTTCTTCCCAGTAGCTCTTAATTTGCAAACCTTCAGGATTATCCTTTCCACAGCCAAAGCAGACATTTCCTTCCATATAATCCTGGAAGTAGATTTTTTGGTTCGTCATAAAAACGTTTTTATCGACCTAAAGATATTGACTTCAACAAAACAAAAATGAACTTTGCGTTGTGGTGCCTTGAGGCAAAATCTCGAGAGTGATTTGGAGTGATATGGCTAGGCATTTTGATTTTGCAGTAGTCAAAGACCTTAGTGACGACCGGATGATTCAGAGGGAAGGGATTCTTTCTTATTTTCGCCTCTTCTCCACCCGTAATGATGGCGGGTGCATCCGTTATTTTCAATTCCGACATGGCATTCTCCACAATACCCTCGTTTTTCATCAAAGCTATCTCTGAAGCTACACCAACCCTGGCGTCAAGGGCTTTTATTTCATCATCAAGTCCCGGGGACTTTAAAGTACTGTCTGCGAGCCTGACTTCATCGGGGAAAATACCTTCAATGCCATGTTCACTTGTTTATGCAGTGAGACTTATGGCACGGAATGCACTGAAATTCAGGAATTCCTTTATGGCTGTAATATTTTCTAATTCAGAAGGAGTGGATAACATGTCCTGTAATGTTGCGCCGGAATCATAAAAAGAACAAAACTCATCGTGATTTTATCAGAAAACATCATTGTGAAAATTGAATTTTAATTCATTTCTTGAGACGTCTAAAGATTCAATCGTTAACTAACTTTTTTTCTATGTCGGAATTATTGGGAGAATTTATAGGAACAGCCATTTTGCTTTTATTGGGAAATGGAGTGGTGGCCAATGTAGTTTTGAACAAAACAAAGGGAAATAATTCCGGATGGATTGTCATAGCATTTGGATGGGGAATTGCCGTATTCACTGCCGTTTTCATAAATACCTCGGCAGGGGGAGTCGCGCACTTAAATCCGGCAGTAACGCTTGGTCTTGCGGCAACAGGGGATTTTGCCTGGTCTGCCGTACCTGGATTCATTGCTATGCAAATGTTGGGAGCAATGATGGGTACAACGCTTGTCTACCTCATGTATCTTCCGCATTACAATGCCACCCCTGATCCTGGGGCAAAGCTTGCCACCTTTTCTACCAATGCCGAAATAAGATCTATTGGTTCGAATTTTTTGAGCGAGGTATTAGGAACATTTATCCTCGTATACGGGGTCCTGCATATTGTCGGTGCTTCGGTGGGTAGCCAGGAGGCTTCATTGGGATCACTGGATGCTTTGCCGGTAGGTCTCGTGGTGTTGTGCGTCGGATTATGCCTGGGAGGCACAACCGGTTATTCTATTAATCCTGCGCGGGATCTGGGCCCGAGGCTCATGCATGCTATTCTTCCGATAAAAGATAAGGGGGATAGTGACTGGGGCTATTCGTGGATCCCTGTGCTAGGTCCTTTTGCCGGAGGTCTTCTTGCTGCAGTGATCAAAATATACGTGGGTTAAAATATATTTCAGAGACCGATATTAGCGTATCACTACGATTTGTTTTTTGACTACAATGTCTTCTTTTTGAAGACCCACCATATAAGTACCTGCCTGCAATCCACTGGTGTTCAACTGATGTGTCTTTCGAACAAGGTCAAAATTGGAAAGAGCCTTTCCATTCAAATCAAATATTGTCCCCTTCCCTCCAACAAGTGATTGTGGAATATCAATATTCAACGTGGCATCACTTTTTACAGGATTTGGATATACAGAAAATGCACTGGCATCAAACTTTTTCAAAGGAGTTACGGGGATTACCTGCTCTGTCTCGATACGACTTAAGAGTTCACTCAAGACCTCAAGTGGAATTTCACCGGTTATGGATAGAAGAATAAATTCGGTTTCATCCTTGCCGATTCCTGCCAGTTCATATACGATGTCGTCTTCCTCGTCAATGAATAAATGAAATCTGTTGCTACCATCCTTCATGTTCATCAATTCTTCAAACTCTCCTTCCAGAATACGAAGACCTCTTTGTAATTCGCTTTGAGCATTTTCCAGGTTGTCAATTGCTACCACATCCAGTGATTCGATAGTTGAAACCAACTCTTTTACCTCTGCCTGCTCTTCATTGTTGGAGGGAAGGACAACCGAGGCAAGATCGAATGTTTTTGCAGCAACATGTACTACGGTAGACTCGTCCATATTTTCGTATGAACTAAAATGTTTATCTATAAAATTCTGACTTTGAGCCGTTATAAATTGAAATATCAGGATAAAGGAAATGAAGGTTTTCATAGGTATTAAGATTTTCAAATTCACTAATGATGCAGTGTTCATATTGCAGTTCAAAAGGTCGACGGAAAATTGCTTTCAGAAGTTACAGGAAGCTGCTTAAAAAGTTCACTTATCTAGGAAAGACCCTAATATAACTTGTTGAATTTCTGTAAGTTAAATGCCAATCATTTTATTTCCCTTAAAGAGGAAAATCTATATATGTTTATTACCTTGTTCAAAATTAATCACAAGTTCAACAAAAAAATGAGAAACTCCTTCCCCTTGATTTTAGCCATTGTGATGCTCCTGTTCAGCGGTCATCTCGCCTCTGAATCCGAAGCTTTGGATCTTGAATCTGCATCAGCACTGAATTGTGCCAATGCTACCACTTTATATTGTGGAAGTTCTAACTGGGTTTATGCTCCAACCCAAAACCATCTGAATTTATTCAATTATAATTTCAATAATTGTTTTACGCCTGCAACCGGTTATGATGGAAAGGATCACATTTATTATCTAAACGTTGGCACTTCTATGAGAAATCTGACAGTGACAGTAAATGGTTTGACTGGCAATATGGACTTATTTCTCTTTAAAGCATGTAGTGACAATACCGGAAATATCGTCCTGGGGAATTGTGTCCAGGTCAGCTCACGTGCTGGAAACAGCTCAGAACATGTCAACGTGCCATTTGCAGTAGGGGAGTATTATATCGTAGTCGACGGCCCCGAAGTATGGGATAATTCCGGGTATGAAATTACTGTTAGCTGCGGTGCCAGTCCTAATCCTCATGGATGTACCACTGGCACCAATCTGGCATGTGGTGCTACGCTCCATGTTCCATCAGGTGGAAATAATTCTTTCGATTCCAACGATTATGATCTTTCTCACTGTACGCATGCCAGTTATGGCTACGAAGGGGTTGATCATGTATTTACTATAGATCTGGGATATAACCCTAGAAATATTACCATAAACATGACTGGTCTTAGTGCCGATTTGGATATGTTCCTATTTCAGACATGTACCAATTCTGGGGGAGCCTTATTCAGAAATTGTGTTGGGATCAGTACAAATGCGGGGAATCAGTCCGAAACCATAACCCTTTATAATGCTTCGGGCACCTATATATTAATTGTGGATGGTTTTACTCATTGGGTGACATCCGATTTCCATATAAATTTGAGTTGTGCCCATCAACCCCCACCGCCTCCACCACCTACTACTTCCTGTCACAATGCCTCACAGTTGTATTGTGGAGACCGTAAATGGGTGAATGCCCCAACTCATAACAAATTAGATCATCACAACTATGATTTTTCGGGGTGCTATGGACCTAACCATTATTATAATGGCAATGATCATCTATACAAAATTGATGTGGGATCCTCTTACAGACAATTGGCCATCAACATGTCCGGATTGAGTGCAGATATGGATATGTTTTTATTCAAATCTTGTGGAACACATTATGGCAGTAAGACTCTCTCTGATTGTGTTGACTTCAGTGCCCGGCCAGGGATTCATAACGAACAGATCATCGTAGAAAATGCACACGGTGTCTATTATCTGTCTGTTGATTCTGATGATCCCTGGTATACATCGGGATATGAAATTGAAGTGGACTGTCATGATTACGCCCCTGATCCTTGTTACAGTGCCAAACCTTTGCACTGTGGCGATCGGAAATGGGTACATGCACCTACTCACAATCACCTGGATCACAACAATTATGATTATAGCGGTTGTCTGTCCTATGGCTATGGTTACACCGGCAAGGATCATCTTTATGTCATCGATGCCGGCAATAGTTATAAGGATTTAACAGTACGGCTTACCAACCTTTCAGCAGACCTTGATCTGTTATTGTACCGTCGGTGCGGCAATCACTATGGTCAAAGCCAATTGACGGAATGTCTGGGTTACAGCGTAAAGAGTGGAACTTCATCAGAAACACTGACCATACATAATGCCCATGGCACCTACTACCTTGCTGTCGATTCCAATGACCCATGGTATACATCGGGATATGAAATTTCATTGGACTGTCATGCACCTGTAGTTAATCCTTGTCATTATGCTGCGCACCTGGAATGTGGAGATTCAAAGTGGGTGGATCCACCTACATACAATCACCTTGACTACCGGCATTACGAATACAACAATTGTCTGCCCTACAATAATGGCTATACGGGTTATGACCATCTTTATGTCATCGATGCAGGTTATGACAAGAAAGATGTACACGTAAAAATTTCCCAGATGACTGCTAACCTGGATCTCCTTTTATACAGGCATTGCAATTCAGGATATGGCAACCAGGTATTGACCGAGTGCCTGGGATACAGTACGAAGAGCGGTTATCAATCGGAGGAGATCATCATAAAAAATGCCCGGGGTAAATACTATCTCGTCGTGGATGCGTATGACCCCTGGCATCGCTCCGGCTACAAGATCAAGGTGGAATGTCACAAGCAATCTTCGATCACGTGCTATGATGCCGAAGAGATTAATTGTGGTGATAGCAAATGGGTGACAGCTTCAAGGACGAATCATCTGAGCGGATCGGATTATGATTTTGACAATTGCGGTTATGTTTCATCGTATGACTATACCGGGTACGATCATCTTTATAAAATAGATTTGGGATACCACGAACAGCACCTCGTAGTGGAACTTACAAATCTTACTGACAACATCGATTTATTGGTTTTTGAATCGTGTGGTACTAACTATCAGGAAGCGCGATTGGGAAGCTGTGCGGGAGTCAGTCAAAAAACGGGTCGTAACTCGGAAAAGGTTGAAATCCACCATGCCAGTGGTACGTATTACATAGCCGTGGATGCCAGAAGCACTCATTATGCATCGGATTATAAAATCAAGGTACACTGTACGTCGTATACGCCGCCGGATCCTCCTGATCCGCCACATCCTGATCCTGACCCATCGATTGTACTCCAATGTGGGGAATCCTATAGCGGTACCACCGTTGGCGAGGACAGCGATTTTGATAATTCCGATATCCAGGAATGTTTCTCTACCAACTTGTTGTATACAGGTCCTGACCAACTGGTCGCGTTTGAAAAGCCGGAAGATTCAGACATCCTGGAACTGGTGCTTGTGCAGGAAGATGCCAACCTGTCTTTATTTGTCCTGGACTCAGATATGAATTTTGTAACTGAAATGTGTAGAGGTGCCAATTTCAATGAAAGTAAACAACCGGGCAATTCTAACAATGTAGGTGAAGTCTACAGTGATGGAGGCAGTCTTGCTGCTGGTCAATATTATGCATTGATTGAAGGATATAATCGAACGATTGCTTCGGCATACACACTCTATTTATCCTGTGGAGACTTATGTGCAACTTCAGACACGCTTTCATGTGAAGCCAGTGTGGCAGGGGCGATGACTTCGGATTCGACCAATCTGAAAAGCACTTATATGATTTTTGACAGTAGTGAATACGTAGGTTATGCTGGTGGAGAATGGACAACAGTATTGACGATTGATACAACTACCGACGTCACAATAGATATGTTTAATATAAATGCGGATGGAGATCTGGACCTGTTCGTGCTCTATAACTGTGTCAATGATTACATCATTGCCAGTAGCCGAAATGGAATAGGTGAGGATGAATCGCTCACGACAGAGTTAACAACAGGAGAGTATCTGATTGTCGTCGATGGATGGAAAGGGGCATCGGGAAGTTTTGATCTGGAAATTACGGGATGTGGAGATCCGACGGGTGCCTTACTCGAAAACCTGGCTACTTCCAGGAATGTCCGATCCGCAGATTTGAATGCCAATCATTCCGCACGCATAGTTCCGAATCCATTTAGCGAGGAAACCAGATTGCTGATCACAATGGATGATCAGCAGGAGGGTAGACTGGAATTGCTGACTACAGATGGCCGGTTGATTCATAGTAAGAACATCCAACTGATAAAAGGAAGAAATGTACTTACCTTATCGGATGCGGTTGGTGACAATTATGGCATCATTCTGTACAGGTTGGTAACGGATCACAAAGTGTACCAGGGAACTATGATACGGGTTCGTTGATCGTAGATCCGCCAATCTTGATATATCTTCATGCTTATGAAGATAGCAACCGGGAAACAATACATTGAAAGCCTTCGCAATCGAGGGTTAAATATCTATTTGTTCGGAGAACAAATCACTGAGCCGGTGGACCATCCCATGATCCGCCCATCCGTCAATGCCATTGCCGAATCTTACGATTTGGCACAGACCGATCCGGAACTCGCCACCGCCATCTCTGAATTTACCGGTAAGAGAATCAGCAGATTCCTGCACATTTGCAAAAATGCCGATGACCTCGTGCTGCAAAATAAAATGCAGCGAAAGCTAGGCCAGCTGACGGGTACTTGTTTCCAAAGGTGCGTAGGAATGGATGCTTTGAATAGTCTTTATTCTGTCACTTTTGATATCGATGAGGATCGTAATACAAGGTATCACGAACGTCTCAAATCGTTCATCACAGAAATGCACGAAGGCAATTTCATCATCGGCGGGGCAATGACCGATGTCAAGGGGGATCGCAGTCTTGCTCCACATCAACAGGTGGACCCGGATATGTTTGTTCATATTACAAGCAGGACAGAAGAGGGAATATATATAACGGGAGCAAAGGCTCATCAGACAGGTTGTATCAATAGTCATTGGCTACTGGTCATGCCCACCATGAGACTGTCCGAAAATGACAGGGATTATGCAGTGGTCGGTGCCCTTCCTGTAGATGCTCCTGGTTTAGCCTATATCTATGGCCGGCAGTCCTGTGATACCAGGAGTATGGAGGGGGGAAGCCTCGATGTGGGAAATTCAAAGTTCGGGGGTCAGGAAGCCATGGTCATATTTGATAATGTTTTTATTCCTTGGCGCTATGTCTTTATGAATGGAGAATTTGAATATGCTTCCCGGCTCGTGGACCAGTTCACTGCGTATCATCGCCGCAGTTATGTTTGTAAAACAGGACTCGGGGATGTATTGATCGGCGCCGCTGCGTCCATCGCGGAAATGAATGGCATCGAAAGAGCATCACATATAAAGGACAAACTCGTCCAGATGACCCATTTGAATGAAACGATATATGGCACCGGTATCGCCTCTTCTTATCAGGGTTATGAGACGAAAAGCGGTGCTTACATTTGTGATGAAATGCTGGCCAATGTATGCAAGCATCATGTAACGAAGATGCCTTATGAGATCGGAAGAATAGCCCAGGATCTTGCAGGAGGTCTGGTGGCAACATTGCCTTCGGAAAAAGAATTGAATCACCCGGAGATAGGTTCGCTTTTAAAAAAATACCTTGCCGGAAAGGAAGGAGTCAGGACGGAGGACAGGATGCGCATTCTAAGATTGATCGAGAATATGACCCTGGGTCGCAACGCGGTGGGCTATTTGACTGAAAGCATGCATGGGGCAGGCTCACCACAAGCCCAAAGAATTGTCATCGGCAGAATGATGCAATTGGAATATAAAAAGCGGCTCGCCAAAAGTCTTGCAGGGATAACAGAAGACCCGGAAGACCAGGAAAAGATAATCCATGAAGCCACGTCCTATTTCAAGAGAGTTTTTGAACATGCATAATTCAATATTTTCATCATCTTCCTGATCGAAATGGAAAACATTGGCAGAGCTGCCAATTCTTAAATCCTGACCTGTCCAAGGATGTCCATGGCGTCCTGGGTCTTTCCAATCGGTACGAAAATATGATCGTGATGATGTGCGGCCATGACATTGCAGGGAATATCACTTTTGGCCAATGCCGCAGCAAATTTTGCGGTAATGCCAACCTTGTCCAGCGAAGTATTGTTTTGTAGAGTGATCCATGACCAAAGCATGTCCTCCTCATTTAGGGCGTCATCTCCGTTTGAGTCCGTCCGAACGATCAGGGTGATTCCCTCTTCTTCTCGAAATGTAGCAATGATACCAGGATGAAATTCCACCTGCAATCGTGTTTGAAATTGGTATGTACCGGGATTCAGGAAAGGTTGCAAATAATTCATGTCAGTATCTATATAGAATGATCGGTTGGTTGACCAAATACAAAATGATGTCCCAATGGATCATATACACTAAATTCAGTCATGCCATAATCCGTTTGAATGAGGGGAGAAGGATTCAATCCATGGGACTGGACAAAATCGAAAGATTCCCGGGTGCCGGAAATCTGAAAATTCATGTTTCCTTTTTGAATGGCCTGGATGTCATTGTGGAATACCACCATAAAATTTACAACGTCTCTTCGGAAAGAAGCATGAGAAGGGTTTTGC
Source organism: Saprospiraceae bacterium (assembly GCA_028282725.1). Lineage (GTDB taxonomy): Bacteria > Bacteroidota > Bacteroidia > Chitinophagales > Saprospiraceae > JAJRXG01. Next base: position 46,710 of record JANQHF010000093.1, read on the forward strand.
TCCGGCCATTTCCATTCCAACTCAAAACCCAGCTTGCTGTAATAGGCCATAGCTTCCTGCCAATCGGAAATCCCAATCGTCGGTGTGATGCATTCGAAACGAATCATAGCTGAAAATTACGACGAATTATTCTTTGTACTGAATGGTTAAGAGCGGGTCTATTCGATCATCAAGACCTCGACAAAGAAATCCTGTTCATTCTTTAGTTTTGGAATGATGGCATTAAATGTTATAGAAGGGGCCACCTGGGTAAGATTGAGTTTGATCCTGAATGTCAATTTCAGCGTGTTATTGCTGCAATCCATGATCAAACTCTTATCTATGGAATCCAGCCCTTTAGGCAGCAAAGCCGTACCGGCGATAAGATCATACTCCTGCCAGTTGATTTGAGGAGCACAACGTCCTGTGACATGAAAATCATAATCCTCCTGATTTCGGATCAATTCAAATTCATTCAATGTGGCGACAGTAATATTAAATGGCGGGTTACTGCATCCAAAATCCTCGAGATCCAGAATATCCAGGGAGCCACTTGAACACTCGTCATTATCTGAGCATCCAAAAGCAGATAGCATTGCAAACAAGAGAATAATGATGCTTGAATCAACCCTTTTCATACTGTACGAACCAACATTTTATTATACTGATACCAGCACTAATAAATATCCCGGATCATTTGTAACGATAATTACCTTAAAATATTCGATTCGCGTGTGTTTATTAACACCACTTGTCTATTGACCACGACTTTTCTACCAAATTTAGTTGACGAATATTTATTGGTAATTAAGGGAAACACCTGAATTTAAACATATTATGATTTTTTTTAAAGTGTAATATTCACATTTTCAATAATATATCTATATTTGCTCTTCAATAGACCTGTTAAGGCTCTGTCATCTATCCCCATCAGTAAACTTCCTGAGAGAAATTACCTGTATGAAGATTAGGCCATGCATTAATCGGCACAGGCTTTTATACCAATAGGTAACATGATAAGATTCATAACCTATACTAACCCAAGTGACTATGTTCTTTAGTGAAAGAATAGGAAGAGAGCGTTTATTTCAGGCGGGACTTCTCTGCAACCGGCATAACTTAATAGTTCTGGTATGTTTGCTCATATTAGGCATTGCAGATTTAAATGCAACCGGTCCGGTAGAAGAGCCCGGCAATGATGGAATATTTTCTGACTTTATCCCGATAGAATGGCAAGAGAATATTTTCGCACCCGTACTGTTTAGTGAGATTTCTATTGTATCCATAGCATCTGCAGGCAGCGGAATTCCGGGGCATACGGATTTCGTTTTGCGATATACGATCAAGAATGATGATCATGATACTTTAAACTGTGTTCAAATTGATTTTGACCTGGTCAATCAGATCGGCACCCCTCCTTTTGTCATGTTCACGGGAAGTTTAACAGCGATGACCGGTTCTAATTCAGTCTTTGGCCCTGTAATCACCGGATCTACGGCCTTTCTGGGGGGTATGCTCAACCATTCGTATAACGGAACAACGAATGACAGTCTGTTTTCAAAAAAACCAACGCTTGGACCCAGGGAATGTATAAGAATTGATATTCCTTTTGAAATTGGTGATACTTCCATGCTGGATCCGATTGTTCTATCGGGTGTAGCTACCGGTAGTTCATCAAAAGCAGGAATATTGGTGAGTTCCATTGCCGGACCTTTTACCTTGATCGAAGCTTGCCGAAGCGAAAGCCTCGCATGTTCCGGACAAGTCAATATATCACTTGGACCTGAATGTATAGCTGTTGTCGGAGTGGATGCCGTCTTTTTGAATAAGGTACTTGATCCGAATAGATATAGCGTTGCGATCTATGATGGCAATATAGCTATCGGTGATACGGTCAATGAAAGTCATGTGGGAAAAACACTGATATACGAAGTCCTCGATGGATGTTTCAACAACCGCGTGAGTTGCTGGGGCAATCTGAAGGTAGAGAATAAAAATGCACCGAAGAGAACATCCACTATTCAACATATTGTCTGTGGAGAAACGGCACAACCATTGAAAACACTTGATGAGATCATCATGCAGGTCAAAGATCAATGTTCTGTAGAAGTGGATAATTTCATTGAATATTATAATACGACAGGCGGAAGTTGTACAGGCTTCTATCGTACGAGATACGTCATCGGGGATTACGAAATAGACGGTTGGAAATTTAAGGATACCGTACATGCGGATACAATTTGGGAAGTGCCCATTGATATCGATACCATCATGAATCCGATAGGAGGGCCTGATAAGGAAGATGCCATTTCTATCGATTGTGATTCATTGGATACCGATGTTCCTTCTCCCGCATTTATTGCCGAATACTTTGATAGTTTTGTGGCAACCACGGGTAGTGGCACCGCATTCGGGTATCCATACATAAAGCGAGGAACGAGGACGATGGAAATGTACGAAACCAGGGATACCGTCATTTTAGACACAGTTCCAACAAAGGTCGAAATCTCTCCGGGTGTTTGGGCTAATATATTTGTCCTGACCAAAGACACGATCACCTTAACGGATACGATTAGGATTGAAAAACCAAATCTCGTTCCGATCAAGAAGGGAACTACCTGCAACCTTACTACAAATTACAAGGATGATTACTTCCCCGGTTGTACGGGAGATCAGAGTAAAATCATACGTACATGGACTGTTTTGAACTGGTGTACGGGACAATTCAGAAGTATGGATCAATGGATCATCATCGATGATCGACGTGGCCCTGACATAGATATGCCCGATACAGTGAATGTAGGGATTATCCCGTGGACTTGTCTTGCAGAATTCCCGCTGGAGGCGGAGATCAGTGATAATTGCAGCGGGGTCAAAGTAACCAATTGGGCCTCCAGTGCCGGTATAATCGGAGAAGACAATGTCTTGCGAGAGATCACGGTATCCGACAGTCCGATCATCATAACCCTCCAGGCAGTAGATGGTTGTGATAATGATAGCATAAAAACACTGGTGCTCAACGTAGTAGACAGTATACCACCTGTTGTAGTCACCAAGGATCAGGTGAACACCTCCATAATCTATGATCCGATTGGTGAACGTGGATTGGCAAAGGTAACAGCCGAATCGCTCAACCAGGACAGTCACGATCATGGCTGTGGTCCGGTTGATCTGTGTGTTCTTTTAGAAGAAGAACTCAACAGCCCGATATTCAAGGAAGATGGAACACAAGCTACGGATGGCAATGGTAATCCTATATTTACAGCCTACCAATGTGAGTATGATGGAATATACGAGGGTATACCATATGTGATCTGCAAAGACGCCGTCAAATTCTGCTGTGACCAGATAGGAGAGCATAAGGTTATGGTTATAGGAAATGATCAGTCACGATATTCATTTTCCAGCATAGGCTGGTCTACCGTTGTTGTGGAGGATAAATCTTTCCCGATTGTTGAATGTCGGGACACAACAGTGGTATGCGGTACGGATCTTCATCCGAATTCACTTGGATATCCAAATATTTACGGAGGTCTGTGCAACAATATAGACATTACCTGGTCCGATAGTGGTGATACCGACCAATGCGGACGCGGGGATATATTCAGAGCCTGGATGATCAATGGAGACACTCTATGTGTGCAGGTGATCACCCTGACTTCCGAAGGTTCATTTGATCCGATGACCATAAAATGGCCAAAGCATTACGATGATGGTTTTGAAACAGGCATCATCAGGGAATGTCTTTTGGACACCATCCGCGAATTTACCGGTCGTGTAAATATGGGAACTTCATTTGTCTGTGAAGAAGATTCATTAGAAGAACCAGTATGGTGTCAGTCAAAATGTGGATTGGTAGTCATGTCCTATGAGGATCTTGAAGTGGAAGCCGACGATGCCTGTAAAAAGATTGTCCGGAAATGGACCATCATAGACTGGTGTAACTACGATCCGAATAGCAACAACCCGGATGTAGATGATGATTCTTTCGAAGCTGTAAGTGATATAGAATTGAATATACCAAACGTTCCTGCGAATTTGCGTTACGGACAACCTTGTGAGTCCTGTGATAAACCGAGCAGTTTGAATGGTGGTCTCACATTCTTCAGGTATACCAGTGTAGACAGGGATGGTTTCTATACTTATGAACAAGTACTGAAAGTAACTGACAACACTCCTCCGCTTGTCGATGCACCGGCAGAAGTGACAGTAGATGTTACGACTGGCGCTACCACTAAAGATGACGATTTTGATGACTGTGTGAATAGCACAATTGTTTATGCCTCAGCAGTAGAATTATGCGGAGATGTCGTATTTGATGCAAGTCGGGTACGATGGGAAATTGAGGTGTTTGATGAGGAAGGAACCTTGATCAATTCAAAAGAAGCCACGGGTGATTCCGTCTTTATGAATAGTGGTCTCGGAGCAGGCAATACGGAACATACCATTATATGGAGAGCTACAGATGGCTGCGGAAATGTTGGAGTTGGACAAACTGTCGTAGAATTCAGGGATGTCATTTTACCGACACCACTGTGCATTACAGATTTGAGTACTTCCACGATGGGCTTGGCCGGTGCGACCATATGGGCAAGTGATTACGACCGCGGTAGCTTTGATAATTGTAGTGAAATCAAAACTTTCTTCAGAAATGATGATGGAACCACTACATCAAGTCTGACTCTTACGTGTGATGACATTCCTAATGGTGTAGCTACCATTAAAGAGGTTCAACTCTTTGTGGCAGATGAAGCTGGTAATGAGAGCTATTGCTTTGTTTCAATCCGGGTGGATGATACCGATGATGTATGCCAGGACACTGCAGTAGGTATGGCGTCCATTTCAGGAAATGTTATGACATTTAAAGGAGACATGATAGAAGATGCCGAAGTTTTGTTGAACAATGGTGCATCGGCGGTCACGGATATCACGGGAGCTTTTGCCTTCGTCGACTTGCCAATGGCTTCAACCTATAAATTAAAAGGCTACAAGAATAATGATCCGCTGAATGGAGTCAGTACTCTGGACCTCGTCTTGATCCAGAGACATATCCTCGCATTGGATACATTTGATTCGCCATTGAAAATCCTGGCTGCAGATGTTACGAATGACCAAAGAGTCAGTGCTATTGACCTGGTTCAAATGCGCCGTTTGATTCTCGGAATCACAACAGATTTCCCAAATAATTTCAGTTGGAGATTTGTGGATCCGGATGAGGAAGACAACTCGGTCTTTTCACCATGGCCATTTAGTGAAGAAGTGATTATTCCGGATCTGGCTGGAGATATGTACAATCAGAACCTCCTGGGTGTCAAGATAGGAGATGTCAGTGGTAATGCGATTGCAAATTCACTGCTCGGAAGAAGCCGGTCACTGAATACGATGCGTCTTTTCATTGACGATCAGCAAGTGCGGGAAGGGGATATCCTGGAAATTCCGGTAAATACTGCAGATGTGCAATCATTAGCAGCGATACAGCTCACTCTGGAGACAAAAGGATTGCGCATTGAGTCACTGGATCCTATGGGATTAAACATAAGTGATATTCATTATGCGATACACAACGACACTCATACCACACTCGCATGGTCAGATGCAAACGCAATGAACAATCCACAAGACCTCTTTGTCATTCGTGTAACGGTCCTTGAGGATGTCCGGTTAAGTGATGCGATTAATATCAGTAACCGAATTACGAGCAAGGAAGCCTCTACTGATTCAGGTGAGGTATTGGATATAGAACTGGAGTTTGTGACAGAGAATGGAATGGTTGATCAGTCCAAAACATTTGAATTGTATCAAAACGAGCCGAATCCATTTACTGAATCCACTTCAATTGGTTTTATCATTCCATCTAAGGGTGAGACGACCTTGACAATAATGGATATCTCCGGTAGGATCCTTTGGAGTGAACAAAGAGAATACCCCGCAGGATATAATGAGATCATCATTGAAAAAGATGCGATTCCTGCTTCTGGTATTATGTATTACAGATTAGAAAATTCAGGATATACGCAGACACGCAAAATGATATTGATCAGATAATCGATAGTCAATCGACCCATTCAGATAATAGAGCAAGAGGCTGCGTTGAATACGTGGCCTCTTTTACTTTGCAGTCATAGCCAGGTACACACCATTTGTCCATCCAAATCCATCCTGGACTGGATATTCTCCTCCACCTCCCAGCGTATTCATGTCCATGACGTCGTATTTCTCTAACATCTTACCTGTATTCGAAAAAACCGTACGGTTTAATTGAGTCCATCTGGATGCGATCTTCTCTGCCAAATCTTTAAATTGATAGTTAGCCAGGCCCTTCGCAGCAATCCAGTGAAGAGGAGCCCATCCATTAGGAGCATCCCATTGTTGACCGGTTTCTTTCAAAGTCGTAATCAAACCTCCGTCTTTCAGGAAATATTTTTCAATATTTTCCTTGACCATCCTCGCCTGTTTTTCGGTACAAAGTTTGAAAAACAAAGGATACATTCCAGCCAGTGTCTTTTCTTCGGAAAGTTGATCGAGATGCCAGTTGTAATCGTAAAAGAATCCCTCCTCCTCGTTCCAAAATATACCCTGGATTGCCTTTTTTCGTTTATGCGCCAGGATGCCATAGTTGAAGGACAATTCGTTCTCCTCCAACTTCAGGTAGCACTCGGAAATCAGTTTTTCAAGATGCCAAAGAAGACAATTCAGATCGATCGGAAGCAAGCGGGTCGTCAAAATTGAAGAAAGGTCCTGGGGATCTGCGAGCCAACGACTCGAAAAATCCCATCCCGATTCACAGGCTGCCCTCAATTCGCGAAATAATTCATCGTGTCTGTCTTCCCTGAAATCGATCAATGCCCAATCATCCCGGTACATTTCTACCCGAGGAGTATTCTTATCATCATAGTATCTGTTGAGGAAGACATCTTGTTCCATTCGTATTACCCTCAGATTTGGAATATTTGGCTCCGACAGCGATTCTAAACCCTTCATCCAGAAATTATATTCGGCCACGAGTGATGGCAGGTATTCCGGAATGATTTCAGCTCCTTTAATACCGATTAATAGTTTTATCATCAATGAATAAAAAGGGGGTTGTGAGCGGGACAAGAAATAACTTCTGTTACCATTTGGAATGAATCCAATTGTCCGGATCATATGCCTGAAATTCTGAAGCATGTGTTCCACGAGGTCGTTCCTGCCACTTCTTTTCAGTCCTAATAACGTAAAGTAGCTATCCCAGTAGTAGATCTCATTAAATCTCCCTCCCGGAACGATGTAGGGATACGGCAATGGAATTTTGGAGGAACGGTACTTTTTCGCTTGATCCGGTGTTCTATGCAATACTTCCCAAAGTTGGCTCAGATGTTCGTTTATTGATTTGTCGGAAGAATCATATCCCGAATGACCACTTTGAGGAAGGTCGAAGTACTCTTTGATAAAAGTACTCAATTGAAAACCCTTTTTTTGACTTTCTTCCCGAAACGTCTTGACAATGATGTCAGGATGAAGGCGGGCAGTAGCATCTGCAAAGACCTTTCCATCTTCAAATAATCCCTGTCTATGAACTTCATAAAAGAGCTGTCCATATACATCTTCGGGTGATACAAATTCAGATCTCTTCATGGAAAGTAGATGTGAGTCTTTTCAATAAGAACAGACAAATCAGAAGACCGACCAGTGGGATAAGAGTATAGTAAAAAGCTGAGGCACCTCCGACATGTTTGAAGAGATATCCTACTGCTCTTGATCCCAGTGTGCCACCAATTGCCGAGAATATCACGATGAGACCCGTCATCGGACTGTGAAGTTTAGCAGGCAATGCGGAAAGAACAACTGAATTCAGCAGAGGATAGATAGGAGCAATAAACAAGCCGACAAGGGGGAAGGCAAAGCCGATTATCGGAATATCGCTGAATTGACGAATGGTATCCACCTCAGCACTAATCGTTTTTGGCAATACAAAGACTACCATGGCAACCGAGGCAATGATGCAAACGGTCAAAACAGTAATCCAATTGAATTTTTTGACAAGCTGACCGGCTCCAATTCTGCCTATACCCAGCGTAATGGCCAGGATACTGGCCATCATGATGGCAATGTTCTCCGGTAGTTCTAGGACACTGTCATAAAAAGATGGGAGCCACGTCATGATGCCTTGTTCGATCATGACAAATAAAAATGCGGATATCACAAATACGAGAACAAGGATCTTGGTGAGCAACTTGAACATCTGAAGAGCATCATCCTTTAAATCAGCCCCTGGTATTTCATAGTTCTTTTCAAATTTGGTAAAAAAGAGAAAGACAAACGACAGAATTGTCAAAGCAGCGAGTAACCAATAGACTCGTAACCAACTATCCTGTTCTGCTTCATTATTAAAAGCAGGAAAAAGAAAATAAGCCAAAGCAATACCAAACATGAATACTCCTTCTATAGAGCTCATCAAACTATTGTGCTCTTTTTCGTCAGCCGTTACGAGTCCAATAACAGAGTAAACAGATACCTTGATCAGTGCGAAAGCGGTGCCAACACAAGCAAATAATATTTTAGAGGCCAAGAATGAGTTGCCGTAATACATGTAAATGCAGGCAAAACAAACCAGACCCAGTGCAATTAGCATAGCTTTTTTATAACCAATCCTCGGCAGGAATGAGGCAATTAAAAACGATACGATAGCAATAGGCATGTCCTTGAACAATTCAAGGGTAGAGGCCTGTACCTCGTCCACACCATAGACCTTTTGTGACTTCAGGATGACGATGCCAACACTATTGAGCAGGATGGCAAAAACAAAATAGTTAATGTATAGAGAGATTTTAATTCCGGTTGGCTTCATGATCGGCGTATCGTACAATTCTGAATGCAGAAAGATAATTGAATTCTCTGCAACCGGATCCTTTCTGTCTCTAATTCGCCCTTTAAAAAACCGTGAGTCCTATGATGTTACTTTATGAGCGGAGAAAATATTTTATGATATCGGTAGTCGTCACAATTCCGACCAACTGATCACCGTCAACCACGGGCAACGAGTGAAACGACTTTTCTGCAAAGATTTTGGCGACCTCATGCACATCCTGTCCGGGATTCACCACATGAGGTGAGGAGGACATTACCTGGTTCACGGAAAGCATTTCCAAAATGGCTTCATCACTCTCTTCCTGATCCTCAAATAAGTTGCTAAATGTAAGCCTGTTCAAGTCGCTGCTGCTGATGATTCCGACAATTTGATTGTCCTTCGTCACAGGTAAGTGACGGATCTTATGTTTCTTAATGATCTCCAATGCCTTTTTTAATCCTTCATCAATCCTTATGGAGTACACATCGGAGGTCATGATTGAACTTATCGGTTCCATAGTCTTCATATTGCTATATTTTCAAGTGTAAGCTACTTTCTTTATCCAGAACAGAAGATGACATTCGTCACTATATTGGTTGACTCATGTCAAGACAAATGACAGAACTTAAACATTGAACCGGAAATGAATCACGTCCCCGTCTTTGACGATGTATTCCTTTCCTTCCACTCCCATCTTTCCGGCATCTTTGACTGCTGCTTCCGATCCAAATTGAATAAAGTCTTTATACTTTATGACTTCCGCCCTGATAAAACCCTTTTCAAAATCTGTATGTATGACACCTGCTGCCCGTGGTGCAGTGGAGCCTTTTTCTACAGTCCATGCCCGGACTTCTTTTTCTCCCGCGGTAAAAAAGGTAATCAGGTTCAGCAGCGAATAACTGGACCGGATCAATCGATGCACCCCAGGTTTTTCGAGCCCCATTTCTTCGAGGAACATTAATTTTTCATCATCACTCTCCAACTGAATAATTTCTGACTCGATTGCAGCACTGATGAGCAAAACTTCCGCATCTTCTTCCGATGCAACTTCGATCAATTTGTTCGAATGCTCATTGCCATTTTTTGCAGAGCGTTCATCGACATTGCAAACATAAAGAATGGGTTTTGCCGTAAGCAGATAGAGGTCTTTAAAAAGAGCTGCAAAGGGTTCTTCCACCATAAACGTTCTCGCTGTCGCTCCCGTAGCCAAATGATCTTTTAATTGAATGACAAATTCCAAGTTGGCCTTATCGGCAGGTGCGGCACTCTTTGCCAATTTGGCCAATTTTTCAATCCTCTTTTCAACTGTTTCCAAATCCTTGAGAATGAGTTCAGTGTCAATTACATCCTTGTCTCGTATGGGATCAACATGACCATCGACATGGATTACATTTTCATTTTCGAAACATCGCACTACGTGAATGATGGCATCCACTTCACGGATATTACTCAGAAATTGATTACCCAGTCCTTCCCCTTTACTGGCCCCTTGAATCAAACCGGCTATATCCAGGATTTCGACCGTGGTGGGAACTATTTTTTTGGGTTTGACCAGATCGGCCAGTTTTTGGAGACGTGGATCCGGTACGGTTATAACGCCCAGATTGGGTTCTTTGGTAGCAAACGGGTAATTGGCCGCCAGCGCTTTTGCATTGGTCAATGCATTAAAGAGAGTTGATTTACCGACATTGGGAAGACCCACAATACCACATTTCAAAGCCATCGAAATTGAATTGATTTAAAAAACGCGCAAAGGTAATTTTCTTTATGAGATAAAAGTCATGTCTTTGTATCAGAAACATCTTAATTTTCCTGCCTCAATAATAAACTACGCATCCATGAAGACTTCATTTACCCTCTTATTCTTTTCTACCCTGATATTCGCATCAAATTTTTCAGTCTGTCAAGGCACCCAATTGTTGCGACAACCCACATTATCGGATGATCATATTGTATTTGTTTATGCAAATGATTTATGGATTGTGGATAAAAACGGTGGGTCTTCAAAAAGACTTACGTCTAATGAAGGGTCAGAATCAAATCCTCATTTTGCTCCCGACGGATCGGTTATCGCATTTTCAGGTCAGTACGAAGGCAATACTGATGTGTACACGGTACCTGTACAGGGTGGTGTGCCAGAAAGACTGACCTGGCATCCATCATCAGATATCGTCCAGGGATGGACACCGGATGGAAAGATATTGTTCAGATCATCAAGAAACGGTCACCCTACGGAGACCAATTCTTTTTATTCTGTTGATCTGAGCGGCGGATATCCGACTGCCCTGAACATACCACGGGCCGCATATGGGGAGATCTCGTCTGATGGACGATATGCAGCATATACTCCCATTACATCCTGGGATCCCGAGTGGAGAAATTATCGGGGAGGGCAAGCTATGCCGGTTTGGATACAGGATTTACAATCAGGGGAATTGGTGCGGACCCCACAAGGTGACCTTGAAAGACACCTGGATCCGGTTTGGGTAGGTGACGAGGTCTACTACTTGTCTGAGCGGGACTACACGAGTAATATCTGGTCCTATGACAAGGAAACCAATACAGAAAGACAGATCACCTTCCACAAGATGTTTGATGTAAAAAGTCTCGACGCAAATAATGGTGAGATCGTATATGAACAAGGTGGATATTTGCACCTGCTGGATGCCCGGGGATCGGCAAGACAACTTGAGATTCACGTGAAGGGAGATATGAATTTTTCAATCCCTAGGTGGGAAGATGTCACCGCCCAGCGACTGACCAATGCCGCAATTTCACCGACTGGAAAGAGGGCTCTTTTTGAGTTCAGAGGAGAGATCATATCGTTTCCTAAAAAGAACGGCAGTCCCAGAAATCTGACTAAAAATTCCGGAATTGCAGAAAGATCACCAAGTTGGAGTCCAAAAGGATCCCGGATTGCCTACTTCTCAGATGCTTCAGGAGAATATGAATTGGTGATCAGCGATCAATATGGGAAGGTGGAGAAAACGATAGGTCTTCCATCCGGAACCTTTTATTTCCGACCTGAATGGTCCCCGGATGGAAAGAAAATAGCCTTTACAGATACCGATTACAATATTTGGATGGTGACCATAGAATCGGGTGTAAGTGATCAAATAGATACGGACAGGTATGCACATCCGAACCGGACCATGAACCCGGTTTGGTCTCCCTCAAGTCGTTATATTGCCTATGCCAAACAGCAGGAAAGCCATTTTAAATCCTTGTTTATTTACGACACAGAAACCAGGACAGTCCACCAGGTGACCGATGGTCTTGCAGATGTCATCACACCTGTGTTTGATCAAAATGGAGAACATCTCTATTATTTGGCGAGCACCGATTATGGATTGAATTCCGGTTGGTTGGATATGAGCTCTTATGACCCTGAAGTGACAAGAACACTCTATGTTTTGGTATTACAAAAAGACGGAGCTTCTCCATTTTTACCCAAAAGTGACGAAGAGGAAGCAGAAGAAGAAGAAGAAGATGCTGATGATGGGGAAGCTGCCAATGGCGATGAAACCCTGGAAGAAGCTGAAAGTGATACGACTAATGAGGATTCTGAAAAGGTCATTGACTTTGATGAAATCATATTGAGAAGTATTGCCGTACCGGATGTATCCGGTGAGTATGTTGCCCTGGATCGTGCTCCTGAAGGAAATGTCCTTATAGCCATGGCGGGAGAGAGAGGAGTGACTGTCAAAAAGTATGGTTTTGAAAAGCAGGAACTCGATGATTTTGTAAAGGGAGTATCCCAACTCCGGACGTCCTATGACGGTGCCTTTGCGCTTTATCGGAATGGTGGAAAATGGAGTATATCTTCTATTTCCGGCAAGCCTGATCCTCAAAAGGATGTAATCCCGGTCGACTTTAAGGTAAGGGTCGACCCATTAATGGAATATCAACAAATCTTTAAAGAAGGATGGCGGTTTATGAGAGACTTCCTCTACGTTGACAATGTACATGGCGCACCGTGGAACACCATTTGGGAGTGGTATTCTCCATGGATCGATCACGTCAGGCACCGGTCCGATTTAAATTACGTTGTAGATATCCTCAGCGGGGAAGTTGCAGTAGGACACTCCTATGTTTTCGGTGGTGATTTGCCAGATATTGATAGAGTCGGGGTAGGCCTGCTCGGGGCTGATTATGAACTCGATAACGGATTGTATCGCATCGCAAAGATTTATACCGGCGAACAATGGAATCACACTTTGAAAGCACCATTGCATATGCCGGGATTGGATATCAATGAAGGTGACTATATCGTAAGAGTGAATGGAACTGAGTTGACTGCGGATCAAAACATCTTTTCGCATTTTGAACAGACTGCAGGGAAGCACGTCCAACTCACCGTGAAAAGCGAATTGAATGGCGAAGAAAAATCCCTTATTGTCGTTCCTGTTTCCAGTGAAGGTCAATTGCGCACGTTTGACTGGATCGAGGACAATCGGCGCCGTGTAGACGAGTTGTCGGATGGACAACTTGCCTATGTATATGTTCCCAATACAGGTGGGAGTGGATTTGCTTATTTCAACAGGTATTATTTTTCACAACAAGATAAAAAGGGGGTCGTCATTGATGAACGGAATAATGGAGGAGGTTCTGCAGCTGACTATATGATTGATATTATGAATCGTCAATTGTTTGGATACTTCAATAGTAAAGCAAATGATAACCGGCCCTGGACTACTCCTATGGCGGGTATTTGGGGTCCCAAGGTGATGATTATCAATGAACGGGCCGGATCAGGCGGTGACCTTCTTCCCTATATGTTTAAAAAAGCCAATATCGGTCCTCTAGTGGGAACGAGGACATGGGGAGGATTGGTTGGTACCTGGGATACTCCGCCATTCATAGATGGAGGAAGGATGATTGCACCCCGGGGAGGTTTTTTTGATATTGACGGAGAATGGGCAGTCGAGGGAGAAGGGATTCAACCGGATATCGAGATTATTATGGATCCGGAATTAGTCTTAAAGGGTCAAGATCCACAATTGGAAGGAGCAGTTCGGGAAGCAATGCGTTTGTTGGATGCAGAAAGATTCGAGCTGAAACCAGAACCTGATGCACCCGTTCGTTGGAAACGACCGGAGGGCTGGGAAAATGGTCAGTGAATATTCCAAATGAATTATCTGGCCCATCTCTCTTTATCCCTAAAGGATCCTGGGATCATGCTGGGTAACTTCATAGCTGATGACATTTCAAGAAAGGAGGAAGCCCTGCTTTCACCTGATATTTTACAGGGTGTTGTATTGCACCGACAAATTGACGAATTCACAGATGGGCATCACTCTTTCATTTCTTCCACGGAAAGGTTACGTCCTGATCATCGCAAATACGCTCCCGTTGTCCTCGACATTCTCAATGATCATCTGCTTTCAAGAACTTGGGCTGAATTTCATAATGAGGAAGAGGAGAGTTTTCACGCATATGTCTATAAATCCTTTGCTGACCAGGTGAATGACCTTCCGCCCAAAAGCAGTCTGCACGTACATGTATTACTGCAATACAGGTATTTATCAGCCTACGGAACGAAGAAAGGTCTGCAGGACGTTTTGGCCAGAATGGATCGCAGAACCAAGTTCCCCTCTGACTTTGAATCAGGTGTGAATCATTTATATGATGATTTGGATTTTTATCTGGAAAACTTCAAATCCCTTTATACCGATTTGATCGACTTTGTGAGTGAATTCAGAACACTAGGTTAAACTCTTGATCTGGTAAAATGTTGATATTGAACATGTGTTAAATCCTATGAAATTCACATTTTTCTAATTTCAAAAAAATAGTCATGAGAATATTGAGTCTTCTTTTAATCATCTTGTTAAGTTCTTGTCAAACTTTGAATACCGTGATTAAAGAGAAGAATCAGAATAAGGGGACGACAAAAATCTACGATATTAAGTTGGATGATGCCTGGAATGTAGCAAAGTATGCCTTCAGATGGGGCGGAGCTGATGCCATAGAAGAGCATCGTGACCAGGGGTATATGCTCACCAGCAGTGGGAATAACTTCGTGTCATCAGGGGCAGTTATGGGAGCCTGGATTGAACCAGCTGGAAATGATCGTGTCGCCGTTACGGTTATTACCAAAAGAAGGGTTGCTATAGACTTGTTTACCACGTTGACAGAATCCAAGTGGCACAAGTTTTTTGAAGAAGGGAGAAGATTGACAGCACAAGGTGAGCCTCTTCCCGAGATCAAGCCTGATCTGAATATTTCCAATGACTAAAAAACGAGTCGCCCGACTTCAAGTGGTCACCCGACTTTAAGTCGGGTGTCAATTTCGTAGAAAAGCCCAAAAAGATTAGGCTGTCTTCCTTTCGGAAGGCACTGTGCTGTGTCTGCTTCGCAGTTTCGTCGCTTGAAAGTCCTCTGGGACTTTCATCCTGACAATCGCAGATTCGTCAGGAATCGCTCCTCAACCTTCAAAATGAAAGGAAAGAGTGATCGTGCGGGAAAGCAGCTTCTCCATTACCGATGCTTCAATGATCTGGTCATTGAAAAGAAGGATATTCGTAATTCCCTGGGAAAACTTTATTTCAGGAGATAATATGAAGAACGGGAAGAAAAACTGCATACCCAGCCCAACTTCCAGCTGAAAGTCATGGGGAGATATCTTGATAAATGTATCAGCCTGGCGCGTTTTTGAATTGCTGGCCACATCATATGAATAGTTCAATCCGGCGATGACAAACGCCCTCTTGTCTTTATAAGGTGCTGATTTATACCTGATGTGTAAAGGTATTTCGGCAAAAATGGATTCGATATTGGTCCTGGAATTCACATTGAAGTCCAGATGTCTCGTAGCAAAACTGATCCCGGGCAGCATGCGAAAATCAAAATACTCGCCGAATTTGTAGTTGACAATGCCATGGACGTTAAAACCTACACCCGCCGCTCCTTGTGCCAAATGAATCTGGGGATTTCCAATAAAATCCCTGGAATGAAAAACCTGGTGTTTCGAGCTATTAAATCCCAGCGATATCCCAAAATAATAGGATTTTCGCTTGTAGTCGTCATAGTTCAGGTTTTTTCCCCCGGTTTGACCGGTAAGCGTCCATGTAAATCCGAAAATTAATAAGACAAGAATTATTTTTCTCCTATGTATAGACTGCATATACCAAAAGTAAGAGCATGCCATCGACATCTTTTAAATCCGGCCTCCTCCATAATTGCCTGAAAATCATCATATTCCGGAAAGGCTTGTACCGATTCATACAAATAAGTGTATGCTTTCGGATCCTTTGAAAAGAGCTTTCCTATGGCTGGCAAAATATATCGGAAGTATACATTAAACAGCTGCTTGACCGGAAATATTGTCGGTTTTGAAAATTCAAGAACCATAAGTGGCTTCCCTGGTTTTAACACCCTGTGCAATTCCATCAACCCCTTTGTAAGGTTTTCAAAGTTCCTCACACCAAATGCCACCATTGCACCGTCGAAGTGATCATCCTCAATATTCATTTTTTCACTATCACCTACGATCAGTTCAATTCTTTGCTTAATATCCTTGTTTTCGATCTTCTTGAGACCATATTCTATCATATTAGGAGAAAGATCAATTCCGGTGATTCTCGTTTGAGGCAGACTCCTCGCTGCCATGATTGCCAGATCAGCTGTCCCGGTTGCCATATCCAGGATGTGATTGGGTTGATATGCCTTCATTTCCCTGATTAGTCTTTTTCTCCAGGTAATGTCTACTCCGAGAGAAAGAAGCCTGTTGAGAAAGTCGTAGCGACCGGCCACATTATCGAACATTGTCCGGATCTGTTCTTTTTTACTTGCCGAGGATTCATATGGCTTGACGACTTTCTTCATCTCATGTGTGCGTAATAATCTCAGATCAAAATCCCGAAAATCAAGACTAGAATCAATGAGAAATTATGTTCATTTATTTAATATATAAAGCAGTTAATTATGAAGACTTTATCTGCTTATTTGATCAAGTTCAATTACCTTTGCAGCTTGATTTTTCAGTGACTTTTTCAGGTGCATTTTAATCTAAATAGATAAGCCCTGAAGAAGTTCAAACTAGATGCAAATATGGCAGAAAATCCGAGGATTATACCGATCAATATCGAGGATGAAATGAAATCGGCCTACATCGATTATTCGATGTCGGTTATTGTTGCAAGAGCACTTCCGGACGTACGTGACGGTTTGAAACCTGTTCACAGGAGAATACTATACGGAATGTCAGAATTGGGCTTGACCATAAGTAAGCCTCATAAGAAGTCAGCGAGAATAGTTGGTGATGTATTGGGACGTTATCATCCGCATGGTGACGGAGCAGTCTATGATGCCATGGTACGCATGGCCCAGGAGTGGAATATGCGATATCCACTTGTGGACAAGCAAGGAAATTTTGGTTCTATAGAGGGTGATGGTCCGGCGGCAATGCGATATACGGAAGCAAGACTGGCGAGGATCAGTGATGAGATTCTCAGTGATATCAAGAAGGACACTGTCAACTTTGCCAACAACTTTGATGATTCGTTACAAGAACCAACGGTCCTTCCTACGAGGGTACCTAACCTCCTGGTGAATGGGGCATCGGGAATTGCGGTGGGTATGGCTACCAATATGCTTCCTCATAACTTGTCTGAAATCGTAGATGGGGTCACCGCC
Source organism: Saprospiraceae bacterium (assembly GCA_028282725.1). GTDB lineage: Bacteria > Bacteroidota > Bacteroidia > Chitinophagales > Saprospiraceae > JAJRXG01. Next base: position 64,153 of record JANQHF010000093.1, read on the forward strand.
ACAGTTGATAATCCGGATATCGGATTGGATGAATTAATGGCCTTTATCAAAGGACCGGATTTTCCTACCGGAGGCATCATCTACGGATTTGAAGGTATCAGGGATGCATTTGAAACCGGACGTGGAAGGATCGTCCTGCGCGGAAAGGCTGAAGTACATACCACAAAAAATAACAGAGATTACATCGTCATTTCTGAAATTCCGTACCAGGTCAATCAATCGACACTAGAAGTTAAAATCAAGGAAGCCGTTGAAAATGAAAAAGTAAAAGGGATTTCCGGCATCCGCAATGAATCCGACAGACATGGTATTCGTATCGTTTTGGATTTGAAACAGGATGCTATAGCTAATGTAGTCGTCAGCCAACTTTATAAGTATTCCCCGCTTCAGACCTCATATGGGGTAAATAATGTAGTCCTTGTCAATGGTCGGCCGAGGACGCTCAATTTGACCCAGCTGATCAAGGAATTCATAAAGTTTCGGCTCGAAGTTATTGTCAGAAGAACGGAATTCGACCTGGCCAAGGCAGAGGAGCGAGCTCATATTCTGGAAGGCCTGCTGATTGCCCTGGATAATCTCGATGAGGTGATCGCCCTGATCAGAGCCTCAAAAACTGTGGATGAGGCCCGTGAAGGATTGATGTCTAAATTTGAATTGACCGAAATTCAGGCCAGGGCGATCCTGGAAATGAGGCTGATGAGACTTACCGGTCTGGAAAGAGAGAAGGTTCAGCTTGAGTATGATGAATTGATGGCGAAGATTGCCGATCTCAAGGATATCCTGGCCAATGAAGGGCGACGTAAGAATATCCTGAAAACTGAGCTTGCTGAGATCAGGGATAGTTTTGGGGATGAGAGGCGTACGGAAATTATACATGCTGACGGAGAGATCTCAATAGAAGACATGATCCCGAACGAAAATGTAGCCGTGAGCATTTCTCATCTGGGATATATCAAACGTACAAAATCAGATGAATTCAGAAGCCAGGGAAGGGGAGGCCGTGGAGCCAAGGGCAGTAAGACCAGAGATGCCGATTTCGTAGAACATCTGTTCATAGCAAATACACATAACTATCTGCTGTTGTTCACGGAAAAAGGAAGGTGCTTTTGGCTGAGGGTGTATGAAATTCCCGAAGCTTCCAAAACAGCCGCCGGGCGTGTCATTCAAAATATTATCTCCTTGCCAAAAGAAGACAAGGTACGAGCCTACATAATCATCGAAGATTTAAAGGATAAAGAATTCCTGGATAATCATTACATCATGTTTTGCACCCGGGATGGAATCATAAAAAAGACATCTGTCGAGGCATTCTCAAGACCAAGAATGAATGGGATCAATGCCATCACCATCAAAGAAGGAGATCAGTTGCTCGAGGCAAAACTCACAGATGGCGGTCATCAGGTATTTCTTGCCAATCTCGGTGGAAGGGCGATCAGATTCCCCGAATCCAAAGTTCGATCAATGGGAAGAAGTGCAGCCGGAGTCAAGGGAATGACGTTAGATGATGAAGATGATCACGTAATTGGAATGGTCTGTGTGGCTCCTGAAGATCATGATACCACTATATTTGTAGTATCTGAAAATGGCTATGGAAAAAGATCGGCCATTGAAGATTACAGGATTACCAACCGGGGAGGTAAAGGAGTGAGAACTTTAAATATTACGGAGAAGACCGGGTCATTGATTTCGATCAAGGGAATAGTTGATGAAGATGACCTCATGGTCACTACGAAAAATGGAATCATGATCCGGATTAATGCTCATGAGTTCCGGGTCATGGGCAGGGCTACGCAAGGTGTAAAAGCTATCAACGTGGGAGAGGATGACGCCATTGCTGATGTAGCGGTAATAAAAGGAGATAAGGAAACAGGTGAAGAAGAATAAGCGTTAACAATTTGGTTGCTATTTTTAAGCATTTATTAATAGTAACGTATCATTGCAATCCCGTCAAAATGACGTAAGACAATTATGAAACAAAAACACAATCAATGAAAAGATTATTATTGGCTTTTGCCGGATTGTTTCTCATTGGCACCAGTACGTTCGCACAAGGAGAAAAAAGTCTGAAAAAAGCTTCTAAGAGCCTGAGCAAATTTACATCTGACTTCAGTAATAAGGCGGCATTAGAAGAAGCAAAAGCATTTATTGAAGAAGCTTTCCAGGATGAAGAGGTGGCGAACAGTGCAAAGTCATGGAATACCAGGGGTGATATCTATTATAATATTGCCGATGCTCAGATGAAACAAAAACTGTTGAATCCAGCCTTTGAAACAAGTGATGAGACTGCGGCAATCCAGGCAGTGGATGCCTACGCCAAAGGACTTGAATTGGCTCAGAAAGGCGGAGATAAGAAAAATGCCATAAAGGGTCTCAGAAAGGCCGAAGACATCTTGAACAATGTGGGGATCGATCTATACCAGGGAGAAAAGTATGTCCAGGCCTTTAAAAACTTTGAAGCCGAGATCCGGGCATCAAAGTTGCTAAGAGGGAATGGTGAGAAAAGTCGTCTGGATGAAGGAACCCTGTATACCGAAAAAGTATACTTCGCAGGAATTACCGGTTTCTACGCAGAAAATTATGAAAGGGCCATTGATTTACTAAAAGAGGCAGAAGAGACAGGTACATCTGAAGGTTCACTGTATCAGTTGTTATATGAATCCTATGCCAATTTGGATAAATCTGACGAGGGGCTGATGTACCTGGAGAAAGGAAGAGAAATATTTCCGGACGAAGCTGGATTGTTATTCTCAGAAATCAATTACTACCTGAGTAAGGGCGAATTGAGTGCTATGATTGAAAAATTGGAAGCGGCACTTGAGAAAGAACCGGATAATGTGTCCGTTTTGCTCACCCTTGGGCAGGTGTACGATCAATTACACGTTAAAAAGAATGAAGAAGGAGATGCTGAGAAGGCCACTGAATACTTCAATTCCTCTTTGAAGTATTATACGAAGGCAGTTGAAATGAATCCGGAAGACTTTGATTTGAACTATAGCATCGGAGCATTGTATTATAATAAGGCGGCATCGTTTACTCCTTCATTAAATGAGGCTGCAAATGATTTCAGTGTTGAAGGCAATAAGAGATACGATGAGATTAAGGAGGAGATGGCTTCTTATTTTGACAAAGCCCTTCCTTACTTTCTGAAAGCAGATGAGTTGAACCAAACAGATAAGAACACGTTGATCGCTCTTAAGGAGATTTATGTGCGAAAAGATATGTACGACAAATCAAATGAATATAAGGATCGCCTTGAAGCGCTCCCTGAATAAGAGTTTTGTAAAGGAGGTTGGATCCTCCTTTTTTTATCACTTTAATTTTTAAAACAAGTTCTATAATGAAACTTTTCAAGAATATTCTTGCTACTATTTGCTTATTGACGTTCACTGGTTTTTCCACCATACAGGCTCAGCTGTCGGAAGGAACCATGACTCTTGAAATAACAGATGTAACGTCCGATAATCCCCAGGTGGCGGCAATGTCTGATATGATGAAGGGAAACCAGACCGTCGTATATTTCAAAGACGGGACTTCCCTGACCAAGATGAATATGATGGACGGTATGATCAAGATCGATGTGAGGGTCGATTCTGAAGAGAATACTGACATGTTAATGGAAATGATGGGTAATAAGATGTGGGTTGCTGCTACAAAAGCAGAAAACGATCGAATGAAAGCAGAAAATGACAATCCATTGGAAGAAATGGAAATTTCATACGATGAAGGTGATACCAAGGAAATCGCAGGATATGATTGCTACAAAATGATCGTGACCTTCCCTGATGCAGACAATGCATCACTCGAAGCCTATATCACTGAGGGTCTGAAGATCAACGCTCCGGTTATTCAGGGTGTTGAATTGGAAGGATTCAAGGGTTTTCCACTGGAATACACTTTTAACAATGGCATGATGAATATTACAGTTACGACTGCTTCCTTAGAGACTACTGTTGATGCATCCGTCTTTGATTTGAATACTTCCGGTTTTCAAAAAATGACAATGCAGGAGTTAATGGATATGATGGGAGGTATGGGCGGAAGCTTCGGCTTCTAAAGGCAGCCTGAAAGAATAAAAAGAGCACTGGTACTTGACCGGTGCTTTTTTGTTTCTGGGAACAATGATTCGTAGTCCCTCGGCTACCCATCAATTCAAATAGCCTATTCATCATCGAGCGGGACCCTGCTCATATAAAACATGATCAATCCCACAATAACCAGTAATAATTTGACGAACAACGAGCCCATTGGCCCAAACCATTGATCTACAAAAGTAAGTGGTCTGAGATTCAAACCTATAAGTCCTAAAATAAGAGACAGAAATCCTACAACGAGCAGAATATATCCTAGTACCGTGAAAGTTACCCTATTCATGTCTACAAATGGATCACCTCATCATATGCCGCTGCGGTCGCTTCCATGATCGCTTCACTCATTGTTGGATGAGGGTGTACACTCTTTATGATTTCCTTGCCGGTAGTCTCCAGATTACGGGCAGCAACGATCTCAGCGATCATTTCGGTCACGTTCGAACCTATCAGATGTGCACCCAACAGTTCACCGTACTTTGCATCGTAAATAACCTTGGTAAATCCTTCCGGGTTGCCTGCAGCTTTGGCCTTACCACTTGCTGAAAATGGAAACTTCCCGACCCTCACATCGTAACCTGCTTCTTTGGCAGCAGCTTCTGTCATGCCTACTGAATCAACTTCAGGCACACAATAAGTACATGACGGCACGTTGCCATAATTCAGGGGCTGGGGATGATGACCGGCAATTTTTTCCACACATATAATGCCTTCAGCCGAAGCCACATGAGCTAGTGCAGGCCCAGGTGTTACATCGCCAATGGCATAAATTCCAGCTACGTTGGTTTGATAAAATTCATCTACCTGGATCAATCCCTGGTCGGTTTTAATTCCCAAGGTCTCCAATCCAATATTTTCAATGTTCGCAGTAACCCCTGTAGCTGATAACAAGATGTCACATTCGATTTCAGTGACGCTCTCATCTTTCCTGCTCTTCACCGTGACTTGCACACCATTCCCCTTTGTTGATACATTTTCCACGGCAGAATTAGCCATCACTTTGACGCCCTTCTTCTTAAAAATTTTGCCTAGCTCACGCGATATATCCTTGTCTTCTCTGGGCAACAGTCCTTGTTCTAGGAATTCCACTATCGTTACCTCCGTACCTAAGGCGCTGTAGAAATAGGCAAATTCCACACCTATGGCGCCTGCGCCCATGACCACCATTGACTTAGGCTGTTTTTGAAGAGTCATTGCCTCGCGATAGCCAATGACTTTTTTCCCATCAATCGGGATGTGCGGCAATTCCTTCGACCTTCCCCCTGTAGCTATAATAATATGGTCGGCTCCTACTGTCTCCGTCGAACCACCCTCTTTAGTTACTTCTACCTGCTTCCCTCGAATCAACTTGCCCGTACCTTCGATCACTTTGATATCGTTCTTTTTCATAAGAAATTGGACCCCCTTACTCATTCCGGCAGCCACATCCCTGCTTCTTCCTATTACCTTGGTAAAATCTGCTTTGACACCCTCGGCATTTAATCCGTAGTCCTCTGCATGATTCAGATATTCAAATACCTGGGCACTCTTCAAGAGAGCCTTGGTTGGAATACAACCCCAATTCAAACATACTCCGCCTAAATTTTCTTTTTCGACGATAGCCGTCTTGAGTCCCAACTGGGCAGCCCGGATCGCAGCTACATATCCTCCGGGACCACTTCCTAGTACAATTAGATCAAATTTCATTTGGTCAATTTTATTGGTTGTCCTTATTAAAATGAGCCACAAAGATAGTTGTTTGACGACGTAATCTTAATTGGTAATTTTGAATGAACAGGAGCGATAATTTTTTCAATAAGAAAGGTAAGCGTAGATTGTTTTTTAACTTGCCGCCTCAATAATCAGAGAGAGCTTCAGATTATGACTAACAAAAAGCCGGGTGCCAAAATCGCCGTATTTCCAGGGTCTTTTGATCCGATAACCCTTGGTCATGTTGATATAGTCCATCGAGCTTTACCCCTATTTGATGAGATCATCATGGCAGTAGGGATTAATTCTGTTAAAAAAGCACTTTTCCCTCTGGAAAAAAGGCTGGGGTGGTTGCGCGAAGTCTTTGCAGGTGAACCAAAAGTGAAAGTCGATTTCTTCGAAGGATTAACCGTACATTATTGCGACAAGGTACATGCCAAGTATTTGATCCGGGGCTTGCGTAATGCTTCCGACTTTGATTATGAGAAGACCATTTCACAATTGAATAATATTATAGGAAAGGACGTGGATACGGTCTTTTTCATCAGCCAGCCTAAATATTCCCATATAAGTTCGACGATCGTCAGAGAAATTATCAAAGGACAGGGGGCAACTGAAAGCTTTCTTCCTGCAGAAATAAAAATTGAGTACAACGGTGATCTGCCGAAGTAATCGACAGAATTGAGGCTAGGATTTGTTTCCAATACCTTTTATACATTTGCCTCAAATTTCAACCCATTCGACAATGAGTAAAAATGCAATTCACCAAACACCTGGCGTGACCAACGAAAAAATCCTGGATTATCTGCCCGGAAGTGAAGAAAAAACGGTTCTTCTCAATAAGATTTCTGAATTAAAAAATACATACCAGGAGATCCCTATGGTCATTGGTGGAAAGGACGTCTATTCCCGGAAAAAAGTCCGCATCAATGCTCCACATGAAATCCACCATCCACTAGGCCATTATACCAAAGGCAGCTCCAATCACGTCAGAGAGGCCATAGATGCAGCCAATAGAGCAAAAAAGGATTGGATGAATATGTCCTGGCAAGACCGGTCGGCTATCTTTTTAAAGGCAGCTGATCTTATTTCGGGTCCACGACGTTCGTATATGAATGCGACCACGATGATGGCACAATCAAAAAACGTCTATCAGTCCGAGATTGACGCGGTCGCTGAGTTAGCGGATTTCCTGAGGTTTAATGTAAAATTTGCCCGGCAGATCTACGAGCAGCAACCGAATAGCTCTCCGGGAATCTGGAACAGTCTGGAATATCGTCCACTGGAAGGTTTTGTTTTTGCCCTGACCCCTTTCAACTTTACGGCAATCAGCGGAAATCTGCCAAGTGCGCCGGCATTAATGGGAAATACCGTTGTGTGGAAACCTGCTGAATCTCAGATCTACGCAGCCATTGCAGTCATGAATATTTTCAGGGAGGCAGGTCTGCCTGATGGAGTGATTAATCTCGTCTTTGTGGATGGACCTACGGCAGGCCGGATCATCTTTAACCATCCGGATTTTGCAGGCTTGCACTTCACCGGAAGCAGCACTGTGTTCAACATGCTTTGGAATACAATTGGTGGAAATATCAGTAAATATAAGAGCTATCCCAGGATCGTAGGCGAGACCGGTGGCAAGGACTTTGTCATGGCTCATCCATCTGCTGACGCCGAACAATTAAGCGTGGCATTATTACGCGGTGCATTTGAATACCAGGGACAGAAGTGTAGTGCCGCATCTCGCGCATATATCCCAAGATCGCTATGGAGTACCGTAAAACGAAGATTGCTCGCCGATCTGAAAACATTAAAAATGGGTTCGGTTGAGGATTTTTCAAATTTTATCAACGCCGTTATTGATGCCAAAGCCTATCAGAAAATTTCGGGATACATTGATTATGTAAAGAGGTCCAGAAAGGCCAAGATCATTGCAGGAGGTAATTACAATGACGAGGTTGGATATTTTATCGAGCCTACCGTAGTCGAAACGAAGGATCCAAATTTCAAAACGATGTGCGAGGAGATATTCGGACCCGTCCTTTCAATCTATGTTTATCCTGACAACAAATATTCTGAAATTCTCGATATCGTGGATAAAACTTCTCCATATGCATTGACGGGTTCAATTTTTGCGCAAGATCGATCCGCTGTAGTAGAAGCATCCGATGCCCTTCGTTTTGCCGCTGGTAACTTTTACATTAATGACAAACCAACGGGAGCGGTGGTCGGTCAACAACCATTTGGTGGTGCCCGCGCATCCGGAACCAATGATAAAGCAGGATCCATCCTGAATTTGTACAGATGGATATCTCCAAGAACGGTAAAAGAGAATTTTGTTGCCCCTCGGGATTACAGGTATCCGTTTTTGGGGTAGATCCCTCAATGATTTCTATTGATTTAGTATCTGAGCGAGCATTGCATTGATTGCCTCTTGAGTATATTCCTCAGTATCCAGGTTTATTACACCACCTGATCGATGACTTCCAAATATATAGTGTCCGTGAATAGCACTTCTATATCTCCCTGTATGAAATTCATAGAGCCGTGATCCTTCCTTTAACTCCTTATAGCTGTTTAATCGTCTTTCATAGTCATCTTGCACTTTAAAGAAGTTATATAGCAGGTCTTTTTTCTTTAAAGCCTTCATATATGCATGCTCTTTAGAATCCAAAAAGTATTGATGACTCTTATACCCAAACTCAACGGCCGCACCACCTTCATGATGACTCTGTCTGATCCTTCCATGAATTTCACCATCATCAAAATAAAGGCTTGGTTTTCGACCCTCTTCTTTGGTTATAAACTTCAAATTGTCTTTTTGAAAAAGTTGAGTAATTCGATCATTTTTTAATTGTTTATATCTCTCAATTTTGTCACTAAGACTTTCTTCATTTTGTTCTAGGAGGCTGCTCAACCCCTCTTGGCCAACATCTTCTATTCCTTTTTGCAGCAATTCTTCGTTTAATGCGACTTCAGCCGGAATATCAGAACCTTCCGTTAAAATGGTAGATAATAGTTCAGTAGATAGTATTATACCGATTTCGGCATCACTAAGAATGCCATGCCCGGTGGGGTCGTTAAAATTAATCGGGTTATTCAAAGTATAGGAATAGTTGTTGAGAGCTCCATAGCTAAATACGGGCCCACCCAGTTGATTGTCCGGAGTGATGAATCTGCCAATCGATGGATCGAAATAACGAAAATTGAAATAGTAGAGCCCACTTTCTTCATCAAATTCCTTGCCTCCATATTTGTACTTAGCGACATCCTGACCTTCCAAATCCCAAATTCCTCCATAAGGTTCATATGTTATCCATGAGAGTTCTTTCCCATTTGAATTGGTTATAGCCAGGGTATTATTCAGATAATTTTGGTGATAATAAATTGTGTCATTTGACACCGAGTCTGTATTGGGCCAGGACGTGATAATCGATGCAACAAGTCCTGAAGAGGTAAATATATTTCTTGACTGGTTTATAATTTGGCCGTTTGCATTTGTTTTTGTTTGTGACTTGGGACTAATAATGGTTTCTGTGAAATTTTTCAAATGATTCTTCTTCCATATTCTGAATCCTTTGAAGTTATATCCCATTGTCAGGAGCAGGGTGTCATTTCTGGAGACGGAATCCAATAAACCCTGATAATTATATGTATACCTATATTCATTAACCTTCTGATCAATGAGCTTCTTAGTCCTCATTCGGCCGAGACTATCATACGTCAATTCTATAATAGTATCTAGATTTTGGGTTCCAAATTTCATCTGAAATCCTTCGTTTTCAAAGTTGATTGAGTCAATGGATTTTATATTTCCAGCTTCATCATAATTGAAATTTTGATTACCAAAGGGGCCACTGGCAGTTTGTAATTCTCCAGAAGGATAATACTTGAAATTTTGATTATTATTAGAATCGGTTAAATCACCAATAGTCATAATAGCCCCGGCATAATTCCTCTTGTAGCTTTGAGCTAAAAATGGAGAAGAACCTTGAAGATAGACAAGCATAGAGTCTACTTCATTCACCGGAGTGAATTTATAAAAGCTAACCACCCCGTTGGAAAATGATTTTTGAAGTATCCTGTTACTTGCATTGTAGGAATCTATAGTGACGACTTCCCTGGCTGTTTTATTAACGTCATCCAATTTAATAGATTGGAGCAATCCATCAGTATAGTATTGATAAATGGCTTGTGTTCCGTTGATATATTGAAAAGTCAAAGGTGATTTGTCCGGATTGTAGGTCATTACTTCGAGATACTCGTTACCATTAATCAGTGAGCGAGCGGTATCAATTTGTCGGAATACATTATATGTGAATCCATATTCATCTCCATGAGGCATATTAACGGCAGACAATTCACCTTGAGAGTTGTGATGATTTTCTAAGTCATAAAAATAATTTATGGTTTGACCATCCGGATATTCCTGGGATAACAGCCTTCCCAGGGCATCAAACTTTTTTATAGTTGAGTCGCCAGAAGTATTGATTGAGATTTGACACCTATTTTGGAAATCAAAAAAATATTCAACAAAGCCAATACTCGGATTAGACTGAAATATTGTTTGCCCCAGAGAATTAAATTTGCTACTGTATTTGTTCATCAAAGGATCCGTGGCTGAAGTTGGTCGCCCTAATGCATCATAGCCATAATATTGAATAGTTTGATTATTATTAATTTGATTGACCACTTTGGGTTGACCATTATAATAATTAAACGTCAAAGTCAAATGAGAGGAATCTTTTGTGTCATACGCCTCGGTTATTTTCATTGATTTATTTCCATAGCTAATGACATTAGTATGCATTTCATTCCTGTTTATTGGTATATTCATTTTGATTAATCTTGAATATGGGTCATAGGATTTAATAATCCAATATGGATCCTGTCCTTCAAAGAATGGAATGGATTCATGTGTTAGTTGATCATTGCTGTTATAAGAGTAAAGTTTGAATATATCGGTATGGTCAGATCTTTCCTTTCCCTTGAGAATTGTTCTTCCCAGGCCATCGGTACTATACCATGAAGTTGACCATTCACTTTGATTCCAGTTCAATAATCGGATTGACTTGACAAGTGTCCCTAAATCTTCGCCGGGATAATAGAAAGTTTTGCTGATCAGGAACGAATCATTCGCATTGGTCAGAAGGTATAACTGACTGTCACGGCCAATACCATCAAAGCTCCAAAAACGTTGATTGTGATTTGCATCTGCCAGCCGCTCAATCTTTCCAAATTTTGGATTGTGGTGCATCCTCGTAATCAATCGTTTACCCCACTGATTTGGTGGTCGAATAAGATATTTTGGGAAAGAATGATACACTGAATCATATATGATTGCAGTCGTATCATTGGCAAAATCAATACTGTGGGTCATATTGCCCACCTGGTCATATCTATATTGATGGGAATTATAAGTTTTGTTCTGATCGTTCCAATAATCCTTTTGCACAATGTTCATCGAAGGATCGTATATATTGATTTCCTGCTGAAGCACTGACTTGCCAAAACTGTCCAATGCCACTGTCGTCGAATCCAGGTAACCTAATCTCCAGTTTGCTGTATCATTGATGTAGGTATTAATCGTATAGATCACTGTGTCCTCTGCTGTAATATCACCTTTCTGAATAGTGAGTCTTTTATTTCCGAATACATCGTATTTATACTCTGTGATCAAGGGAAACAGGTATGTCCCATAGTCATACTGGAATGAGTTTGTCCCGGTTTGATTAACCGTATAGACGGTATTTGCTTGAGCGGGAACGGGAGTCGGATATACCTTGTAAAGACTTTTTTTAGATCCAATCACCTGATCTTCAAAACTAAATTTGGTGGTGCTGTCCACTTTGCCGGTAAGAGGAAACAGCTGGTGGAATAAAACTGATGATTTGTTTTTAGCGGAAGAGTCTACATGATTAATTTCTTTGAACCCTAACCAACCGGTTCCAAGAATATCCATCTTTGCTCCTGAATAGTGATAACGATATGAGTATTCGCGACCAGTCCCGTCAAACTCACTAAAACCTGATATGACATACAGGCCATTTTGTGTAATTCTGATTGGATAATTCGATCCTTGTATAAAGGAGGACGAAATCGGATTATAGACATTGAAAATCCCTCTTCCGAGAAATGACACTCCATCATACTTTTTACCTGGAAATTTTGAATATATCGAATCATTTGAAATAGGCAGGTATTCCATTTGGATCATCCCACCAAGACCATTGGATATAGACATGAGCATATTTGGCAAATTGCTCACTTGTTGAGAGCCCATAGATGATTCAGATGCTGATACAATGCTGTCCAGGTTTGCATTGAATAAATCTGCCATCCCATCTCCGTTAAAGTCCCCGAGCCAAACCTTCATGGTAGACAAAATCAGATCGGGCAATGATTTAGTCTCAAAATCGAAACCAGTTCCTAAATAGATTTCAAACGAAGTATTCACTCCATTTAAAAAATCCACGTATCCATCCCCGTTAAAGTCGCTCAACCATCTTTCCTGACCGGACAATGCTTGTGTTCCGAGGGAGATACCGTTTTCCAATCCAGCTCCATTTGATAGATAAAGTTGATAGTCCTGGCCCGATAAAACAACCAGGTCGGACAAATGATCTCCGTTAAAATCAGCGAAGAAATTGGAGGTAACTTCTGAAAAGTTGATACCCGTGTAGATAGGAGCACTGAATCCATCTCCCCGAGACCAATCTGACAAGAAGATTGAATCTACACCGGCAGCCAAAATGTCCATCAAGCCGTCCCCGTTAAAATCTGAGATATAATTATTACCAACGTCCAGGGCAATAAATGAAAAGCTTGAATAAGGGGTAAAATCTGATCCTGTGGAAAAACTTATATATGCCTCTTCTCCTGAGCGAGTCAAAAAGTCGCTTTTGCCATCCCCATTAAAATCAGCACAGTAAAAACAAGTCGGACAGCTACTCGGTAGAACAGGCCAATAAATATTATTGACATTTACAGTGTCGATTCGAAATTCCGATCCCGTTGAAA
>JANQHF010000011.1 GCA_028282725.1 Saprospiraceae bacterium
GCTTTGTTTGGGAAATCAATGGTGTGAATAACTCCATTTTTGAAGCATATCTAAATGCCTTAAGTAAGCATCGTCCCAATGAGTTTAAAATACTGGTAAATGAAAGGGATGAAGTGTTGTACAATTGCACAGGGAATTTTGGAAGAAATCCCGGGACATCCTGCTGCAGTACATTACCTCATTCATTCCTATGGCGATCCGGTGCAGAATGTAAAGGAGGGTTTATTTCAAATAGAACAGGCCTTGGAAGACTTTATTCTATTTAACATAATATTAATTATAGGAAAAGAAATAGACAGAATTGTTCCCGCAGGATTGCGTATATTCAAGGAAATACCCGGAAACGGTATATTTTGTTTCATCAACCATTCAATCTATGAGTATTTATAAAATTGGTGTCGGAAAAGCAGACATCACCGACCACACACCAAAACTTCAATTACAAGGCTTTGCAGACTCCAGACAAAAGTCTATCGGCATTCGGCATGCTATCTTTTCCCGTGCATTCGTCATTCAGGAAGACAAACCCAATGGAACAAAGCTGGCCATAGTAATCGCTGAAATATGGTCTTGTACGAAACATTTAAAAAACGAAGTGCTCAGACTTCTCAGGACAAAGCCAGGTGGTCAGGATTATTCTGAAGAGAATTTGCACATCGCCGGTACACATACCCATAGTGCACCCGGAGGTTATGCAGGATATAAGTTGTTCAGCCAGCCTATAGATTTGACAGATAAGAAAGAACGTCAAAAAGCAAAGAATACAACGAAAAAAATCGTACAGGGAATTGTCAAATCCATTCTCCAGGCAGACAAGAAATTAAAGCCCGGTAAAATCTTTTTGTCCAAAGGAAGTGTTCAGAACTGTGGCCAACAAAGATCTGAAAAAGCCTATGAAAATAATCCGGATCGTCTGAAGAATAAATATACGAGCAAAACGGACCAGGAATCGTTGCTTCTAAAAATGGTTCACATCTCAGGAAATAAAGAAATTCCTGTTGGTGTGCTCAACTGGTATGCTATTCATCCTACTGATATAGGTCAGTATAATACCAAAATCAGTGGTGACAATAAAGGAGAAGCCAGCAGATTATTTGAAAAGTTTGCCCATCAAAAAATCGGTTCTGCAAAATTCGTAGCTGCTTTTGCAAATGCGAATTGTGGTGATGTGTCCGGTAATGTCGGTATAGATATGACCCGCCCGGATAGTGCCAAGAACTACCTGAAAAACATGAAGCGTCATGGCAAATTGCAGTTCCAGGAAGCGAAGAGATTGTTTAATACCCCGGGAACGGAATTGCAGGGTTCTGTTAACCTATGGTTTAGAAATATTCAACTAGCAAATACCCGAATAAAAAATTCGAACGAAAGAACATGGCCGTACGCGCTGGGCATTTCATTTGCTGCTGGTAGCGAAGAAGATGGAGCATCGGTCTATGAATTGTGTGGAACTTTGTCAACCGTAAAAAAAACACAGTCCACGGAAGGTTTGCGGATTGGAGATTTAAGCAAAAGCCAAAAAAGGTTTTTCGGAGAAATGAAATTGGGAATGCATATTGCTCTCAGTGCAGTTCTTCCCCGGAAACTGAAGAAAGAAGAAATTGACGGACATCGTCCTAAGCCGATTGGTTTTACCGGCAAAAACAGGGAGGAGATCGTACCGGCATGGCTACCCTTTCAGGTATTCAAAATCGGCAACTTTGCTTTGTTAGGTATTCCTGCTGAAATCTCCACTATGGCAGGACGGGTATTACGTGAAGAGATCCTGGCACAGTATTCTAATTTGAAAGTAAACGCATTAGCCTTGGGAACTTATGCCAACGATTACTCACAATATATTACCACTAAGAAAGAATACGACATGCAGCATTATGAAGGTGCGTCAACGCCCTATGGTCCATATACACTGCAGGCCTACATCCAGGAGTTTTCAGCCCTCCCTTATCCAGAGGATCAATATGTAGATTGCATTGATAATTCTAGTCGTGAAGTCAAATTTTATGTTCAATTCGTCAATGCATCCGGAAATATTCAAAAAGCCAATACCCGTAAGCCCGTTGATTATTTTAGATTTTCAATCCCACATGATGCCACTATCGTACAGGTACGTGCCAGTACCAAAACCAAATCTTCCGGATGGAGTTTTACGGGTTGGCAACCTATAAATTTAACGGGTAGTGCGACTGCTCAAAGAATAGAATTCAATGGTCGGAAAATTGAATATTCAGGTGAAATAGAAAATAAAAAAATTGAATGTATCAATGCCTCGACGTATCTCGGAGATGTTTTCATAGTATGTAAATTTAAAACTGCTTCAGGAGCCAGTATGAGACGCGTATCTCCTCCAAATGTGCAGTACTATCATGAATTTGACGTGCCTTGGAATGCATCTGATTTTGAAGTGCATGTAGAATACAATAAGAAAAAAAATAATAGCAATACCCAGAGATTTCAATTTGGGAGCCATCAAAAAATCAGATTGGAATTTTTAGATGGTATTCTATACAGCAGGGGAATTGTATCCGAGTGGTAGAGCCAACCCTGGAAAGTGATCATTAAGTTATGATTTTGGCGGAAGATAGTTTTTTATGATATCCCAAAGCTTTTAAGCTGACAATTTCTACCTTACCTGTTCCATCCAGGGTGTGAAGTGGTTTTTTGTAATCATGATCCTCAAACAATCTATATTTTATTCCATTTGGTAAACAATATCTGATTGACCAGGATTTATCTCCAAAGTCTTTTTCGCGGGCATATACTTTTTTAAAATTTTGAATATTTCCTCTATTATTGCTCAAGTCAACAATTGTAAAAGTCAATCCTTTCAATTCTGCCTTGGAGTAAAATTCAATCCAACTAGTACCCAGGGTAAGTCTTTTTGGACGAATCAATGGTCTTCTAAATTCTGAGAAATATATTTTTTCGCTTCTTTTCCATTCATCACCTGAATACAATATCAGGTTACCCAGGCTATCCGTGAACGATCCGCTGGCTGCGCGAAAACTGCAATACTTTTTCCTGCACTTAAAATTTACAGAATGGATCAATTGTAATGAACAGGGACCGATTCCTTCATCTTTACTATTTGGAATAGTATCCGGATTTTGAATATTCAATTTAAATAAATCCAATAAATGATCCTTCCCTTTGATATAAAATCCGACCATTAAATATTCGTTAGGAGTCTTAATGAAATTAATGGCCTGGTACGCCTGATCAAAGGGGACCGATTTATTATCTATATCAAAATATTCATCAATAGTTCGTATTGCTGATCCATGTCTGAACTTGCCATTAAAAGTTTTATTTAATGATAAATACAAGTCCAGCCTCGTTTTCTTTGGCTTTTTATCCGCATCGCTCCAGACACCACAGAGGTAGAATTTAGAAGGCAACCTCGTTAGTCCTACCGCACCAGCTCTCGAATTGTCGCGAGTGATTCCATTGGTATGAAGTTTTGGTTTGCTCAAATCGGATAAATCCAAAAATCGAACTGCCGAATTATCCGGGTGATCGGGGACATCGATTTTTGCCCCTCTTTTTAGATCCGGATTTGGCGTATGTTCAATCGGAATGGCAAGAATATGTTCCAATGTATCCATACCTCCCCCATGCCATAGAATTCTGTCTCTTATCGGTTTATTATCCGGTCTTATAGGAGGTTTGTATAATTGTATTGTATAGTGCAAACTGTCATCTAATGGTGGCTTCTTTTCTAATGCAACATTTGAAAGCCATGGATTGGATTTTTGTTTTGAAACCAATTCGTATAAAAGTATTTCCGAACGTTTGTCTCTCCAATTACTTCCTGAAATTGCAACGTAGCCATCGTGGTAAAGACGTTGTAATCCTTGAAAATGATTTTGAATTCCGCTATTATTTTGGTTGGGATGGTTGGTATATCTCCATTTTCGATCATTGCTAAAATTGGAATGGACGACTAACAACTCACCGTACTTATTGAAACCATCAATTGGGTGTAAGACCTCTATAGGGTCCGGGGATGTTGGGCCGGCGGCAAAAAGTTCGTCTTCATCCATTAAATAGGGATCCATAATTGATAACTAAAAATTTGTTAATACTGACATTCCAAATCTTCCCTGTCTACCACTTGGTACAGTAATATTCGTATTATCTGAATCCTGGAAATGATCGATGTCATAAGCAAAGGTTAAGCCAAAACCAGCAAGGTGAAGAGCAAGGCCGATAGACAGTTCGACCCCGTGCTGACCTTGACTCATGTCTTGTATCTTTGAAATGCGGTAGGTCCATCTCGGCACTATATATATTTTAGCAAATGGATAGGTGGAAATTGGTGACCAATCAGATGCAATTCCTAGTGAGAGTTCATTGCCGTTACTATTATCCAGATTGTTGTTATGAAAGGGTTTCGAAGACCAATTATAATACCCGAGAGTGCTCAATGTCCACAATCTGGGATCATGAATTTTGTAATCAACTGAGATGCCATAATGACTAATTCTATTTTCTCCAAATGAAACTCCTGCATGAAAAGACCCTGTGAGGTTTTTATGAATTCTTCTTCTCAGGTACCAGGCGAGAATCCCCTTTTCTTGATGGTCAGTATTCAAATTTTCAAGCTTGTCGGTAAAACTATAGTGAGTTGCCAGTGACCAATTCTCCAGATCCGGCATGACATTGTAGATATATGGTACACCTCTGATTTGACCGTCCGAACCACTCGGAATTAGAATGGCAATAAGAATTATTAGAATTCTATTTATGGAAATTTTTCTCAAACCTTTTGGTTAGTAGAATGTTAGGGCCATTCTTTATTACACGTGAATATTCCTCTGCACCAACATAGATTTACATCGAGTCGGATGGGGATTATAAGGTAGTGATTAAAGTTGATATCATTTTAACAAGAATAGAAAATACACAATTTTATGTACGGGAAAGCAGGGAGCGTCTTTTCATGACGTTTATATTGAAGTGTAATGGATTAAAAAATAAATGATTCATAATCATACTTTTTTGATGATTGAATTTTATTTGAGAACTACACTCTCATGAAGTATCGGAAACTTGCATGAATTCGCCAGGAAACACATTTTGTGGGCCTCCTTATGCAAAGAGCGGGCAAGCTCTTCAGACGAATCCCTGGCAATTGTTACTTCCGGTCTTAAAATAATTTGTTCGAAATAGCCGGTGCCATCGGCTTCCAGGATCATCGTTCCTTCAGCCTGGTCTTTGTATTTGAGTACGATGACACCATTGTCCGCGCATAAATGCAGATACCACAGCATGTGACAACCCGCAATTGCCGAGACAAACAGATCCTCCGGGTTATGCTTGTTTTTCTCTCCGCGAAAGGAAGAGTCGGAAGATGCCAGGATATCCGGTTTGCCTTCGATCTTTATTGTATGACTCCGGCTATACGATCTGTAATCAAACGTGCCTGATCCCTTATTCCCCGTCCATTCCACTATAGGTCGATAGATGTGTTTGTGAGACATAGACGCTTCTTTCTTGATGCTTCAAGATATTGAAAGTTTATGGAATACTGAATTGTGCTTATTCCTCGAAAATCACCGGAAACCATGAAACTTCTATTCACGACTTATCTTAACTTAGTAGTCAACCAACAACTTAACGCATGAAACGTCTATTATTTCTACTTGTCATATTACTTGCCAGCTCATATGCCGGAGAGGCTCAGAGCTTGCTGAAGAAAATTCAAAAACGTACCGAGGATAAGATAAAGCGGGAGGCAGAAAGAAAAGTGGTCGAAGGAATCAGCGATGAATTGGCGCGAAGAGCAATGAAACCTCTTGACAATGCATTTGACGAAATGTTTCGGCAGAGCTACAAGGATCAATATGGCAAAGAATACGATGATTCTGATTATGATGGCGATCCCGAAGAGAGAGCTGCTTATATGAATTCTATTTTGAATAATATGTATGGCAATGTCGATTTGCCGGAACAATACAAATTTGCCTATACAATGGAAATCGAGTTGACCGACTTTGGTGCCAAAAAGCCAGAGAAGATCAAGATGTTTATCGATACTAAAGATGGCGCACTGGGGATTGAGCAAAAACAAAACAAGCAGCATCAGATTATGGTATTCGATCCCAAAAATGACCTGGTAGCCATATTTGACAAAAAGGAAAAGACCGTGATGGCGATGCCGAATATGCAGAAGATGGCAATGATCTATGGTCAGCAACCTCCCGAACGCGAAAAGGATAAAATTGTCCGGTTCGAAAAGGACCGGTCAAAAAAGACGATTCTTGACTATGAATGCCAGGGTTATGAGATGGAGACTGAAGAGTATAAAAGTCTTTTTTATGTCACTGAAAATTTGCCCTTTTCCTGGACGGATTCTTTTGGAGGAATTACCAAAAACCTCTCTTCCAACTTCTATAAGGATGACGGGAAGTACCCGGTCAGAGGAATGATGCTCGAAGGAACAACGAAGAACAAAGAAAACGGTGAAGAGTCCCTGTGGGAGGTAACCAAAATATCGGACAAGACCTACACGATTAAGTGCAAGGATTACGATAATCAAAACCTGATGGCCGAAAGGTAGCCTTTACTCTTTGCCAAAGGGTAATCGATTCAATACCAGGTTTCCATTGCTCATGACCATGATGACGTCTTGCAGTGCCTTTGCATCCTCTATCGGGTTGTCCGGCACGGCAATGATATCCGCTTCGTACCCAAAAAGAAGTTGACCGGTTTCATCCCGAATGCCCAGGAGTTCAGCAGCATGGGTAGTCGTCGTTCTCAATGCTTCCCAGGGATCCATACCTAGTCTGCGAAATTCTTCAACCTCCATGGAGACCCGGCTCGTTGACTTGGCAGTGTAGCGATTGTCTGCCCCGGTGGCAATTTTGACTCCGAGACGCATGGCTGCTTTTATGGTTCGTTCACTTTTGGGTACCATATACTTGCCCCTCATCTGGATTACCGGATTGTCGTAATCTCCACCCGGTTCTACAAGATCCAGTAACGTGATATAGGTTGGAACCAGGAAGACATCCCTTTCTTTCATCAGTTGAAGTGTCTCGTCGCTTAAAAAAGTTCCGTGTTCAATACTCTTTGCACCCGCCAATACGGCTGCACGCGCACCTTCATCTCCATGTGCATGGATCATAACCGGAATATCAAACTTCCTGGCTTCGTCAACGACCCATTCGAGTTGTTCCTGAGTATATGTCTGTTTACGTGGATCCGTTTCGGGCAGACCTGCCCGTTCTGTTCCTCGTGTTTTGATCACTTTTGCTCCCCTATCGATGTTTATGCGAACGAGGTGTCTTAATTCTTCTTCTGAGTCCACAGCATCTTTGAGTTTACCCAGTCGTGAATCGGCGAGGATGGTTTCGCTCAGAAAAGGCGTGACATATACACCGGCAGGTATCATATCCGGTCCTTCCAAATGCCCCTCTTCCACCATTTTACCAATGCTCACGTCCTGGTATGCCGGAACACTTGCACTCCTGGTGGTCGTCACCCCTGAGAGTAATGCTCTTCTTGCAGATGCCAGGTTGTTCAGGTGAGTATGAACATCGATCATTCCGGGCAGGACATAACTTCCATGCATATCGATAATCTCTGCATCTTCGACCGGGGCACTGGCAGTATTTAAAATGGCTTCAATCCGTCCGTTTTTAATGTAGATGGCACCCGTATCAATTTTTTCTCGATCGAGATTGACGATTTGACAATCTGTAAGCAGATACTGTTTTTCGGGGTATATCTTCTGGCCGGACAACACGGACAGATTGAGCAGCAATAGAAGAAAACTTGTCATCCTGGAAATCATATGGCTTGAGCTTTTAACCAATTTAAAGGTATATTCTTTTTCGATTGATTCTTTGTAAGTTAGATTCAAAAGATAATTAAGATCATGAAATACCGAATATTGTATTTAACGGGCTTCTTTCTCTTCTTTTTCTGGGATGGCCACCTCATGGCACAAATCGATGCGGACAAGCAAGAAATTGTAAAACTCCTCGATGGGAAAAAAGAGGCTTTTGCAGAAGTCGCACATAAAATCTGGGAGTATGCGGAATTGGGTTATCTGGAGGAAAAGAGTTCGGGATTGCTACAGGAAATGCTCCGTGAAGAAAATTTTGAAGTACAGGCCGGAGTTGCGGAGATCCCAACTGCCTTTGTTGCCAGTTATGGATCCGGAAGTCCGGTTGTTGGTATCCTTGCCGAATTTGATGCCCTGCCCGGTGTATCGCAACAAGCTGTTCCGTATAAAGTTGCCCGACCCGGCAGTAGTGCAGGTCATGCCTGTGGTCATCACTTATTTGGCACCGCTTCTGCAGCAACCGGAATCGCCATCAAGCATCTCATGGCATCCGGTAAGATTGTCACTGGGACTGTTAAGGTATTTGGAACACCCGCAGAAGAAGGTGGAAGCGGAAAGGTATACATGTCCCGTGCAGGATTGTTTGATGATGTAGATGTCATGCTGAATTGGCATCCATCGAGCACCAACAGCGCAAGTGCAGGTTCCTGTCTGGCGATCAAATCAGCTAAATTCAGATTTTATGGTGCTGCGGCCCATGCAGCCGGTGCTCCGCATAGAGGTCGAAGCGCCCTGCATGGCGTAGAGGCGATGAATGATATGGCTAATATGTTACGTGAACATGTGCCCCAGGCGACACGCATTCACTATGTAATCACAAAGGGAGGTGATGCTCCCAATGTCGTTCCTGCGGAGGCAGAAGTCTATTATTACATTCGTCATCCCGACATGCGCCAGGTCAAATCCATTTTTGAGCGTCTTGTAAAATGTGCCAAAGGTGCCGCTTTGGGAACGGAGACAACTATGGACTACGAAGTGATTGGTGGTGCCTATAACCTTCTGCCCAATGGGACACTGGCAAGGATGATGCACAATAATCTGGAAGTGGTTGGAGGTGTTGAATACAATGATGACGAAGTACAATTTGCAAAAGAAATCATGCAGTCATATCCCGAGATGAAGGTCTCTCCCGAAGATGCAGCTAAAGTCCGGGAATTCCGGATCTCCGAATTTGCCGCCCCCTACTCTACTGATGTCGGAGATGTCAGCTGGTTGGTTCCCACTGTAGGATTGGCCACAGCGACCTGGGTACCTGGGACAACGGCCCATAGCTGGCAGGCGGTAGCAGCCGGTGGTATGAGCATTGGATATAAAGGCATGATGGTGGCTGCAAAAACGATGGCCTTAACTGCATTTGATATCTATCAAAAGCCTGAGATCATAGAAAAAGCCTGGCAGGAATTAAAGGAACGCAGAGGGAGTGATTTTAAATACGAGGCTCTCCTGGGAGATCGGAAGGCCCCTCTCGACTACAGGGTCAATTAGGATTTATTCTCCATCAAAAGGAGGTATTCCGGATCTTGTGGCATTTTTGAAGGTAAATGCAATTTGTAACAAGACCTTTTCACTTTTTGGCCTTCCGATAGAGGTGATATTTCACCCTACAGGGCCTTTTACTCATTTGTCTTTGGCCTTTGGGTTTTGGAAGTTGATTGCAGGGTGTGGTTGCATCACCTGACTTTTTAGACTGAGCCGTGCCAAAGCCCTGTCGGGTGTCTGCTCCACTTAAAGTGACATGACTTGATGTGCGTGGCATTTTCTCCAAGGGGTGTAAAACCCCTTGTCGAGCTGGTCACTTGCCTGGTGCCGGCAAATACGTAAACCCAAATACATCACTGAAATGTTTTTTTAGTCGTTTGCGAACCTCATCAATGCAGGCGGCTTTTCCCGTTTCCTTGGTAATTGAAGTAACGGAGGTTTTTGATTCCTTGATCCCGCATGGAATGATTTGATCAAAAAAATCCAGGTCTGTGTGCACATTCAGTGCAAAACCATGCATCGTCACCCATCTGCTCATATGCACTCCAATGGCACAGATTTTTCGATCTCCCCGGTGGTCTCTGATCCATACACCCGTATACTCTTTTCGGCGCGTACCTTCGACTTCAAATTCTGCAATAGTGCGTATAACTACTTCTTCCAATTCGCGGACATATCGATGAGCGTCGTTGTAGTATTGGTCCAGATCCAGGATGGGATATCCCGTTATTTGTCCTGGTCCGTGAAAAGTAATGTCTCCTCCCCTGTTGATCTTGAAGAATTCTGTTTTTTGATCCTGTAATTCGGTAATGCTCACTTTCAAATGTTCAAACTTTCCGCTCTTTCCCAACGTATAAACAGGAGAGTGCTCGCACAAAAGGAGATAACCTGGTTCTCCTGTCCAGCCTTCTCTTTTTTTGCGAATTAGTTTTTGCTGTAGGTGTTTCTGAAAATCCCAAGTTTCGTTGTATGTATGATGAGCCGGGATTTCGGCATAAATGACCTTACGATGATTCTTCACAATGACTTCTTAATGTTGTCTACCTGCAATAAGTTCAATGCATTTCTACTAATTCCGGAAACTTCGTTACTGGTAAATAGGGAAATTTCATCGTAGAATAAGAAAATTACCGGTGCATCATCGACCAAAATTTGGTCCATTTTCTGGTACAGCGAAATTTTGCGCTCTGTGTCAGTTTCTACAAGGGCCGCTCGATATCGGTCATCAAAAGATGAGTTTGCATATCTGGTATAATTTGGCGGGGCGGGATTTTGACTATAGAACATGGATAAAAAACTTTCTCCATCAGGATAGTCTGCGATCCAGGAGGCCCTGAATAACCCGACTTCTCCTGTTCGCATGGCATTCCTGAGTACCGCTGATTCCATCACCTCGATGGCAACATCCAGACCAAGGTATTCCCATTGTTTGGCAATATAGGTTGTCAAATCAAGATAGTCCTTGCTGGTATGTATGGTTAATGGGATCTCAAAATATTCCGGATCCAATTGAGCCAGGATTTGCCTTGCCCTGAATCTGTCAAACTCATAGCCCCGAACGATTTCAGGATTATAGGAAGGCAGCCCCCTCGTAATCACCCCTGCATCGGCTGGTACTCCAATACCATTGCGCAAACTTCTTAACATCAGTTCACGATCAATGCCATAATTCAATGCCTGGCGGAATACACGCTGTCGTAACAATGGGTGTGCACCCGGTGCCTGGGGATTGATGCCGAGGTATTCGAAATTTAAATACGGACTTTTGATAAAATTGATCTGATCCCGGAAGCTAGCTCGCAATTGGCCGTCAGGAGAGAGGGCCGTATTGATAAATGAGGACTCAAGTCCCGAGAAAAAATCAACCCTGCCATTGACCAATTCCAAAAATGTGATGCTCCTCTCACCGATAAAACTCGTTCGGATCCCTTTAAGGTTGGAAGTCTCTCGATCGATCCACCCATAATAGTCCTCATTTCGTACCAGGAATAATCCCTGATTTTCAACCCACTTCTTAAAAACGAAGGGCCCTGAGCCTATGGGATTGCGATAGAAGTCTGAACCTTGACAGACCACGACCTCCTCCGGTACGATGGAGCAGTATTGCATAGTGAGCAAACTTGGTAAGGGGGCAAAGGGAGAGAGAAGCTGTAAAATAAAAGTGGTGTCATTTGGTGCGCTAAATGCATTCGATCGATTGACCCTGTTAGCAAAGATCCAGGAACCAGGTGCATTTAAGGTTGTATCCAGCAATCTGTTAAAACTGTACACAACATCCTGGGCTGTTACCCGGCGCTCCAAATCATTTTGAAAACACTCAGAGGGATGAAAGGACACATCATCTCTCAAAAAAAATGTATAGGTGCACCCATCATCGGATATACTCCAGTCTCTGGCTATGCCGGGGATTAGCGATAATGAGTCATTGAGTCGCAGTAAGGTTGAGAAAATGTGATTCACCGCCCAGATATTGTTTTGGCTTTTGGCGAATGCAGGGTCCAGAGAAGTAATATTGTTGTGCTGATTGTAGTGAAATACTATGGACTCTTCCTTGTCATCTGCCGGATTGCAGGCAGAGAGAAGAATTAGAAAAAGAGTAAAGAGTCCGGTTAAACATTTATGCACCTCACAAAGATAATGGAGACGGCCGTATGATCAGTATCCTGGTCTGGCCTCGGACAAAACGTTCCTCGTTTGCACCTTTGCTTTCAATTCGTATAGAATTGAAAACAGCCCGAAGAAAATGCGATTGATATAAATACCATCACGATTGCCCCTGGCTAAATTGGATTTCCAGATTTTCTTGTCAAGAAGTACGCCCTCTATGATGGAGTAGAATTGATTCATAAAACCTTCATCTCCAAAATCAAAAGTATCGGAATGGTACGGCTTGCTGAGATGGCGCACTGCAGTATTATATAGGTCCGTGTACATCCTCTTTTGATCTTCAGTATCCTCCGGGTGAAACAAATCAAGATCTTTGTAAATAATCAGTAACCTTTGATCATTTTCTATAACCTCGGATTCCAGGAATAGAATAAGATGATTATAAAATTCATCCGGAATTTCCTTGACACAACCAAAGTCAACGATGGCCAATTGATTGTCTTTCGTAATTAGAAAATTTCCCGGATGAGGATCTGCATGTGCTACCTTTAATTGGAAAACCTGAAAATTGAAAAAGTCCCAAATTGCCTGACCGGTTTGATTTCGCATTTCCTGGCTGGGGTTTGTTGAAATCCATTCTTTAATATGAATTCCATCCACCCAGTCCATTGTCAGGATTTTTGAAGAGGAGTATTCGGGATAATAAGTTGGAAAAATAATTTGATCAAAGTGTTGACAACTCTCAGTCAGCAGGATCGACCTTTCTAATTCCAACTCATAATTGGTTTCTTCCAGTAATTTTTTTTCAATTTCAATCAGGTAATAATTCAGTTCCTCCCTACTGACTTTCACTGCTCTTGAGACCAGTTGTCTAACCATTTTCAAATCGCTATTGATGCTGTCTGCCACTCCCGGGTATTGGACTTTGACAGCAAAGGTCTGATCGCCCAATGTTGCCTTATGAACCTGGCCAATGGAAGCTGCACTGAATGCCTTTTTTGAAAACGAATCAAACAAAAGGTTCGGATGTTTTCCAATACTCTTCTTGAATGTCTTGACTACTAATGGGTACGACAGTGGAGTCGTGTTGTGCTGTGCAGATTGGAATTTTTCTGAATACTCCTTCGGAAGGATTCCATAGTCCATGCTCAGCATTTGTGCAATTTTAAGGGCGCCTCCTTTTAGTTCATTTAATGCATTTAAAATTTCCGTTGCATTTTTTTCGTTCAATTCATCCTTTGCAGTCTTGGGGTCGGCACTTCTTTTCGCCAAATATTTGACATAGTTACCTCCAACTTTTATCCCGGTTCCGACTATTTTCCCAGCTCTGCTCACCCTGCTAATTGGAATGCGCTTTTGTTCCTTCATCATTGCCACCTCAGTTTAATTGGGTTCTGAATCATAAATTTACCAACGTCAAGAATGGATTGAATGTCTCCTTTGCCCAACAGGTTGAAGAAACTGTTGATGCTTTTTTCGATTAGTGCATCCGTTTTCTCACGGTCCTGGCTTTCATCCGTTAACCAGTATCTGGCAATGAATAAATGTTGTGCCCAAAGAAATGCCGTATACCCCCTGTTTAAAACAACTAGATTCGGAAGACGTCCATTGAGCCTACCCTTTGAAACGACTTCGCTCGAGTAGTTCAGAAATGTCTTTCTGTAGGATCGGAGTTCTTCAGTGTGTAACTGAAAGCACGACGAATGATCATAGCGGGCGAGAATAAAATCACGACTTTCTTCAAGATTGGCAGTAAGAGTGTAATAGAAGGAGAGAAACTGATCACAGGCCGTCATAGAGGAATACTCAGGGTCGGCCTTGACTTCATTGATTGTGTCATCAAGAATTTGTTTCCACTTCCGCCGCGCAAACTCCAGTGTGGTCATATAGCGTATATATGTTATGATAATCAACAATGATATTCATGGATAGTTTTCTTTTCTTAAATAACTTCAATGATTCAATATTTATTCATCTTATCTGAAAGAAAAACAAGATAAATGTCCGACTATACACCTATTTCCTGTGATCTATATGATCAGTTTGAAATTGTTGCCGTGCATCAGGATTGGATTCGACTGGATCTCGATGCTCATCAGTCCATTTTAACAAAAATCAAAACCCTTACAACACGGGATAAGAAAGAGTTTGCCGTATTATTAGATGAATCTGAAGTCCGACTTGACCGGATCAGGGCCATTAAAACAATCCGTAGGGAAGACGGCATACTGGGGTTTCTCCTGGATAAGATCGAATACAATCATGAGGCCAATTTGAGAATAATCGATGTGATTGGTTCATCTACAGATCAGGAAGCAAACATCAGGCTGATGAGTCATATCATCAATGCCCAGGACATTTGGAATAAACGCATGCTTGAAGAATCCGATCATTTTGATGTTTGGCAAGATCATCCTGTGCAGGATTGGGGAGTTCTGTTAAAGACAACATACGGGGATACCATCCGGGCCATCAATGTGAATAGTATTGGCAAGGCTATCCGTTTCAAGGATACAAAAGGATCATCTTATCAACTGTTAACCGAAGAGATCATCTTTCATATCATTAATCACGGGACTTATCACCGTGGTCAAATTATTCGGAATCTGCAAATGTCAAACGAGGCCACCGTATCCACCGATTATTTTCGTCATGTTCTTTTTTGGAAATAAGGGTATTCAACTTCATTCCAGGTACGGAGTATTCTTCGGATGATCCTTGGAGGGCTTTTGCCCCTATTTATTGTTAAGAAGCCCACTGAGTGAGTTTATGCTTCAGATAAAAAGTCTCTTTTCAAGTGTATTTATTCATGATATCCATGTATTTCAACACACACTATCTGTTCGTGTGTCAAAATCAAATCAAAATTTCACTAATCTATAGATCACAAGGGGGCTTACATATAGTGAACAGTCAAATATCAATTCTTTCAATACATATAAATTTTCATGAGTTAAATTGGTAATTGATTCATCATCCAATCTGTTTTTCGCAGTTGACTACGTTTATACTATACATCACAAATTTTATATACAATTAATTTCAATTTGATTCGTACCCATCTGTGACGGTTAGTATACAAAGAATTCTGTTCAATTGAAACGACTCATTTTCATCGATAAATGAAACGAATATTCGATTTGAAGTCGAAAGTCCTCTTTAGGGTTATAAATAGATCTTTTCACATCACATACTTCTGTCATATGAGCGGTAGTCAATTAACTAATTCCTGGATTAATGTAAAATTTAGGTAACAACTGGATTGAGCTATTGATCAATTTGCGTAATAGGAAGAAATTTAAATTTCAGACAGCACCAATCACCTTTTTCCAGGGTCTTTTCCAATTGATAGCCTTCAGCTAAATAAGTTGCTTTGATTAATTCCAGGTCTTCGACCAAAAGCCCGGATAAAACAAGGATTCCCCCGGCTTCCTGGCGAATCGAGAGTTCATGACAAGAATGTAGCAAGACGTTCCGGTTGACATTGGCTAAAATGATGTTGAATTTTTTGTTTTCTGCCACATCGCTTATCTCGGCAGATTGACAATCGATCAACCTGCAATCGTTTTTCTGAACATTCTGAATAGCACAATCAGTGGCCTTTTGATCGTAATCTATAGCCAAAGCCCTATGAGCACCCATTTTTTCTGCCAGTATAGCCAATACCCCGGTTCCCGTTCCAAAGTCCAGAACAGTCTTACCTGCAAATTCCATCTCAGACATCATTTGAATCATGAGGAAGGTCGTGTTGTGATGACCTGTGCCAAATGCCATTTCGGGATCGATAACGATTACATGCTCCGCCGGACTTTCTACCGAGTGGAATGAGGTTTTGATCAGGCAGAAATTGTCAACCAGTACAGGGTCAAAACTAGATTCCCATTTCCTGTTCCAATTTTCATTAATAATAGTTCCTGTCAATATTCTGTTCTTGTCCAACCAGGAGGCCTGGGCCAATAAATCTTCTTTTAGTTGCGACAGAATGTCCTGATCCGGATGATAGATCCTGATTGCGTCACTTTCTTCTTCAAATGCCTCTACTTCTAAGAAATTCAACCAACCGGTTGCTAATTCAATTTCCTGGGTAGTGAGTGGTGAGATGAATAAGGTGTGTATAAATCCTGGCTCAATGTCCATGATTTACTTCATATTGATGTTGGATGGTACTGGCTGCAACACCCAGATTTTTATCGAGGGCTATATTCGCCTGTAAGGACTGAATACCGATTTTGACGATTGCCAGGTGATGAACTGCATGGTCATATGCATACATGAGTTCACGTCCTATCGTAGAGGCCACCTTCGGACGATTTCCATCCGATAAGTGGAAATCAGCATAAACGTCCATTGGTAAGTCTTCATTCAGCGGACTGATTTCTTTTTTTAGCTGTTCAAACTTTTCCCGGACAAAGAAAGGATCATTTTCAATGATGCTCTCCCTGGTTCTTTGTGCATAATCTACCTTGTGGCAAGCACATTGTTCGACCAGGCAGTGAAAGAAATCATAGATGTGCCTGAAATGTTTTCCTAAAGTCGATCCGTTGAATACATCCAGCTCCCTGGAATAATCATTTTCAGGTATGAGTGCAATGGTATGTATGATTTGGTCGATCAGTTCTATTGCCCCTTCTTTACAATTCATAAAGTGAATATATTATTAAATTCTAAGCAATGCCGACTTTCACCGGAACAGACTCATGGACTAACCATAAATCTCTCCCTTTGCGGCGATCAAGGTATTCATGATCAGGGAGGTAACTGTCATGGGTCCTACCCCACCCGGGACAGGTGTAATCCAGGACACTTTGTCGGCAACATCGTCGAAGTCAACATCTCCGACCAATCGGTATCCCCGCTTACGACTCGGATCATCCACCTTGTTGATGCCCACATCCACGATAACGGCTCCCTTCTTTACCATATCGGCAGTTACGTAGTGCGCCTTCCCGATTGCCGCAACGATAATGTCGGCTTTCCTGATTTCCTCTTCGATTTTTTGCGTTCTGCTATGTACAATGGTTACCGTACAATTACCTGTTTTTCTTTTCTGTGAAAGGAGTATCGAGACGGGCATACCCACGATATTGCTTCGTCCGATCACCACGCATTTTTTACCGGACGTTTCGATTCCGTACTCTTTCAGCATAAATAGTATACCTTGTGGAGTAGCCGGAAGATAGGATGGCAGTCCCAAGGTCATTCTGCCGAAATTCATGGGATGAAAACCATCAACATCCTTTTTTGGATTGATGGCGAGATTCACTTTTTCTGCATCGATATGATCAGGAAGCGGTAGCTGAACGATGAAACCATCGACATATGGATCTTCATTGAGATCTCTTACGATGTCCAATAATTCTGCTTCGCTTATCGCATCATCCTTCTTGATCAGTGTAGATTCAAATCCCACTTCATCACATGAACGCACCTTGTTTCTGACGTATGCCTGGCTCGCAGGATCATCTCCGACCAGGACAGCAGCCAGGTGTGGCACCTTTTGCCCTGACTCTTTCAAAGCATCTACTTCAATTTTGATTCGCTCTTTGATTTTTGTCGCTAAAGTCTTCCCATCCAATAATTGCATAACTTCTTTTTGTCTTGGCGCAAATATCTACTTTTACCACTCAGTAATCGATTCATATTAGAAAAAATATATACATAATTTGCTCATGTTCCGGCACTCGTTGATGTTCTTTTGTTTGTTGACACTCCTTTGCCTGTGCTCACAGTGCAGCTCGAATAAGGGTGTTGGAGAGGATGGTTTGGAAATGACCATTGCCTTCGGTTCTTGTGCCCATCAATGGGACCCTCAACCGATATGGAGAGAGGTCGTAAAGAATGATCCGGATCTATGGGTGTGGTTGGGTGATATTATTTATGCCGACACGGAGGATATGTCCCAGATGAAGAAGGATTATGATTTTCAAAAAACGAATGTGGATTACAATTACCTGCATGCTGCCTGCCCTGTGATAGGTATATGGGATGACCACGATTATGGAAAGAATAATGCCGGATCCGATTATCTGAAAAAGGACAGCAGTAAGTTGCTCTTGTTCGATTTCCTTGATGTTCCAGAGGCTAGCCCGGCAAGAGAGTATTCGGGCGCCTACCAATCCTATTCGTACCGATTTGGAGATCTTTTTGTGAAGGTCATATTATTGGATGTCAGGTATTTCAGGGATTCTATTTCCAAAAAAGGAGGGACCATTCTAGGGCAGGAGCAGTGGGACTGGTTGGTCCGTGAATTATCCGAAAGTACCGCTGACGCCCATGTCATAGGTGGGGGAATTCAGTTCTTACCAGAGGATCACATATTTGAGAAATGGGCCAATTTTCCGGTGGAACGTGAACGATTAATCCAGGTAATTGATCAACTGGATGTGGCGAATCCAATCTTGATCAGCGGTGACCGGCATCTTGCAGAATTTTCATTAATTGAGCTACCTGTGACGAAAAAACCATTGCTGGAAATAACGTCTAGCGGTTTGACCCATCACTACAATGGATTTACAGAGGAGGCCAATCGATGGAGAGTGGGCCCTCCGATGCCCGTATTGAATTTTGGACTCCTTACCATTCAAAAATCTAAAGATAAGGTGACCTTCATGGCAGAAATCAGGAACCAATTGAACCAGGTACAGTACACCGTCCATAGCAGACAACTGGCTGATGAACTGAAAAAGAGAAAATCATGAGATGGGGACTCTTGGGTTATGGGCGAATCGCCCGAAAATTTGAGGAGAGCATCAACCACTCCGATCACGAAATCGTTGCAATTGCTTCCAGGTCGGGACAACAATCCATTCCCGCACAATACAGGGCATATGGTTCATATGATCAACTCTGCGGTGACCAGGAAGTGGATATCATCTATGTCAGCACTACGCATAACTTTCATGCCGACCATACTATAAAAGCCCTGAATGCAGGAAAGCATGTACTTTGCGAAAAGCCAATGGCCACCTCAGTCGAGGAAGTGCGGAATATAATAGGCGCTGCAGAAGGTAGCGGCAGGTTCTTGATGGAAGCCTTGTGGTCCAGATTTTTACCCGGATATCAAAAGGCCCTATCCATGATCCGTGATGGGCGCATAGGAGAAGTTCAAATGATCAATGCCCATTTTGGATTCAAAATGGACCCGAATGACCCCAAAGAGCGCCTCATCAGACCAGATTTGGCAGCTGGAGCAGTATGGGACGTAGGAATCTATCCACTTAGCCTTGCCCAGGATGTTTTCGAAGAAATGCCGGATACAATACAGGTGCATGCCCTGGTGACCGCGTTGGGCGTGGAAAATCGATGCAGTATGCAACTAGGTTATGCTCCTGACAGAGTAGCCCAGTTGTCATGTGCAGTGGACTTGAATACGGTAAACAAAGCAACTATAACGGGCACTCTTGGTTCGGTGATCATGGAGGATTTCTGGAAATGCGAACGATTCACACTTTTGAAGAATGGACAGCGGGAAGACTTCTATTTCCCGATGATTTCAAATGGTTTGGTTCATGAAGCCATTGCTTGCGGTACACTGATCGAACAAGACAAGACTCAATCCCCTCTGATGTCCTGGGATCACTCCTTGCAACTTTCTCAAATTATGGAGAAAATTATTAACATGGCTCGATCATAAATGATTAGCTTTGTCCTGGCAAGGTGGATGATACAAGGGTATCAACCTTAATAGGGAATCCGGTGAAAATCCGGGACAGTTCCCGCTGCTGTAATCTCTACAAGAAGTTTTGACCGTTCAGACCACTGTTCGAAGATTCGAATGGGAAGGAGGTCGAAAACAGAGTAAGTCAGAAGACCTGCCTTGACCGATTCCAGACCTGTAGCTATTTCGGGAATAAAATAGAACAGGTATATGTGAGTTTTACGCGTATGTCCAGACTGCTGTTTGTCATTGGCCTCATGGCCATGTCTTGTTATATCCACGGACAGAATGAAGAATTAAAAGATTCTCTCATTCCCGAATTGATCATCACTCCATTTAAATATCCTGTGGACCGAAATTCTTCATGGAAGCCAACGACGATAATCGAAGAGGAAGAAATCCAAAGAGCTGTTCATAATGACCTCAGTGTATTATTGGATCAACAAGCAGGTATTGGTGTCGCAGGAGCTTTGAGTAATCCTGGAAAGGACAAGAGCCTGTTCTTACAAGGTGCCGGAGGTGAATATACATTGATATTGATCGATGGCATTCCAGTGACGGATCCAAGCGGCATCGGTGGATCCTTTGATATCAGGAATATCGCTTTAAATCAAATCGAACGAATAGAGATCGTTAAGGGTGGTCTGTCTGCACTATATGGTTCTGATGCCGTAGCGGGTGTCATCAATATCATTACAAAGAATGCTCACAATCTTTCCAATAGCAGGCAGCTTGACTTGTCATATGGTACTTATAAGAACCGAAATGCAAGTTTCTCCATGACTGCGTCTACGGATCAACTAGGATTTATACTGGATGCCTCACACACAGGATCCGGTGGAATTTCAGAGGCTCTCGACAAAAATCAAGCAGGATTTGATAATGATGCCTTTCACAGGAATGCAATACATACCAAATTGTCCTGTTCCTTCAATAATCAGACTAAGGTCACCGCATTCCAGAGATATTCTGCCTATGATGGCGATTACGACGGAGGTGCATTTACCGATTCGGATGATACTTATCAATCTCGATGGCTACATGCAGGTTTGGTGTCCGATTTTGTAGTCAATGGTTGGAACACTCAAATGTCCTTTGCTCATCATCGAACAAACAGGACTTTTGATTCTGAATCTTTTGGTCAATCCGATTTCAAAGGCAGGTTTGACAATTTGGAGATCATCAGTCAGAGCCCCTTTTCATCGTTCGTTGATCTATCTGTTGGCTTCAACTACCAAAGACATAAGATGTTGGACGAATTGGCAGTACAACCTAATCCTTCTACCTACCTCGTCAGTCCATATGTCTCTATGAATGTGCGTCCGGTCGAAGGACTGAATGCAGGAATGGGTTTTCGGCTGAACCACCATGGAACATTTGGGACAAATACCAATATCTCATTGGGTGCTAATTGGAAGCTGAACGAATCAATGCGCATTCATGGTGGCCTTGCCAGCTCATTCAAAGCACCAAATCTATTTCAACTATATGGCCAATTTGGGGCGAATGCAGCATTAGAGCCACAAACCGGAAGAACGTGGAACCTTGGTCTCTCGTGGTTAACCCAAAACGTATGGGATGTCATGGAAATCGGATTTTTTAACAGACGTGTGCGTCAACTCATCATATTTACATTTCCTGATGGTTATATCAATACACCCGTGCAAAATGATCATGGACTTGAGTGGAACCTCCGGAAGTCCTTGGGGAGATGGACGATTGATGCTTCCTATGAATACCTCTTTGGAGAGATTGACGACCAGATATCAACATCCCGGGAAAATCTGATACGCAGACCGAGACATCAATTTTCGTTTTCCGGCAGATTCCGGTTTCATGATTCGGATGGTATTGAACTTTCAATCAGACGGACAGGAACAAGAGAAGATCTTTTTTTTGATTCAAATACCTTCACAACGGAAGCCATTACCCTCGGATCGTATTGGTATGCATCCTTGAATGCCGAATTCTCCGTTAACCAGGACCTTAGATTTACAGGACAGATCAACAACCTGCTGGATTCTGAATTCCAGGAAATTGCCGGGTTTAGCACGATGGGCAGAAATGTACTTTTGGGTGTACAATTGGACTTTTGACCCGGCACTATTCATTTAGAAAGTTCGGAGGATTAAACCCGGATGTAAGATTATTCGCGACTATATTAATTGTTACCTTAGTTTAAAAAATTATCCATGCGTACTTTCCTTCTTTTATCTCTTATATACATTACGATAAATTGTTATGCTCAAGAGCTTTCAGTCGAACAAGCTGCACTTTTAGACGGAATCGAAAAAGATCAGCAAGGACTGATCAATTTGAGTGATCAGATCTGGTCATTTGCAGAAGTTGCTTTCGAGGAAGATCAAAGTTCAGCCGCCTTGGCCTCTTATGCGGAATCCCAGGGCTTTTCCATTAAAATGGGGGTTGCCGGTATGCCAACGGCCTTTGTAGCCAGCTACGGGAGTGGTCAACCTGTCATTGGAATCCTTGGTGAATTCGATGCTTTGCCGGGCCTTTCTCAAAAGACCGAACCGACAAAGAATCCCGTTTCTGCAGGTGCCCCTGGACATGGTTGCGGACACAACCTCTTTGGGGTCGCCAGTCTTGGGGCTGCGGTTTCCATCAAAAAGCTAATGGAAAGTGGGCGAATTACAGGTACAATTAAATTTTTCGGAACTCCTGCGGAGGAAAAGTTCTTTGGTAAGCTGTGGATGGCCAGGGAGGGATATTTCGATGACCTCGACATTTGTATGGACTGGCATCCTTCTGCAAAAACAGAAGCTGCGGTGCAGAGCTCACTGGCACTTGTGGATTTTATCGTAGAATTTACCGGACAGGCAGCTCACGCCGCGGCAGACCCCTGGAATGGCCGCAGCGCAACGGATGCCATGGAACTTTACGCCCACGGGATCAATGCCTATAGAGAGCATATACAACCCACGGTACGAATTCACTACCATATGCAACAGGCAGGTAACGTAGTGAATGTAGTTGGGGATTATGCCAAGATGTGGGTTCGCGTCCGGGACACAAAGCGCGAAACCATGATGCCGGTATACGAACACGTCATGAGAATGGCAGAAGGAGCGGCTATTATGGCCAATGTGGATTACGATATACAATTGGTATCCGGAGTGCATGAAATCCTCGTAAATCGGACAGGCGGGGCCATTATGCAGAAGAATCTGGAGCTTCTTGGCGACATCAACTATACGGAAAACGAGTTGGCCTTTGCCAGGAAAATCCAGGAATCCACCGGGAAACCGCAAGTCGGAATGGATGCTACGATCAAACCCCTTGAA
>JANQHF010000027.1 GCA_028282725.1 Saprospiraceae bacterium
CCAAAGTATCTGGCTGCCACAAGAGCCGTGGTAATGATTTCGACATCCGTTGTTTTTCGAAGTGACTCATCTTTATGAGCACATATTTTCAAGCGGTCATCTGCAAAACAGTACATTGCAACTATGTAATGTTCCATGGGGAGTGTAAGATTTAATCGTTTTTATATTTACCTCGTCATGGATCTTACTTCTTACATATTCTACTTTATTTTAATACGTCGCAACTTGGGTTCATTAATATTAATGCAGGGCATAAGTTGCCATTAAGTGGTGAAACCTATTTCACTGACATAAGAATCTATCCCTTACCCTCGGAAAATAATTTTTGAGGCTTCATCTTTTATCACTACAGGTCTTTTGTGGACAGCAATTATCAATAGATGAATACATATGAATTAATTGATATATGTTAAGAAATAAAATATAATTATAGATATCTTCAAAATTATTTAACTTATGATCCAAACCTTCGAATTAGATAGTGTCTTTATTGGCGGTGCCAATACCGTCAATTAAGAGATATCAATGATTTAATGACTTTCCGTTCGATCAGTCGAAAGGGCGGAATTGAAAATCATAGTGATGAAGGCTATCCATTTTCGAGCAATTCGATTTGATGAAATTAAGTCAACCGTACCGTTCTTTTTACATAAGCTGTTTCTTTCCTTTAATCACTACTCTGCATTAAACTGTTGCCATTCTTCTATAACAGAACAGACCATTCATCCACTTCCTAAAAGCTGTGATTTGGCCGGGACCAATCCATGCCCGGATTACCTTCTTATCCGGAATTTTTCATTGAATCAATCAACTCCTGAATGTCAATTCAGGTGGCCAAAAAATGTACGAACAACTCACAATTATAAAATCCAATATCATGATGTATTCACAACTTGCTTTTAACCCTGCTTTTCAGTTTGTCTTTTTAAGAAGAACAGTTTTTTTAGCTATTCTGATGACATTGTTCTCTCTGTCAGCGAATGGTCAGGATCCGGCCCTGCATGTGCGTTCTGACGGAAATGTTGGTATCAATAATTCCAATCCTGCATTTCCCTTTACTGTATCTGTAAATTCCGATGCCGGAGGAGTGAATAGTATCATCCTGGAAAATGTGGGAACAAGTGGAGCCGGTGCCAAGTTTTTTCAAAAAATTGAAACTGGTGGATATGGGCAACTTTTTGTAAGAGATGCATTTAATGCTGATCGGATCTTTTTGAACTCAGGCGCCAATTCATTCATGATGAGTGCATTGACAATAGGAACGGCAATTAATCCTGGCTACAACTTTCATGTTGAAGGCACTGCTTCAAAGACTGGTGGAGGTCCTTTTGCTTCAGCTTCCGATAAAAGACTTAAAAAAAATATTCAGGATTACACGGATGGGTTGACAGAAGTATTGAGAATACGTCCTGTAACATTTCAATATAATGGAAAAGCCGGAATAAAAAGCGGCGAAACATATGTGGGTATTGTTGCTCAAGAAATTCAAAAGATTGCACCATATATGATCTCAGAATTCTCGCCAACAGAAGTGATTATTGAAGATGATTCTACAGCAGATCCAACAGCCAGTTCGGTTCAGTCATCGGAAAAATACCTGCAATATGATGGAACTGCGCTGATTTACATGCTCGTCAATGCTATCAAGGAACAGCAGGAAATTATACATTCCAAAGAATCAAGAATTGTAGACCTGGAGGAAAAAGTTGATCATCTCACAGTGCAATTTGAAGAATTCACACAGCGCATATTGAACATTGAGTTGGCCGGCGATCAGGGCACCGCCATACTCTACCAGAATATTCCAAACCCATTCGATAATTCCACCGGGATTTCATATGTCATTCCTGAAGGAGCATCCAATGCGGCCATCCATTTTTATAATATGAACGGTCGACTACTCCGAAAGGTCGCCATCAAACAACCTGGTCATGGTCAGATTCAAATTGACAGTGAAGATCTTTCTTCCGGGATTTATTCTTATCAATTGGTTATCGATGGCCAACTGGTTGATTCCAAAAAAATGTCCAAGATCAGGTAACTGATATTTCAAAATCCGCAAAATCAATCACGATGATGAAACTATTATCTATAGTGATAGGCCTGCTTATCTACGTGGGCAGTGTATCCTCTCAAGGAACAGATCCAAGTCTTAAAACATCAAAAGAATTCTTCAAAAACCTCCCAACCATGACTGGAAGTGGCCAAATATTCGGAGGTCCGGTCGTACGGTATTCAACACTTGACTATTTGCGTGAAGTAGACAGACCGATTAAACAACGTGCTAACAAAAGAAAGAATGTCGAAAGGCATCTGCACGGCAAACGGAGGCATCATCTACAACAAAAGAATCGGATTCTCGAACTCAGATTTCACAACTATACTAGCTTAGATAAGTCCGCATTCGAAAGTGAAATCAATATTCAGATTGAGGCATTAAATCGAGACTTTACCGTATCAGAGAAAATTCACAGGAACGTCATTGGCTTGGATCCTACTGTGAGCAGGAAGCTGCAATTGTTGGAATTTCGGGATAAAGGAGGGAATCACAATCCAAGAAAGATTGTCTGGGAAGCATGGGATTCCTTTGACAAAAGGGGAAATAGTCCGAATATCATTGATGTTCATGTTGTCGAACAACTTCCGGATAAAATTGGTCATGGTTATGCCCGATTTATCTGGTCCAGCGATCCCAATGCTGCTGATATCGTAATCAGACGTGCATCTTTTGGAAGCGGATCAGGAGATTTTGACCAGGGAAAGGTGCTGACGCATTTGATGGCCAATCACCTTGGATTGCTACCTCTTGCCGGCACAACCAGGTGCCAGGATGATGGCCTCTTGGAAACGCCCATTCACAATACACCGCTCAATTTTTGCAGCAATGAATACAGACCGATCAGTCTTTGTGACAATCAATATATGCTTATGGACAATTTCATGTCCCACACTCCGGACGCATGCAAGACCTGTTTTACACCCGGTCAATGGAAAAGAATGCTCAATGTCCTCGATTTACAAACTGAACCTAACTAGAAATGAAGAACAGAATATCAACCCGCATACACGTTCCTTTGAGCGTCCTCGCTCAAAGGTTGATGCTCGCCACTAAAAGACGACTGGCCTTCTTTCAAGGTTTGATTCTTTTCATTTACAGACAAATCACCCTCTTTCAAATTCTCGTCCTTTTCATTTTTTTGAGCCTCCCTGTTGAAAAGCTCCTGGCACAACCCTCACAACTCACCGCTCCAAGTGCCGCGGTTTACAATTATTCTAAGTATGCTGAAAGCCCGCCTAATCTATTTACCGGTGCAGTTTCGGAATATATCCCCATGGGTCAGATCAGTGCCGGCCCGCTTTCTCACAATGTGGGACTCAGCTACTACTTTGCCGGGCACAGACCGTCGGATCTCGCCAGTCCGGCCGGACTTGGATTTCATATCCAGGCTGGAGGCGCCATCGTTAGACAGGTACTTGGACTGGATGATTTCGATACAGACGGGTGGTTAGATACCGGTAATGAAGTCCAGGGCATAATAAATCTATCTCCGGCACAGATTAACGACTACCTAAATGAGGAACTAGACCCTCAAGCTGACATTTACAGCCTACATGTTGGAGGAGGACTGACCATCAAATTTTTTATGGATCATAGTGGCAATATTCATACGGTCCCAACAACAGATCTTAAGATTACCTACGAAACAGATACCTACTTGAACGGATCTATTATCGTTAACTATTTCCTCTTGAAAGACACACAGGGCAATCGCTACTATTTTGGCCAGGATTATAACTCTGTGACTCAATCGTTGGTTGATAATACCGAAAAAACCACGTTCGACAATAAAGAACACATTTCAGCCTGGTATCTCTATAAAATTGAAACGCATGACCAACTGCATGCCATAACATTTGATTATACCGGTCATTTTTACAGTTATTATAGCCTTCAGGATTGTGAAGCGATCAGGTGGACAGGTGGGTACGTCAACAACCAAATGTGCAACATGACGGCAGAGGAAGTAACGATAAATGGCCGCCTGCTAACACATGTAAAGGGCCTGGCAAGTAGTGCTGACTTTAATTATGCTACAGGGAGGATAGATCTTCTTGATACACCACAAAGATTAGCTTCTGTTGACATCAACTCAGGCAGTTATTCTAGGACCTTTACATTATCCCATGGTTATTTTTCTGATAATCAACTGACGCAAGCTCAGACTACCACCTACCTGAATATGCCGACACCTGCCTATAACGCGATGAAAAATAAGTTGCGTCTTGGCTCTATCAGTATTGCAGGTACAGGCACCGGTACGCCTGCCACTCTGCCCTCGTATGACTTTGATTACTACCGTCCTCACAAATTAGTATCCGGGAATTATACTGCATACGCAACTGTCAGTAAGGCAATCGATGAGTACGGTTTTGCAAATGGTCAATTCGGCAATAACAGCAAATATGAAATCATTCCTCATACCACTGTAATATCTCATAGCATTCCCTTATCATATGGGAATCTTAACGGAATTCGAAGTAGTAATTCAAATTTTAGTGTTGCTTCAGGATTATACAAAATGACGCTTCCTACGGGTGGGACTATTACTTATGATTATGAGGGAAATGAATATCGAAATTTGACAGGCCAGGAAGTCACTGAGCTTTATGTCTCAGCTACACATCTGGATTGCTTCAATAATGGTGAGGATATACAATCCGGAGTATTCAACCTGACGCAGCAAGAAATTGACTACGGCCGCATTGACTGGAATTTGGACCCTCAATGTGGAATTAATGACCCTGCGATTTATTTTACGGAGATCCTGCAGAATGGAATCCTAATAGATCGACGACAACACGTCAGTGGAGTTGATGTAAATGGAAGTTATGCGCTTAATACCATTACACCCCCTCTTCAGCCTGCAACAAACTATACACTACGAATACGGGTGAGCCAAGGAACTGCAGATGGAGCTGTTAAACATATTACCTCCGGCAGTGATGACCAAATCGGAGGAATCCGCCTTAAGAGTAAAACAACGAATGATTCGGATATTGATCCAACCAATAATATCATTAGGTCCTATAGCTACGATGACGCGCAAGGAAATAGTAGTGGAAAAAGATTCAAGGTGCCTGTATTCGGCTATGGGTTTAATGATCTGACAAATTCTCCAAATGCTCTTTTCACCACAACCTCTTTGCGTCCGTTTACAAGTTATGATGGAGCACATGTCGGATATGATCGCGTAGTTGAGGATTTACACGGCAATGGTGAAATTATACATGAGTTCTATTCTGATCCCGGAGTCAGTGTGAATTCGATCTTTCCACCTACCCCGGAACGACCTGAACGATCACTTTGGGGTCAACATAAGGAAACTTCTGTTCTAAGAGAAGTTGATCAGGCAGAGCTTCAAAAGACAAGAACAATTATCCCTGGCACGGAGCATGGGAAAACCACGCCATCCCAAATGTTTGCGGCTCGCAAAGTATTATTGAGAACTTCAGGTGGAGGTACGCAGAATGTTTACTTTGATAAAGACTACACAGTCAATACAGGTTTTTTTCGACCCTCATCGATTGATCACACCTTAGAAGGACTTACATATTCGGTTGACTACGAATACAGTTCATCCTATCATCTTCAGCCTGACATGATCAGTCAAAAATATTCTAATGAAGAATATAAACATGAATTGACTTACACCCCGGATGACAATAGTGGAAGCCAGCAAGCAATAGCCATGGCAGACCGCAATATTATCGTGCCGTATATAGATGAGTATAGCATGAATGGATTGACTGTAAGTAAAGAGGAAACCGTCTATGCCATGTTTAATACAAATACCCATCCAAGACCGCACTTGCTATACAGGGACTATTTTGATCAACAAGGCAATCCAATGCGTGAAACCGATGATTATGTTACCTATAATTCCAAAGGTCTTTTAACCGCATTCAGAAGACATGGGTATAGTCCCTCAGTCGATGAATCTTTTGTTTATGATAGCAATAGCCTATTAACAAAAGCAGGTCCACTTAATCTTCAAAAGGAGTATTTCTATCACGGTAATAGTAACCTGTTCAGTCAGATCAAGGAAGTTGATGGCACTTCTACCACTTTCACTTATGACGGTCTGATGCGGTTGAAGACTTCTACAGACCCTGTAGGTTCTGTGACTACATATACGTATGACATCAGTAAGAATATAACCGGTCATGCCAGTAAGATCACCATTTCTCAAACCTTTCCTGCAGATTTGAATGGCTTTAGTCAGTTAACCAATCTGACCACTCATGCCTATCTCGATGGACTGGGAAGGACCGTCCAGACCGTAGGACAGGCGCAGGCATACAACGGACAAGACCAGGTATCGGCGGTAGCCTATGATAGCCAGGGAAGACAAAATAAAACCTATGAAACCTATACTTCCGGAGTAAGTACGGGTGCCTATTCGTCCTCATTCGGATCCCAACCCGCCACAACAATTTCCTATGAAGCATCGGCGCTCAACAGGCCCCTGACCATCACGCCGCCTGATTTTGGCACCCGGCAATTTACTTATGGAACAAATAGCGCTTCGTTTACAGATGCGAATAATAATCCGGTTGCTTCAAATACAGTCTATGAGAGAACCGTCATAGACGGAAATAATAACAAATCCCGAACCTATACTGATATCCAGGGACGGAAGTTGTTGGATCGAAGAATGGACAGTGCCG
The DNA here is from genome assembly GCA_028282725.1 of Saprospiraceae bacterium. Lineage (GTDB taxonomy): Bacteria > Bacteroidota > Bacteroidia > Chitinophagales > Saprospiraceae > JAJRXG01. Next base: position 6,730 of record JANQHF010000027.1, read on the forward strand.
AAAATCCTTCGAGTTTTATCGACACCAAATATGACTACGATTGGCGCAATTTATTGGAAGAAGTTGTACCGCCCGGATCCACCTTGGGTCATACCTCCTTGAACTTTAACTATACAAGGGACAAAGAAGGAAAAATCATTCAAAAGAAGCTTCCTTCCAAAGATCCTATTGACTAT
>JANQHF010000044.1 GCA_028282725.1 Saprospiraceae bacterium
CCAAAGTATCTGGCTGCCACAAGAGCCGTGGTAATGATTTCGACATCCGTTGTTTTTCGAAGTGACTCATCTTTATGAGCACATATTTTCAAGCGGTCACCTGCAAAACAGTACATTGCAACTATGTAATGTTCCATGGGGAGTGTAAGATTTAATCGTTTTTACATTTACCTCGTCATGGATTTTACTTCTTACATATTCTACTTTATTTTAATACGTCGCAACTTGAATTGATTAGGTAAAATGACGGAGCTAAAATCATATGTATTGACTGGTTTGTTGAATATCTCATTAGTGTACTCAGTGTTGACTTACTCATCAGGCAATCTGAATGGGCAGTGGAATCAATACTCCGCAGTCTGGGAAGGCAAGCCGGGAACAATGATGGTTAATATGGATCTCCACGATCTCGCTCCCTCACCTGACTTGGGACATCTCGTGGAAATCAGCAACCTGATCTATAATTGTGACGAACAGGGTTATCCGGCTCCTGCTGAAATGCAGAGAGTTGAGACTCAATTCGAAGACATACATAATGAGTTGACAGCATTGACTTACACTGAGTATGCCGGCCGCTTTATATATCAATGCGTGATCAAGGATTATCTGTACATGAATGATACGACCGGGGTAAAGAATCTATTGGACGAGCGAACAGGTATTAATTCCGAATACAAAATCAAACGGGATCCGGATTGGAAGATCTACATGGATTTTATGTACCCAGATGACTATTTGGTGCAGACTATGGTCAATGGTAAAATCATAAAAATCCTGGAAAAAGAAGGCTTTGACTTATCAAGTCGTATAGCTCTTAAACACTTTGCTGGCTTCCCCTCTGAGCATGCCCGCAATAAGTACAGGACTTTCTTGTTAGAGCAAAATTTCAAAATTATTGATAGATCGGAAACTCAGGACGAATTCCCATTTCAAATCTCATTTTCCAGGAAAGATCGCCTGTATATTGATCAATTGAGTAACATCACGCTCAGATTGCATAAAAAGGCGGAATTTCTCGAAGGGAAATACGAAGGCTGGGAAGTGGAATATTAGGTGCAGCAGGGAGACGCATCACCTAGCTTTTTAGACTGAGTGAGCCCGTCGAAGCCTCAGTTATTAAACGACGGTGGATGCATCACTTAACTTCAAGTTAGGTGATGACTTGAGCAAAGGAGTTCAATAATTTGGGAGCTTGGGTTTTTGAGTGTTTAAGTACTTATGTAAGCCTTGACTTAAATTCTGACTAAATTAAGTGGGGTGGACCAACTATTTCATAATCTCGACGTATTGATCATTAAAGGATTGAAAATGACCGAAAAACTGTTGGCCTTTATACTATTGATCTCCTTATGCTACATTGGTTGCACCGACGACGATATTGGCCATTTGGAGACGGATTCAATAATCGGTACCTGGCGGCAGTTTCAAACTGCCTATAGTCCTGGAAGTGGAGTTATCGTAGACGATGTTGTAAATGGGCCAATTCTTTCTTTAAGAATTGATGGGCAGTTTAGTCTGTCATCCTCGCTTGAGCTAACGGGTACATGGGAACAAATTAACGACAATGAAATTATGCTGGACTTCGAAGTAGATGAATGGGACATCACTTATGAATATACAGTAGATGAAAATATATTGAGACTTGTCCCTTTAGATCCGGGATGCGTGGAGGTATGTTTTACAAAGTGGCGACTTTTGGAATAGATTAATGAACTATTCGGCAATTTGATGGTACAATGCTTTAATGTTTTCGCAGGAATTATTGATTATTGAGTTGCTTTATAATTTAATGTTGCAGTAAATGAAACAATCGAGCAGCTCGCCGTCTCGGATTGCGTTATAGTCTATTTGGCATATTTATTTTTTATTCACTTCTAAATATAACTTATGAGGAGTCACTGCTGTAAATATTCCTAAACCGTTTTTTACATTGGAAGGCGGCTCCCTTAGGGATATTGAAGAAGATCCTACTGACTCATAAAGAGCAGCATATTCAGTATTCAATCGGTAAATGATTATTTCGTAGGTGCCAAAAAATTGAAGTTCTCGTCGTGTGTCTAAGGTATAAAAATCGATAATTTCCGGTTCGGACCTAAAGAAGCGTTGCGGCAATTCTACATTTTGTTCATCCAAGAATTCAAAGATTCCATTGACATATTCGGGGTTGGACTCTACGTTTTCCACATCCACAAAATAATAGTTGAGCTCTTTATTATTCCAGGTCACTTCAACAATTTCTTGATCAGGCAGGCCTTGAAGTCCTCCTTGACCAGGTCCTGTAAATTCAATTTTACTCAGATCAATACTTGTTTTTGAAATGGCAACATCCTTAGCTGGATTCACGTAGGTGCATGCTGAGACTGTTTTTTCACCAAACTCAAAGGACAACTTGTAGACCTTATCCTCTTCAACGAGAATTTCTCTATTCGAATAAAACCCATCTCCGTCGTGAGACAAGGGAAAGACATTTTCGTCATTGCTGATAGTCATATCCAGGTTCTGAATAGCTCTCAGACTTCCATCCCCGGAATAAGATATAGATTCCGTGACTCTAATAGAGTCGATAGGTTGATTGGCAAATAAATATCCTTCTACAACCGGGGTCCTGTTCTCCAAACTCAGTATCGATATCTCTTCGGTACAAGAGTTCGCCAGAAAGACCAGCAGGATGAAAATCGATATATATTTCATGACGATCATTTTAATGTCCAATTGAAAAATAAACTAGGTGTAAGACCCAACAGAGAAACATCAGTTTCCAATAGCTGCCCATCTATGACTTCATATTCCTTATACCAGGTGTTAGTCCGGTTATACAAATTGAAAATAGATAGCCCGATTTGAGCCTTGGAAGTACCAATATTGAAATTATAGTTTGCAGAAATGTCCCATCGGTGATAAGCTGGATATCTCAATGCGTTTTTATCACTTACTTGAAAATAGGGCTCAACTAAATCGTCCAATAAGGTCAATTCATAGAATCCGATTGGAGCAGTATAAGGCCTGCCGGTTCCATAAACAAAAGTTGACGATAAATCAAACCTGTCTAACTTCAGCGCACCAACAATTTTGAGTTCGTGTCGTTGATCCTGATTGGCATAGAAGGAGTCATCACCAAATGCTTCGAAATCATATTTGACCTCACTGAGGGTATATCCAGCCCAACCTGTGAATTTTCCAAATTTCTTTTGTAATAGGAATTCTATTCCCTGTGCATAGCCAGATCCTGTAAAGAATTGCTCTTCTATTGAGAGAGTCTGATTTGGACCAAACCCACTTGATTCCAGACGATTGGTATATTCACTAAGACCGTCGTAATTTTTTCTGAACCCCTCGACATCAAGTAACAGTCCCTCAGTTTCATATGAGGCTCCCAAAATATAATGAGTGGATGACGAGGTAGGAATCAACTGATCATCAGCGAGGATCCAAAAGTCGCGGCTTCCTTGTTGTATGTCCTCTCTTACAACTCTGGTAGCAAATTGATTGTACTGGCCATAAGCACCTTTTAGTTTTATTCGATTGTTCAAAAGGAACAGAGCCGAGGCTCGTGGTTCCACATATAATTTATCAGTAAGACTATAATTGCTGAATCTAATTCCAGTATTAATAATCAAGCTCTTTCCGAAGGTGAGTTTGTCCTGGATATAAAATGCTGCAGTGACTCCCTCATCAGCCCTGCTTACAAGAGAAATGGTATCATTTTGTGTATAATCATATTGAATATCATTGTGAGTAATCTGAAATCCAAAATCAACTTGATTATTTTGACTCAGCTTTAATTCATTATCCCATTTAAAAGTAAGATCCTTTAAATCATTTGTTTCGAAAGAGCCTGTCCTTCTGACAATCGTCGAATCTTCTCTGGTGATGTTAGTTTCATTATTGCGTTCTCTGTCACTAAAGTAGTTGGAAAATGAAACCGTCGCATTCGAATAAAATCTATCTGACCACTGTCGTCCCCATTTAATGCTTCCTCCGAGATTGCCCCAATTACTCAGGTCAATGTTGTCATTTATGAACGAAATATTTGCATTCCCGCCTCCAAAAGGGCCGAAAGAGCCTAAAGAATTACTGTCCGTTATTCTTGAATTATCCAGGTCATCCACACCATTGTATAAGCTAATAGAAACCTTTTCCCTGGAATTAAAGCGATACGTCAATTTTGCGTTTAGATCGTAGAAGTACGAATTCGGCTGTACTTGAGTTTGTCCAAAACCGCCAAAACCTCCTCTGCCTCCAAAGGGACCTCCACCTTGAGGAGTTGTTTCTTCCGCCTGGGGGCCAATGTTGGTAAATGAATCAAAAAGATTGGAATAAAAGCTGCTTTGAAATGATCTTCGACCGGTAACGATTACCGAACCTTTTCCATTCGCAAATGGAGACTCTATAAACCCATTGAGGCTTAAAAGACTTGCACCAAAACCCATATTTAAATCATTGGTATTTCCATCTTTTCCGGTCATTTCCACCACACTGGAAAGCCGACCACCAAATTTCGATTCAAACCCGCCTTTGTGCAGTTGTACATCTTTGATCGCATTGGAATTAAATGCACTATAAAATCCAAAAAGGTGATCGACATGATAAACAGTAAATCCGTCAAACAATATTAGATTTTGATCCGGCGTCCCTCCTCTAACAAAGAGTCCTGAAGAGCTTTCATTTGTACCGCTCACACCGGGTAAAAGTTGTAGAGACCTGAATATGTCTCTGTCACCATAGCTAGGTAAAATACTAGTGATCTCAGGTGTCATAGCAACCTTGCTAATTCCTGTAGAAGCCTTTAACATCTGATCTATCTTTACGGCGGCTATGGTGATTTCTTCAATTTCCACAGATCCTGCATCCAAAGTCAGATCCAGGTTTTCTAAATTTAAGTCAGGTCTCAGGCGTATTTGTGATGACTGATATCCTATATAAGATAATTCCAATACAGATGTGTCACTGGACACTTCAAATAACGTGAAATAACCGTCGACATTTGTTGATGTCCCATTGGTCGTTCCTTTTTCAATAATATTGGCAAAAGGAAGTGTTTCACCGGTTATCCTGTCACGAATCGTCCCGCTGACATTTATATTTCTTGATATGTTCTCAAAATCCAAATATTGTGTGACCAATGGATTAATAGACTTGTTAATCCTAATTCTGTCTTTTGTTATCACTGTATATTCAAGTTCTGTTGAAGACAGAATCTTGTCTAAGGCATCCTCTAATGGTTCATTTTTTAGCTCTCCAAAAATATTTACATTGTTTATCTCACTGAGGTCATACTCCAGATGAATGTCGTATGTGCGCTTCCAGTTGTTAAATATGTCAATTAGTGGAGTGTTTTTATACTTGCCAGAAATCAAAATGTACTTGACGAGAGCTTTTTTACTAGTTAGTTCTATGGTAGATTCATTAATGACTGAAAAGCCAATGTTTGTTCCTTCCAACATTCTATCCAATGCTTTCTGAATGGGTATTCCTTCGAATTTTCCAGAAATTCTGATATTTTGATCCGGGACAAAATCGTATGATATTTTAATTTTGCACCACTTTTCCAGATGATTGATCACATCATCAATCGTATCGTTTTCGTACTGTGCAAATACTGCGCAAAAATTTGCTTGTCCGAAACCTTTGTAAATCCACAATAATAGAAGACTGATAAACATTATTTTTTTCATCAACCAATTCTTTCTTTCATAACGACTTCTAAAGACATCTGTACTCACATTGGATTGACCAAAACTCTTGATTACAAATATTAATCAGCGAACACATTGATTATATCTACGAACATTTAGAAAAAATCAATTTAAAAAAAAGTTAAAACAGATAATTTGCATTGCAATAAGAGTGCATATTTGGAAAACCTGATTATATCCATCAATTTTATGCAATGACTTCCAATATTTTAGTACGTTCAAATGTTCAAGCCCTTATCCTTGGTGGAATGTGGTATATCATCTCATTTATAATTTCACCCGATTTCATGTGGGAAAAAAGAGTTCAGTCAGCAGCTATAACTAGCACATTAGTTATTGTCGTGGTCATTTTGCTAAATTCTATAATCTTATTGCCAAATTTATATTTTAAGAAAAGGTATTTTACTTACTCACTGAGTATTGCATTATTCACATCAATCGTTGCTGTAATATTGAATAAATATTTTTATAACCCTGATCCTCCTTTTCAAGTATCTGAACTCTCTTCCATGCCATATCAAATGAGGGAAAGATTGGAATTTATGCAGCAAGGCCCGGCTGGCATGATACGCTGGTTTACTACTCTTGTCCCGGTCTTATTGGGACTCTTTGCTAATAATGCTATTGAGCTAACTCTTTATGCTATTAGCAAGGAGAAAGAAAATGTAGCCTTAGAGAAAGAAAAATTGATTGCAGAGAATAATTTTTTAAAAGCACAAATCAATCCCCATTTTTTATTCAATGCGCTCAATAATATATATACACTTATCTTGTCTAAATCTGAAAAAGCTCCAGAAAATTTAATGCGATTGTCCAATATGCTGAGATATATGGTATATGATTGTACGGCTAAATTTGTTCCTATACAAAAGGAAATAGAATACCTTAATCAATATTTATCACTGGTTCACTTAAAGGACAGTAAGGGGTTAAATATCACCAGCAATATAAATATTACTAATCGAGATCTCATGGTACCTCCTTTATTGTTCATCCCATTTATAGAAAATGCTATTAAACACAGTAATATTGATGACACTGTTAATGGTTGGATCAATTTTAGCATTGATGAAAATGGCAGAACTATTAAATATCTTGTAGAAAATAGTCATTCAGTTCACAATTCATCTAAGGTTGAACATAATGGAATTGGAATAGATAATATCAGAAAAAGATTGGAATTGTCTTATCCTGAAACCCATATTATCAAAATAGAAAAAAGTGATGATAAGTTTACCGCATTTATGAAATTATCACTTACATAAAGACTATTGATTATATTGTTGTTGATGACGAGGAGCTAGCGAGAAAACTTATTGTTAAGTATGCTTCAAAATTTGAATTTTTACAATATCGTGATGAGTGTAAGAATCCTGTTGATGCAATTAGGGTGATGAATAATATAAATGTGGATTTAATCTTTGTTGATATTCAGATGCCTGAAATGTCCGGATTGGATTTCATAAGAACATTTAAAAGCCCACCGGAGATAATTATCACTACTGCTTACCCGGACTATGCACTCGAAGGTTTTGAACTTAATGTTGTCGACTATCTATTAAAGCCTTTTACTTTTGAAAGGTTTACAGCTTCCATTAATAAATTAAGACAGAACTATTTGGTTAATGAAGAAATCAGTGATGAAAAGAAAGTACTTCCCTTCATTCTAATTCATTCGGAGCATAAGATACATAGGGTTTATTTTGAAAATATTAGGTACGTTGAAAGTAAACGGGAGTATGTTGTCTTCAATCTTTTTGATGGCAGAAAGATCCTTGCCTTAAATTCGTTAAAGAAATTGGAAGAACTTCTTCCTAAGGATCAATTTGCTAGAGTTCATAGATCCTATATAGTTGGAATTAATAGTGTTGATTGTCTCAGCGGTAAAAATATTCATATGGGAGAGGATAAAATTCCGGTGGGTGCTGTCTATCGTGATAATGTAATTAATCGGATATTTTCAATTTAGATTAAAAAGCACTGATGTTTTTATATAATATTGAGAGATTAAATTCCCAATTTATTCCTATGAATTCTAGAGTGACGAAATTCATTGAAATGTTTAATTCGTTTTTATTTGCTTCTAACTCATGCAATGAATAAAATTGTTCTTAAGGAAGGGCAGATATTGAGAGTTATACAATAAAAAAACCCAGTCCTAATAGAACTGGGTTCATCATATCAATGAATATTAAATCTTAAGGTTTGACAACCTTGGTTTTTGCAAAGTCGCCTGCTTTCACATAAGATATTTTATCAGGAACTATGTAATTTTTGAATGCCTTACTTACCTCGGCTGTGGTCAAATTGGCTATACGCTCTTCAAGTTCAGCGTTCCACATGAATGTCCTTTCGTAATCAAGGTAGTTATTCAACGTACCCGAAAGATAGGGATCCTGTGATCGGGAAACTTGTTGTTGCTGCAGCCATCCTTTTTTAGCATCTTCTACCTCTTGATCAGTAAATCCATCAGTTATAGCCTTCTGCAGTTCTTCAGCAAATGCTTTTTCCAGGGCATCTTTATTCTCGGGTGCGTAGATGGCATATGCTCCCCATGTTGTCTTTTCTACATGTGGATTGGAATTCATGTATGATCCCACTCCGTAGCTAAGACCGTCTTGCTGACGAATTCGATCTCCGAGTCTTGAACTCAATCCTCCTCCGCCGAAAATATAATTGGCCAACATCAGGGCAGGGTAGTCCTGATGATCATCACGCATGGCAAAATTGTATCCGGCAAAAAAGCCGGCATTGGCTTTATCCGGAGTTTCGATATTCTTGTCCTGAGCATCTACGGAAAACAGAATGGCATCCAATCTATTATAGGGCTTTTTACTTTCCCAATCACCAAATTCTTCCTCAAGAGCTGCATGTACTGCTTCCTGGTCAAAATCTCCAACAACGGTAGCAGTAGCGTTACTTGCGCCAAAAAACCCATTATAGAATTCCACAACCTCATCCAATGTCAGCGCCTTTAACATTTCCACATCTTCTTCAAAAGTGCTGTTGTACCTGATATCATCTTTAGGGTAAGGGTTGACAATTCTCTGAATTTCCTGTTGAGCTAACGCCATTGGCTGGGACTTCTGTGATTCTATCCGGGCTAACTGCTCATCGATCAACTTGGTGTATTCATCTTCGGGGAAAGATGCATCCTTGAGCACATGCCCTACCAATCCAATCACGTCCACCAAAAACTCATTTTCGGTCTCAATCCTAACATTTAGGTTCCCATAGAACGAACTTATGCTGACGTTTGCTTTTAATTTGTCAAATGCATCCTTTATCTCCTGGCGCGTCATTTCAGAAGTGCCTTTGTTCAACATACTACCGGAAAGGTTGGCAACGTATGCCTTATTCCTGAGACTATTGACATCACCATATTTGAACGTAAGATTTGCCCTTACGGCATTTCCCCTCGTTTCCTTTGGCATAAATGCATAATCGATTTTATTGGGTTTTATCATTCTGACCGTCCTGGCTTCAATGTTCTGTGGAGTCGGATCAAAAGCTTCTCCGGCTTCAACGACTTCACCACCTTTATAATCTTTAACGAGTTCGGCGACGTCCGGTCCTTCAGGAACATCAACCCGATCCGGAGTTTCTACAGGAATGAATTCACCAACAGTCCTGTTGGATGGTTTAAAATAAGTTTGTGCCACCCGAATAACATCTTCCAATGAAGTTTCTTTTACACGATCCCTGTTGAGATATGCCAATCTCCAATCTCCTGCAGCAACATATCCGCTCATGAAAATTCCAATTCTTCGGCTGTCATTGAACGAAAGTTCGAACTGCTTCAACAAGGTGGTCTTTGCTCGTTCGACTTCCTCCTGGCTGGGAGGATTGTCTTTGAGCTCATCCAGTGCTGATCTCAGTGCGGATTTAGCCTCTTCGAGATCCTTTTCTTTCAATACATCGGCACCAAAGTAGACAAAGCCGGGTTCTCTCAACCCTGGGATAAAGCCCCAGACGTTGGACGCTTTTTTCGTTTCTACCAAAGCCTGATACAATCTACCTGATGGTTCAGTTGTCAGTATTTCAGTCAAAACCGAAAGAGGTGCATAGTCCGGATGTGACATTGCGCATACGTGATATGTCGCAGCAAGGGCTTGTACATCACCGACTCTTCTCAAGGATACTTCTCTTTCTCCATCCTGTGTTGGTTCACGTGTGTATGTTACATTTAGTTGTCTCTCAGGACGCGGAATCTTGCCAAATGTATCCAGTATCCATTGTTTGGTTTGTTCTTTATCGAATTTGCCAACGACGAGTAAGACCGCATTATCCGGTTGATAATACTCTCTGTAAAAAGCCTGCAACTTGTCGATCGGCACGTTCTCAATATCAGCTCGTGCACCAATGGTTGTCTTACCGTAATTATGCCATTGATAGGATGTAGCCATTACCTTGTCCATGAGAACGCGTGTTGGATTGTTTTCACCCATTTCGAATTCATTGCGAACGACAGTCATTTCACTCTCCAGATCCTCAGCAGAAATAAATGAATTGACCATCCTGTCCGCTTCCATGTCCAATGCCCATTTCAGGTTTTCATCGGTAGCTGCAAGTGTTTCAAAATAGTTTGTACGGTCATACCACGTCGTGCCATTAAAAAAAGCACCGTGATCTTTTAACTCTTTTGCTACTTCCGGGTGATTAGGGGTTCCTTTAAAGACCAAATGTTCCAAAAGGTGAGCCATGCCCGTTTCACCATAATCTTCATGTCTTGAACCAACGAGGTAGGTGACATTTACGGTTATCTGGGGTTTGGACTGATCAGGAAACAACAAAACCCTTAGCCCATTTTGCAAAGAGTACTCAGTTATGCCTTCCACAGAAGTTACTTTCGTCATTGTTGGCTCCTCCTGGGCAGAAATACAATTTATACCCACGAATACCAATGCAATGATCAATAGATGAGATAATTTATTCATAGTGGTTTATTAAAGTGTGTGATTTTTTTTAGCGCAAGTATATTGCATATAGTGTTTAAATGCATCCTCTCTCGTAAAGATTATTAAAGCTTTAGTAGATCTTTAACCGAATTTTTATAACAATTCAGGTTATATCAATAACGTCTGACATATATCTATTGCCATCGCGAATTCTACTATTTTTGAACTTTGTTCAGGATCAAAGGTTTAGCAATACTGAAAGAATAATTTCATGGGATTCTTAGAACGTTTACAAGCGAGCCAGGACGCCAGGGTAGGCAACTGGATCATGCTCGCCGAAATGGACCAACTTGATGAAATAGACAATATTTCCATGTCTCGTCCAGTGGTCCTGTTCAAGCATAGTACCAGTTGTGGCATCAGTGCCGGCGCAAAGTACCGTCTTGAGTCAGATTGGGATCAAATTCCCGAGGACGTATCTTTCTACTTTCTCGATTTATTGCGTTACAGACCAATATCCAATGCAATCGCTGAAAGATACCTTGTCAGACATGAATCGCCACAAATCCTGGTGATCAGAGAGGGCAAGGCGATATATAGTGCTTCTCATCACAGGGTGAACATATCTTCTCTTATTGGCGCCATTTCCTGAGCCTGAAATTAAGCTCTGTGCCTCTTCAAGATGAAATTAATTGATTCTTCGTCTTGGAATATCATCGAATATTCTCAGTTTTGGATTTTTCAAAAATGAAACCACATATGGATACGATAAATAAGACTTCCCGTAAAGAAGCATTGGACTATCACGCTAAAGGCAGACCAGGAAAAATCGAGGTGGTCCCGACCAAGGAGACTTCCAATCAGCGGGATCTGTCCCTGGCATATTCTCCCGGGGTCGCCGATCCCTGCCTGGCTATTGCGGAAAATATTGATGATGTTTATAAATATACGACCAAGGGGAACCTCGTCGCTGTTATTAGCAACGGCACTGCGGTGCTTGGCTTAGGTGATATTGGACCGGAAGCGGGCAAGCCCGTCATGGAAGGGAAGGGCCTGTTATTCAAGATCTATGCTGATATTGATGTTTTTGATATTGAATTGAATACTAAGGATGTCGATGAGTTTGTAAGGACTGTGAAGATTTTGGAACCGACCTTTGGTGGTGTTAACCTCGAAGATATTTCTGCCCCGGAATGTTTTGAAATTGAAGAAAGACTCAGAGACGAACTCAATATTCCGGTAATGCATGATGACCAGCACGGGACTGCCATCATTAGTGGGGCTGCTTTGTTGAATGCACTTGATCTGGTGAATAAAAATATTGCAGATGTCAAGATCGTCGTAAGCGGTGCAGGCGCTTCGGCCATTTCTTGTTCGAAGCTTTATTTGTCTCTTGGAGCTTCAAAGTCCAACCTGTACATGTTTGATAGCAAGGGTTTGATTCACCCGGATCGAACTGACTTAAACGGGAAAAAACCAGAGTTTGTCAACGCCAATATGCCAAATGGAACTTCTCTTACAGAGGCCTTGAAAGGAGCAGATGTCTTTATCGGCTTATCCAAAGGTAACATTCTGAATGGAGCACACATTCAATCAATGGCCAAGGACTGCATTGTCTTTGCAATGGCTAATCCAACCCCGGAAATCAGTTATGAAGAAGCTACCAGGGCCCGGGAAGACGTGATCATGGCAACCGGGCGGTCTGATTATCCCAACCAGGTCAACAATGTACTCGGCTTTCCATATATATTCAGAGGGGCTTTGGATGTCAGGGCCAACCTGATCAACGAAGAGATGAAAATAGCTGCGGTTTATGCTCTGGCGGACCTGGCGAAAAAACCGGTTCCGGACATAGTGAATATTGCATATGGCGATGCCAATCTCAATTTTGGGAAAAAATATATTATCCCAAAGCCGGTCGATCCAAGATTGATCACAGCTGTTGCACCTGCAGTGGCCAGGGCAGCAATGGACTCAGGTGTCGCAAAGCATCCTGTCACCGATTGGGAGGCTTATGATTTTGAATTATCGCAACGACTAGGACTTGATAACTCTTTGACCAAAGTCATAGAAACAAAGGCGAAACAAGCTCCCAAAAGGGTTGTCTTCACGGATGCGGAACATATATCTGTATTGAAGGCAGCCCAGGTAGTGCTGGAAGAAGGAATAGCCCATCCCATCCTCCTTGGTAATCGGGCAGTGATCAAGGATCATCTTGAAAACTATAACATAAAGCTTGAAGGAATACCCATTATCAATCCCTGGATCCCGGCCAATGCAGAAGAAGAAAACATACTGAAGGAATATGGGCGAATGTTTTTCGAAAGAAGGCAGCGAAAAGGGTATACATTAAGGGAGAGCCAAAATATAATGCATCGCAGGAGCTACTATGGTGCCATGATGGTCGACCAGGGTCAGGCCGATGCAATGGTTGGTGGAATGACGAGAAATTATCCGGATACAGTCCGCCCGGCCCTGCAAATCATCGGCCCAAGCGAAGGAGTCAAGAAGGTGGCGACCATGCACATTTTGTTTACGAAGTTTGGCCCTTTGTTCCTGGCCGATACCAGTATCAACCATCACCTTGAGGCTTCGGATATTGCTGACATTGCCGAACTAGTGGCAGATTCTGTCAAAAAATTCAATATTGAACCCCGGATAGCCCTGGTCACTTACTCAAATTTTGGAAGTGTACCTAATGGAGAGTCGGCGATGCTCATGCGTGCCGCAACCAAGATCCTTCACGAACGTCACCCGGAATGGACGGTTGATGGGGAGATGCAGGCTCATATGCCATTTGACCAGGATCTACTGAAGGAAATGCACCCATTTTCAAAATTGGCAGGGAAACAGGCAAATATTTTGCTCTTTCCCAACCTTTCATCTGCAAATATTGCCTACAATCTTTTGAACAAAGTTGCCCATATGGATATGATCGGTCCTGTAATGCTGGGTATGAAAAAGCCGGTGCACGTATTACAACTTGGTGCCACCGTTCACGAAATTGTAGACGTTGTAGCCCTTGCGGTTGTGGATGCCCAATCCTAAAAATCATCAGTCAGAAACACGAAGACTTCCCTCATATCGAAATTCCTTCTTGGTTGGTCGAAGATTGGGAATGTTCAACATAGCTTCCATGGTTATTTTGTATAAACGATTGTACCATGGGCCTACTCAGAGCTATTGTCTGTATATTTTTACCTCCACTGGCGGTTATCGATAAGGGATGCGGATCATTTATTCTCATCTGTATTTTAACCCTTTGTGGATGGGTTCCCGGAGTGTTGGGAGCATTGATCATCAATAACCGTTGTGAAGACGACTTCAATGATCGATACTAGGGAAATCGACTTGCCGGACTGTCTTTTCCGTGTTCTTCCTGATCTATTGACTTGATTTCCAAGTCTTGTATTGTTCCGGGAGGCAGTTGGCACATGGCCGATATCCCTGCTGTATGGCTTCTTCTTCTGAAGAAAAGAATACCCGGAATTTAATATAATGCCCCTTTGCGATCCATCTTTTAGCTCCTTTGCAATCCAGGGTGCCATATATCTTGTTCTTTCTGTGTCCACCAAAGGCCAGTTGCCCCTGATTTCTCAAGAGAACAAGTTGACGCCTGGTCAAATGAGCAGTATTCGAAATCATTCCTCCTCTGATGATCGCTCTCTCAATTTTTTGTCATCCACATTTTTATCAAGAAATGACTTTAATTCGTCAATCGAAAGGTTTGATTCCAGATTGCCAAATGGATCAATGCGGATGTCAAACCCTTTGAGATCTTCATGTACCTCAGCTTGTTTTTTGTCTTTCTTTTTCTTCTTACCCATTGACAGCGATGTGAGATGAAAATGCTATGCCCTCTTCGATTCTATCAGCTGAATTTGAATTTCCGATCAAACTGATCATTTCAAAGAGGTCGGGGCCTGACATAGAGCCGGTAAGGAAAATGCGTAAAACGGGAAGGATAGCGCCAAATTTTAATTCCCCATCAACAATATACCTTTTAACAGCTTTTTCGATATCGTCTCTATCTGGTGATGCGGCCCTGATCATCGTTGCAATATGTTGAAAGTCTTCCTTATGCTCATGTTTGTATTTCTTTTTCAGCATATGCTTATCATAGCTTGCCGGAGGATAAAACAAAGGCTCTGATTGACTTTTGAAATCATTGAGAAAGGTCGTTCGAGGCTTGAGCATGTCAATTATTTTTAAGACAAATGATTGATCCCCTGTTGGAAAATCAGATCGGATCAGATCATAAATTACCTCGGAATCCATGGATTGTATGTATTGTTCGTTAAACCATTTCGCCTTGTTATAATTAAACTGTGCCCCGGATTTGTTGATTTGATCCAGGTCAAACAATTCGATCATTCTGTCGATATCAAATATCTCTTCGTCATTACCGGGATTCCACCCGAGCAGGACCATAAAATTGAGCAATGCCGCCGGCAGAAATCCCGCTTCTTTGAATCCGGCATACTGCTCTTCTTCCTTTTGATCATACCATTCCAAAGGAAAGACGGGGAAACCAAATTTTGCACCATCTCTTTTGCTCAGCTTTCCTTTTCCGGTGGGTTTTAAGATCAATGGTAAATGAGCATAATCCGGTTGATGATCTTCCCAACTGAATGCACGATAGAGCAGCACGTGATGGGCCGTACTTGAAAGCCATTCTTCACCACGGATCACATGTGATATTCTCATAGTCTTGTCATCTACTACATTGGCAAGATGATACGTTGGCATTCCATCTGCCTTGAGTATAATCTTGTCATCCAATTCAGAAGACTTAAACGAGACTTCTCCCCTGATCCGATCAGAAAATGTGATGGTTTCGTTTTCTGGAATTTTCAACCTGACCGTTACATTTTCACCTTTTTCCAGGAGACGATTTACTTCATCCACCGGAAGGGTCAGGCTATTTTTCATTTTCAATCTGATCCGTTGATCGTACTTGGGTGTATAATTCCCGGCCTCTTTTTCATGCATACGCATGTTTTCAAGATCTTCAGGAGAATCAAAGGCGTAGTAGGCATGACCGGATTTCAACAGTTGATCGACGTGATGACGGTATAATTTCTTTCTTTCAGACTGACGATAGGGGCCAAAATTCCCCGGATTGAGTACGCTTTCATCTGCTGACAAACCAAGCCATTCCAAAGAATTCAGAATATGAGACTCTGCCTCATCAATGGAACGAATTTGATCGGTGTCTTCAATCCTCAATACAAATGTGCCCTGATGCTTTTTGGCAAAGAGATAATTATACAAAGCGGTCCTGACTCCTCCAATATGAAGAGGTCCTGTAGGACTTGGAGCGAATCTGACCCGGATATCTTGTTTCATATCAATCATCCAATTTAAAAGATGCAAAGGTATGATACCTTTACAGGCTTTAGTAGCACATTCAATAAATCTGAACAAACTTTATTTTATTGATTCAAATGCCTTCATATTTTGTCCGGATTCCTTCGTTGTTGCGATCTGTCTATCCGAAGGCAAATTGGGTACTTACCCCGGATAAAAACCTCTGTACACAATGGACGATCGATGACGGTCCTGATCCGGTTAGTACGGAATTGTGGTTATCGTACCTGAGTCAGCGCAGATTAACTGCAACATTCTTTCTCAATGGGGTCAAGTGTCTCAGGTACCCGGAATTAGTTGAAGCTATACGTTCGGAAGGACATCTGATTGGAAACCATGGGTATGATCATTTAGACGGATGGAAGACTTCAACCTCCAGATTCATTGAAAATTTTCAAAGAGGAAGAGATATCACCCAATCTGATCTATTCAGACCGCCCTTTGGAAGAATGACCCCAGGACAATACATTAAGGCCGTTCAAATGTCCTCTTTAATCATGTGGTCGTTTATGCCGGGTGATTTTGATAGAAATGTTCCTGCCGAACTACTCAGATCACGCCTGTCAGAAGTCCGGAAAAATGATATAATCGTTTTGCACGATTCTCCCTTTGCTGTCAGGAAATTGCTTAAATCCCCTTAGAGGTACGTTTGGTCGATGAATGGACTAACTTTATATAGTACTTTGTATATTTAAACTACTATGTATTGCAAGGTACCTTATAAATCATATATTTGCACTATAAAATGATCACTATGACGATCGAGAATACAAAGGCACAAATGAGAAAAGGAGTACTGGAGCTCTGCGTACTCTCTATCATATCACAGGAAGAGGTTTATCCATCAGACATTCTTAAAAAGCTGAAGGAAGCCAAACTCATTGTAGTTGAGGGTACATTGTATCCCTTACTTTCAAGGTTAAAGAATGCTGAACTTCTGAACTATGAATGGAAAGAATCTTCAGCCGGACCACCCAGAAAGTATTACAGCCTGACAGAACATGGCAATGACTTTTTGGCCGGACTGAAAGATACCTGGAATGACCTGACCTCAGCCGTTAATAAAACATCCTCCACTCCGGTTAAAAAGAGGGGAAGAAGAACTTCAACAACAAAATCATCGACAACAAAAACAAAATAAGAAGTGACGCCTTTCGGCTTAATCAAGTAAAAAACGCGACATGAATAAAATATTTAATATCAATCTTGGTGGCTATCCCTTCACAATTGATGATGATGCTTACTTCAAGTTAGATAAGTATCTGAGCACAGTGAAGAAGCATTTTTCCTCCTCAGAAGGTTGTGATGACATTATATCAGATATAGAAAGTAGAATAGCGGAATTGTTCAATGAACACCTCAAAGGTCAGCCTATAGTCAGTTTGAGAGAAGTGGAAAAGGTGATCGAAATAATGGGTACTCCTGAGGAATTTGGAGCTACATCAGAAGAGGAATATGAAGGAATGGCCAGTGAAAAAGCAGCTGAATCCAATTACAGGACTGGAAAACGCTTGTTCCGTGATCCGGACGAGAAAGTGATCGGCGGTGTTTGTTCGGGGCTGGCCGCATATTTCGGTATCCAGGAGCCCGTGTGGGTACGATTATTTTTCTGTCTCCTTTTATTTACCGGTTTTGCTCCAATCATCTATATAGTCTTGTGGATAGCCATTCCGGAAGCGAAGACCTCAGGGGACAAATTGTCAATGAGGGGAGAAAAGATCGATGTCACTAATATTGCGCGGAAGGTGGAGGAGGAAGTCAATAACCTGACAGATACGATCAATGAGATGACGCGCGACTTTGGGACAAAAAAAAAAGCGTAGCACATCAACCTGAACAAACGACCAAGAGTCTCTTCGCACAAGTCCTGACTCAGTTTGGAAGATTCATCGCATCAATTGTAAGTTTTGTAGTATACATAGTAAGTAGATTTGTAAAAGTGATAGCCCTGATCTTGATTGGGGCTATCGCCATTTCTATAGGGGCACTGGTAATATCCGGGCATTTTGGCTTGCCATATCTGGCAATGATCTCACCTGATCCTACGGTAAGCGGATACATAGGCTACTATGCCGGACTCATTGCATTAGGGATCATCCCGATGATCTTGTTGATCAAGACGGCAATCAACTTTATTGGGGGGTATAAGTCAAGTATAAGATTCAAAAGGGCAATCTCTGGCGTATGGATTGTTTCGTTTGTGCTCTTCATCCTTACGGGAATTTTCACTGCCCGTAATTTTGTACATGAAGCACAATTGTCCGAAATCGTTCTCGAAAATGACTTGGATCAGGATCAGCCATTCAACATAAAGGTTGTACCTCTGGATAGAAGAAACAATCTCAGAATTCAATTTAGTGAATCGGCTTTTCTAAGCGATGGTAACTTTTACAATGGAGACGGGGTTGACGTTTATTTCAGACCGGCAGAAAACGATAAATTAAAAGTGACGAGAACCGGCTCCAGCCGTGGAATGAATTATAGAAGTGCCGTAAGAAATATGCATTATCCGAATCACAATTTAGAACTGTCAGAGAATAGCATCACCCTTGATGAATATTATACTCTTGGAAGAAGGGATAAATTCAGGGCTCAGAAACTGCGTTATGACATTGCTATTCCAGTCGGAACGATAGTTTCCCTGGAGAGATCATCTCCCATTTTCCGGAATCGCGAATTCCGGTCCAAAAAAGGAGAGGGCGAAAAATGGATTATGACTACAGATGGATTTCAAATAGAAAGTGACAGCTAATCAATACACATGGAAAAAACTTCATTAAAAATGGTGTTTCTGGTCTTTGCGATGATGTCCTTCGCATATGTCGGTCTTTGCAAGCTGGATATTTGTGATGCTCACTGCGACATTATTTCGGCTGAATGCAAGAAGGATTCAGTGAATGACAACGTCAATGAAACACTGCCAAAGAGTGACCTCGATACTTATTTGAAGACAGAAATTCCTTTGCAAAGTGCTAATAATACGAGTTCAAGTGATCAGGTGTATACGGCTGTTGAGCACTCAGCCACCGAAGATTAATGTTTTCCCTTGGCTCACTCGCTCTTCATAAATTGAGCTATTGTGATCCTGGAAGACCGATATCCTCGTCCCTGTTGTAATACTATGAGGATGAAATTTCTGTTATACATCTGTCATGTGGAAGGAATATATAGCAGGATTCAAAGCCTATCTCCTACTGGAAAAGGGATTGTCACCTAACAGTATCGAGGCATATGAACGCGATATTGGAAAATTACAGTTTTGGGCGCAGTATGAAGGACGGAACTTCAGTCCCAAGACCATTCAATATTCGGACCTTGTTGATTTTCTTGTCTATTTAAATTCACTCGGATTGAGCAACAAGAGTCAAGCTCGTATCATCAGCGGGATTCGATCATTTTATCAATACATGTTGCTCGAAAATATTGTAAATGACGATCCGACGGAATTGTTGGAAAGCCCGCGATTAAAAAGAAAAATGCCTGATGTTTTATCTCATTCGGAAATCGAACAGATCATTGGTGCGATCGATTTAAGTCACCCTCAGGGGCACCGCAACAGGGCTATTCTTGAAACTCTTTATGCGTGTGGTCTGAGAGTTTCCGAATTGGTGAATCTTCGCATCAGTCAATATTTTCCTGAGTCCGGCTTAATCCGGGTAATCGGTAAGAACAATAAGGAAAGGATCGTTCCGATCGGAGAAAATGCGATAGAATTCATCAATTTTTACTTGAAATATGACCGAAAAAAAATTAAAAATATTGCAAAGGGTCATACCGACTTCATATTTCTTAACAGGAGAGGGCGCCAATTGACAAGAGTCATGATCTTTATGATCATCAAAGACCTGTTGCAAAAAGCAGGTATTCAAAAAAAGGTGAGTCCACATACCTTCAGACATTCTTTCGCCACCCATCTTGTCGAAGGAGGAGCAGATTTAAAAGCAGTGCAGGACATGCTGGGACACGAATCCATAATCACCACTGAGATATACACACATTTAGATACTAACTATCTTCGTGACACCATATTGAATTATCATCCCAGGTATAAAAAGTGAGGATCTTACAATTGGCAATACTTCTGAATTGTTGTGCAGCAGCATTGCTTTCCATTTCATGTGCCAACCAGGTAGCACTAACAGGAGGTCCCAGGGATGAAGTGCCTCCCGCACTGGATACTGCTGAGTCGTCCAAAAACTACTCATTGCACTTTACAAAACAGGACATAGAGCTTGTCTTTGACGAATTTATTGACTTGAGAGATGCGAACAGTCAGATTGTGATCAGCCCCCCTCTTGAATACCCACCGCGTATTTCAAGCAGATTGAAAAAAGTCAAGATCGAGTTTAATGAAAAGGAAGAATTGAAGGAGGAAGCTACCTACGTCATCAATTTCGGAAAATCCATTGGAGATTTCACCGAAAGAAATGAGCTTCTGAATTTCACCTTCGTATTCTCCACAGGAGCTTACATAGACTCCCTAAGTCTTTCAGGTCAGGTTGTTGATGCATTTACAATGGAACCCAAGGAAGATGCAGTCGTTCTATTGTATACCGAGGACATGGATTCCATAATTTTCAAGGAGCGACCATTTTATTTTGCCCGCACCGATGAATCCGGCATGTACAGAATCAATAATTTGAGATCCGATACATTTAAGATAGTCACCCTGGAAGACCTCAATCTTAATTACCTCTACGATCCGGTAAGCGAACAAATAGGATTCCTCGATTCATTGATCGTCCTCAGAGATACCTTAACCCGGGGAGTTAATCTTGAAATGTTCAAAGAAGGAAAGAGTGCTATATATAAGAGTTATGACGCCCAGGCTCAAGGTCTGCTCAGGATTGACTTTGATCGAATTCCTGATGTCGGACAACTGATCTATCCGGATAGTGCGGAAATATTTGTTGAACAACCGGAAGGAACTGAATACCTCAACCTGTGGTATGCTCCGCGAAGCAGCCGAAGTATCGGATTTCAGATCTCAGAAGAAGAAGGATTGGATACCATACAGGCACGAGTAAATACGCGGACAGTTGATACCCTGGCCGGAAGAATTTCGGTCCGGGAATTCAATTTTGATGCTGCTATCGGACTGCATCCTGCGGATACTTTGAAATTGGAGTTTGACAGACCGGTCAGGAGCGTTTCGCAAGACCTGATATTCGCAATTGATACATTGACCAGGGATACGATTTATTTTGACCTGGATACAACTGAATTTCCGGGCTTATTGATCAGGCTGGCACACACATGGGAGTTAAAATCAGAGTATGTGCTTCAATTTCTGCCTGGAGCTATCATAGATTATTTCAACATACCCAACGATACAATTGTCCGGGAGTTTAAAATTGCGGACTTTGAAGATTTTGGTCAGATTCAATTGCAACTTGAAGATTTTGAAGACATGCAATATGTATTTCAGCTCCAAAGGGATGATAAAAGGATGCGGGAAGTAATCGTCAATCCTTTTGTCGAAGATGAAATAACTTTTGAACAACTGGTACCCGGGAATTATTCAATCGTAGTGATCAAAGATGAAATCGCAAATGGAAAATGGGATCCCGGTGATTATTTTAGTAAGAGACAGTCAGAGAGAAGATATACATTAACTTTAGAAGAACTCAGGGCAAATTGGGTGTTGGAACGTTCGGTAACACCCAATGATCTGAACAGGGAAATGACTTCTCCAAGGGCCTTACATGAAACTTCAGATGAACGGTAAAAATCGAGTAGAATGATTTTGAGTACAGACAATCTTGTTAAATCCTATGGCGGGAGAACGGTCGTCAAGGATGTCTCCGTGCAAGTTAGTCAAGGCGAGATCGTTGGTCTTTTGGGGCCAAATGGGGCAGGAAAGACGACTACGTTTTATATGACTGTGGGGTTTATCCAGCCGGACAGTGGGTCCGTATTCCTTGATGATCAGGAAATCACACAATTTGCCATGTACAGAAGAGCCAGGTTAGGACTGGGATACTTGCCCCAGGAGGCTTCGGTTTTCCGAAAATTATCGGTTGAAGACAATATAAAGGCCGTACTGGAAATGACCAATCTCTCGTCAGCAGAACAAAAGGAGCAGTGCGAGTCATTGATCAATGAATTTGGGCTCCGAAAGGTTCGCAAAAATCTCGGCAATTCGCTTTCTGGGGGAGAGAGAAGAAGAACCGAGATTGCACGTGCCCTAGCTACCAATCCAAAATTCATTCTCCTGGATGAACCCTTTGCGGGAATTGATCCGATCGCGGTAGAGGATATACAATTTGTGGTGGCTAAAATGAAAACGAAAAACATCGGCATCTTAATAACCGATCATAATGTCCAGGAGACTCTGAGCATCATTGATCGCGCATATCTTATGTTTGAAGGCAAGATTTTGAAAGACGGTACTGCAGAGGAATTGGCGGCAGATGAAATGGTAAGGAGAGTATATCTGGGGCAAAACTTTGAACTGCGCAAAAAGGTCATCGATTTTGATAGATAAGAAGAAGTGGCTATTACCTGGATTGATCATCGGAATCATCATGATGTCCGAGGCATGCAGTCAACCCACCAACAGGGCCAATATTTTGCCGGCTGAAGTACAATACATGGCAGATACCATGTTTTCACATCGTCGAAACAGGATCATAAAAGAAATGGACACACTTTGCATGCAAAATTCACCGGCGATGATCGAGAGGGCAAGAGATTCTTTGGTTCTTCTTGAAAAAGCACGGATAGAAAAAATCCTGAATCGCGATGAATAGGATCATTATATCGATCATGTTGTTGATCTTCTTCGGATGTAGCATGTCACAGGAGGAAATCACCCGGTTAGCAACCGAAGAATTCAAGAGAAAAGAGCTATTGCTCAAAAATGAACGGAGTTTGTTTTGTCGTCAAAAAGTATTGGAAGAGGCGGAGCGACAAGCCGACTCAATCATTCTTCAACTCGGCATCAACCCCTTAAGCGATAGCCTGTACAGACCCGTGATCCCTGTGAAACCTACATTTGTTACCACTGATTCGGCAAGTATAAATAGTGAACAATCTGTTAAACCTATAACAGATAGCTTATAGCATGAGAAGATAGTTGTGAAAATTTCGTTTTCGAAAGCATAAAATTGCAATTTTTGCGACTTCAATTAATGCCAAAATCAGATTGCATGTATTCATCCGTAGATATTGAAGCCCTAAACCAACAAATCAAGATCGACAGCGCCTTTCTTGAGGATATTCGCAAGGAATCATCCAAGGTAATTGTTGGACAGGATATCATGATCGAAAGACTTCTGCTGGGATTGCTGTCCAATGGTCATGTCTTATTGGAAGGACTGCCCGGATTGGCCAAAACCCTGGCAATAAAGACACTGTCTTCGGTAATCAACGCAACATACACAAGAATTCAGTTTACCCCCGACTTGTTACCTGCAGATATTCTGGGAACAATGATTTATAATCAGAAGACCAATGAATTCTCTGTCAGAAAAGGGCCTATATTTTCAAACTTCATTCTCGCCGACGAAATAAACCGTGCTCCAGCAAAGGTGCAGAGTGCCTTACTCGAAGCGATGCAGGAAAGACAAGTGACTATTGGGAAAAATACTTTTCCATTAGAAGAGCCATTCCTGGTCCTGGCAACTCAAAATCCGATCGAGCAAGAAGGAACCTATCCACTTCCGGAGGCCCAAACGGATCGGTTTATGATTAAGGTGAAGATAGGTTACCCATCTAAGGAGGAGGAATTGGAAATCATCAGAAAGAATATAGATGGTTCAGTCCTGCAACCGGTCACCACAGTCGTTAACAGCGAACAGGTGATGAAAGCCAGGTCTATGGTTCGGAAAATCTATATGGACGAAAAAGTTGAAAACTATATCATAGATATCGTTTTCGCTTCGAGAAAACCTCAGGATTATGGATTGATGGATCTGGAAGGATTGATTGCCTATGGAGGTTCGCCACGGGCTAGTATTTACCTGGCATTGGCATCAAGAGCCTATGCTTTTATGCAGCATAGGGGATACGTTATTCCGGACGACGTAAGAAATGTCTGTTATGATGTATTAAGGCATCGTATTGGCATCACATATGAGGCTGAGGCAGAGAATATCAACCAGGAGGATATCATTTCAGAAATCCTGGGCAAGGTTGAAGTGCCGTAATTCAATTGAATCAATATGCCCAAATTTGCGTTGATCATCATTGCGACAATTCTGTCTATTTTGAATATTTCGGGTCAGGTTTTTTCTTCGGAAATTGGTAATGGAGAAAATGCTCCAGATGATTCGAGAAAGACGATTTATGGAATGCTGAATCAGTCTATGCCCATAGTCCTGTCCTATACCATAGAAGAGGAGGAGTGCCTTGGGACGTGGAGCCCTTTTGAATCGAAGGACGTTATTTCACTCGAAGGAGAATGTACGGATTCAACATTTACATTGTACGAAATCGATGATTTTTCGAGGGTAGCCGGGGTCATCACCGGAATGAAAACCGGTCAACAGTACCAATTGAAATGGTCGAATTTTGATCATACCCTTCAATATCCGATAGATTGGGTTGAAGATTTATCAGGTCCGGGAGAACTATTGATTTATGTACATGGCCAATCAAAAACAGATCATCACATCATTTTACATCCTCATAGGAGTAGATTAAAAATCAATGAAGAACGAGAAAATCTAAAATGGTACGATTATAAATGCACACATGCTTATTATGCCTGTTTATTTGATACGGAGTCCAAGGATAATATCAACCTTTCCATTTCAGACAGATTGGTAAGTGCCGGCAGTAATCTTTTTCAATTTAGCGAGAAATTGAAAATTGAATCCAAAAATGAATGGTCATTTACGTCCTATTACAATTTTGAATTTCCCAGGTTAAATGAGCAGGAATTCGATGATCACATTGCCAATATCGTTGATGAACAAATCCTTAAATTTATAACTTCCCTACCTGATCAAAAGTCTGAATATGGACCGCAGGATAGATTCAGGGATCATGCAAGAGGTGATTTCTATATTTCTCTTTTGAACGATGTCATCATAAGCGGATTTTTATCATTTTATAGCACTCAGCATCCGAAAATCATAACTGTCCCATTTACATATGACAGGGAGAAGAATCGGTTTATGGACATTCGATCCATATGGAAGAAGGATTTTAATTACAACTTTTTTCTAAATAGACTGATCGCCGACGAAAGAAACCATTTGAGAAAAGAGGAGGAGCCAATAATAGGAAAATTACTGACCAATGCTCCTTTTTCATCATTTAATGTCGTTCCGGATGGGCTGTTATTTTTTACAGACTACAATTTCATTTATGGGAGAAAGAGTATTCTGCTTCCTTTTTCAGATGTGTCAGGATTCATTAATAGTAAGGCCTTACAACAATTGATCAATAAAACCGTCCAAAAATGACCACGACCAAGGAAATCCTTAAAAAGGTTCGGAAAATTGAAATTAAGACCAAGGAGTTGAGCAAACATCTTTTCTCAGGGGAATATAGCAGTGCCTTTAAAGGTCGTGGGATGTCCTTCAGCGAAGTAAGGGATTATCATTATGGAGATGATATCCGGAATATAGATTGGAATGTTACTGCAAGAACCGGAATCCCTCATGTCAAGATTTTTGAAGAGGAAAGAGAACTCACCGTAATGTTTTTAGTTGACATCAGTCAATCATCTTTCTTTGGAACGGTCAACCAATTCAAAAGCGAGATCAATACGGAGATCTGTGCTACACTTGGATTTTCAGCATTGACCAATCACGATAAGGTAGGGGCTATCTTGTTTACGGATCGCATTGAGAAATATATTCCTCCCAAGAAAGGAAGAAATCATATTCTACGGATTATCAGGGAGTTGATCTATTTTGAACCCAAGGGCAGGAATACGAATATTGAAGAGGCAATCCGTTATTTAAATAGTGTCATTAAGAAGAGAAGTATTTCATTTATCCTTTCTGATTTTATGGACAATGGCTATGAAACTGTTCTGAAAATTGCGAGCAGGAAGCATGACCTTATAGGTGTGCGTGTATATGACGATTTGGAATCGAGATTACCGGACATTGGGCTCATCAAGATCATAGACTCTGAAAGTGGTCGGAAACAATTAGTAGATACGGGTTCAAAAAAAGTAAGGGACGACTATGCAAACTATTTTGACGAGCGCACCTCCTATTTTTATAGCTCCTTTCAAAGAAGCGGTGCTTCCATCCTGTCTATAAATACCAGGGAAGACTATGTGAAACACTTAATGCATTTCTTCAAGAATCGTCATAAGTAATGAATTGCCGGTGGGTCATATTATTCTTTACATTTTCTGCGATATCCATGGAGGCACAGATATCTATTTCAGCAGGTTTTGTTGAGGATACTGTGGTAATAGGAAACAATGCCACTTTCCGGTTGAGTTTAGAAATTGACGAGGGAGTGGAAATATTGGCCATTCCAACATTCTTCATAGACTCTATTTACAGTGCATTACAGAGCTATAAGATGCAAGCCGATACAAGTCAGCCCGTTCAACCTGTGCTTGCCGATTTGGAGTGGGTTTCAAAAGGGGGATTTGAAGATGCCAATGGTGATGGAGTTTTTACCTCGGATGAAATGTCCTGGGAAATTTCAACGATAGGTTCAAAGCGACTTTTACAAAACGCGTTTACGTTAAAATTATGGGATCCCGGACCCATTGTATTGCTATATCCACCTGTCCTATATTCTTATCTGGGAAATCAGGAACAATGGGTTCGTGAAGAGCAATTTGAAATTTTCGTGGCGCCACCTCAGGGTGTACCAATAGAAAGAGATTCGTTGCAAATAGCACCGATCAAAAGTATCCGGGAGGAAGTAGCAAATTTGTCCGATTTTCTTATCGTATTTATTGTGCTTGGCCTTTTGATCGTCTCATCGTTGATCTACTTCACCTACATTAAATTTTTCAAAAAGAGTGGCAATGAATTGGTCGAAGTTGAATCTGAAACAATTATACCGGCGCATGAAATTGCATTGAAAAAATTGAATGATCTGAAACTTCAGAAACTGTGGCAACACGGCGATATAAAAATGTATCAGTCAGAATTGACTCATATCATTAGAGAGTACCTGGAAGCCAGGTATGAGATACCAGCCCTGGAATCTACAACTAATGAGGTGATCCGGGCACTGAAGAAAGGTCTTTTGCAAGATGGCGATGTGATTTCCGTACAGAGAATATTGCAGGTTGCGGATTTGGTAAAATTTGCAAAAGCAACTCCGGAAGAAAATATTCATGAGGCGTTTATGGATGAAGCAGTAGAGTTTGTCGAACGGACTAAAATCGAAACAGAAATCAACAATGGACTCGATTAGGTGGATTCAAAATATTGAGTTTATACAAGCCTGGTGGTTATGGTTACTTCTGGCGGTCCCATTTTTGACCTATTGGCATGTACGTAAAATGCGGCATCGGCAGGTTCATATGTCCTTTTCCTCTATTTCGGCCATCGAAGGTATTAAAACGGTCAGGACTATTTTATATCCATTTCTACCAGTTCTTTTGGCCCTTGGATATTCCAGTCTTGTCCTGGCTCTTGCGAAGCCCCAATTAAGCCTGAAGGAAGAGGAAGTGAAAGCTGAAGGCATTGATATTGTCATGGTCATGGATATTAGCAGCAGCATGTTGGCCCAGGACTTTCAACCCGACCGTTTGAGTGTAAGCAAGGAAGTAGCGAAAGCCTTTATTGATAAGAGGGTCTACGACCGGATAGGATTAGTCGTTTTTGCCGGAGAAAGTTTTACACAATGCCCACTAACCACCGACCATCGTGTTGTAAAGGATTTTCTGGATGGCTTGCAATGTGGCTTGTTAGAAGATGGCACAGCAATTGGCATGGGATTGGC
Source organism: Saprospiraceae bacterium (assembly GCA_028282725.1). GTDB lineage: Bacteria > Bacteroidota > Bacteroidia > Chitinophagales > Saprospiraceae > JAJRXG01. The sequence goes on from JANQHF010000044.1 coordinate 27,842, forward strand.
ATCAGCGGTCAATCGGGTGAAGGACAGTGAAATTACCAGCAAAGTCATTATATTACTTACGGACGGGGTAAATAATAGCGGATACATCAAGCCATTGACTGCGGCGGAAATCGCCAAGGAGTTGGATACACGAGTTTATACGATTGGAGTCGGTACTCGTGGCCAGGCTCTTAGCCCTGTGCAAAGAAGGAGTGACGGAAGATATATTTTTGGAATGGCCAATGTCGAGATAGATGAGAGACTGCTCAATGAAATAGCTGAAATGACCGGGGGCAGGTACTTCCGGGCTACGGACGAACAAAGTTTACAGGAAATCTATGACGAAATTGATGAGTTGGAAAAGACGGAAATGGAAATTACCACCTTCAAAAGATATAGTGATGAATACCGTCCATTTCTGTTATTTGGCATCATCATGATTCTGGCAAATATTGTATTGAAAATGACGGTTTTTAAAACAATTCCCTAGTCCATGTTCAGATTTGAATTGGCATCGAGTTTATATTGGCTTTGGATCATCCCCGCCTTGATTTTTGGGTACCTGTTGTATACCAGAGTAAGACAGAGACAAAGGAAAAAACTGGGGAAATCCCAACTCCTGGATAGGTTGATCCCTGGCGCAATTCCCCAAAGACGGCATTTCAGAATGGCTTTGATCATCGGTGCTCTTCTGAGCATGATACTGGCGTATGCCAATCCGCAGTGGGGGAACAAAAAAGAAAAGGTCACCGCGAGGAGTTCGGATATATTCATAGCCCTTGACATATCACAGTCCATGATGGCCGAGGATATTTCTCCCAACCGATTGGAACGATCCAAACGCCTGGGTCAAAATTTGATCAGTGTGCTGAAAGGCAACAGGATAGGACTCATTTATTTTGCCGGTAATGCCTATCTACAAATGCCCCTTTCCAATGATTACAGTGCTGCACAATTATTCATCAACAGTGCAAATACCGAACAGGCAAGCACGCAAGGGACGGCTATAAGTGAGGCCATTGCCTTATCGATGAAAGCCTACGAAGAAGATAAACCAACCCAAAGGGCCATGATTATAATTACCGATGGAGAAAATCATGACGACGATGCCATTGCCGAAGCTGCACGTGCCAGTGCGTCAGGAATGAATGTTTATACCATCGGAGTCGGTACTTCTGAGGGGGCCTTCGTCCCATTCAGGACTAGTGGCGGAGAACAGTACAAACGAGATGAATCTGGTAATCTTGTCCAATCTGTCCTGAATCAGGAATTAATTAATGCCATTGCCGAGGCAGGAAAAGGTAAATCCTATCTGATCGGCGAAGGAAATTCGATCATCACAGATTTAAAAAAAGAGATTGATCGTCTTGAGAAACAAGAAGTCGAACAGCGCGCATTCACCGATTACAACAGTTACTTTCAATACCTGATAGGAATTGCCATTATCTTTTTGCTACTTTATTATTTTCTGCCCGGGTACAAGAAGGTCGTTAACGCTTAATTAGTATATATTTCATTGCAGACTTAAGTGTTCATAATTAATTTTGAAGCATGAATTGGAAATTAAAGACACTGACCTCTATGATCTTGATGTTTCTGACGATTGAAATGACAGGTCAGAGTTCGCACAAATTGCTGAGACAAGGCGACCATGCCTACAAACAGGAGCAGTACAATCTTGCAGAAGAAAGTTATAGAAAGTCAATTGCAAAATCTCCTTCGGCCAAGGGTACTTATAATTTGGGCAATTCAATTTACCAGCAACAGAGATTTGAGGAAGCACAACAACATTTTCAATCCTCGATCAACCTGGGACCGGATGAGGCGGAAAAGGCCCTGGCCCTCTATAACCTGGGCAATGCACAATTGCAATCCGGACAATTAGAAGAAGCGATAGATTCTTATAAGAAAGCGATCAGAATTGATCCCGGGGATTCCCAGTTCAGGCAAAATTTATATCTGGCAAAATTGATGAAAAGAGAACAGCAACAGCAGGAACAACAACAGCAACAGCAAAACAATGCTGATAGCCAGCCAAATGAAGAACAACAACAAGAACAATCAGGAGAAAGTGAGCAGGAACAAGAACAGGCTGCAACATCGGAAATCGAAAATGAAGGAGGAGAAAATAGTGAATCCGAGGAAGTTCGGGAATTGAGTCGGGAGGATGCAGAAAAATTGCTTCAGGTGATTGAAAATGAAGAAAAGAACGTCCAGGAAAAACTCCGAAAAATTTCAGGAAATAAAAAGAAGCCAAAAAAAGATTGGTGATGTTCGGTAATAAATGGATTTATCTATTGTCGGCCATATTATGGATTGCAACAGCAAGTGGCCAGGATGTTGTCTTTAAAGTAGAAGTAAGTGCCGACACCCTGTACCTTGGTAATTTTCTTGGTATTAAGTACACCTTAGAAAATACACAAGGTGATTTCCAGGCACCTGAATTCGAAGGATTCCGAATTGCCGATGGTCCGAATGTTTCCAGTCAGTTTAGTATGATCAACGGTCATGTGAGCCAGTCTTCCTCATACGAATACATTCTCAAACCATCCGAACCAGGCGTATACTTGATCCCGGGGGCCGTTTTGGTGCAAGGTGATCAAGAACTATTTTCGCCTGAAAAAATCATTTCGGTTGTCGATAACCCTTTAGGCATTCAACAGGACTATCGTATCTATAAAGAAGGTGATAGCGGCTTGAATTTTCCTAAGAAAAAACCAATGACAGCACAGGATTCCCTTCGACTCAAGTTGCGAAAAATTAAGTCCAAAAAAATCTAGAGATGATGCAGAGGATTTTGGTCCTGATTCTATCGGCTTTCATTTCTTTTCAACTCGATGCACAGGTAAGGTTTTACAGTCATTCTGATGCAAAACAAATCGTGGAAGGACAATTTTTTACGGTTTCCTTTTCATTGGAAAATGCTCGTGGAAGCAATTTTCAGGCACCTTCTTTTGTTGAGTTTGATGTCGTTTCCGGACCTAATACAAGCCAGGAAATGACTTTTTTGAATGGTCAATCAAAACAAAAGTTAACCTACAGTTTCACGCTTACTTCGGATAAAATCGGAAGTTATACCATAGGATCGGCTTCGATTACAGTTAATGGTCAGCAGTTGAGCACTCAACCTCTGGCTATCGAAGTGCTAAAAGGAAGGACATTGCCCGGTTCAGGCGATCCAGGTCAGGATCAGTTGGGAGACTTCATAATCGAAGCACAGCTGGATTTTGACACCGGATATGTGGGCCAACAATTAACGCTTAAATATCAATTGCTTACAACGAAAGAAGTTAGATCCTATAATTTTCGGAAGCTTCCGGAATTTGACGGCTTTTTTGCCCAGGAGATACAGAATAGTTCGTCTCGAACAGACAGGATAGTCCGTGATGGAGCCCAGTATTTTCGGAAAACATTGAAAGTAATTGCCTTATTTCCACAACAAAAGGGGAAGTTTAGTCTGAAACCTGCTTCCGTGACTCTGGGTGTCCTGGATGGACGCCGACCCAGCAGTTTCTTTTTTAATACACGCTTAAAACAATTTCACGCAAAATCCAATGCCATCACCATCAATATACTGAGCACACCCAAGGATCCTCCTGTCTCGTTTTCAGGAGCCATCGGAAGTTTTTACCTCGGCACAGCCGTTGATAAAAGGAGCATCACCATGAACGATGCTATCACATTGACCCTCCAGGTAAGAGGCTATGGTGATAATAAGTTCATTGAAGCACCTGAGCAGCCTTATACTGACTTGTTTGATATATATGATCCCAACCTACTTCAGGAGAAAACCGAGATTATTGGTGAAAAGATCCAGAGTACTAAGACCTATGAGTATCTGATGATTCCGAAGAAGACAGGGCTGCTAACATTTAACCCGGAACTTTCACACTATGATGTGGATAGTGCCCGGTATATCACCATCTATGCTCAGCAATACCAGGTGAATGTAGTTGAAGGCAGTGACAGGGAATTAGCGGACCTTTCAGAAAATCAGGCAAATTTGATCAAGCCAAGACCTATAATTTCCTTTGCATCGAGAGGAAGACCGCTTGCCTTTACCATGCCGTACTATGGTGTCAATGGACTCATTTTGCTTGGGTTGGCCGGCTTATTGATCACCAGAAAGGTTGTAGATCACAGAGAGAATATTGATCCTGCTATCAAACGTGCAATGTATGCAAGAAAGATAGCCATCAAAAAGTTGGAAGACTCCAGGGTCCACCTGGATAATGATGACATCAAAATGTTTTATATCGCTCTTCGACAGGGGCTGATCAACTTTCTTGCAGATAAGACAATACAAGATTCTAACCAACTATCGAAAGCAGAAATCTCCATCCTCCTGAAGGACAACGATTTGGAAGAATATGAGCGGAAAATTCTTGAGATCCTGCAAAAAGGAGAGCAAGCCATATATGCTTCTATTGCCCCTGGAAAAGAAGAAGGCGATTATAAAGAGTGCCTCCAAATCATTGAAGATATCGAGCTGTCTCTTTCCTAGGTTCAGAAGATATATATTTGCACGTTTTACTTTGAAGTATGCCAATGAAAAGGACGCGAATCAAGCAATTATTGGAAGAGCAAACCACCGGAAAAAACGTCCGGGTCTGTGGATGGGTCAGAACATTCAGAAATAATCAGTTTATCGCCCTGAATGATGGAAGTTGTATTAAGACGTTGCAATGTGTATTGGATTTTGAAAATTTTCCTGAAGGTACATTGAAGCGGATTACCACAGGGGCAGCAATCGAGGTGAAGGGTGAAATTGTACCATCTCAGGGTCGGGGACAATCCATCGAATTAAAGGTTACTGAACTACAGATTTTAGGAGATTCTGACCCGGAAAAATATCCACTGCAACCAAAGCGGCATAGTCTGGAATTCCTACGTGAAATTGCACATTTGCGATTCAGGACCAACACTTTTGGTGCCGTCTTTCGCATTCGTCATGCAGCGGCATTCGCTATACATGAATTTTTCCACAATCGTGGATTTGTCTACATCCATTCTCCCATTATTACAGGATCTGATGCTGAAGGGGCGGGAGAAATGTTTCAAGTGACGACACTGGATTTAAATGATGTGCCAAGGAAGGAAACAGGTGAGGTTGATTTCAAACAGGACTTTTTTGAGAAGGCTACAAATCTTACAGTCTCGGGCCAACTGGAAGCGGAGTTGGGGGCATTGGCACTGAGTGACGTGTATACATTTGGGCCAACATTTCGTGCTGAAAACTCGAATACATCGCGGCATCTTGCAGAATTTTGGATGATCGAACCTGAAATCGCCTTTGCGGATATTGACGATGACATGGATCTGGCCGAGGATATGTTGAAATATATCATCGGCTCTGTAATGGAGCACTGTCAGGAAGATCTGGAGTTTTTAGAAAATCGCCTGATCCAGGAAGAAAAACAGAAGCCACAGCACGAGCGAAGTGCAATGGCTTTGAGAGAAAAATTGCAGTTCTGTCTGGACAATGAATATAAGCGTTTGACTTATAGCGAGGCAATCGAAATTCTTATGAAATCCAAACCGAATAAGAAAAAGAAATTTCAATTTGTCATCGAACAATGGGGAGCTGATCTACAATCCGAACACGAAAGGTACCTGGTTGAAAAACATTTTAATAAGCCGGTGATCCTCACCGGTTATCCTAAAGAGATAAAGGCCTTCTATATGAGGTTGAATGACGACAACAAGACTGTGGCCGCAATGGACATATTGTTTCCGGGCATAGGTGAAATTGTCGGGGGATCCCAGAGAGAAGAACGATTGGATGTGCTGCAGGCCCGGATGAAGGAATTTGACATTCCGGAAGAAGAGATGTCCTGGTTCCTTGAGACGAGGAGGTTTGGGACATGTCCTCATGCGGGTTTTGGACTGGGCTTTGAAAGAATGATCATGTTTGTCACCGGTATGTCGAATATCAGGGATGTAATACCATTTCCGAGATTTCCGGGGAATGCGGATTTCTAAAAACTATCAACCCTAGATAGAACGCCCCGATTGTGTACCGTCATGATATTAGTAAGGTTCGGATATTTGCAGATAGGGGATCAGTCTTGGATCGATTTTCTTATTTTCTATTAACTCGGTCAGATCGTTTTCAAAATCAATAATTGAAATATTCTTTACCAATTTGGTGGTCTCATAGTCAATGTAGGGATGTCTGAGTACCTCCTTAAAAGATAATTCCGGAATGAATAATTTTTTCAACCTTCCGCTTACGCTGAGAAAGGGATGGATGAGAAAATATGTGCTGTCATTGAGCCCATACACTTCTTTTAATTGATCGGTATTATAGTAACCTCCGAGCTTTTCCCTGTATGCCACAATTCTCTGAGACAGGACAGGTCCTATTCCTTTCAAGTGAATCAATTGATCAGCAGATGCTGTATTGATATTCAATTTCTTATCCGAATATCCCGGACCAGATTTATGAGATGGTTTTCCTGGTGAATACATTTTGACAGAATCCATTTGGATGTTCCTTCGTACGTGGTCATAGAGAATTGAATCCATTCCATAAATTTTTAATAAGTCTTCCGGCGTCTTAAAAATTCCGCCTTTTTCCCTGTATTTGATAATGTTAGTTGAGACAAACGCGGGCAAACCGATCCCGGCCAATTCTTCATAGTCAGCCTTGTTCGGATCAATTGTAAAGTTGGGATCAGGCCTTTCAAAAGATTCCTTATTCTCTGATGATGCCAGAAATTTCTGAGGACTGAGATTTGATCCCGGGCTTGTTTTGGCCTCATCTGCTCGGTAGCTTTTAGCAGGACTGAAATTTGCTTCTTTATTGAATTGGTCATTTCCCGATAATGGGCCATTAGGTAAGCTTTTGGATTCAGGCAAAGTGACAGGTCGCATATTTGTCATGCCGTCGCCATTGTCCAAACTGATGCCATCTTTTTCTGTTAAATGAATGTCATTCTTGGTCTGCAGACGAGAAGAAAGAATGAGGCTGACACTATGAACCGTAACGAGCAAAAAGATCAATGCTATAAGACCATATCTTTCTTTAGGTGGAATATAATATGTGGGCTTCATAAGAATCGTTTCAAATCATAGATGAAGCTTTGATCTTCAATACATCATCCAGAACGCAAAGCGTGTGATATAAAGCTTGTAAGCACAACCCGGTCAATCCCAAAATTGCATACCTGGGATTGCCATTGTGTACAAAAACAATCAACAAAATCAGACTGATTAAAATGACAATTGTCTCTGTCGAATTGATCGCAATATTTGTGATTTCACTGAATGGCAAAAGACTAAACACATTCGCCGATTGCAAAAAGAGATTAGTCAATCGTTCGATAAGGATCACAATCCAGTGATGAATGGAAGGGTGTATCCAACCGACTACCATTAAGACCAGAAAGGAAGAGATTAGTAAGAATGTACAGGGTATGGCGACGATACTGCTGATCGGACTGATCATGGATGTAGATCCAAAATGGAAAAGGGCAATCGGGACAATTAAGAATTGAGCCGAAATTCCCAGATAAATGATCGAAACTGCATTTTTTAACCAGGCATTTTTGGGCAGGTAATTTCTCGAAAGAACAGGGAAGATCAGTATAATTCCGGTGACTGCAGAATAGGACATTTGAAAACTAATCGAGTATAAGGTATCAGGGTTGAACAACAACAAAATCATTGCCGACACCGCAAGTGTGTTCAGACTGTGAGCAGAGAAAGAATACGCTCTTGCTAACAGGAATAATGCGGTCATCAATGTTGCCCTATAAACCGGAGGGGCTCCACCGCCTAATTCAGCATAGAAAATGAGTACAACGATCAGTGTCAGGCAACTGATAGGATAATACTTGGGCTTTCTGAAAAATATGACGTTAATGATGCTAAAGAAAATGACAGCTATTATGCCCACGTGTAAACCGGAAACGGTTAAGACATGAATCATACCACTTTTCACAAAATGTTTCTTGGTCGTGGGATCTATCTCTTTTTTGTAACCAAATATTAGTGCTTTCAGGATAGGTGCAGAATGTAAGCCGAGGTTGCGGTCAATGAAAGATATTCCCGCGAGCCTAAGATCTCTTCTTATGAATCTGGTAATCTCAAATTTACTTTTGGAGACAAGACTTATATCATCGAAGTTGAGATAGACGATATATCTTATTCCCCGTTCCTTCAGAAACTTGTAATAAGAATTTTTGGAAGCATAGGATTCCAGATTTTTTACAATTTTTTGGAAAGAAATGCTGTGACCAATATGGATACCGGGATTTTTATCATGTTTGGGGATTTTGATAATAATGGGATCATTTCTCGTCTCTGATGGATCACCTGAGTTGATCAACTGAAACCCGCTAATTGAGCCATATAGGTTTATGTAACGTTTGGATGAGTCAATATTTGAAATATAAACCGTGAACTCCGCTTGTATTCCATGCAGATTGTTCCGCTCTTTTTTCTTTGAATTGATGTATTGAGTAATTGAATCATGAAACCCTCCTAGACTTATGATAGAGATCATCAGTACTGTTCCCCTGCGACTCCAATGAAATACTTCTTTAGGAAGGATGATCAATAAGAAAATGAGTGTTAGAGTGCATACCAACCACCAGAGATAGTGGAGAGAATAAAGATTTGACAAATGGATTCCAGCCATAAAATATAGAAGGGCAGATACCATCGGCAGTTGTATTCGGGTCAGTTTTCTTTTCAACTTCAAAAAATCAGAGTGGTGTTTTATTAATTATGACTAAATCAGTGTCCAGGTAACCTCCTCGAGAAAGATTTTCAGAATGCGAATGCGAATTCCTTCATTTTTTACGATGAAAAAAGTGTGTTTGGTTGAAGATCATTCAACCCTGATCTGCTGTGACGTCTATAGATTATTTAATATATTGTAGATTCGATTAATACTTTTTATAACTAAAACCAACTCAAGAAATGCGTTCGCTCGGAATTCTCCTTGTGTTATTGGTATGGGTATTGCTGGGATGGAAAATGTGTACGGATCATCAAAGATGTTGTCTTGAAGATACTGATACCATAGGGGTCACAGACGATTCTGAGACCCAGTCTACTGCCCCCCTGTCCAAAGAAGATTGTCCGGGAGGACTTCTCTGTTTTTTACCTGGCAGTTCGGATGTTATCGTTGGAGAATCCTTTGATGCCTACAAAGATTCTATTACTGCATTGATTTCTGATGATAAGATGTTGCGCATTACTGGAGTCTATAGTTCAGGAGAATCCGACGATGAGTCAACCTCTAATCTTGGCTACGCTCGTGCTTCTTCAATCCGGGCTCTGTTTAATAATCTGACTGATGATCAGGTTGCGCTGCAGGATCAACTGGTCGTTGGCAGGAATCTCTCATCTAATGAGCTGTATTCAATGAATGTATTGGAAATGATTTCAGCTCAGACGATCACAGGTTCGGCAGGAGAACCTGCCTCGGCACAAGACGAGGACTCAGATTCCGGAAGACCGGGAATCAGTATGAATGCGGTCATTTACTTTCCCTTCAACAGTACAGCCAAACTCGACGATGCCCAAATTGAAAGTTACCTGGATGATGTTGCGAAGCGAATCGTGAATTCCGGGGAGCGGGTAAGGTTGACGGGACACACCGATAATATAGGTAGTTCAGAATCAAACATAACCTTAGGCCAAAAAAGGGCAAATATAATCGCCGATTATTTAATTGGTAAGGGAGTACGACGCAGTCAAATAATTTCGGAATCAAAAGGTGAAACGCAACCTGTTGCTTCCAATTCTACGGAAGTAGGACGTGCAAAAAATAGACGTACGGAATTACAAATTATTCAATAAGTATTAAACCAACGATCATGTTCTTATTTATAGATTTTTGTACTTGCAACTGGATTTTACCATGGTTGCTGCCTTTTCTACTAGGCCTGCTTCTTGGTTGGCTTATTTGGGGGCGCCTGAGAAATGTAATACGTCAGTTGGAAAATGAGAATGCGAAATTACTCAATCAGATCAGTGAACTTGAATCTGAGCTTAAAGAATGCAGGGCTAAGAACGCCGGTATCGATAGCGAAATAGCATTGTTGAAGGGCCGAATCAGAGAACTTTCGGAATCAGGCCAATCCACCGGGGATACAGGATCGGCACTCGGTCTGATCAGTGACAGTGAAACCGATGATGACGGTAGAGGAGGAATTGATATCGACGGGGACGGAGAAGTCGATATCGAGGGAGATCTTATTGCAGGAGACACTGATGGTGATGATTCAACCGGGTCAACAGATTCTTCGGGTGATCTTACTTCTGCCGTTGGCGGAGCTACAGCCCTGGGTGCTATGTCCTCCGGGCTTTCCGATACACAAGGCAAGAGTTCGAAGAACATTTATGCAGGCCTAAAACCTGATAATCTTCAAATTGTAGAAGGAATTGGGCCCAAAATGAATGAAATATTGAATGACCACGGTGTCAGCACCTGGGCAGAGTTGGCATCCAAGTCAAATGATGATATTCGGGCCATACTCGATAGCGTAAATGCAAAACGATATCGTATCATTGACTGTTCTTCCTGGCCATCACAGGCACGATTAGCAGTGAACGGTCAATGGGATAATCTGATTTCTCTACAGAAAAATCTTGATTCAGGCAGAGCTGCGGGAGCTACAGGAGAGACTGATTCCAAAGTAGAGAAGCTCTTGATAAAAATGGGAGTTCTTAAAAGGTGGAAGCAAGATGATTTGACCGCAGTTGAAGGAATAGGACCCAAGATATCTCAGCTTCTTCAAAATGAAGGGATCACATCTTGGCGTCAGCTTGCAAATACGGAAGTATCAAAAATCCAATCCATATTGGATATTGCGGGTAAAAGATATAAACTGGCAGATCCGGGTTCCTGGCCGAAGCAAGCCGAAATGGCTGCTGATGGGAGATGGGATGACTTAGAGGAATACCAGGATTTTCTGCAAGGAGGAAAATAACCGATTTCATCCCTTGAACATGACCGATTGGGCCTCGACTTATGTTTGTCGGGGCTTTTTTCTTTACCTCAAGGGGTTACCTTAGTTGTTGTTCTGTCATAATGATATATACAATGTGTATTGATGAAGATGAATGAAGAAATAGAGGATTTATTAAAAATCAGGACAGGAATTCTGGAATCATCGCTGCCAGATGTCCAAAAAATCCAAGGATACGCCCACCTCTTCAACCTGATCTTATCTAAGGCAACCTCGTTTACTTCCATACAGTTTACCAGCGCGTTTGCAAGGTTGAGTTTTTTGATCAGTGCTCACAATATTCCGTACCAGGAAGGTTATTTGTTGCATTCATTTCGTAAATCAAAATATTCATCAAAAGAAAATGCTCGGGATTCAGATCTGCTTTTAGCGGAGGTGGTGGTTAAAATATTGTTTGCTCGTTTGTTTGACAGACACGAAGACCTGGGAATGGTTTTGCCGATATTTCAAGATTTGTCGAATGGTAAAGTGCCGTTCCATTCTAAATTTAAAAGAGAGGAATCTGTGCTCATCGAGCAAATAGATTTGGAAACAAAACAAATCGTAGCTCAACTAAATCGCCAACCTTATAACAAGATAGATATAGCGTTTGACAGGCCTGAAAGAAATGAGGACTACACCGAACTATTCCACCAGGTTCTTGAACAATCATTATTGCCTCTTAAGATGAATCTGGTCGATATTGAAATTTCAGAACAAGGAACTTATTATCCCCTCAGTTTTGTAATCGAACCTGATTTTCTATATGATGTAACAGCCGTATCTGAATGTTTCGCTTCTTTTGGTAATCACCAGGGATCCTATTTGATGAGAAAGTTTCTCAAAAAATCTGTGAGCCAGCCTTTGTTAGTAGGTAATCTTGTCAACTTTTTCCTGGATCAACTTGTCTATCATCCCGAACTTACATTTAAAGAACTGCTCAACAGAATTTTTCGCTTTGATCCACTCTCCATTGCCTTACTTGACGATCAAGATGTACGTGAAATGCTCACAGTACTAGAGCGACACTTTCTAAATATCAAGAATGTAGTTCTTCATCAATTTCAAAAGATCAATATCGATGATGATACCTGCCAGGTAGAACCTTCTTTTTATTCTGTAAAATATGGTATACAGGGAAGGCTTGACCTATTTGCGCTCAAGAATGATAATGCTACGATTATCGAATTAAAAAGCGGCAGTAGTTATCGACCGAATCAATATGGCCTTTCCAACAATCATTACCACCAGACCTTATTGTATGACATGTTGATTGAATCCGTTTATGGACAGTCTGTAAAGAGAAATAATTTCATTCTATATTCAAAGGAGTCGTCAAGGCCGCTCAGATATGCTCCTTCTGTTAAGGCAGAGCAAAGAGAATCAATAAAAGAACGAAACCGCCTTTATTTACATGACAGGGTACTCATGAGGTCCGGAGATTTTATTGACTATTATTCCAAGTTCTTTAAGAAGAATGCTTCAAAAATCAAGGGTTTTATAAAGCAAGACTTCCAGTCATTTTTAGATAAAATGGAACAACTTGATCCATTGGAAAGAAAGTATTGTAATCAAATTTTGAAATTCTCCTTAAACGAACTTTTTATAAGTAAGTTAGGCTTGGAAGAGTCTGGTAGAAATAAGGGTCTTGCTAATCTCTGGGGACTCGATATCGATTCTAAAAAAGAGCAATTTTCAATTATTAACCACTTGACCCTCATGGAGGATCACTCAAACAGTGCCGAACCTCATCTGGTATTTGAACATTCACAGCACACTAATACTCTTCACAATTTCAGGATTGGAGACATTGGAATTCTCTATGCTTCTGACGAAGGTGTAGTTGATGTTTTACGCAAACAGGTTTTTAAGATCACAGTCGTAGCAATAAGTGAAAATAAGATTACCGTAAGATTACGCAGCAGACAAGACAATCCCGAAACCTTCGTGAGGGATGCGTACTGGAATATAGAACATGATGTACTTGAAAACGGGTTTTATGAAATGACCAGAAGCATTTACGAATTTAGTGAAGCGGAACGATCACGACGCGAATTACTTCTTGGAAGACGCGCGCCTTGGGACTACACATCTGAAAAAGCATACTGTAGTCCCGAGTTGACAGAAGAGCAACAAAGGCTATTTACAGAAATAATTAATGCTAAAGAATATTACCTGCTATGGGGTCCGCCGGGAACCGGCAAAACCAGTGTGATGCTCAAGGAATTGGCCCATCATTACCTAACACAGAGCAGTGAAAGGATCCTCCTGATGGCTTATACAAATAGGGCAGTGGATGAAATATGCGCTGCATTAACTGCCATTCCCGATTCCCCGGATTTTATAAAAATAGGATCAAAATATAGTACGAGTGACCAATTTCATTCCTATTTATTGGATAATCAAATCGCCGATATTCAAGACAGGAAGTCACTTAGAACGAAACTTCTGAATACTCAGATCTACGTAGGGACTGTTGCTTCTATGAAAGGTAAAGTGGCCCTTTTTGAAATGATAAAGTTTAATGTTGCAATCATAGATGAAGCATCTCAAATATTGGAGCCAACTCTGATAGGATTACTATGTCGCGTGGACAAGTTTGTCTTAATTGGTGATCATCGGCAGTTGCCGGCAATTGTATTGCAAAAACATGAAGATACCGCCATTGAAGATGATGACTTAAAGGCTATTGGAATTCACCAGTTGGCCACATCCATGTTTGAGAGATTATTTAATCAGGCCCATGCTAAAGGTTGGAATCATGCATTTGGTCAACTCACTCAACAGGGAAGAATGCATATCGAAATAATGGACTTTGTGAATTCATATTTTTATGATCGTTCGTTAATCCCATTACCTTTAATTTCCAGATTGACTGATTCTTCATTTTTTCAATCTGAAAAAAAGACAAATCGCTTTGAATATTATCCGACGAACACAGATCTGGGTTCCGATAATTTGAAAATCAATCAACATGAGGCAACGGTAGTAACCCAAATCTGCCTTGCAATAAAGGACCGGTATCGACAAGATGACAAAGAACTAACAGTCCATTCAATGGGAATCATCACTCCTTTCAGAGCCCAAATTGCCGCTATAAGAAAAGAAATTGCTTCGGCGGATAACGAATTGCTTCAATTTTTAACGATCGACACAGTAGAGCGATATCAGGGAGGGGCACGTGATATTATAATTTTATCATGCTGTATGAACTATGGTTTTCAACTTTCATCATTGGTCTCTTATTCAGAAGATGGGATCGATCGAAAACTTAATGTCAGTATTACCAGAGCCAGAGAGAAATTTATCCTGGTTGGTAATCGCTTATTACTTGAGAAAAACGAAAACTATAGAAATCTTATCCGTCAGGCTGTCTTGAGTGCTATGGAATTCCAATAATTTTATGTGTCTGAAGGCTCAGTTTCCATTTTGGTCTTTGGGTACATATCGATATGCAAAGTTTGATATTTTGATCCAAATCCTGATTATCCATAGGTTGAAGGAAGTAGTGGTCGAAATCCAAACCTTCGAAATCTTCAATATTCAGACCGGCTTGTGGAAATACGATCTTCAATTCATTCCCCTTTTTTACCGCAAATTCAGCATTTGCCTTGGGACTCACACAGGACCAATCAATTTGCTCAGGAATGGGTAGTGTACCATTTGTTTCTATTGCAATGTAGAAACCCTTTTGATGCAAACAATCAATAAGCTGTGCATCTAGTTGTAAGAGAGGTTCACCTCCTGTACAAACAATAAAAGGAGTCGTCTGACCATTCGTGGGCCACAGAGAATAACAGACTTCAGCAAGCTGTTCGGCCGTGTATCGTCCTCCATTATCCCCGTCCATTCCCCAAAAATCCGTATCACAAAACTGGCAAATGGCATTGCTTCTATCTTTTTCTAACCCACTCCAGAGATTACATCCGCTAAATCTCAGGAATACAGCCGATCGGCCTGTATAAAAGCCCTCCCCTTGAATGGTGTAATATATCTCTTTAACGGAATACATAAGCAAGTGCAAAGGTAGAAGTTCGGAGACCCAACTTCAAGAGGAGATCAGTACATGCTTCTCCCGGATATGTTCATTCTATCCGATCCAATATATTATACGTATAAGATTTGCTCCTCGATGCAATGATTAGTTCAGATAAAAAACCAGTGAGAAAGAGTTGTGTACCGATGATAAATATGAGTATACCAAAGAAGAAAAGAGGGCGGTCCTGGATTCCCGAGACATTGTAGACCAACTTCATTATGGTCAAATAGACCAGAATGAATAATCCGATTGAAATCGAAATAATGCCCAATGTTCCGAAAAAATGCATCGGTCTTTTATTGAATTTGCCAACAAAAAAAATGGAAAGCAGATCCAAGAATCCGCTGATCAACCGACGGGCTCCAAATTTTGAAACTCCATATTTGCGGGCCTGGTGGGTCACTACTTTTTCACCAATTTTCGAATAGCCCTGCCATTTTGCCAACACAGGCATCCATCTGTGCATATCCCCGTACACGTTGATATCCTTCACAACTTCTTTTTTATATGCCTTCAAACCACAATTGAAATCATGCAATGGAATCTTGCTCACGTATCGGGCTACGGCATTGAAGAGCTTGCTTGGCAAGGTCTTGGAAATCGGATCATGTCTTTTTTTCTTCCATCCGGATACCAGGTCATATCCTTCATCTTTGATCATCTTGTACAGAGGCAGAATTTCTTCCGGACTGTCCTGGAGATCTGCATCCATCGTAATGATCACATTGCCTTGCGCTAATTTAAAACCTTCGCTGAGAGCAGCTGACTTGCCATAATTTCTTCGAAATTTGGTTGCTTTAATTTCGATGTCATTTTCTTCACTCAGCTTTTTCAATACTTGCCAACTTGAATCCGTACTGCCATCATCAATAAAAACCAATTCGTAAGAAATAGATTTATCGTCTAATTCAGCTTCAATCCATTCGACAAGGGGACCAAGAGATTCTTCTTCGTTGTAAACCGGTATGATGACGGAAACATCCATAAAGTGTTTATAAACGCTACAAATCTACACTTTCTGAATACGTATATTAAATAACTGTTTAATATAATGTACTTAGACAGGTCGTTTGAGATTAGAGTTAAATTGTTGTTTGTTCCCGTTAATGATGCCGAGTACCAGCCCTCTCATGCTTTTACCAAGGAAGGGACTGTTCTTAGACTTGGATTTGATATGACTCTTATCTGAAAAGAACTCATAATCCGGATCAAAGAGGGTCAGACAAGCCTTCTCTCCTTCTTTGATTGAACTATACGGCAAATCCAGGACATTATGTGGGCCTTCGGAAAGACAGTAGACCAGCCGTTCCAGTTTTATTTCGCTGCAAAATGTATTCAGTGCTGAAAACGCAAGATCTATAGTGGATGCCCCTGGTTTACTCAACCCATAAGGTTGATCTTTTTCTTCCGGGCTAAGGGGACTATGATTGGAAGTTATAATATTAACCTGACCATTATTCACGGACCGGCATAATTGTTTTCGGTGCGTACTATCCCTTAATGGCGGGTCTACCTTTAAATTGATGTCGAAGTCGATGATGTCCTTATCTTCAAAAATCAAATTCATACAAGGAATCGAGTATGAAATATTTTGCTGATCTCTGTCTCGCAAAGTCGTCGAAACGGATAGATTATGGATTAACAACCGGGCGTCCGAATAGCTGCTTTGGGCTATGGCACTTTTAATATTTTGAGTTTCAATGAATTCCGGACTTCCGTCCAATCCCACCTGGACGCTAATGGGTCCCTCGTTCAATTGAATATTCTTCTCATTATTGGCACTATAGATAGCTAATCCTTTAAACGACTTAAGGTAGAGTAGTGCTCGAAGCAATTGATCATGTGAAAGATTGTGGGAGGTCCCATCACTGAACGCTACTGCACCCTGATGATGCAAATCGACCAACTCAGCTATTTCCCGGCCTTTCCGTTCCTTAGTCAAGGCAGCAATGGGAAGAAATTCAACAATATGACCATTGGTTAGATTGATCAGGAAGTTTAATTGTCCCTTCGTATCGATCGTCGGAAGAGTAGTGGGAAAGGCGGCTATTTTGCAGAACCCACCATTTGCAGCTGCCATTCGCAGAGACTCAAGATCTTCCCGATATTCGAGACCGGGCTCTCCGTTAAATGTTCCTATGTCCAACCATCCCGGAGAGACACATAGGTTGTCCGATGATACCAGTTTCATCCTTTGTTCTTTTCTAATCCTGCTTCGTACTTTGAGTATCTTTCCTTTATCTAAAAGGACGTCCATCTTTTGCAGGTGAAACTTTGAGGATGTATCGTAGATTGTAGCTTGTTTTAAGAGTAGCATTTTATTCTATTTCCACAATCTGATTAATGCGGTTTCGATCAAAAGAAAAAGTAATGCTCCCATTAGACACCATCTCCACAAATGAATTCCTTCATTTTTTTCTGAAATATAAGTGGATAGATCTGCCAAGGCCACGTCACTGAGCATTTCCGTATTCGGACCGATATTGTCCAGGATTGTATTCATATCGGAATATACCACATCGGATTCTTTACGGTCATAATTGAAGGCGAATCTGCTTACTTCTTCGTTTTCTTGCATCAATTGATAGACACCTTCTTCACTGATCTGACCTCGAATATCCATATAAATCGTCTTTTGAGAGGGAGTCAATGCCGGAATAAATTGAGCAGGACCATCGATGGTATAACGTTCTCCCAGGAGATCGGACATCTGATCCAGGGCAATCACGTCATCGACCCCAATCGTGTAAAATAACCGGGCTTTACTGCCGGATGAAAGAGCCATCTTATAGAGCATGGGAACAAAAACCTCGGCATTCGAAACGAGATCATTGCTGTTGGGATCAAGTGGAGAGGTACACAGAAAGATGGTTCCCTTATCCAAATTAAATTTCTGCAGATACGGGCTTCCATCCCGATATCTTAACAACCACTCTTTCCCGGAAGCCTGAACCGAAGAAAGAGTATAATTCCGTGCGGTAGCCGGCAATCTGATGTTTCCTCTCGTTGATTCATACACATCCTTGAAAATGAACTCTTGTGTATTGATCCTGCCTACATCTTTCTTCTCGGTTTCTTCGAGTGCAACCAGTCGATCGATGCTCATCTTGCTGAAGAAATCATTGTAAGACTGAAGATTTGCTACTCTCGAAGGAAAGATGAGTAAATTTCCGCCATTTCTTACGTACTTGATCAACTCGGAGGACAGCCCACTGCTGATATCTCCCAGATCATTCAATATGATGAGTTCCTGTTGTGGTAATATTTCATACCTGATCGTGTTCTTCTGAACTTGATTTAAGGTGTAATATTCTATGCTTTCAAAAGCATTGGCAAGGAAAACACTCTGACTTCCCTCGTAAATGCTCATCACATCTACCCGGTCCTTGATATTAAAAGTTGTAACCAGGGAATTATCAAATTCGATCGGGTAGTCATCAATTGTAACGGTCAGGTCATGCCATCCTGTCCTGTTGACGGTTACATTTATGGTATCATAGACATCAGAGTGCGGGCTCAACTGAATGGAACCCAAGGGGCGTTCTTGATCTTCGTAATCCATGCGCAACTCAACACTCTGCATTTCATCGCTGTAATTATGCAACTTGACAACCAGTTGATTGAGCTGATCCTTCATGGCTATGGGGGCAAGCCATTCCGCACTCTCGATTCCTATATTGCTTTCCTGAATGGCCCTGAAAGGGATCAGGTTCTTTTGATAGCTTGAGTCGATCTCCTGCTCAAACGAGGAAATGTTCTCCTGGAAATCCGAAAGAAAGTAAATGTGTCGATTGTAATCGTCCAGCCCGGTGCTTAACCGAAGTGCGACATTGCCGATCCCTTCGAGAGATTCTACATTGGGTGTGATTTGGATTTCACTAATAAATCCTTCGGCAGTTTCTTGATCCACAAAGCGTTGGTGCTTGGCCTCCAAATCATGTGTTAATACTAAGTACCGGTCACTCTCCTGATATGAATTGACAATTTCCAAAGCCTTATCCCTGGCCAGCACAAGAAGAGGAACTTCGTTGACCTGTGCATCCATTGAAAATGAATTATCAATGATCAGGATAATTGCCCGGTCTCTGGCATCATCTACACTTCCTGATTTCATGATAGGTTGGGCAAATGCAAAGACCAGCATAGCAATCGCTGTACATCTTGCAAGCAGAATCAGAAGGTTCCGCAATTTACTACGCGTACTTGTTTCCTCCTTGATTTCTTTTAACAGGTGTACGTTGGAAAAATAGACCCTTTTGAATCTACGAAAATGAAATAGATGAATAATAATCGGAATTGCCAGTGCCCCTAATGCCCAAAGAATCGAGGGATGAATGAATTGCATCGGGGCAAAAATAAAGGAAGATTCGTTAGCTTTCCAAATCTTAGCGAATATGCCCGTTAAATACCTTCAGTTAGCCGATTTCGTTCATCAATCGAAAAGCTGAATGGTGATCGACCGGCTATCCAAAAATCAATGAGTTGGATGATTATTACACAACAATTATTCGATGCATTGGGTGAGTATTCGTTAAGTGGAAAGCAAAGAAGAGAAAACCAAATTGACATTATTCCAACATAAATATCTTATCCTTATTACTTTTGTTTGCCAGATTCAAATAAATATTCAGGTTGAACCCGAATCTATGAAAAAGATAATTCTATTTTTCTTGATCGCATGTATATCGTGTAATTCATCATCTAAGAATGCTCCTGCCAATGCCATCATTACTCATGATCAATTTGTGCCACCACAACCTGAAATGTACGTTGGTCATGGAGTCAATATCGATGAAGTCATTAAAAGAAAGGGAAGGATACTTGATAATGCATGTACGATAGTACCTCAAAAGACAATCGCCGACGCCTTGGGTCTTACCCCTCAGGATCTGATACTGCGCAACTCCACTCCCAGGGATAATAATCCAACCCACAGTTCTTGTTTTTTTAAGTGGGAAGATTATGATTTGCCAAATGCTGGAATTATGCTTCAAATGATGAGAAATCCTAACGAAGAAGAATTTCCGAATTGGGTATACAGATTTATCGAATCCTATCGAAACAGTGGTGAAAGGGGAATGGATGAACAACCTGTATACTACAAAAAGCTTGAGGGATTTGGTGATGATGGGGCATACAGCACGGAAGGAGGTAAGTATTTTTGGCGGATTGGTGACAAGGTTATTTTTGGCATCGCTTTCAATACTACTCACGGGCCGGTGGAGCAATTCAATATCGCTGCTTCTCTTGCGAAGGTAATGACCGAAAATTACTTAAAGTAAAGTCGGTAGTGTTCATGGAATGAAGACGGCTCAGGTTAATCTCTTGAGCAGTCTTTTCAGCCTGGAACAAATATTCGTTTATCCGGATTGGATACAATATCACCCGGTCCAATTAAGTTATATTATGCCTCCCGGACCGAAAATCAAAAGATTTCTATAATTCGTCTAAAAGTCAGTCTTCTATGGGTTAAATAATTGTACTCTGTAAAACCAATCTCATTTTCGAATGTACAAGACGAACCTCCTCCTGATCCTCACATCGATATTTGTATTTCCATATATTTCTGTCAGCCAGATAGACAGTTTTACCTTTAAAAGAGCATTTTCCAAACTCGAGGAAGGTATAAGCTGCTACCAACAATTTCCAAAAGGCTCCACTTGTTCCTTAATTCTTCATGATGCCTATCAGTTGTCGGGAAGACATGCATATTTCTTTGAAGAAATTCTTGGAGTACTCATCGAAAAGGAAAATTACGTTGAAGCGCGTGAATATATCGATGTCCAGAGAATTGACACTCTGACGAATAGTCAAAAGGCCCGGCATTATCATTTCAAGGGACTGCTCGAACTAAAGTCGGGGTTTTATTATTTCACCTCGGCATTTCAATCATTTCGTCAGGCTTACTTTTGCGAACTGAAGTCTACCGTTCCCTCCTTTAAGTTGCTCTCCCAGATTCAAAATGCAATGGGATATTCAAGGCTGCTATATGGAGGACCCAATCAAAATGGCAGTGAAGATTATCCTCATACCAATTGGATGACAACGGATATGATCAATGCACTCCGCAACTTTGAACAGGCGTTATATTTTGACGAAAACAATCAGAATGCACAAGCCAACCGGGATACGATCATTTCGAAGATAAAACAATCGGGTCTCTGGTTAGACGAATTCGAAAGAAGGACTGCTCCCAAACCCATCGAACTTATCAGAAGTAGTCTGTTAATAGAGGAAAAATCTAAAAATGACACTCTTGATCTATTGGATTACAATCTGCTTCCCAACAATAAGGAAACATTGCTCCGTATCCTGAAAGAATATGATGAATTGTTATTGGCGGCCGATATTTCGGGATCCATGGAAGATATCCACCTTACGAAAGGGGTTTCGAGATTCACTCTGATGAAAGAGCTGGTACTATTTTTATTTCATGAATTACCGATGCGCACCCATGTTGGAATTGTGTCGGTAGGTGGAGCCTGCGAAAGACATCCGCGACTTTATTTTCCGACGGAAATGGATGCCAGGAAGGATATTATGGATCAATTCAAACTTTTAAGACCCGGAGGGAATACACCCTTGATTTATTCAATAACCCGAGGCAAAGAGCTTTATACAACTACAGAAAATAAGAAAGCACTGTTCCTGATTTCAGATGGAATGGAAAGATGCGGACCGCCACTTGATTTATGCATTTTAGCAAGTGATTTACATGCAATGGGGATCGATTTACATATCATTTCCTTCATTGTTCCGGGTATGGAAGACAGTGAATTTGCCTACGAAATCTACAAGTGTATGACAAAGTATTCCGGTGGAAAAATTATCAAGTATGATGAGGATATCGAGCTGGAAGAAAAAATTGATCCTCCGAGCTTACATGAAGAAATCTTATTGCTGCCGCCTATATCCTTTGGAGACAATTTTCGGGGAGTTACCCATTTCGAAGTAAATCTTAGCGATTACTTTACCGGTGGCAATGAGGTGATCCTTAATTTAAAAAGTCAAGGTAAGGCGAAGTAGGACGCACGTTATTCGTCGTCATCATCTTCTTCTTCAGACCACTGCCCGAATAATCCATTTATATCTTTTGCTTCATTATTTTCAATGTAAAATTCATTATCGGCGATATTCATCGTCCGCAAGACATAATCAGCTGCCTCTTCGTATTCCGCCCTGGGCTGCCAGTATTTTTGCTTTGGTCCATAGCATATGACCGGGAAAGTAATCATAGGTGTATTCAGTAAAGTTCCATTCCATTTTGACTGTGGAAAGTAATTCGCTTTGATCGATCCAATCTCTTGTCTGCTCAATGTCACCGTTTGATTCCAGTAGTATTTCGGCTGCCACAGCATGTAGTAGATCCACCGATTGTAGTTTTGAGCATTGACCAAATAAGATTCCATTTCGGACTGGACGAGGTCTAAAACATCAACTTTGACCCAAACGAAATCTCGCTATTGACGCAGGAAAATTTGATGTGGGCTGCGAGCAGGTCACTACGATTGATTGAAAAAGAAGCACGTTCCTGTTCGGCATGTTCGAGTAGTGGAGAAGTTAATCTCAGGACATCCTTGTCGATGTTATATTTGATCAACTTCAGATCCACATCTTTTATTGATGATTAATATTCCTCTTCCGGTATAGCTTTGTTGAATTGGGGAATTGTGAATCAGACAAAAATATATTATGAAAAATGATTTTTCCTCGCTTGGTCATTTGCTTATACTGAATACCAAATAGCCAGCCAATGTGTAACAGCTCCACCCAATACAAATAGATGCCAGATGGGGTGGTTATATTTCCGGGACTTATTTACATAGAAAAGTACACCAGCCAGGTAAAGGAATCCTCCCGTACAGATTAAGCAGACCACGGGATCAGGGACCAACGGAAAAAATTGATCTGAAATCCAGAGGATGGCAATACCCATCAACACATAAATTGATGTGGAAAGTATCTTGAATTTTCCGGTCGTAAAAATCTTAAAGATCGTTCCTGCCAATGTCAGAATCCACATGACAAATAGTAAGGTCAAACCAGTTTCGTTTTTCATGTAGATCAATAAAAAAGGAGTATAAGTACCTGAGATCATAAAATAGATGCTAATGTGATCCGCTTTTTTCATGAGCCACTTGACTTCCGAATCCTTTACTTGATGATAAAGGGTGGAGAATAAGAACATCATCAAAAACCCGGCTAAAAAGACAATCACTCCAAAGAATTGTTCGAGGCCTGCTGATTTGGCTTTCATCAAAATGAAATATGAGGAAGCAAGACAGAAAACGATGCCTGCCAGATGAGTGAGAACATTTAACCGTTCCACTTCAGGTGGATAATGGCTCTGCTGGTTCACAAGGATTCTGTTAGGCAGGATCCTGCTTTTTAAAGACCCTCTCGAGCAATGGAGTAACCCTCTGAGAAATATCTGTTCGAATACCCAGCTCTTTTACCGCAATCAGTGCAAATAATCCTTTTAATGCCTCATGCGCCACGTAGTCATCGATCCTTGGATTTACATCTTTGACAAAAGGTATTGCATTGTATTTATGTACTGCATCTTCCCAATACTGCACGGCATTGAATTTATTCAACGATTCCAATATTACCGGCTGAAATTCATTGTATAAAGATTGGTATGTCTGTGCGTGTAAGTAATTGGTTGCTGCGTCTTTTTCACCCATTAATATGTCCAGTGCATCCGGAATACTCATGGACTTTATCGCATTTAGAAATATAGGTCCTACCGCTTTTGCAGCATCTTCTGCTGCCCTGTTCATTCTCCCGAGCACGACTTCCTCGACATTCGAAAACCCCGGAATGACCTTCAATTTATCAGTTACCGTTCGCGCTTCCTCAGGAAGAAGAATCTTATAAGTGGATTTGTAGTAACCATCTTTAATTGATAAAACATCCACGGCTTCATCCGTTCCCAGGTTCAATGCTTCTTTCAGACCTGCAGCTATATCAGCATTGGTAAGAGGTGCTTCAATGAAATCCTGCAAGCTGGCAGGGCATCCAAGAAAAAATACTGTGCTTAAAACAAGTAAGTACAACTTCATAATTGATCTTTAAGTAACAGACGAAAATACAGCATTTCGGCTCGTTTTGATTTCGTTAAAGTTCGATTTCAATCACTGATTTGTCCACTTTACCTGGTAGTGGAGGATTTAATTTGCTCAAGGTGACTTTTATATGATCCACTACTTCAAATTCCCTTTTAATATGAGCTGCGATGTCATAAGCTACACTTTCCAATAATTTGTATTTGAGTTGCATATATTGTTGGCAAATGCGGTACAAGTCCTCATAATTGATCGTCTTTTCAATTTGGTCCCCGGGGTCTGCATTGATTGTAACCGTTGCTTCGACATCAAGGATAAAATTGCATCCGACTCTTCGTTCGAATTCATAATACCCATGGAAAGCATAAAACTTCATCCCTCGCAATGCAACCTTTGCCATACTTTCATATTGAGCCATAAATATAGCTTATACAATTTCTTCATCGCATATGTATCAGCCACAGTGTGTATTTCAAAATGCACAAAAAGGCTTACCTTAGAGTTATCCAAAAAAACAAAGAGATGGAAACGCGATTATTAGTAGATTCCATCCTGGAAGCA
>JANQHF010000029.1 GCA_028282725.1 Saprospiraceae bacterium
AATTACCAGCCATCTCATTCTCAGATTCTATCAACATAATGAATTTGACAAGAAGGGATGGTCCGTAAGATTTCGACCCTGGATAGTCATATATTGCGAGTGGTACGCTTCTAAAAAAGAAGCTGTGAAAAAGGAAAAATGGTTGAAATCCGGAATCGGTAGAAAATTTATAAATGATAACATCGCGGCGTGGAGCAGTTGGTAGCTCGTCGGGCTCATAACCCGAAGGTCGCAGGTTCAAGTCCTGCCGCCGCTACAACAACGGTCGATCCCATTCAGGGTCGGCCTTTTTTATGCAACGTAATGAACTGTCCGGCCTAAGAATACCGTGATGCATTGAAGCAACTGCCCATTTTTAGATGTGCATTACTACCTTCGGGAAGAAATCCATCTGAAATGAATCAGTTATCTATTTTCATTTGTGTTGCACTCATTCTTCTCGGTTGTCAGGGCAAGGATTCGAGGCAGCCTGATCAGGCCAAACCCAATATCCTATTCATCATGTCTGACGATCATGCTTACCAGGCCATCAGTGCCTATTCCGATCGCCTCATTCAAACTCCGAATATTGATCGACTTGCAACCGAAGGCATGTTATTCACCAATGCATGCGTCACCAACTCCATTTGTGCTCCTTCACGTGCCGTGATCCTCACAGGTAAACACAGTCATATCAATGGAAAGATAGACAACATGTTTCCATTCGATACAACCCAAATTACATTTCCGCAGATCCTCCAGGATAACGGGTATCAAACTGCCATGTTTGGAAAACTACACTTTGGAAACAATCCGAAAGGGTTTGACCAATTCAAGATTTTACCGGGTCAAGGCACTTACTACAATCCGGATTTCATCACGAAATATGACGGACGGATACGTATTGAAGGATATACTACGGATCTCATTACCGAGATGACCCTGGACTGGTTAGAAGAAGAAAGAAACTCTGATCAACCTTTCTTGCTGATGTACCTACATAAGGCTCCTCATCGTGAATGGCTACCTGCAAAAAGGCACTACAAAGAATTTATTAAAAAGTCGTTCCCCGAGCCCGAAACGCTGTTTGACGACTATAAAGGAAGAGGACGAGCGGCCAGGGAAGCTGAAATGAATCTGCTCACCCATATGAATTGGGCCGGTGATTCTAAAATTCCACCCGAAGTAATGGATGAACTTGGAATTGCACAAACTGCAGGCTGGGATAAAGCTGCGTACCAGCGTGAAGTCATGCGCCAGACAGAGGAACAAAAATCTGCATGGGACAACGTATATAATCCGATGGTCGAATCATTCAGGAAAGCTTATCCGGAAATGAACAATGAAGATCTCATGAAGTGGAGATATCAAAGGTATATGCAGGACTATCTGGGTTCAATTGCCTCAGTGGACGAAGGAGTAGGCAGAGTGCTCGAATACCTTGATCAGAACAATCTGACCGATAATACGCTGGTGGTTTATACTTCGGATCAGGGATTTTATTTAGGCGAACACGGCTGGTTTGACAAAAGGTTTATCTATAATGAATCTTTTAAAACTCCACTTTTGGTGAGATGGCCGGGCGTAATTGAACCAGGGAGTAAAAACACTCAAATGGTCCAAAACCTCGATTTTGCACAGACCTTTCTTGAGGCGGCAGATATTCAAGCACCGGAAGATATGCAAGGTGAGAGTCTCATCCCTTTATTCAAGGGTCAAACGGAGCCATTCAGGGATGCCGTCTACTATCATTATTATGAATTTCCTTCGGTACATATGGTAAAACGTCATTACGGTATTGTTACTGAAGAATTCAAGTTGGCTCACTTCTACTACGATATAGACGAATGGGAATTATACGATCGTAAAAAGGATTTATTTGAGATGAACAATGTGATCGATGATCCAAACTACGAAGAAGTTGCGATCACCTTAAAAAGGCAATTGCAGGATTTGAGAGCCTATTATCAGGACTCTCCCGAACTGGATCAATACTACATTGATAAATACAATGAGTTAGGAAGAAATGAAATGTAAAAGTTCGAATCAGTAAAAATCCTGGCCCTTTATAGAAAGTGGTTTCACGGAGTTTCCTATAAACAGGAGGACAATCCAGGGATGTTTCAACCAGTGAGGAGCAAATTTTTATCTTGGAAAATACTCCCTTCAGAATTGAGGAGAGTATTGATTGTTTTGGGGTTTTAAATGCCTGAAATTTATATAAAAGTCAGAGGGGAATCACGATATATGACTGGAATACTTAGAGAATTGATAGTTAGTTTACAGATCATAATGTATTTGCATGGGACCTCATTAGTACAAAAAGCCCACAAGCGATCGGAGGGTTAAATATTTATAAATTGATCATAATCTTAAGTTAATTCAGATCGGAATGAAATTTGCACACGTCCTAATAGGGAAATAAGTTTTTAAACGAACAAAAATCGAATCATGATTTTGCTTAAGATCGCAGTGATCATCACGGGATTTTATCTCGGTCAGAAAATAGAACGTGATTTTGACCTTATGTCTTTGATGGCAAGATAAGTTCAGATCACTACGTATAATTAAAAATCTTCAATTATCGAGGCAGATTACGTACACCGCTACTCTTCGGTATGTGCCTGAAGTCTTCTCCATACCCTGTTCCAATATTTTCACTCGACTCCTAACGGTTCATGTACATGTGTCTGTGCGAAGTATGACATCATGAACTTTGTTATTAACCCGACGGCAATTAAGCAGCATACTGAATATTAGGATGTCGGAAGTATTTTTTAATTCTTTCGGGCCTCTTTTGCAGTAGTCGCATATGTGAAATCACATTGGACTTTAATTTCTCTTTTGTCTGTGGAGCAGGTTTTTGGCATAGACCATATTTTAAATCACAATTTAAATATTCATCAGGGTTTAATTCTGGAGAATAGGAAGGCAGAAAAAACAGGGCAATTTTACTACTGTGTTCATCCACCCATTTCTTGACAGGTTTACTATGATGGACTCTAAGGTTATCCAATATTAAATATATCTTCCGTGCAGATGTTTTTACTAGTCGTCTTAAAAACTTTATAAACATTTCACAATTCATACTACCCTGATAAGTCATAAATCGCACCTGACCCTGATTGGTGACCGATGAGATCATATTTATTGAGAACCTCTTTGACATTGATCTTCTTACAGGTGTCCTGCCTTTAGGGGCATAGCTCCTACCATGATTGCAGGCATTGTTCACTCCAGTTTCGTCTCCCCAATGTATCTCAGCATCCTCCTGTTTTGCTTGTTCCTTGATTTTGGGATATGCTTCCTTTAACCACTTCTGAACTCGCTTGTCATTTTGCTCATAGGCCCTTTTCTTAGGCCGTTGTGGACTAAAACCCCACTTACGCAAATAGTCGCCCATTGTATTGATTGCCAGTTTAATTCCTAACTCTCTTTCTACCAATTCCTTTACCACCTTACGTGTCCATAAAGCAAAGGATAATTTTAATTGATCTGGCATCTTGTCTACTATCATTTTTTGAATCTGATGCTCTTGTGCAGAATTTAAAAGCTTCTTATCTTCTGAACGTACGCCTCGCTTTTTGCCTTTTACTCCTTGTAATCCCTTTTCCTTATATAGCTTCCACCATTCTGATATGGTACCCGCTTTCACTCCAATTATCTGGGCTACTTCACCTTTTTTCTTACCTGACTCTATCAGCCTTATGGCTCGCTTGCGAAATTCAAATCGCGTAGCCTCATCTAGTGTGCGAAAATCAACTTTTTCCATACACAAATAAATAATTCCGATATATTACCGCTGTGTTAATAACTATGATACAAGCTTTACCAAACTTGTAAAGTTTAGTAAAGCACTGGCAGTTTACTAAACCTCCAGGGTTTGGTAAACTTTTCACCCTACTCATCCAGTATCAATTTTC
>JANQHF010000095.1 GCA_028282725.1 Saprospiraceae bacterium
CTCAATGATTGTCCTGACGTTTCGCTTTGCGAAAGTACGGGATGCCTGTCTGACTGATTGTATCAACCCGCCCAACCGATGAATCTGACAACCGGGCGGGCAATCCGGGCAGGTCGTACAAGGCTTCGCCTTCGTCGGCAAATGAGTGAATGGTTCTTGGTGATGAGGTGCTGGTGTGGGTGTCCCAATTGAGGGTCCTTGATGCAGACAAAAAAGTTTCGTCTTTAGAATTATGGGGGTGAAATAGCTTTTAGTCTTCGGTCTTTGATCCTGGCAGATGACATTGCCCAATATTGACTTGTGATCAAAAAGCCCTGTAGGGGCGAGGTATCTGTAGCCCGGGGTGAGTGCGCAGCACGTAACCCTGGGGCGGAATAGACAAGGACAGAGCGCAGTTTTCGCGCATATTCTTGAAATCAAGAATTGTGACAAAACAACAATAAGACGGTAGACGATATACGGTGAACGGAAATGAAGGGTAGGTATACAGATAAACGGGACAACATCTAAACAGCATCTGGTTAATAATCCATAGTCAGTGTTTGATGGTTCAGGATCCATAACAAATTGGAGCGAGCTGAACATTTAGGAAGCAAGTTTCAAAGACTTGTGATCAAAAAGCCCTGTAGGGGCGAGGTATCTGTAGCCCTGGGTGAGTGCGCAGCACGTAACCCTAGGGCGGAATAGACAAGGACAAAACGGAACTTAAAACGAGTAGACTAATTTTGAATGATGAATGAAAGAATGAAATCTGTAAATCTGTGGTCATCAGTGGTGAATTAAAATCTTTATCAAACGACCGAAACAAACAAGCGAAAACAATTCACTGTCCACCCGTGAAAACTCATCATCCGAGCTGGAAGTCGATTGATGAAGCACTCAATGCACCTCACTTCGATAGAATAATATTAATCCACCTTCACCCCTATATATTCATCAAATCTCATGGAAGTCACTTCACCTTTTTCATTTTCAAGAAACTCGATATCGGACCAAAATGTCCTGTAGATAAATTTCCTGAACTTCCTGCTCCCATCATCGACCGGTATGAGACCACCCCAATCGCCAATTAATTCACCCTTGATCAGATTGAATGAAGCCTTACCATTTGGATTGTAGAAATCAGGTCCAAATTGATAGGTTCCCAGTAGTTCTGAAACATCGGGTTCATTTAATTTTTGATTAATGAGTCGTAACGGGTCAATGTCTTTTTCCAAAGCAATACCAGCGATTTGTTCACCAATGGTCCTGGGCAAACTGACATACATGTTGGAAAGCATGACAACGACGAGATCACTTTCAGGATAGATTCCAAAATATGACGAGTATCCCGGAGATCTTCCATTCATCTGATAACACGTCTGGTTGAATTGGGGTCGAATGAACCAACCATATCCTACATTGTCTCCGTGATTGGATAGTGTTTGAGACCACGACTCCCTGCTTAATAGTTCATTGTCAAGAATTGCTTGTGCAAATTTTAAGAGATCTTCGGAGGTTGAATAAATAGAGGCGTGACCTGTCTTTGATGACCAGTCGAGAAACGGAGCATTTTGGAAACCAAAGACGCCTTTAATCGCATATCCCTTACTGACATTTTGAATGATGGCCACCTCACTGTCTACATGTGCTGTGTGTGACATACCCAATGGGATGAATATTTGTTCACGAAGAAAAGCCCCAAATGACTGACCTGAGACCTTCTCGATAATTCTGGCCAGCATGATGTAATCGGAACGCTCATGTTTGTATTGAGTGCCAGGTTCAAATAGCAGGTCATAGTCTTTGAAGTAATCGATCAGATCCTCAGCGCTATGAGAAAACCTGGTTATTTCATTGTACTCGATATTTCCACTGTGACCCGGCCGGGGTATTCCGGATCGCTGTGCCAACATATCGTGAATGGTAATCCTGTTTCCATGTTTATAATCGGGAAGATATTTGGAAAGTGGATCCTCCAATTGGATCTTACCTTCATCTGCCAGCTTCATGATCGCTGCGGAAGTAAAAATCATCGAAACAGAGGCAAGAAAAAACCTGGAGTCCAATTGGTTATCTAGATCATAGGACCGGTTCATCTTTCCGTAGGCCTTAGACATCAAGATCTTGCCATTCTTATAGACTAAGAGAGTACCGCTGTAATTATTCGTTGTCACATATGGCTGCACTAATTCATCAATTTGAGCAATGATTGCGTTCTGTGCTGTACATATTGAAGAAGGGAAAATAAGCCACCCCCATAATGTTAAGAACAAAATAGATTTCATAGTCTGGTAAATTGCTTATCCGTAAGTTATTTCATTTTCGATGATATCGACGGGCAATTTCCACAATTTTTCCCTGGCCTTTCCTTTGAAGAAACCGGCATGACCGATCCTGCCTAATCCCAGATTGGCTGATGATATCCGATGATGGGTAATCAAGGCATTCGAATAGTAATTCATCATATCCTTGAGTGCACGTTTTGTGGCTATCGCATCGTCATCTATGGACAACCAGTGAATTTCCTGGTTGATGTTCCCATAAAATTCGCGTGCAATTTCTCTTCCAAAGCAGGAACGGATATACTTCTTACTTCTTGAAATTTGTGCCCATTCCAATGAACGACAACTATAATATTGTAATAGTATGTCCGCTAACTGCAAAGATTAAGAATCTCAGAGGTAATATAGTACTGAGTCCAAACAAACAAAATGGTTTAAAAACAAAGTCCGAAATCCTGACCTTTCATATCAAATCAGTGAGCAAGGAAAGATTGATGTACAAAAGAGGGAAAATTGAGGATGAAGAACTTGTGCTCTTAAAGCAGAACTTGAACAAGATATTGACGTATTAGTCGAAGGGTAAAACTTGTGTGGAATTAAGGACTATTAATCTGTTTTTCACTCCAAAAGATTGAATAATACAATCTTTCGACTCGATAAATACATTTTTCTATTTGATAAACGTATGAATGTATTTTACCAGGATTGATTCGGCATTGACCCTTGGTAAGTTGGGTGTCCTCGAAAACCGATTCGTGTTGATTCCTTCATTTAAAACGATCCACAAATCGTTCCCTTCCCGGAAATTGCAGCGAAAGCGAATATTGGCAGAAAAAAGGTCGGCATCACTGCTGTACTGGACAAAGGCATTCGTGGATACCTGGCGGTTCAAGGCAGTACCAATCCTCAGCCGGGCAATATGCACGTTAAAGGAATCATCGCGATCTCCAAAATTTGCATGGTTGTATGAATATTGCAACCCCAATTCCAAATGTTTGGAAACAAACCAACTGGGTGTAAGAGTGAGCGTATTCAGCCAGCCATCATAGAACGACCCGGATTCTAATTTGATCCCTGTTCGGACTATCTTTTCACCTGCCATATGATAGGACGCTGAAAACCTTCCGAAGTGATAGGCACCGATTGGGATGCTGGCACTTGATATTTGGAGCGGAGCTTCCAGTCTTTCATAATTCCATTTGAAACCGATGGAAGTGATATCCTGTGTGCGATTGGAAAATGACCATGCGGGTCCTATTTCGGCCGTCTGGATCTCATTCGAATCATTATCAATGTAAATGAGACTGTTGAAATCAATTGATTGCCAGATCCAGCGGTGGCCTTCAGGATAGATCCGGGTATAAGACGCATTTGCTGTTCCAAATTTGAAATTGCTTCGGTCCACGAATCCTATCCCCGGATTAAAATTTCGACCGGAATAAATAAAGCCGAAGTTATATCCAAACCGATTGCGCCTTCGTCGATTGACTTCAAACGTGAATCGCCCGTTTCCGGAATGATCAATTCCCATACCTTCCGGATTGGGATCGTCAAAAGACTGGGCCCAGTTCATCGTGATAAAATCGTCGACACCGATTCGGAATAAACCATCGATTCCATAGGAAATATTGCTTTTACCATTGTTTCCCAACCTGCTTGTGAATATTCCACCGATAGTACTTTGATTATTGAA
This sequence comes from Saprospiraceae bacterium, assembly GCA_028282725.1. GTDB lineage: Bacteria > Bacteroidota > Bacteroidia > Chitinophagales > Saprospiraceae > JAJRXG01. The sequence goes on from JANQHF010000095.1 coordinate 3,958, forward strand.
CACCCTTCTTTTTAATCTGAGTACACCGAAATTTTCAGACTTGATTTGGTCAATGCCCCTGGTCTGCATACTCAAAGCACCAATATCCCAAGTGCCGATCCGCCCAACCATACGCGCACCTCCTATGATGGGAATGGGAGAGCCATCTTTGTCGAGTCCAATGCGCCGGCTAAAAAACAACCTGCTTAACCCCCCTGTCCGAAACTCAAAGACACCTGATCTCTCCTGAAAAAACTGTCTTTTCTCAGGAAAGAAAAGTGAAAATCGGGACAGGTTTACTTGTTGGTCATCAGCTTCTGCCTGAGCAAAATCGGTGTTGATAGTAAAATCTGCAGTCAAATTATTTGTAATTGAAAATTTGACATCCGCTCCGATTTCACGCTGAACCTCATTGTTCCATTCATGGCCCAAACCTGTACTATTTGGAGTATTTACCCTTGACAATCCACCGAGGACAAAGGGAGAGATGTAGACGGTCTTTGTAGGTTGGACACCTTTGATCAGTATCTTCTGGGCCAGCGAGGGCTTGAGAAATGCCCAGTCCTGAATGGGGCCAATGTTGGGAAAGACAAGTCTCTCTAATTTTCGAGCAATCTTTCTTTGAACACTCAATCCCATCACCACATTGCCTCCTACATTTTGAAACCGGAGACTACTCCATGGAATTCTTACTTCGGCATACCACCCCTTCTCATCACGAGTAACCTTATTGTCCCAAAATGTATTAAAACTTCCGTTGAACCAGGCGCTTGATGAAATGGTGCCTCCGGTAGCATCGTTGGCAATAGCCGCATCGGTGCGCACCCCAGTGGAAATAGTATTGAATATGAATGCAGACTCATTGTCATTGTAGCAGTCCAGAAGGATCTCAAAATGGTCGGATCCGGCTAACCGGTCCCGGTACAGTGAGTTGCCACGAATTCCGTCGGGATCACTGTCAAAGGCGCGAATGGAGCCATAAAAATATTTATCGTCGTATGCGAAACGAATTTCTGTCTCTTCCGTTGGTGGGGCTCCAGCATTAGGAGAATATTGGACGAGTGGAACAGGAGCTATGGATTCCCATTGAACTTCATCTACGACACCATCAAAGTTGATCCCTTCGATTTTTTGGATTGGTAAGACACTATCGGGCTGTGCCAGTATTGTGAAAGGTATAATGATGATTAGGAATCTTAAGACCGTTGTTTGCATTGTTCAGCCGACTAGGGTCAGTCAATATAAGGAAAGCTACAGTTCTCAAACAAAGAATTCTGACATGGTCGAAGAATAATCAGATTTTTCTTCTTAAGTATCTCTTAATCAATTGGTTGTGCTCTAATGGTTCAATTGGGGATTGAAGAAGCATACCCTTACTTAAAGGCAGGTGACGCCTTAAAGCAAGGTGACGCATATTCCTTATCTTTTGGAATGAAATTGGATCGCCTTGCAATTGTATCTATAGTCATGGGATTGATAGTGATGTCATGTAAGATGGATCAAAATACTCCCTTTACATATTGGACCGAAGAAGACAGACAAACTCTAATCGAAGGCCTCGAACAGTCCAGGATAAATCTATTGAATGCAGTGGAAGGCCTCAGTGATGCAGAATGGTATTTCAAAGAAGATGCTTCCTCGTGGTCCATTGCAGAAATTGTTGAACATCTTGGTTTGCAGCAGGATATGCACTTCAGGGAAGTTTATGTACTAAGCAAAAATCCGCCTCATCCGGAATACGTCGATCAGGTTTCTGGAAATATTGAGATCATTTTGTCATATGAATCGGATACTACTAAGGGCAGGGCTACGTGGAACGTTGAACCCACGGGAAGATGGTGCACAAAAAAAGATGCCTTGTCCCATTTCAATATGGTTCGGGACAAGTTTATCGAATTCGTCAGTAATACCAATGCTGATCTAAAGCAACACTTTACATTCAGAAACCTGGTAGATCCAAATGATTA
>JANQHF010000107.1 GCA_028282725.1 Saprospiraceae bacterium
AATATGATGATCCCGTCTTTGAGTTCAATAAGCGAATCATCAATGCCACCAGGGATCACTGCGTTGCCTATAAATTTAATATAGCATTTTATGAAGCTCTGGGACCTGGGGGGTGGGAAAGTCTCGAAAAATCGCTCGATCTCGTTCCGGATTCTGTCTTTACCATTGCGGATGCCAAAAGAGGAGATATCGGAAATACTTCAAAGCTTTATGCCAAGACATTTTTTGAACGGTATCATTTTGATGCCATTACTGTAGCTCCGTATATGGGAGAAGATTCTCTTTCACCATTTTATGAATACGACGGTAAATGGGTCATCATCCTGGGTCTTACTTCCAATGCCGGAAGTAAGGATTTTCAAATGTTGCGGACCAAGGATGGAAATTACCTGTATGAAGAGGTCATAGAGAAATGTGCCAGTTATGCTGATACAAACAACACCATGTTTGTCGTGGGTGCAACCAAGACGGAATATATTTCGAGAATCCGGAAGATAATCCCGAATCATTTTTTGTTGATGCCGGGAATAGGTAAACAGGGTGGAGATTTGAAGTCTTCTATGGAGAAGGGATTGAATGACGATTATGGATTGCTGATCAATTCTTCCAGGGGCATCATCTATGCAGGAGAAGGAAGGGAGTTTGACGAAGCTGCTGCTCACGCAGCCTTGAAAATCAATGTCCAAATCCGAGAATACGCTAAATTTTAGGCTTCGAAGCTTTCTGAGATGATATAGAATCTGATAGTTGGAATATTGATTAGTTCTTTGAACTCTTTTTGCTTCTTGGAGAATCCGGATTGAACAATTTTTATACAATCTGTTAAGTCTGGGCTTAGTGAATTCTGCGAATATTTTCTATTCTTCAGACCGAATTAGGGTTCCTGTTTAATCATTCCCTCAAATAATATAGTTCACTGTTATGAGAAAGCTAAAGTTGATCTGTTGTTTATGTCTGATCACTATAATTTACGTTCAGTGTGAAGTAAAAGATGATTCATACAAATCAGATAAAATATGCAATGTACAGGCTCAGATCGTTGATTCTATTTTAGTATCTACCAAAGAGTTTCTTGGCTACCTCGATATAAACAGGAACAGGAGGGAATTGCTTTTTAGTGAATTTGGTTCAACCGAAATAATATATAAGCTGGATTTCGATGGCAATGTATTGTCTAAAAGTAATCCCTGGGGAAAGGGAAATGAGGGCATCGGTACAGAGCCTTGTTCAATTGGATATGTTGATGGAGGAATCCTGATCTCAACAGAATCAGGATATTATCTGCTTAATGACAATGGAGAATCTGAGGTGATCATCAAAAATAGAAACCCATTTCCGGTCATATTATGGAGAAAGTTGATAGACTTTGGGAAAAACAGTCGGATTCACTTGTGTGTGGACAGATTGTCCTATCAGCCAGGTGTCAGTGCTGAGATCTTTTCTCAACAATACTATGAAGCTACTCGATTCTTTTCACGTGTCGATTTGGAGCAGAAGACGGTGGATGAGAACCTTCATGTCGGATATGGTAAATCCAGCATGTTTATAAATACACCAAGTTCGGATTTACGATTTCCTGATATAATGTTATGGTATTGCCAGTATAAAGACGGTATAGCTGTCTTATTCAACCCTGATAACAAGCTATACTTGTATTCGTCGAATTCACTATCATCACCAAGCCAGACAATCACTTTAAAACCGGATAATTGGTCACGCGGATCACATGAAGAGGTTATAAATATGTCTCCGGTTGAAGCATATTCCTCTAATAGTAGTTATTCCTCAATATGTGAAAAGGACGACTCCATCTTGGTGTGCTATCGGGAAAAGAAAAAGGAAAGCGAATTGTTTAACATCAGAATCTCGAATATTTTCATTGACGATTCACAAAAGAACTGCTTTTTCATTTACCCGGATCTTACTGAGAATGATCTAATAGTCCAAAGCTCAGAATTCACAATACCGAACAAGATAGGAGAGGTCCTGGTCCACCTTTATGATGATGTATTTCTTTGTAGCGCTAATTCATCTATAATAGAAAAAGAAGACAGCGCCATCTTCTATAAGGTTAGAATGACCTGCAAATGAATAGCTGTTAAACTGAATAGCTAGTTCCGGTTAAGTAAGTAGGTTATGTTGTATATCTAATAATAAATTCATTCATGAAGATATTGATAATCGCACATGGAATCTATAGTCATTTGATTTCATTCAGCCGAATTTCTAGCATATTTCACCAAAATGGAAATGAAATTGTATTGCTCTCTAATTCATACATACCGAATCAATTCGGTGAAATTCCATTCAAATACTACCAATCGAGAGTTATGCCCTTTGGTCGTGGATTCGAAAGTATAATTGCAAGAGAATCAATGAAGGGAAGCTATTATGCTGATTTAAAACTAAGACAAGGTGATGTATTATATGAGAATAGAAAGCGCGAATTGATACATATATTAAACGAAGAAAAACCCAAACTGATTTTATTAGATACGCTGTACTCTACTGATTTTTCAATAATGTATCAATGGTTGAGAAGCCATGGTTCTAATCTTTTTTTTGTTACGACCATGCCTACCTTGGAACGTGGAATTACAATTCCTCCGGTTAGTTCTGATTTGACACCTGAAGATTCAGCAAAAGTGAAATCAACCTGGCAGAGATTTAATTGTAGAAAAATCTTACTGGAATCATTTAACTATTTAAAATATTTTGGGTACAACGATCTTTCAATCCTGAAAGATCATGTAAAGAATATTCCAAAGTTCAAGGAAAGGTTTCCGATTAAATGGATGAATTTTGAACATGTCAAGTTTTTAAATTTGCCAGAGTTGATTCTAGTGCCTAAAGAATTTGAATTCCAGACTCATCAGAAAGAAGAAGATCAATACTATGTCGGTTTCAAGTTTTTTATGAGGCGTGAATTTGAGAAAGAGACGGATTTTAAAGATTTAAAATTATTGGTCGAACTCGAAAAAGAAAAAGGGCAGAAAATAATTTATTGCTCTTTTGGGTCTATCTATGATAAATACATTAATGAAGTAAATCGTATTGTACTAAAAATTGTCGCCGCAGCACAAAGGCTTGACGAGGTCTCATTTTTTGTATCGTTTGATACTGAATATCTATTGAAACCTTTAAAGCAGATTCCTGGAAACGTTTTTTTTAATAACTATTATCCGCAACTCTACATGCTTGAAAAGTCCGATCTGTTTTTGTTTCATGGCGGACTTAATTCTGTGAGAGAGGCCATTCACTACTGTGTGCCAATGCTTGTTTATCCAATAAACAAAAAATGGGACAATAGAGGGAATGCTGCAAGAATATGCTTCCATAATATGGGGATGCGAATTTTAAAAGATGATAACGTCTCTTCTATAATCAGCAAAATCAGGAAAATATTGCAATCGCATCACTTCAAAAGAAATATCAAACGGATACGTGATTCGAATAGGACTTATACAGATCAATCATTTCTTGATTTAGTTGAGGAATTGATACTGAAATATCGATTGTAATATGGATCCCAGATATCTGCATGGAGTCCTGCCAAATTAGAATTTGAATGGCAAATTCGGTCAAATGCTTGCAGAGTCCCTGACCAGAGCAGTCAAAGCTCAATAGTCATACAATTGTTCTTGGCTATAAAATTTTTGATAATGCCGTTTGCCTCGGGGTACCAGAATTGATATGAGATATAATCATTCCACTGTTCGCGGGAGGTGATGATCTCTTCTTTGGGCACATATCCGAAGCCCCAAAACTTGAATTCATGGATCATGACAAAGGCCAGTTCGTCGTCATTTCTTCCATCCAGGACCATCACAAAGTCTTTTTCAAATTCATTTTTTACCGAAGACTGAATTTCCTCGATCTGTTCTGAAGGATCATTGAAGAAATTCTGGCATTCATTTTCACAAAGGCAGCTGAATTCGACTGATCGGGACTTGAAAAGTCGGGCACAGCATTCATTTCCTATGATATACTGTTGCACGTAGCCTTCGCCGCTTGACTTGCTACTGAACAATTTGACTTTCTCATATTTAAAGTCGTTGGATTTATTGTTTTTGCCGACAATGAAGTAGTGTTTTTGATTTTTAGCTTCACTATTGTAATAAAGAGCATATTGAAAATTCTGACGTTTCATGGATTTGTTGAACTCCGGTCGGAGTCTTTTGATTTCGTGAAGCTCAAGGAGTAGAGCGGTTAATTCGTTCCCTGTTTCTTCATAGTGCAATTGATCTACATATCGATAAATGTTATTGGACTTGTGGCTGATTTTCCTGAAATGTTGGAAAATCCTTGTCTTGATATTTTTGGCTTTTCCTACATAAAGGATTCTTTCATTTTTACTGGACAGGTAGTAGATGCCAGGCGATTCCGGTGCATTGTGGACTTCCTCAATATCCATTCCTTTGGGTAGAACTGAAGCGTCCAATCCCCGGTTGATCATTTTTTCAATATGATAGTCATCTACGAGATGTTCGTAGATATGCCTGAAGATTTTAAAAGTAGCAAGGGTGTCATCGTAAGCACGATGTCGATGGTCAACGCTGATATCAAAATACTCAATCAATGCGTCCAGGCCATATGAATGCAGGCCGGGGACCGTACTACGCGTTAATTTTACGGTACACAACTTCTTTTTATTAAAAGGATAGCCCAGACTTTTGAATTCCTGTTTGATAAAGTTGTAATCAAAATTGACATTGTGTGCAACGAAGATGCTTCCATCCGTGATTTCGATGACCTTTTTGGCAACCTCGTAGAATTTGGGAGCTTCGTCGACCATTGCGTCATCTATACCGGTAATCCCGGTAATATGAGTCGGAATTGATCGTTCTGGATTAATGAGGCTTTGAAATTCGGACAAGATCTGCCTGCCATCTGTCACGATAATGGCAATCTCGATAATTTTGTCCCGAAGGTACATGCCTCCAGTAGTTTCAATATCGATTATGGCATATTTACGCTTTCTCATGCTTCTTCGGGCATTGCTGCTCTTATCAATTGTTTGGCTATTCAGCATATTGACCGGTGCCTGCCAACCCCCTGATCAAAAGCACTTGAAGTCCGGTCTTTACAAAGCTAAGGTTACTCCGGGTATCTATCAAATGGACCGTCTGGTCTCCTATCTAGGGGATAAGAGGGTGGGACTTATTGTCAATCATACAAGTATGATCGACAATATTCATCTCGTCGATACGCTGCTTGCCCGTGAAGTTCGACTTGGAGTCATTTTTTCTCCTGAACACGGCTTCAAAGGGACGGCATACAATGGTGAAGAAGTGCTGGATGGTGAATACCTGGGCAAATACCCGATCCGATCCTTGTACGGGAAGACCAGGAAACCCACGACCGGGGACATGAATAAGATCGATGTATTGGTCTTTGACATCCAGGATGTGGGAGTCCGTTTTTACACGTATGCGTCGACACTTCATTACGTGATGGAATCTGCAGCGGAACACAACAAAGAAGTCATTATCCTGGATCGTCCGAATCCCAATGCCCACTTCATTGATGGTCCCATTCGGAAAGAACAGTTCAAATCGTTCATTGGAATGCATCCGGTACCGATTGTGTATGGAATGACGATTGGTGAATATGGACAGATGATCAATGGAGAAGGGTGGTTAAAGAACGGCATACAATGTCGGCTGGAGGTGATCCCGATCGGTAATTATACTCATAGCACCGAATACATATTGCCGGTAGCCCCATCTCCTAATTTGCCAAATCAGCGCTCCGTTTTACTATATCCGTCGATTTGTTTATTCGAAGGAACCGTCATCAGCGAGGGTAGGGGAACCAACAGGCAATTCCAGGTCTATGGTCATCCGGTCTTCGACAAGGAGCACTTTTCTTTTGTCCCGGAATCCATGTCTTCTTCAAAGTACCCAAAACATGAGGGACTGAAGTGCGGCGGTGTTGATTTGACTAATTTGGATACTGATGAAATTCTTTCATGGAAAAAAATCAACCTGTCATATCTTCAGGATGCCTATCAAAAGTTTGGCGTGAATGGACGGAATGATCCTGCTGAAGACTTCTTTCTAAAAAATGGATTCTTTGAGAAACTGGCAGGTACAGAGGAATTAAGAATGTCGATAATTGACGGCAAGTCTGAGGAAGAAATCAGGTCTGGCTGGGAAGACGATCTTTCAGAATTCAGAAAAATAAGGGAGAAATATTTAATCTATCCCGAATAATTCGGACATCATGGAGCAGGGAGTCCGCGGCATTTTGAAATTCTCCCAATTCAATTTTTGATCGCTGCTTTGATCACTTTTTTCGGGGCAATGCCTGCATTAAACCCGTTGTTTCCGGCTTCCTTGATAAGCTTTTTCAATTCCTTCTTGGTGAGATGTCGAGTTCCATCCTTATCAAAAAACGAAAATGCTTCTTCCGGTGAACGGAACTTTTGAGTGATCAGGACTTTAATTCTGTTGAGTATACGCTCTTAGTTTGCCATATCGGGGTGTATCCTAGTCAATATAGTGCTCTCGTCTCTTTTTAATGAAATTTCATGTATTATCCGCAACGGCTGAATATTGATCGAATATTAACAGACATACATAGAATGGAAACCAGAAGCATATTTGAAACGGCTATTTTTGGGTCATGATCTCTGGATTCTTACGTGGAATTGTCGCTTACCTTGATGCCCTCGGATTTATTTCCAGAAAGGGATTTGGAAGATATTTCTTGTATTCCGGGCTTATAGGATTGGTAATTTTTGCAATCTGTGGCTATGCTGTCTACCTGGTAAACCCATTGATCACGTCATGGCTGGAAAATGCCCTGCCATGGGATCTGAACTGGCTTTCGGCGGTATCATCATGGCTGACAGCTGGCGTTTCTGTTTTATTCTTTATCAGCATTTTCAAATATCTCATGTTAATTTTTACTGCACCTCTGATGAGTGTATTGTCTGAAAAAGTTGAAAATGAAATAACCGGGAATATCGATGAACGAAGTTTTATTATGAATGTAATTCCCGAATTGATCCGGGCCTTGAGAATAAATCTCCGGAATATTATTCGGGAAATCTTCTTAACGTTATTGCTTCTTCTTCTCAGTTTGATTCCCCTGTTTTCTGTATTTACGGGAATCCTGATCTTATTAGTCCAGGCATATTATGCAGGATTTGGAAATTATGATTTTTGGGCGGAGCGGCATTTTACATATCGCAGTACAATCCGATTCATGAAGGCGCGTAAAGGCATGCTTGCTGGTAATGGAATCGTGTATATCTTCATTCTTGCCATCCCAGTCATCGGTGCCTTTCTGGCTCCCCCGTTGGCAACCGTAGCATCGACCATGGAAGGTGTGCGTGCGATGGATTTGGACCATCACTAGGAGGTTTTGACGAGTTTATAGCCTATACCTCTGACGGTCAGTATAATGTTTGGGTGATTGGGATCTTTCTCAATATACTTTCTGAAGGACAAGATGAAGTTATCAATGGTCCTTGTATTTGGGATCTGTTCGTATCCCCATACGTGCTCAAGAATCTGTTTGCGACTGAGGACCTGGCCCCTTTTTTCGATCAAATATTTTAAGAATTGCGCTTCCTTGGACGTGAGGTGAACGGACTCATCTCCCCTGGACAATGAAAAATTAGCAAAATCTATGACGGCCTCTCCCAACCTGAATTGAGACCCTGCCGGTTGTGAATTGACAAATCGATTTAACAACTTTTCCATCCGCAAGGACAATTCTTCAAGGTCAAATGGCTTGGGCAGGTAGTCATCTGCACCTGACTTCAATCCTTTAATCCTGTCTGATGATTGACCAAGCGCCGAAAGTATGATGACCGGTACATCCGGTCTTCGATGTTTGATATTTCTACAAAGATCAATGCCATTACCATCCGGAAGCATCACATCCAGGAGGACGAGGTCAATCTTCCTGGATTGTACATGATCGAGTGCGGCATGTGCAGTAGTGGCCAATAAGGGTTCATAACCGTCCAATGCGAGGTTCTTTTTCAGAAGGTTGGCGATATGACGCTCATCCTCTACGATCAGTATTGTCCTGGACTCACTCATGGATCGGTATTGAAATAGTGAATTCATTTACTCCATCTGTACTTTTTAATTCTATTTTCCCCCGGTGCGCAAGGATGATCTGATTGGAAATATACAAGCCCAAGCCCGTTCCTTCCTTGGATTGGGCCATAGGATTTTTCCCCCTGTAAAATTTTGTGTAGATGAGTTCTCTTTCCATTTTTTGGATTGCAGGTCCATAATTAGAAATACGGCAAAAGGCGTTTTCATCTTCCTTATATACCCGTATCTCTATCTCGGCGTGGTCAGAATACTTCACCGCGTTATCCAGAACATTATTGATTGCGAGTTGGATATTGCTTTGATCACCTTTCAGCCAAATGGGTTTTTCCGGAACATGCAATCTGAATGTTAATTCCGGAAATTCACTTTGATAAGCATCTTTCAGCCGCTGGATCAATTCGGTGAAATTAAACGAGACCTCGTACAACTCCAACTGAGTACCGTCCATTTTGGCACTGACCAGGATATTCTGGACCATTTTATTGAGTCGATTCACGTCCTGGATTCCGGAATTGATGATGTCATTTTGATCTTTGACCGTGAGTTTGCGTTTATTGAGCGTCTGAAAAGCCAGTTTGATAGCGGCAATCGGGGATTTGAGTTCATGAGATACAGAGAGAAGAAAGTTGTTCTGTTGACGTGTGGTCGTGATCTCTCTAAGAGCACTCCGATTGATGATATAGACGCCTAATAAGAGAGAGAAGCCCAGGAAGATGCCTTCGCCGATAATCATCATATTCTGTCGACTTCTTTCCTTTTGTATTTCTTCGATCCTGTCAGCATCTGTATGGATGGCCAGACGGAGATCATAGAGACGTTTATTCTTGGAATGAAGGAGAAATCCCCACCAAATAATTCCAAGGATCATATAGAGGATTACACCAATTGAGAGCCAACGCATACCTGTTAAGAATAAATGAAGTCAAGGCCTTTACAAATCTTGTCCGCTGCTTCAGACAAGTCATTGTCAGAATGGGCATTGGATACAAACCCGACCTCATATCCTGAAGGACCCAGGTACACCCCATTGTCGAGCAGGTATTTGTGAAGGGACTTAAATTGTTCCATAGATTCAGGATCGATCTGACCGGCTGTAATGATCCGTTCTCCGCTGAAGGCTATCCAGAAAATCGACTCCATCCGAACCAGGTGAACAGGATAAGACCTGGAGGAAATATGTGCCTCAATTTGTTGAACAAAGCGCTCTGTCTTCTGCTGTAATTTTTCATAAAAATGCTCTTGCATGCAGAGTTCCAGACTTGCTTTTCCGGCTGTCAATGCGATGGGATTGGCACTCAGTGTGCCGGCCTGGTAGACCGGACCTTCGGGTGCCACATGGGACATTATGGAAGATTTTCCCCCGAATGCTCCGACCGGTAATCCGCCACCGATGATCTTTCCGAGTGTCAGAAGATCGGGCTCGACACTATAATAACCGGCTGCTCCTTCCCATCCGACACGATACCCGGAAATGACCTCGTCAAAGATCAGGAGTACATCAAAATCATCACAAAGCTTGCGTATCCACGCAAGAAAGGACGTATCCTGAAGGAGTAAGCCATTGTTGGCCGGCACCGGTTCGATGATCACACAAGCAATATCGTGTCCATGTGTTGTCAATGTATCCTCTATGGCTTGCAGATCATTCAATTCCAGAACTATGGTCTCCCGAGCCAGTGACTCGGGAACACCTGCTGAAGAGGAGGTGCCGAATGTGGCAAGACCAGAACCGGCCTTGACCATGAGAGAGTCCACATGACCATGATAACAACCTTCAAATTTGATGATCTTTGACCGGCCGGTGAAACCCCTGGCCAGACGGATAGCAGACATGACCGCTTCGGTACCCGAACTTACGAAGCGAATCTTTTCAAGGTAGCGGTGATTGTCTACCATTAATTTACCCATTTCATTCCCATGAACTGTCGGAGTACCAAAACTCAAGCCATTTTCCAAGGTGCGGACGACGGAATCCTTAATGTAAGGATGATTGTGTCCATGGATCATGGGACCCCAGGAGCAGCAGAAATCGAGGAATTCATTGCCATCTTCATCAAATATCCTGGCGCCGGATCCATTTTTGATGAATAAGGGGGACCCGTGCACGGATTTAAACGCGCGCACCGGTGAATTTACTCCTCCCGGAAAATAGTTAAGGGCTTCTTTGAAAAGAGAAGTGGAATTACTTCGATCCATATCTCACACAGTCTTTTGTATTTTGAGCATTATTTCAAACTAACCAGCTACAAATAAAAGCAATTGCACCTTGAAAGTCATTTTACCAATCTACTTATCTACCTTCTGGAGAAGTATACGGTCGTAGAAATTGACGATATCATTACACTAATTCTCAGTAGGCATCCTGCCTATTTAAATGAGCAAAAGAACAAATTGTTTCCTCCTTATTCAGAATTGACCAGTAGTCAACCAGACGGTGGTCACAAGACCTTTCTTCAATTAGCCAGGGAAGAAAATTTTGTGGGAGATGAGATGGTAAATAAGTGGCGTGAAGACCTGAAAGAAATTAAGGCTCAGCTGGAATCGGGGGTGACATGGCACCTCGTTGGCTTAGGGGAAGTCGTGAAACAAGGTAATCAAATTAGAATTGAAAGCCAGATCCTATTTGAATGGCCGGCTATGGAGATACACCCTATTGAACCAGACGGACAGGGAACCGGAGAAGAACAGGCAGATGATCTAATGGAACGACCCTTAATGAAGGGTTTCAAAATTCAGGAAGAGAACAATTCGCATTGGTCCGGCTATCTGTTGCCACTGACCATCCTTTTACTCGGTATGATCGGAATGGTATTTTTTTTTAAGTATTGTGCCAACGATCTTCTGGTACGACCGCAATCATCTTCGGAGGCACCCATTGCCAGCCGGGCTGAAGACGATATTGATCCTTTTACGAGGAAGGGAGAAGAATACATTTTTGCCAACGAATTGCTCAACAAATACAAGGACATTCTCACTCAGGAAATGCTTGATGAAGGATGTATTATCGTAGTGGGTTCATTCGAAACGAGGGCAAATGGAGATGCGCTCTTTGATGATCTGAAAACACAGGGCTACAACGTATCTGTTGAGGCCAATCGTAATGGATATCGCGTGATGATCCACTTCGATTGTTCAAAACGAGATATCGTAGACTATTTGATGGAAATCAAGATCAAGGTAACTGAACAAGCCTGGTTATTCAGGCCCAGGTATGATCCCTTTGAGTAAAATTATAAGCAGCCAAGATCTACCTGTGAATCATAATCATTGTTTGGGAAGCAAAATCCTGACAGTACGTTGGCCGGCTTGTATCTGATCAAATCCGGATCCCGAAGCCCTCTGTATAAGAACATAAGCAAGGCCTCCCTTTCGTCTTCGGTGAGTTCCATGGGTTTGAATTTATCTGACAAAAGTTCATCCGGAACATTCGGATTTTCGGATTGAGCGGCAATTTTGTAGTCAACTACCTGCTCAAGCGTCAACTTACTGGCCCCATGGAAATAAAAGGGACCGTCGCCCATATTGTAGATTGGGGGTACCCTGAATTTGAAATTATCCTCTTCGCGAAGGGTGAAACCTCCACGTCCTTTATTTCTGCGATCTTCAGGGCTTGTATTAAAGCTTGAGCGCTGATACATATCCTTCGCCCCTATGACGTGAAATTCCATGGACCCAAGGTTGGGTTCAAAGTGACAATTCGAACATCGGGCCTTTCCAAAGAAGAGGGTAGCACCAATTTTTTCTTGTTCTGAAAGAGCATCATGCTGGCCTTTTAACCAATCCTGGAACGGAGCTTTCGAGGAAATAATCGAACGTATATAGGCCGAAAGAGCCAAAGATGCCGTGAATTGGGTATAACGCTGTTCTTCCTGTACCTCGGGAAACACCTCATCAAATAATTGGGTATAACCAAATTGATCCAATAGATCTTTGTTCACCGCAATTCGGTGCGCTTTAATGCCTTCTATGTTTTGAGTTTCAATCGCGTCAAAACCCAATCTGTTTCTTTCCGTATCTTCTCGCAGATCCCATACCTCTTCAGTATCCTTATTTACTCCATCCCCTCCAAATTGTCCATTCCAAAAGGTATTGGTCACATATGCCACGTTGATCAGACTCAGCGGACGTGCGCTTTGAACATCGAGATCAGCTTCTTCGTAGTCTGACACCTTGAGCCTTCCTTCTCCATTGATTCCGTATCCTTTTCCACCGTCGGCTACACCTTGAGGTGCACCTGGTCTGAATCCGGCTTCCGGAATATGACAACTTGCGCAAGAATAAGTTCTTCTCCCTGATTCAAATTTAGAATCCATGGCCAATCCCGTTTCGAAGAAGAGCATTTTCCCGAGCTCTATCTTGGCCTTTGTAAGGGGATTCCTGCTGTCTTGAGGTATTTCGGAGAGGTCATTCCCATCTGGCAAAATATAGTAGGAATAATTCCCGGAAGGGGAAGTTGTGGATATTAATCTCTTCAATTCACGATCCAACTGAACCTTGTCAGAGACAGTATCTTTGGTACAACCGAATAACAACAAACAGATAAGTACTATAGTATATTTCCTCATTTCAGACCTAAATCACTTTATATCAGGCAAATATACATAACAAATATTCGTAATATGTATCATTTCCAGGGATTTTTATTCTTGATCAACTAAAAAAATGCAAAAACAAGGCGAAATTAATAATTGTGCGCATTTATATCTGAAAAATACCTGACAAATCTTGATTCTTATCTTTTGATCCTAAGGGTATTACATATATAGTTACATTCCGTTATGTAATAAGTCCGGAAATGGCTGGGAACGATTTGGTAACAAATGTGAATTGTTATAATATGTCGAACTCAGTTTACATATTTGTGCCAAATTTTACGGAATGAAACCTACATTATTGATTCTTGCAGCAGGTATGGGGAGTCGTTATGGTGGCTTGAAGCAGATGGATGCCTTCGGTCCGAATGGTGAAACCATCCTGGATTACAGCATCTATGATGCGATCAGAGAAGGTTTTGGAAAGGTTGTATTTGTAATTCGCGAAAGTTTTAATAAAGAGTTCAGGGAATTTTTCGCCGGGAAATTTGAGCACCAGATAGAAGCTGATTTTGTCTACCAGGAATTGACTGACGTGCCTGAAGGCGCCGACTATAACCCGGAAAGAACGAAGCCATGGGGTACTTCTCATGCTGTATGGGCTGCCAGACATGTGATCGATGAACCGTTTGTCGTGATCAATGCGGATGACTTCTATGGCCGGGACGCATACCGCGTCATTGTAAATTTCTTTAATAAAAATGATTCCGGGAATTATGCTTTGGTGGGATACCAGTTGGACAAAACGATGAGCCGTCACGGAGCTGTCAATCGGGGTGTTTGTGATTTAAATGCAATGGGTGATTTAAAAGAGATCAATGAACGACTCAAAATCGTATATGATGAAAATGACCGAATCAGGTATGACACCGATGAAGGACCTGCCTATCTCGACCCGGCCACACCGGTCTCTATGAATTTTTGGGGATTTTATCCGGACTATTTTCAATATTGTGAGGATTATTTTGTGCACTTTCTTCATGAAAGAGGACACGAATTGAAATCTGAGTTCTTTATCCCTTTACTAATAGAAGATATGATCGTTAGGGATCAGAAAAAGATTAAGGTCCTGCAATGTTCTGAAGAATGGTTTGGCGTTACTTATCGGGAGGATAAACCATTTGTTGAGAATAGGATCCATGAATTGATTCGTCAGAATGTCTACCCGGCCAAACTTTGGTAATTCTTCAAGATGTCACATCAACAGATCGGAAAATGGATCATCCTGGCAGGAGTGGCTATAGTCGTAGCAGGGCTCCTCATCTATTTTGCCGGACACAAGTTGAAATGGATCGGAAATTTACCAGGGGATATCAGGATAGAAAAGGAAAATGTGAACGTTTATTTTCCAATTACTACCATGATCATTCTCAGCGTATTGCTCACAATACTGTTCCGGCTGATCAATCTGTTCAAATAAAAAAAAGAAGCTTACCAAAGTAAGCTTCTTGCCGAATTGTATGAAAAAACTATCTAACTGTTTATTAAACTGAATTCTGAAGGAAAAAAATATATTCTTCCCTATAACTTAACACAGAATTAAGAATAAAGTTAACAAAATAAATCATATTACAAAATTTCCTTATGTATAAAATATTATTAAATAAGTCTTTGTAGGAAATTTCTGTGTCTTACAAGGGAACTTTTTATTATTTGAATATCTCATACCTTTGTGCCTGGTTGAATTCAATAATGTGGTCAGAATAGGTAATATAGAATTTCAGGAGTTTCCCTTGTTGCTCGCACCAATGGAAGATGTATCAGACCCGCCTTTTCGTGCTTTGTGTAAAGAGCAGGGCTGTGACATGATGTATACCGAATTTATTTCTGTAGAAGGCCTGATCCGCGATGCACATAAGAGCGTCCGGAAACTGGATATATATGATGAAGAACGACCGATTGGTATTCAGATATTCGGTGCCAATCTCGAATCGATGAAGCGGGCAGCTGAAATTGTAGAGGAAGCTCAACCGGAAGTGTTGGATATAAATTACGGGTGTCCGGTCAAAAAGGTCGTTTGTAAGATGGCCGGTGCCGGTATCCTCCGGGATATTCCGAGAATGGTTGAATTGACCAGGGCCATCGTGCAATCAACAAATCTTCCTGTAACCGTCAAGACCCGGCTTGGATGGGACGATCATTCAATCAGGATTTCTGAAGTGGCTGAGCGATTGCAGGACGTTGGGATCAGGGCCCTTGCCATACATGGCCGGACCCGTAAACAGATGTATAAAGGTGAAGCGGATTGGAGCTACATTCGGGAAGTTAAAGAGAATCCGAGAATCTACATTCCAATTTTTGGAAATGGAGATATTGACTCTCCGGAAAAAGCCGATTTGTACCGTCGAAGATATGGGGTAGATGGGATCATGATCGGAAGAGCATCCATAGGCAATCCATGGATATTTCGCGAAATCAAACATCATTTCCGGACTGGTGAGACGCTTGACCCACCTTCAATCAGCGAAAAGGTCGAAGCAGCCAGGAGGCATTTGAGCAGGAGCATTTCCTGGAAAGGGGAAAAATTAGGCGTTTTGGAAATGCGCAGACACTATACCAACTATTTCAGGGGATTACCACAAATCAAAAAGTACCGCAGCATACTGGTAACCGAGCATGATCCTGAGATGCTCTTTGCTACAATGGATGAGATAGAAGAAAGGTATGCCGATCAAATGGTCATTGCTTAATCTTCCAAACAGCCCTCTTTGCAGTTTACATTCAATTCATTAGAAGAAGAAATAATCCGGGCCATCAGGGAAGTGGCTAATGACCTACACCTTGACGCCTATTTAATTGGAGGCTATGTCAGGGATAAAATCATGAGCAGAAAGACAACCGATATGGATGTTGTTGTAATTGGCGACGCTATTCAGGTGGCACAAAGGGTATCCAATCTACTCAGTGCTTCACGTCCCTCTGTATTCAAAAAATTCGGAACGGCCATGATCAAATACAGAGATGTCGATGTTGAGTTCGTCGGGGCACGAAAAGAATCCTATGCTCCGGATAGCCGTAAACCCAAAGTAGCCCCTGGTTTGCTCAGGGATGATCAACTGAGACGCGATTTCACGATCAATGCCATGGCCATGCAAATTAATGGTGAGGAATATGGTCAGTTCCTCGACCCATTCAATGGTATAGAGGATATTGAAGAAAAAGTGATCCGAACACCGAGGGATCCGGATACTACCTTTTCCGATGACCCACTGCGGATGATGAGGGCCGTACGATTTGCATCTCAACTAAACTTTACAATCGATCCGGTGACGTTTGGGGCCATTCAAAAAAATGTACGTAGAATAAAAATCGTCTCCCAGGAAAGGATTACAACCGAATTGAACAAAATAATAATGAGTTCCAGGCCTTCGGTCGGTTTGAAATTACTACTTTACACGGGCTTGATCGAAGTCATTTTCCCTGAACTTTATGCCTTAAAGGGAGTCGATTACCTGGATGGTCATGGTCATAAGGATAACTATTTCCATACAACAGAAGTCTTGGACAATGTTGCAGCTATGTCCGACAACCTTTGGCTTCGATGGGCAGCTGTCCTGCATGATATTGCCAAGCCCAGAACCAAGAGATTTGACCGGACCACAGGTTGGACGTTTCATGGACATGAGGTGGTTGGAAGTCATATGGTGCCTAAGATTTTCAGAAAGTTGCGATTACCCCTCGATGCGAAAATGCAATATGTCCAAAAGCTCGTAAGACTCCACCTTCGTCCGATTAGTTTGACTAAGGATGATATTACGGATTCTGCCATACGTCGTTTACTCTTTGATGCAGGTGACGATATCGACGATTTGATGCTGCTTTGCCAGGCAGACATTACAACTAAGAATCCCAGGCGTATGGAGCGATACCTCATGAATTATGAATTGGTCAAACAAAAAATGATCGAGGTAGAGGAAAGTGATCGACTAAGAAATTGGCAACCTCCCATATCCGGTGAGCAGATCATGTCCGCATTTAATATCGGTCCATCACGTCTCGTGGGTGAAATCAAAACCGCTATTCGCGAAGCGATTTTAGACGGTGAAATCCCTAATGAATTTGAGGCTGCTCACGACTTTATGATACAAAAAGGTATTGCGTTGGGACTTGAAGTTGTCAATTCATAAAATCGACTATAGATACGAGGTCATCGTCCGGCAGATGCCATTCATCCGAATAGAAAGATGATTTCTGCCTAATCCACTATCTTGCCTCATAGTATGATCAAGAAGGTAAAAGATTGGCTGGGAATTGAAGGAGTCAAGGTCTCTTTGGATGTAGAAGACACGTTTGATCTTCATGATGGAATTCTGACCGGTAGCTTCACCATTTCGTCCCAGTCAGACCAGGAAGTCGAAGATGTCAAACTGATTTTTAAAGAGAAATACTCCCGTGGAAGAAGAAAATCAAAATTGATCGATGAATATGTCCTTGGTGAAGAAACAATTGCCATCAGCCAGAAAATCGATAAAGACACTTTAATCACTCAAAGGTTTGAACTTCCATTCGAGACATTAAAATCTTCCATGGATCGATTTGGAGACAAAAACTTCGTTTACAGGGGCATTTCTTCCTTTGCCAAATTGATCAAAAATGCCAAATCAAAGTATTACCTCGTTATCGAAGCTTCGGTCAAGGGAAATAAATTGAAGCCGTACGACAAGATTGAATTGGCCGCTGATTAATTATTGGAATTTACCCGGTTGGACTCTATCGATTGAAGGATCTCTTCATCGCTCTTGCCTAAGTTGTTCAGCAGGAATTGAGCACTTTCAGCCATTTCGTGTTCTGGAAACTTTATTAGAAACTCTGTATAAACTTCACGAGCTTCATCGATCAGATCGTAGTCCTGTTCTAAAATAAATCCCTTGATAAACATGGCCGTCGGTGTTTTTTCATGATCGGGGTAATCCTTGATTAACCAGTCGTAAAGGCTCATGGCCTTCGGAAAAGTGCGCATACTTCTCGCTACTTCTGCTGCCCTGTACAGGTGACCGGGAACATCAGATCTTTCCGGGGATACCAATGCCAACGCTTCCGTAGCATCGACATAGACTAGTGAAGCATTTCTGTTCACTCCATATTCATCGGGATCTATCAAGATCTGTTGAAACAAATATTCGACATAGTCTGTCTCCACCAGGGCCGCCGAATCAATTAAGATACTGCGATCAATGATTTTTTGATCATCAGGGTTCCTGGATACCAGCTCTTTGAAAATGACGCTGGACGCATGCCTCTTTCGCAGGGTATGCATCACTTCGCCCAATGAGAGCAAATATCCGTTTCGATCTTCAAGGTCAGGATATAGCCTCAACAGAGGCAAGAGATAATTGGAAGTCCTGGAAAGCTGTCCCTGGGCAATGGAAACCTGAACGCCCCTGACCAAGTGGGGTTTTATAAATTGTGTGTGTTCAATATTTGCTCTGATAAATGAGCTCAAAGAATCGAGATATATCTCAGCCTTTTCCGTGGAAGGTTGCAATTCATACTCCTTATACAACAATTCAATTTCGGAAGAAGGACTTTCCCGGGTTTCCTGACATCCGAATAAAAAGAAAATCGAGCCAATCAAGAGCACAACTCCAAGGCCAGGATGCTTTGACATCATTCAAATTTTGAACAAATATATATCGTGTGAATTAGATAGTTAGCGAAGATTCTCATAATTAGCAAGATTTATGGAAAAGACAATTTTCTGGTTTCGCCGGGACCTGAGGCTTGAAGACAATCACGGTCTCTTTAATTCATTGACACAGTCCGGTAATGTCCTTCCTCTCTTCATCTTTGATTCCAATATTATTGATGAGCTACCTGAAGATGATGCCAGGGTGACATTTATTCATGATCAGTTGAAATTGATCAAGGATGAATTGAACGATGGCGGAAGTGACCTGATCGTTCGATACGGGGATCCCGAGGCCGTATGGAGTGACTTAATTGGTGAAATGAACATTCGGGCAGTATATACCAATCATGATTATGAACCCTACGCTATCAAGAGGGATGAAGCCGTTAAAGAACTTTTGCATGCAAATGGCATTTCATTCAACACCTTTAAGGACCATGTGATCTTTGAAAAGAAAGAGATTTTATCCAAGACAGGTGGCGTTTATACCGTTTTTACTCCATATAAAAGAAGATGGTTAGAGCAGTTCAATTCCGAATTTTTGGAGCAATACAATAGCAACCAGTCTATATTTTCATCAGAAAACTATTTGGACGGTTGTGCCAAGGTTGATGCAGAGAAAATGATCAGCTTGAAGGAATTAGGTTTTACCAGATCGAAGTTGAACATTCCTGATAAGGTAGTTGCCCGTGGAGTGGTAAAGAATTACGGCTCAACCCGTAATTTCCCGGGAAATGAGAATAGTACCACGAAATTGGGCATTCACTTCAGGTTTGGCACCATAAGTATCCGCAAGAAAGCAATGAAGGCGGCTGAATTGTCAGAGGTCTACCTAAGTGAATTGATCTGGCGAGACTTCTATGCTCAAATCCTCGCCAATTTTCCACACGTAGTGGAGGGGGCATTCAGATCACAATATGGCCGGGTCGCATGGCGGGATTCAAAGGAAGACTTTGAAAGATGGAAAACGGGTACAACCGGATATCCCATGGTGGATGCTGGAATGCGGGAGTTGAATGCGACGGGATACATGCACAACAGGGTGCGAATGGTGACGGCAAGTTTCCTGACCAAACATTTGCTCATTGACTGGAGAAAAGGGGAGGCGTATTTTGCATTGAAACTTCTGGATTTTGATCTGGCTTCGAATAATGGAGGATGGCAATGGGCCGCGGGTTCAGGAACTGATGCCGCCCCTTATTTCAGAATTTTCAATCCTGCTTCTCAAATGGAGAAATTTGACAAAGATCGAATTTATATAAAGAAATGGGTTCCTGAATATGGGACGGATGCCTATCCTGACCCTATGGTGGATCACAAGTTTGCCCGGGAAAGATGCCTTGCTGCCTATAAGTCTGCCCTGTATGAGGAGTAAGACATCAAAGAACTGTATGATCATCGGGCAGGGTATCGGTGGAACGATGCTGGCCTGGCATGCTTTGCAGGGTGGATGGAGGATTGATGTCTACGACGAAGGAGCCTTGAAAAGCACGTCTCATCATTCTTCCGCCATCATCAATCCGGTTACCGGTCCTAATTTTGTAAAATCGTGGAGGACCAGTGAGTTGGTGCCTTTTGCACGCAAATGTTATCAGGAAATCCAAACCAGACTTCAAGGGGATATACTGATAGAGATGCCCTTATGGAGGCATGTACATGACATCAGGGCCGAAAATCTGTGGCGAAGTAAAATGATGGATGCTGAGTATGAAGATCTTATTTCTATTCACGACAATGGCTTCCTGCTGGATCAATTTCGGAATGCCAATCTCTTTGGAAGGGTAGATGCTTCATTCCGGATTAATGCCTCCGAATTGATCTCGTCATTCAGAACCTTGCTGAAGAATGAAGAAAGTCTGAAGGAAGAAACCGTTCGGCTCGAAAATCTTGAGTTAGGAAATGGCTTTGTTCATTATCAAGGGAGAAAATATGATCATTGCATTGTTGCAACAGGCTATCACGGCGTTGTAGATCCATGGTTTGTCACAGATGCCTATCGCCCTGCCAAAGGTGAAATTCTCTTGTGCAGGTTGAATTCGTTTCCAAGGGAATTGATGGTAAAATTTGGAAAATTTATCGTTCACCTTGAAGATGACCTATTCTGGGTCGGCAGCAACTTTCAGTACGATTTTAACAATGAATACCCTGACAAGGATCAACTTTCAGAACTCAATGAGTTTTTAGAACATTCCGTCGTCTCCCCGTATGAGGTTGAGGGGCATTTTTCGGGGATCAGACCGGCGACGAAATATAGACGTCCCTTGATAGGAACACATCCCGGCTACGGGAATTTGCACTTGTTTAATGGTTTGGGCACCAAAGGATTTTCCCTGGCTCCCTTCTTTAGTGCTCGTCTCATCGATTCCATAAAAAGGGGTCAGGTATTTGAAACTGAAGCCTTCAGGAAGGCTTTTCAGATCCTTTAATGTCGAGGAAGAAAGCCGATTAATCGATACTTCCGTGAAAAACGAATGAATCGGCGTAAATTTCGGGTCTAACGGATAAATATGGAAAATAAGGTAAGTCACGCCAATACGATCATCAAGAATCACATTATCTGGTCAATGGGAGCGGGTTTTATACCGGTACCTATAGCAGACTTTTTTGCGGTTACCGCTATTCAATTGGACATGATCCGTCAATTGAGCAGGTTATACGATGTCGATTTTAAAGAGACCCAGGGCAAGGCTATCATTACATCGCTCACCGGAGCGTCCGTTGCGAGAATGGGTGCAGGTATATTTAAGTTTATCCCTGGTGTTGGCTCTGTAATGGGAGGAGTGGCTTTGGCCGTCTTATCCGGTGCTTCGACCTATGCCCTGGGTGAAGTTTTTAAAGTGCACTTCGATAAAGGAGGCACCTTTCTTGACTTTGATGTCTCACGCATCAAGAGGATGTATGACGAGCAATTTGAAAAGGGAAAGGAAGTTGCAAAAGATCTGCAGAAACAGCAGGAGAAGCAACAGAAAAAAGCTGAAGAGGCAGAAAAAGATCCATTGTCTCGTCTTAAGGAGTTGGCAGATATGAAGGAGAAAGGCCTGATTGACGATGAGGAGTTCATTTTGCTCAAGAAAAAGATCATCGCCGACAATAAGGGCTAATACTTGATTCCCCTATTTTTTCTTATTGTACAATGGTTATCTTTGTGCCTCCTTATTACTAACTAAAAAAAGAAAAATGCTCAAAAAATTATCTTTTGCACTCCTATTTATCGCTGCTGCAGCGACGATGGCTCTTGGACAAATACGTACGCCTGCTGCCTCTCCGGCTGCATCATTCTCTCAGACTGTCGGTTTGACTGAGATTAAGGGTGAATACTCCAGACCCGGAGTAAAGGGAAGAGTGATTTTTGGTGACCTGGTACCATATGACAAAGTATGGAGAACAGGTGCTAATGCTGCGACGAAGATCAGTTTCAGCGATGATGTTACCGTTGAAGGCAATGATTTGAAAGCTGGTGCTTATGCTATTTTGACCAAGCCGGGAATGTCAAGCTGGGATGTTCACTTTTACAAGTATGAGTCAGGCAATTTCGGATCATATCTTGATAAGGAACCTGATCTGGTAGTGACCGTGACTCCACAGGAACTTCCGTTTTCTGTGCACAATTTCTTCATCACCGTTGCCAACCTGGAAAATGATGGTGGTGTGTTAGAATTTATCTGGGACAAGACCATTGTACCGGTGCAAATCGGTGTTCATACTCATAAGGCAGTAATGGCCAATATCGACAGGGTATTGGGAGGACCATCTAATGGTGATTACTACGCCGCAGGACAGTATATTGCCAGTACAGGAGAGAATTTGGAAAAGGCATTGAAGTATGTTCAAAAAGCAACTCATGGTGACAGTCCAAGATTCTGGCAAGTAAGACAGGAGTCTTTAATCCTTGCCCAATTGGGAAGAAAGGCAGAAGCTATTGAAGCTGCCAAGAAATCATTAATGCTTGCAAAAGAAGCTGGCAATGACGATTACATCCGAATGAATGAAAAGTCCATCAAAGAATGGTCTATGTAATCTGACTGAACGCTTATGTAAAGACATAAGGGTATGACTTCCGGTCATACCCTTTTTTTGTCTTCATCACCCAACTTTCGGTTGGGTGATGAGTTTCTGCGGGTGGCATATTAACCCGAAGTCCGGTTGGGTGATGAGTTTCTGCGGGTGGCGTGGAAGTGGTAGCTTCTTGATGGACTCACCTAAATCATCCTGTCCATGGCTCTGATTTTAGTAAGTCTGCAGTCTCTTTTTATACTAATTGTTCTTTTTCAAATAGTTTTTATAATCTAGGTGCCATTCTTCAGGCAGTTTTTGCAAAATGGTCCCTGGTTTGAATCTGTACTGCTGTGAAAAGTGAGTCTGCATCCTGCTGTCACCAACCAGTATCCGATTGGCAAAAAATGTACTGGTACCTTCTTTGATATCGTAGGACTCGTTCACGGCCCCAACTGCCAGATTCCATACATTTTTGTCATAATACTCACGACTGATGTCTACGATTTTTGAGTCACCGTCCAATGTTAACAATATATCTCCCACCTGTAATTCCTCCACTACTCTTACGCCTCTGTTCTGGGTGGGTACGGCATGGAAAGCGGTAATCTTCAACTTGTGACCTAGATCATCTGTTATCACAAATATTGGAATGGTCTCGATACCAATAGTGGTGTATTCAATAGTCAGTGTTTTTCCATCTTTATCTGCCAGAACTTTTTCAAACACCGGAACTTTATCGATACGTATAGAAGAGCCATTGGCCATAGTGATTAAAGTTTCGGCTGCAAGGCAACCCGATACCACCTTCATATCCGGAATACATTTTACGGCCTTATCATCGCAAATGGCTTGAGGTGCATTCGTAATCGTAGCACCAACGAATCTGTTGTCAACAAGTACTCCAATAAATTGATTGAAGGTAACGTCGGTATAATATAAATGACCCAAACAGACGTTATTGAAATCCGCTGCCTGAATGTTCCAGTTGAGTGTTTTGCCGCCATTACTTATGCTGGTAAAGTCAAAAAAATTGGAAGGTGAATTTAACTCGACATAGCATCCTCCATTTCTGGCCAGCGAAATCTGTGCTACACCCGATATAGGCTTTCCTCCTGAAGAATTAATTTGTCCTGAATATGTAATGTTTCCCGTGAGTGGAAACATTACATTTCCTTGGGGAAAGCCTATGGTATCATAATCACAGTCATTATGTGCTCTATCCATACAGACAACGATCTCAGGCCCACCTTTCTTATTAACGGGATTTGATACGTTAATGCTCTCAGGTGTGTCAGTAGTATATGCACGCTTGACAAACGGACCATGTGGGGTATTGGTTGTATCTATATAGTAATAGCTGTAAATAGAGTGTACCGCACTTGAATTTTGTAATTCACCATAAGCATTAATGGTTAAGTATTCTCCATTAGAAAATTCCTGTGTCACTTGTACCAGGGTATCCAGTGGATTATTAAGGCTGTCATAAAGTCGCATGGTCAAAAGACTGTAATGTGTTCCACCTGGAGCAGATGAAAAGCCAGAACTCATGTAATTATTTCCGACGGGCGCATTGGGATCAGCTCCTAAGCCAGAGAATGCGTGAATTGCATATACAGGATCATTATCTCCCTGTTCCTCCGTACCCATTTCTTCATGTTTCTGACGAGTCTCCTCAAGAGTTTTGAAAAGTTGTGGCTGGTCATTTTTGTCAATTCCACCTAATTCCAACTGCCTCATATAAAATCTGTGATGTGTCTCGTCCGAGAGATCCAGCGGAACAGATTCCTGCACCGGAGTTTGGGCAATAAGATAAGCCACATCTTTACGATCCTGCTCAAGTACCGGGTCGTTAGTGCTGCCACAAGATTGTATAAGTGTCCAGATTATCAGTACAAAGCCAATCTTAGTCAGCAAGTATTTTGAGCTTTTCCATTTTTTAGTTGCGTCCATGCGTGATAAAGGTTTTTTAAGTAAATGAGAATGTCATCGTTAGAATGAGGTAGATTGGGCAGAAGTAAGTTGAACTCAGAATCCGGATTATCGATTCCGTGTTTCATTGCCTTTAATATCATCGTGAAGTTCTTTTCACCTTGTTCCCGTTCTAATTTTACGAGACAGTTAGGATCTGCAAATGTCTTCGCAGTTATATCTTTTTCAAATATCGTCCTGTAGAGAATGTATCTCAGATATGTTAATGTTTTGTTCTTCTCCATAAAATTTATTCTTGGACCTAAATGATATCCAATGTTATTTTATTTGTACTAGGGATTCCCCGCGTCTTTAGTTCCTTCAAAAATTGATCTATATACATCTTTGAGGGCTTGTAATGACCGCTTTTATTGGATATAAGTTTGATTTCACCATTATCAACCTTGATTTCCCCTGCTGCACCAACGGGTTGTCCGGCAAGGAAGCTGGAATGATGAAACTTTCCAACTGAATGACTTTTATTAGCAAATATTCTTCCTGTTTTTCCCATTACAAATATTGCTCTGCCACCTGAAAATGCTGAACTTGCAGACTTGGTATCGTAAAGGTTGCCATTTTTATCTACCAATTTACCAGCTTGCACAAATAGTTCATATTGAGCTCTTTCTGCGGAATTCAGATACTTGACCTGACTACCTGGCCATATTGAATTTCCAGGCTTTTCTTCCCCTCTGTAGTGTTTGTCCATGGTCTTTGTAATATAGGTATTACCTGAAGCACCAATTAAACCAGGTGTTGAAGTGGATATGCTTGAGTGTGCACCTGCTATCGTAGAAGCTCCAGCTATGAAAAGGCCTCCGATGACGAATTCAGGCTGAAATGTCACTGCCCCGGCTACTACCAGGGCACTTCCTCCTATCACTCCCAGGATACTTTTCCAACCCCATGTGCCACTAGGATCAATGTTGGAAACAGGATCATTCCCGGCGTATGAATATGGGCTGCTATATTGAATAAGAGGATCAGTAGAATAAAACCTTCCTAAATCAGGGTCATATAGCCTGGCCTTATAATTGTAAACTTTAAGCTCAGAGTCAAATTCCTGACCTGTATACAAATAGTTAACTGGAACAGTGGCTGGATTTACTGGTTGACTAATGTCAGTCATCAAGCTACCAAATGGGGAATAATTATACCAACCCTCTACATTTCCATTCTCATTTACTACCACTCGGATAGAGCCAAGATGGTCTTTCAAGACATAGTAATGTGCTCCTTGGTATTTAATGGCTATTAGGCCAAATGGTCCGTAGACATATTGAATTTCACTGACACTGCCATTTCCGGAATCATTCAGTTGGACTAATGGCGAGTTGTTATTACCATAAAGATTGATTTTTCGGGTATCGCCAGATTTCGTAAAAGATCTGAGATTTAAATAATTGTAGGCATATATACTAGTATCGGAATCTTTGTAAACGGCCGTTGTAAGATTCGTAATATTATCGTAAACCAGACTGTCTATCCCATTCTTGGCATTCCGTATTACATTGCCCGATGCATCATATGTGAATTGGTCTATTGTACCTTCAGTACCCACGACTTTATTTGTCCCGGATTCGTAGGTATAAATGTTATTTCTCAAATTTTGGTAAATCCATTCAGGATTGGCTAGGTTAGAAAGTACTGTCGATTGATTTGTTCCGTCGAATCGAATGAGTTGAATAGAGTTGGCATCCGACCAGAAGACTTCTTTGTTAAATATATCCAGGGAAATCCTTCGAATTCCGCTTCCCTCAGAATATACATTTGTTATATCAGAACCATCCAAATTAGCGCTTTGGATGGAAGTGGAAGTACACCAATAGATCCTCTTGCGCATGGTATCCAAAGCAATATCCAGCACTGTTGGACTCCCCGCAGGAAATGAAATCAAGGTCTTGATATTGTCTCCGTTGAGATCCGAACTTTTTATGCTGATGTGATCCGGAGCTGTTCCATCCGGCCATAAGAGTTGATTGGCCTTCGGATATACAACGATATCCTGAGGATGATTATCACGTGCAATTATCTCCGAATGTGTTCCATCAAAATCAGCTTTGATGACATAACCCATAAAAGGAATGGCGTAGTAGATATTTCTATTGACCAGATCTAAGGCAATGCCGTCAGGATAAATGGGAAGGGTTAGAGGAAGTGTTATTTGATCCGATCCGTCAAAATTGACCACTTGTGTCTTAAATGACTGATCAACCCAATACACTTTTCTTGTTAGTGGATCTATATCCATTCCATGGATGACGTAGGATTCTTGATTCACTGATGCAGGAGTGGCAAGGTTTCCAATGTAAGCAGTTTGGATAGCCTGTTTATTGGATTTTTCATCGTTCCAAAAAATGGTCTTGTCCTTCCATCTTTGGAGGATTTTTAGATTGCCGTTATCATCATACGTGGCATAATTCAGATCGTTCTGATCCGTCTCGACAACATAACCTGCGATCAATCTGCCAAATCCATCATACTTGTATTTGTAGGTATAGGCAGCTGGAGCATTTACCCAATTAAATCCTGAGGTAGCAGAGGCAATGGATCCGCTAAAATATCCGGCACCATCAACTCCGCCCTTAGTATAAGTAAGTGAATCACTAAAGAATGGATCCGTTATATTATCGATCCACCCTGCGGGATTCAGATCATATATTCTTTGAATTTGTCCATTATTTAGAGTAGCAGTGATAATGGTGTCTTGATATTCGAAGGAGGCATAATAAGTAGGATTATCAGAAGTGCCTACACCTGAGATTTTGCCAAAATTGTTATACGTATAGGTGACATCATATGAGGTGCCCGAGGTAATGTTTGTTATTTGATTGGCGTTGTTGTATTTGAAATCAAATACATAAACAGAATTATTGAATGCAGGGACCTGGGTCGAAGCCTGAACCTGATTTCCTTCAAGATCATACTTCATCCAGTCTATAACATCAGCAATGTTATCGGAGTCATTATTGGTGGATGCTTTGGTCAGGTGTCCAAGATCCGGAGATAATTGATTGCCATCGTACTCCCACTTTTTTGACCAGGTAGGATTCCAGGGAGGATATGTATTACTATCGGCATAATGCTGCATGTCATCCTCGTTCCAGGATTCCCGGTAATATCCTTGCTCCACGAGTCTGTTCAGATGGTCATATATAAAATATTGAATCACATTAGGCGATAAGGAAAGTCCGGTTGAGTCTATGGCAAAGAATAAAAGATTGTCCGGAGAATAGACAAAGTGAAATTGCCCTTTGTCCGGATCCGATATTGCTGTTTTATTTCCAACAAAATCGTAAGTATTACCTGTGAAAAAATTCGGATTATTTTCCCCGTCAGGAAAAAAATTTGGTTGATATTCCTTTTCAAGCCGCATGAACGGATCATGTTCGTATTGACTGGATATGGTATCTCCCGCATAATTTTGTACTCGGGCAAAAAGCGTATTTTCATGATTAACGGCTTCGGTGGTCTGAAGTTTGTCAGGATTTGTTACCTGATTCATTACCAATGTTCCATCGTCGATTCCTACACTTGTTAGTGCACCTCCGGTATATGTATAATCAGTGCCCATGCTGTCTGCCGCAAATTCACCCCCACTTCCTGAAGATTGGATATTTAAAAGTGGACTATTGAAATAAGTTTGAGAGGATTCATAGGGATTGTCGTAACCATATAATTTGGCAACGATACTTGAGGTATCTACTTTTTGATTTTTGGCATCGTACTTTGCGAAATCAGCCATATAAGTCAAGCCAAGACCAGAAGTCTGATGGGTATCCGTATTATCGACGAAGGCATGTCTGGTGGACGCTCCTAAAAGGTCCATTTCGCCACCATAGAGGTGGGCGACAGTATGTAATTGGGTTGAAGTACTTCGTATAAGTTTTTGTTTTTGTTTATCACCGGCATCATATGTATTCATAGATACCCAAGGATCATTTACAAGAACAAAGTTGTCAAAATAGCTATTTTCATTTGTCGAGATTAATCCAATAGGTCCGGTAAGGTTTTCCTGAAATTTGTAGTCAAAAAGGAATCGACCGTCGGCATAAGCAAAAAGATGGTTTTGATTTATTATCTCAAGAAACAAGCTGCTGCTATTCGGAATTGTCGAACAAGCAATGCTTCGTAACACCACGTTGCCCGAAGGCTTATAGAGCTTAAAGGAGACCGGGGTTAGCACAAATCGGACAGTTTCTTGCGGGACCGAAGAAGTTGAAAATGTTATTCCTAATTCTTCTCCGGAGCCCAGATCATTGCCGATAGCCTCTACAAAGACTACAAAGTCATTAGATTGGATTTGAATGGATGAAATTGCCGTACCGGGATTGCTGACAGTTCCTGTATTCTTGAGCAGCCCATCCACGATCTCCATATTATGAAGGTTGGAAGTTGGAAAGTAAGAACTGGGTGTATAGTTGAATCCATCCCAGTAGCTCGGTCCGACTGAAAACACGGTTATGTCGCTGTTGGGATAATTCGGATTGAACAAATCACTATTACCAAAAAGGGTATTACCTTTTCTGGAGTCGTAATAAAAGGATAATGTTTTTACCTTTCGGGTAGAATCCGGACCTACTTCCAGAACATTCTTGCCAAATCGATCCGGAACCGTAACATCTGTACCTCCATTGTTATCAATCAGTGCAGACACTTGCCTGGCTTCAGTGGAGTACACAGTAGCAGAAAAAGGAAGAATAGCTGGTCCGAAGCGGATGTCATCTATATACAGTTTGCTTCCACCATGATCAATATTAACTGTGGCTGTATCGCCTGATATAGTGGAGGAAAGAGAGTCTGTTAAAAGGTCTATGTACTTCCATTCACCAAAAGTGGGATCTAAAACCTTAGTCAGAATTACACCCGTTTGTATCTGAACGGACACAATGGTAGGAATCAAATCATCAGTCATATACCAAAAAGAACAGATATACTGCTCTGTTTTTGGTTCTAGTATTACTGATGCATCGAAATGCACTACATTGAGTGCATACTTGCCACTGTGAGCGCTTGAATCGTATAATCTGTTTTTTGGTGCGTCAGGAATAAATTGTTCGTAAGGTTCGAATCCCCGGTAAAATGATTGACCAGTGTAGGGATTAGTATTGGTGAAGTTGGCTATTGGATGGCTTGGGTAGCCCGATGTAGTATAGGTGAAATAGTGCCTTATACTGTCGGCACCAACCATTCCACCTTCATCTCCATCCGCTGTTCGTACCAAAATCTCTTTATCCAACTGCCATTCCCGGCTGCTCAGATGTAAATCAAAGGCTTCGTTAGTCGATGATGAGGCACTTGCCATCTTATATTTTTTCCATTCGGCCCATTTCCCATTTGTACCAGGTTGGCCTTCACTGTCCCATTGGGTCCATTGTACCACATCACATAATGTAGTGTCCCAGGTCGTCGTGGTGTTGTGAAGAACAACCTCTATTGTTCTTGCAATTGGGCTTAGAATATGCAGATTTGCCGGACCTAATTCAGGGTATTGCTGGAAGGCATATGTGTACAAAATCTTGACGGAGTCTCTTTGATTTTGACCTGAAGTAGCAGGCTGAGGATTAGACCTTGATGTATGCGTTTCTGTTAGCATCGCTATATCCTGATCATAAATATTTGTGGTCGTATTGGCTACGTTGTATGTGGTCGTTATGGATTTTACCAATTGTGGATAAAATCTACTCTCATTACCAGCGTTACTCGTACCTGGCACCAGACCCACATCCCAATATTGCACTTCAGAGGATCCTTCTTTATCATTGATATGCACTAAAGAATCACTGTTTATTTTGGACAGATAAGGAGCTCCACGCAATACTGCATTGCCCACAATACTAGCATTATAATTGGATGGAAGATTTTCTAATAAATTTGAAGGTTGTCCGTTCAAATAGTAATACTCAATATTGCCGTAAGGGTGTCTCTCCTCATGATTTGCACTTACTCTCCCACCCGGGAACACCGTGCTTTGATTATACTGGGCATAAATACCTGTACTATCGACTCGGGCATTACTAATATCATATTCTAAGTAGGTATATGTGTTGGGGTCTATAATGTTTCCCGAACTATTATTGTAACCGTTATTGTGTGCGACCTGAACGGTCGAAAAATAAGTATCTGATGCTATTGAATGTTGCTTGTACAGGTAAGCCATGATCGCACCATTGGAATGGATCATAGAATCCAAAGCTCCGGTATTTGTCGTTAAACCGGTTTCTTCAATGTAACTAAAATCCATACTCGAAGTCATCTCGTCATAGATATCCGGAGCAATTTGATGTTGCGTCTGAATTTCTGTCAATAAGGGATAAGTAGATCCCTTGAACCTATAATTCTCATATTTTAGAATTGTACGTTTATGATTATGGTCGAGCCTGACCAGCAATTGCTCATCACCTGTCGTGTTGTAATGAAAGACAACTGTATCTTTAATTAAGTTACTTATTGAGTTGAGCGTGTTTCCATCATAGTCGAAATAGAGAGTATCTGTCCATTGAGACTGAGCCATCTTGGAAATATTCCATTGGGTATGGTTTCCAACGACTCCATTCTTGTCAAATATATAGCTGTCTCCATTCTCTTTTATTATTTGCCAATTATCAGAGTTCGAACCATTACCAGAGCGAACAATTTTCCACAAATATTTAGAATAGCCAGCAGTATATGTATTTGTCGTACCGGCTATGAGATTAAGCGGATAGGATCGATAACCATCCAGGAGGTAATATGTGTTTTTGTCTTTAACGATTTTTGGATAATCCATCATTTTCCACCCATATCCACCAAGTACTGTAGGCTCGAAAGATTCAGGATTATTAAAATTGATTTCACTCGATCTTGAGTTATAAAGAATATCAAGGGTATATGACAAATTCCGCCCTGAAAAAGTAGTGATCGTGTGGCTGTAGTTTAGATCACCTGTGTAAAGATTGATATGCTGGTAGTCTGTGCCTGAATAATTTTGAGGTATAGGGAATACAGCGTCAGGATGTTGTGCATAGACACAATTCAATCCAAATTGCACAAGGAAGGCCAAAAGCGTTAGAACTTTCATGTACTGAATTAATTCCAAATATTAATAAAGTACTCCCTATCAGAAAAATTCGCATTGCCGATTGTATAATATTAGTCCAATTATTAGTAAATATTAGAATCAAGTCGTCGCTAATTATTAAATATACTTAATATCAAGTACAATAAGTTGTATTTTAATTCAACAATAGTTGACTAATTATAAAATTAAATCAATGTTATGGTATTCGGTTTTGAACCTCTCCGGCTTTGCAAATTGAAAAAGGAAGCGGCAAATGTTCGAATTGATAGAAATGTTTCTATCATCAAAGATTACTGAGACAGTAAAAATGCAAGAGGAAGGCTCATCACAACTTGATGGCTCGAAAACCTACACTTCCTTTCGTATCTTTAGATGGAACTCGCAGACAGTAATCCATAACAAATGAAGGCCGGCTTTAGTCAATTGATTGTCAGCACACTTTTTGTGCTTCTTTTCTGCCTTTTTGCAGTTGGATGCTTTAACACTACTATAAAGACAGCAGAGGTCAAAGAAAAATTACCAAAAGTATTGACCCGGGGCAGTCCCATTCACGGTGCCAATGGGATCAACGTTGATCAGGATGATGAACTGTACGTAGCTTCCGTCATTTCAAGGACGATTTTTCACCTGGATAAAGAGACAGGTTCAATAAATCAGGAGTATAGTATTGCGGATAGTGTACTAGGACCAGATGACCTGACTTATGGGCCAGATGGTTCGCTTTACTGGACAGATATATTAAATGGAGAAGTGGCAAGGCCTACACCGGATGGTACAATCATCAGGCAATATGTGGCTCCGCGTGTGCATCCGGTTACTTTCTCAGATGACGGACGTCTGTTCGTGGCACTTGATTTTCCGGGTGATGCACTTTACGAATTGGACCCTGATCTGAATGATCCTCCCAGGCTCATTGCATCTGATCTCGGTTGGTTAAATGCAACAATGGACTGGGGTCCGGATGGCTACCTGTATGGGCTCATTGGGATGAAAGGACAGGTGAGCAAATTGGATGTAGACAAAGCAGAAATAGAAGTTGTGGTTGATCAGCTTGAAATGCCGGCAGCAGTAAAATTCGACTCAAAAGAAAGATTACATGTACTTGACCGGATTACCGGTCATCTAAGTCGTGTGGATTTGAAGAGTGGGGATTTGGAATTGGTTGCTGAGATGATTCCGGGATTGGATAACCTGGTTTTTGACAGTGACGATCGATTATTCGCTACTCATGCCCAGGATGGGAGTGTTGTTGAAGTTTTACCGGATCGGGAAGTCCGTGATGTAGTACCAGGAGGGATTATTGCAGCAGGTGGAATCTCAATAAAAAATAGTGAAGAGGGTGAATCGCTCATCATTTCTGATGTATTCACATTGAGAGAAATAGACCTTTCCGATGGATCTTTACAAAAGGAGATTCGGCATTTTATCGGGAAGCCCGGACTGATCAGCCCATTTACAACGTCGACTGACGGAGATCATCTCATCCTGACATCATGGTTTGGCAATGAAGTCCAAATCTGGGTTCCGATGAAACTATTTATGTTGCCAGTGATAAGGAAAGTGAAATCTTCAAAATTCAAGAGTAACAACTCACATTTAACGTTATGAAATACTTTACTATTCAATTCCTGACATTAAAGCTATGAGACTCTATAGTATCCTATTTGACCCTTCACTCCCAACCATAACAATGCAGACTCTTTGGCAACGATCAATTTGGTCATTGTTACTTCTGTTAATGCTTGCCGGTTGCAATCAAAAAGATTCCCCTCTTCAAGAAGATCAATTCAGCTTGCATGTTCGAACAGTTGATGCCCGGTCACCCGCCCGGCAACAGACGGGATTTCAATTGCCACCCGGGTTCGAGATCCAATTATTTGCAGCCGAACCCGATATAGCAAAACCACTAAATATGGCTTTTGATGATCGGGGAAGGATGTGGCTGACGCATACCTATGAATATCCTTTTGCAGATACCACAGGTGCAGGAAAGGATCGTATCTCCATCCTTGAAGACACAAATGGAGATGGCCGGGCAGATAAATTTACCGTCTTTGCAGATTCGCTAAACATTCCCATTGGAATCGTCACTGTCCCGGACGGAGCCATCGCCTATAGCATTCCCCACATCTATCATTTTATTGACAAGGATCATGATGATATGGCAGATCAACGAAAGGTGCTGTACAGCGGATTTCAATACAACGATACTCATGGAATGGTCAATAATTTCATGCGTTCCTGGGATGGATGGATACATGCGGATCATGGATTTGCCAATACCTCTACCGTCAGTGGATCAGACGGGGACACCATTGTTATGTTCTCGGGAAATACCTTTCGATTCAGGCCTGATGGTTCCAGGATTGAATTGACAACAACAGGCCGTGTCAATCCTTATGGATATGCTTATGACGAGATGGGATATACCTATTCCGTCGATTGTCATACAAGCCCCCTCTATCAATTGATCAGAGGAGCGGATTATCCTCATTTTGGAAAAAAGCCTACGGGGATAGGTTTTGGACCTGCCATGATGAAACATGAATATGGAGCAACGGCTCTTGCGGGTTTGGAATATTACCTGGGAGACAAGTTTCCTGCGGAGTATCAACATAGTTTTTATATGGGTGATGTTGTAAAAAGCCGGGTGTATCGCAATACGATCACCTTTAACGGAACCACGCCGGTGGCAAAGCAAGAACCGGATTTTGTCGTCAGCGATGATCCCTGGTTTAGGCCTGTTGATATCAAACTCGGACCGGATGGTGCCTTATACATCGCCGATTTTTATAATCGGATTATCGGTCATTATGAAGTGGCACTGGATCATCCCGGGAGAGATCGCCAAAGAGGTCGTATTTGGAGAATCACATACGAAGGGAGGAACGATGCAAACCATCAGGATGTGAGAACAAAGGATTTATCAATGGCAAGTTTAGCAACATTGATCAAACGATTAAATGACAAAAATCTGCCACTTAGAATGTCAATTGCAGACCAGATTGTCGATCGTTTCGGTCGTCAGTCCATTGATCCGATTTTGGCTATGATGAAGGCATCAGAAACAGATGTGCCTTCCTACATCCAGGGATTATGGATATTATTTCGATTGAATGCATTATCGTCCGATCATTTGACTGAATCCTTGGAGCACCCCGATGTCAATATCAAAGTACACATCCTTCGCATCATGTTTGAAACAGAAGCGCTCGATGATTCTCAGGTTGAGAAAGCTCTTGAGTCTCTCACCTTTACTAATCCTCACGTACAACGTCAGGCGATCATGGTCTTGTCAAGGAATCCCAGGATACAGCACATTACTCCTTTGTTGGATTTATATCATTCCGTCGCGGGGACAGAAGATTCGCATTTGTTTTATACTATAAGACAAGGAGTACGTGATCATCTTCGCGATACAAATGTGATACAATGGGTCAATGAAAAAAGTTGGACTGAGAAAGATTCCAGGGTGCTGGCCGATCTGATGATGGGAGTGAACAATGAACTCGCCGTTCACTTTCTATTGAAACACCTTAGACTCTATGATGAGCCTGAAGAAAAGCTGATAGCTTTCCTGACTCATTCGGCAAGATATGATCTGTCTGAAGATCTGGACCAATTAATTACTTTGGCCCAAGCAAAATCTGACGAGGATCCGGACCTCGGATTTCTTGTTTATGAAGCGATAGAAGAAGGGTTGGCTCAAGGTGGACGTGCTATGACAAGCCGTGGAAAACTTTGGGGCAACATGCTTGCCTCATCATTCTTAAGTGATGAGTTTACCGAAAAAGATCAATGGCGAGTAGTTCCAAATGAACACCAGCCCTTTGAAGAAAATCCATGGCAATTGGTGGAAATGGAAGTTCCGGGATCACCAATGAAAATCCGAATGTTAGCCAATGAGCTGATTTCCCGGGGAGGAACAGAGGTCAGCTCGATATATTCACCTGGGTTCACCTTACCCGAATCCCTTGAATTTATTCTGCGGGGACGAAAGATACCTGGTGAAGGGTCAAAAATTGCCTATCCCCGCAATCGGGTAGAGCTTCGTTTAATAGAGGGTGATACTTTGATTGCTGAAGTCTATGTAGACGAAGATGAAACGAATAAAAAAGTAAATTGGGATATTGGTCGACATACAGGTCGTCGGGCATACCTTGCTGTAGTGGATGGGTCGTCATTGAGAGGGGAATTTGTAGCAATCGGAGGTATCAATCCTGAAGTTGTCAACTTACCTTTACATAGTCCGAATCTAATGGCTAAAAGGCAAATCTTTGCCGCAGAGATTGCTAAGGAAAACGGGGTGAGACCGTTAAGGAATTCTCTGCAACACTTGTTAATCAACCAGTCTGCTGACATATTTGCACGCGCTTCTGCTGCAGACGCCCTGATCGCTGTTGACGGTGAAGAAAATCTTGCATTGATCGCTACGATTTTAAATAATGAAACAGAAGCAGTTTCTCTAAAGGAGCATTTGGCTCATTCCTTAAGTGAATTGTCTTCATCCACGGCTTTGACTATGCTCGAGGAAGTTTTGGATTATTTGAGCTATGATGTACAAAAGACAGTCGCATTAAAGATAATTGCTACCTCGGGCGGAATAGATCACTTGTTAAATGCAGGAGTTAACTTAAAAATCTCCCCCATTTTATTACTTGAACCTCAGATAAAAGAGCAACTGCTGGCAAATATGGACGCAGAACAATCAAAAAAGTTTCATGAGCTTACGGATGATATAAAGCCACCCAGTGAGGATATTCAATCTATGATCAATCAAAGACTCATAGGTTTTATTGATGCAGCGCCATCTGTAGAGAATGGAATGCAAGTATTTACAATGCATTGTTCTGCCTGTCATCAGATAAATAACCAGGGAAGCGATATTGGCCCTCAATTGGATGGTATCGGGAATTGGGGCCGTCAAGCGATCACTGAAAAGATTTTTGATCCTAACAGGAACATTTCAAAAGCATTCAATAACTATACTATAAGCTTGGCTGATGGGCGGGTGACTTCTGGAATGTTCAGACGGGAAGAGGGTCAACTGATGATTTTTGCGAATGTAGTCGGGCAGGAATTTTCTCTGCCAAAAAATGAAATATTGGCACAGGAGATCTCCCCATTTACATTAATGCCCGACAACTTTAGAGATATCATTTCAAATGAAGAATATTTTGACTTATTAGCCTATCTTCTGCAAGAAAATTAAACGCACGACACAATGGAAATTCGTAAAATCCTGGTAGGTAGTTGGTCAATCCTTATGGTCTTTATCATCTGGGGATGTGTTTCAAGCAATAAATCAAGTACACGGAAGACTGATGCACAGACCGGTGTAGAATTTACCAAACATATTATCCATGAAGAATTTATCTCAGAGGGTGTTGCAGTAGGGGATGTTAATCTGGACGGTCTCAAAGATGTACTGGCTGGGGCATATTGGTTTGAAGCTCCGGATTGGGTAGCTCACGAGATCCAAAAACCTCAAAAGTTTGACTATGCCACGGGTTATAGCAATTCATTTTTGAATTTTGTCATGGATGTAAATTCAGATGGTTGGATCGATTTCATTAGGATAGATTTTCCTGGTGAAGGTGTCTATTGGTATGAAAATCCCAAAGGACTGGAGCAGCACTGGAAAGAGTATTTAATCGATAGTAGTGTGTGTAATGAGTCACCAATGATGGTTGATGTCGACGATAATGGGCGAATGGATTTGGTTTTTGGTCATGAAAAATCGGGTACAATGATGTGGTTGCAATCCCCGGATAAAGGGAAAGCTCTTGAATGGAAAGCCATTCCGATAAGTACGGAAAATGCTCCCGCAACCAGGAGATTTGACCATGGTCTTGGGTTTGGCGATGTCAATGGTGATAACCGCAAGGATATAATTACCAGATATGGCTGGTGGGAAGCACCTCAGAATAGGCAAGAAGTACCCTGGACATTTCATGAGGCCTCATTGGGTGAACCGTGTGCGCAAATGTATGCTCATGACTTCGATAAGGATGGTGATAAAGATATTATTTCAACTTCGGCTCATGCCTACGGTATCTGGTGGCATGAACAACAAGAAGTAGCAAATGAAAGTATTTTTATTAGCCATCTGATTGATAGTTCATTCTCCCAAACCCATGGGTTGGCCTTCACGGATATGAATAAAGATGGCTTGCCTGACTTGATAACGGGGAAACGCTTTTTTGCACACCAGGGAAAAGATCCGGGCGGTCTGGAACCCGCACTTCTCTACTGGATAGAAATGTCTCGGGATAAAGACCTGCATCCATATTGGAATTTTCATCTGATCGATGATGATTCCGGTGCAGGTCTACAGGTGGTGATTGATGATATGAATGAAGATGGACTTCCTGATATTATCAATTCCAATAAAAAGGGTGTGATCTATTTTCAACAGAAATCGCGATGACTTGATGTAAATGCATGAGGAGTGGCATCATCATCGCCCAATTTCCAAGATAGGTGCCTGCCCCGCCCCCGGCGAGATGAGTTAAAGCGGGGGGCATCATCAATCATTCAAGGGGTTGCCCCCCCTGGATTAAAACCTGTTAATCACTCTCACTCCGCTCCCTTCGTATCTATGCAAATTTGGTAATGCCCGGACAGCTTCTTCCAGAGTGATTAATCCGTCAATGAGGAGATTGGGTCGTAGCAGACCTTCCTCGATCATTTGTATCATCTCCGGATAACGATAGGCCTGCATACCATGACTTCCGAAGAGCTCCAGTTCATATGCGATGACGCGCTCCATCGGCACGATGGTGTCCACCCTGTTAGAATCCAGTAAACCGATTTGAATATGTCTTCCTCTCCTTCGCAGGGATTGAACGGAATCCTTCAGGATTTGGGGATGACCAATGGCATCGACTGTCACATGGACGCCTCCATTTGAAAGATCATGAATCTCAGCAATAGGAGACGACTGGCCGGTATGTACAATCGCATCGGCACCTGATTCCAAGGCCTTTTCCAATGCAGCTTGTTTGCGATCAATTGCGATCACGAATGCACCTCTTGCTTTGGCGATCATGATAGCCGAGAGACCAACACCTCCACAACCGAAGACTGCCACCTGTTGACCTTTCCTGACTCCTCCCTGATGGACAATACCTCGAAATGAAGTGGCAAATCGACAACCCAGGATTGCTGCTGATTCATTGCTTATGGATTCAGGGATTGCTACGAGGTTGAAATTTGCATATCGAATGGACACCAATTCCGCGAAAGATCCCCATTGGGTAAAACCGGGTTGAAATTGATCCGGGCAAACTTGTGGATCACCACCAGAACAAGTTGGACATCTACCACACCCGCATACAAAGGGGAGGGTTACCCGTTGACCCAGCTTCCAATCTTTAACGTTTTTACCGACCTCTACGATTTCACCTGCCAATTCATGACCAGGGACGTGCGGAAGACTGATATCGGCATCATGTCCTTTCCAGCCATGCCAATCACTCAGACAAAGTCCTGAAGCCAATACCTTAAGAACCACACCATCAACAGTGGGCACTGGATCGTCAAGCGATTCTATGCTGACCGGGCCTCCAAAATTTTCGAAGTAGGCGGCCTTCATGACAGCTTACTGTACCATGTTGTCATAGACGACAACCTTTTCCCAAATGTCCTGGTGATTTTCGATGAATTCCAAATGAATGGGTTCAGTTTGATATTCTTTCTCATCCTCCACAGATGCAAAATGAGAATTGATGGCATATGCATAGCTATTATCTACCACCCCTCTTGCTTCTGTGGGCGCAGGGGGCCCCCAGTGATAGGAAAGGATTTGCGGACAAGTGCCTAGTTTTTCCAATCCTTTTTCAAAAGCATTCAACTGCTCTTCTGTCGTTCCTTCCTTTGTCCAGAAATAAACGGTGTGGATCAATGCTGGTTTCATAGTTTCACTTTTGTTCTCACTTGCAGCTTGTGATGCTTCCTCTACATTCGATGCAGGTTGACAAGCCCAAATGAATAAGCTGATAAATAAAATGATGAATTGTTTCATATTGCTGACGGTCTGTACCATTTAATAAGAATGTCCTAAAAACAGGGCATTGGCAAAGAGTTTGCTATTACCCCAGAAATAACCACGGAATACTGGATTATTGACCAGTCCGATAATTTTACCACTTCCAAGATTAGTTGAAAAGACAGAAATTGAGCCTGGCATTTTTTCGGCG
Organism: Saprospiraceae bacterium; assembly: GCA_028282725.1. Taxonomy (GTDB): domain Bacteria; phylum Bacteroidota; class Bacteroidia; order Chitinophagales; family Saprospiraceae; genus JAJRXG01. Next base: position 39,525 of record JANQHF010000107.1, read on the forward strand.
TTTTCCTTGTGGATATACCCGCTTAATACAGGTTCGGCACTATACCTTCCCGGTGTACTGTATTTGTTACTTAAGGGTTTAAAGAAATGGTTTCCTCTTTTAAATACGGGCAATTGATCCCTGGTATATCCATAAAACAGAGGGTGAGTGATATCAATATCAGTCATGGCGATCATCCCGCCTGTAACTTTAGCACCTCTTTCCTCATTGGCACCTTCATATGCAGGGATGTCCACGGACTCGTTCTTTTTCTCTTTGGACTTGTCCCCGTTACTATTGCCATTTCCGTTATCGGTTTGTACATCTAATGAAATGATCTCCTGCCTCTTCAGCCAATTAATGGCACTGCCGATGGCAATGATGTTTCCTCCGCCCTGGACCCATTTCTTCAATTTATCTTTTTGTCCATTTATGGAATTGTACCCACCTATTGGCATGATGATGGTCTTGTATTGAGACAGATCTATTCTGCTGAATCGATTGACATCCACCATGGGAACGGCCATTTCAAGATTTTGATCGAGGTGATGCCATATCTCACCGGCATTGTATGAACTCACACCATTGCCTATGAGCACCATGGCCTTTGGATCCTCGACTGTGCCCAATGAGCGACTTCCGAGATTGATACCTGATTCTACAAGACCTGATCCGACTCCGTGGACTTTCAATTCGTTGTGCTCTGTAATGCCGATCATGATTTCCCTGAGCTCACTTCTCGAAACCTTTTGATTATTGCCAACTGGAATAATCAATGTACCCCGATCATACTTTTTGTTATTTATGGTAAATGTTTCGTTGGCCAACTTTACAATCAGGTCATTTTCCTGTAAGGTCTTCAAGGCCCTTGGAGCATGGTAATCGTTCCATTCTATGAGATATGCATATGGCTCTTCCGGTCCGGTGAGTCCTCCTTGAATTGATGGAACAGATGTAATCCTGGCACCCAACTCCACATTACCATTTAATTCTTTATATGGGATATTAAATGCAAGGGGCAGGGTCCATGCCGATACATCGTAGAACAGACTGTCACGGAAAGAAGTGATTTGTTCAAAAATAGATTTGGCCAACCTGTACTGATCCTGATCGAGTGACACGATGTATCCACTTTGAGGTGTGAGCAAAGTGCCTTCGATATTCTGCGATCTCGACACCTTATGCACATCTATTTGATGGCTCAACAGGATTTCAATGAAACGATTCACCTTAGCAGGATCATCGGGATCACCAAAAACATATCCCTTTACCGGATTGTCTTTTGCCAATTCCCGTGCCTCGAGAAATGACTGTCTTTTGTACTCCAATATTTCCTTGCGCAATGCTACGGCGGCATCCTGGGTGGAAAGCATGGTGGTTACCTGGTTGCGGATAGTAAAGGGAAAAGTCAGCAAACCATTGTCGCTTTTCTGTAAATGACCACGACTACTGGCTTGCTCGAATAGAATACCAATGCAACCATGAGCATCCGGGTAGGTAGAACCCTTGCCATAATAGAAGTCATCAAATGACTCCTTCATGTAATACAATGAACCGATCTTATCCAGGGCCCGACCGTGAAATTCTCCGATCTTGTAAGTGAGATCCTGGTTTAGCTGTGGAGTGTTGGGATTTGTACGGGATGGTATGCCCGGTTGGAAGAAGAAAGTGGAATTGGTTCCCATTTCGTGATGATCGGTAAGAATATCCGGCTTCCATTCGTGGAAGGTTTTAATTCTTCCGCGACTTTCAGGATGGGTGAGAAGGAGCCAATCCCTGTTGAGGTCAAACCAATAATGATTCGTTCTTCCGCGCGGCCATACTTCTGAGTATTCCCGGCTATTGGAATCTGAAATGAGATGTTTTCCCTTATGCGTATTGACCCAAGTGGAGAATCTTTGCAGCCCGTCAGGATTATAGGCGGGGTCAAATAGAATGACGACGTCATTTAAGAGTTGATCGATCTTGGATCCCTGGCCTGCTGCCAGGTAATACATGGTTGCCAGGGCCCCATTGGCACCACTGGGTTCGTTACCGTGGATCGAACAACCCTGGTAGATGACGAGTGGCATGTTTTCAATATCCACAGATTTCGATTCTTCGGTGTTCGTCAGTTTTTTATGTTCTGTCCTGACCTCCTCTATTTGATTGTGATTGGAAGGAGATGTAACGGTAAGATAAATCAGAGGTCTTTTTTCATGGGAACGAGCATATTCGGTCAGTGTAATACGATCCGAAAGACGTGCCAGTTCTTTCATATAAAAGTAAAGCTTGTCATGCGTTACATGGAATTCTCCCACTTCATGACCCAGGAATTCCTTCGGAGTAGGAATGGATGAATCATATTCAATGTCGGGAAGGTAGTAGGACAGGTCAACGTCCTGGCAATAGCATTGTACTCCAACGAACAATAGTATAGTGAAAGCAAAGATTCTCATATTTGGATTTTAAATGAGGAGCTAAGATAAATTCCTTCGTGTAATTGTATGCCTTTGCAGTGTAGATCATTGTCCAGAGGGTTGGCCTTTACTCTTTTTTGAAATGATTCAACCTAAGGATTGAACGAGCGAACAAGGGGTTAAAACCCCTTGGAATTGATGATTTTCTATTGAAATGACTTCCAATGGGATTTATCCCGATGGTTCTTCATATCATTCCTATTCCTCATCGAACATTCTAAGTTTTTGAATTTTTCATTTTTCATACTTTTTTTAGAAAAAAGTATGAGCAAAAAATCGTTCCTTCATCCGCGAGCATTTTTGGTTCGTTTCTTTGCGATTGAAAAAATGAACGAATAATCAAGAAGAGAAAATGAATGTTCAGTTCTACTAAACCATATTCAATTCAATGATCACTATGAAAAAATCAATCTTACTTGTACTATTTATATCACTGTGTCTCACATTGACAGCACAAACAAAAACCAAACAATATTCACCTGCCCTTACAGAAGCGTCACCTGAAAGCGTCGGTATGTCGAGCGAACGACTCGGCCGGATTGATGATATGTGTACAAAAGCAGTATCTGACGGCCACTTGCCTGGCATCGTGGCACTAGTGGCCCGTAAAGGGAAGATTGTTTTCCACCGTGCCTATGGTAGTGCGGATGCTGCAACCGGAAGGACATTGACAAATACGGATATCTTCAGGATTGCCTCTCAATCCAAGGCCATCACCTCTACGGCCATCATGATGCTCTGGGAGGAGGGATATTTTCAGTTGGACGATCCTATATCCGGATATATTCCTGAATTTAAGGACCCACAGGTTTTGAAAGGGTTTACGTACAGGGATACTTCCTATACGACAGAACCCGCTGATAAAGAAATCACCATCCGTCATCTGTTGACCCATACATCTGGTATTGGCTATGGGATCATCGATGGAGACGAACGCATGAGAATGATCTATCACAAGGCAGGGATCACAGATCTGTTTACAGAGAAACCGATCACCATAGGCGAAAGTGTCCGGAAGTTGGCTAAACTGCCCTTGCACCACAATCCCGGTGAAAAATTCACATACAGTGAGGGTCTGGATGTCCTTGGATATTTGATTGAAGTAGTGACGGGAATGACCTTTGCAGAATTTCTCCAGGAAAGACTGTTCGGTCCTTTGGGAATGGAGGATACCGGTTTTTATCTGCCTGATTCCAAGGCTGATCGATTGGTTAGAATTCAGCATAAAAAAGAAGGGGAGTGGGCGAATTTTCCTTACACGTTTTATGACCCGGACTATCCCATCGTGGGAGCAAAAAAGTTTTATTCAGGAGGAGCAGGTTTATCGAGCACGGCCAAGGACTATGCAACCTTCTTGCAGATGTACCTCAATAATGGAGAGTATATGGGTAAAAGATTCCTGAGTCGTACGACGCTGAAGGCAATTATGGGTGACCAGGTGGATGGCATCTGGGGCAATGAAGGATCAGATCACGGTTTGGCATTTGGCCTTGTCAATGAAAAAGGTGAAGACATGGGTGGACAGGGTAGTGAAGGCACGTTCACCTGGGGCGGATATTTCAATACCCAGTATTTTGCTGATCCGGAAGAGCAGGTGATTGGTGTACTGATGAAACAGACCCAAGGGCCTGTGAATGATCAGACGGGGTGGAAATTCAAAACGATGGTCATGGCTGCTGTGGATGATTAGGCCATATATGGAATAGTTCGTGTTCATTTTTTCCCCGACGATGAATGTCGGGATCTACGACAGTCGATACAAACCAGCCGCCGAAGTATAGGCTAAGCACGGCAGGCGGGAACGAATTAAAAACTATCTCCACGTTTTCTATTCTTTTTTCAAAAGATACATCCCAAACATAAATCGACGGACGGGTTGCAGTATCGGATGAATAATTGCTACCATGTCATTTCCTGCAGTGAATCCAATATATCGGGACACAATGATCAGAATGTTCAATGGCACCGCTAACCAAAAAAAATAGCTCAATACTTTTTCAAGAACCTTTCCCTTCCAAGTTGCTCAACCGTAAAATGTGGTACCCAATAAAAAGGTAACTATGAGGACAAAGAAAAAACTGTCCCAGATGGCAAAGTAGCTCTATATGTTTTATTGCAATGAAGCCTTCATTGGGTCTGAAGTCGTCAAATAATTCAAGCTCCAATTTTGGTTGACAGCAAAAATGATCACTGCGATTCCCATCATTTCCACAATGCCCCAAATCATAAAACCAGACCATTCCGAGACTAACCTCTGGCAATTCCCTGACCCGAAGTTCGTAAGCCAAACCAAAATATCCTGTCAGTGCCAGGGGAATATGGGAAAAGTTAATCCATTGCCGGGATAGGTAGTAAATATTGCTGACCTATTCGGTTTCTTCCTGAAAGCCGGAAGGTGTGTAATACATTCTGGGTAAGAGTCATAATATGATCTGTCTGTCTAAAGAGTAATGGTCCATGTAATGATCTTGAAAAGATGGTATTCTACATCACTTCCTCCTCCAACTCATAAATCGTACCCTGGTAAGCCCCCTTCATCTCCTTACCTGATTTGCTCCTCAAATTGTAATTGATCTCAATGATCCAGGTGGGTTCCAGGCCAGGGATGTTTAATGTTACTATATTTCCATTATAGTCAACACTGGTCACTTCGAGCTCTTTTTCGTCATATCGTTTCGAACCATACCGATGCGTCCGTTTTAATTGCCACGTATGGACCTCGTAGCTGGAAGGATCTTCCGCTGTGCTTTGATCCAGTTGATGAACAAATTCTATCTGAACCTGCCTTCCCTTTGTTTTGATTTGTACCGGGACACTCAGATCATTGCCGGTATAGCGTATGCGATACAGGCCACCCGCTTGTAACACCTGGCTCGTAGCCCATGCCGTCATGGCTCCCGCATATAACTGTCCGTCTTTCGGATGAAATCGTCCCCGCACCAGCCCTGATGGAAATTGGGGCAATGGCAATTGGACAATACCACCTTGCTTGACGCCATTCACTTCTTCCTGAAGCACCAGGAAAACTTTGCCATACCCGTAAGAGATATTCAAAAGTCTACCGTTCAATGGGCCCCACTGGTTACTTTGCACCCACAACAATTCGGAAGGGGAACGGTCATAGCGCATATCAATCCAGCAAAGCGGTTGGATCATGGCGGCATCAGAAGTGTCCTCCGGTGCACCCCATCCATACATGTTGCCATAGAATCCTCCCTCGGTGACGTGGTTGATCCGGTTCATCGGATTCCAGTATCCTTCCTGGTCAGTCACATAAAAACTTCCATCAGGATTACGGCATACGCCATTGGCTGCACGAAACCCTCGTGCCAATATCGTTGATTCTTTACCATCCGGGCTGATTTTGATCAAAGTGCCATGCTGAGGAATGAGTTTATCACGAGCATGCCTGGCGCTTTTCGCATAATAGAAGTTGCCTTCCTCATCCACCTGGAGACCCATTGCAAATTCGTGGAAATGCTCAGTGACCTGGTGATCGGTATTAAAGGCTTCGTAATAATCCGTCTCGCGATCGCCATTGAGATCTATCAACCTCACCAGGGCATCCCTGCAAGTCACATAGATTTGGTTTTCATGATAGACAATACCCAGTGGTTGAAATAGTCCGGTTGCAATACGATGCCAGGTCAATTTGTCACTACCGGTGATATTGCCTACGATCCAGACATCTCCATCAATGGTGCAGACAACGGCCTCATCAGTACCTGGAATAAAGTCTATACCGGTTGGTCGCACGCGGGCCTTCCAGGGATTATTCAAGGGAAGAGACAAGATGTCCGCCGTATAGGCCTCATCACTATTGGTTGTGATGACCTGCGTTTCAAGGATCTCATCATAGAGGGAAGGGCTGCCTTTCGTCATTTGACTGAGATCTTCGTTAATAATCGTATTAGCCGGTGCGGTAATTTCATTTTGCGATGACTCGCTCATAAAAAGGGTGAAATTTAAAGCCGGTCCAGGTGCAATAATCGCTTCTGTGAACGTTCCTCTATTTCGAATTTGCACACGTTCTTGATTGTTTGTCACCACATTGACAGGCGTATCGGAAAGACGCAGTTTCAATTCCTTGTCAACATTGCTGAGGTTTAACGTTCTGCTAAATATAAAGCTGTCCTCTTCTTTCAGTGCCCCAAATCGTTCCAACACATCAGTATTTCCAACGGTATATCTCAGGACAACCTCGCCATCGTGGTAATACAATCCTTTATATTGTGTCCATTCATGCGGCAATGGACCAAATTGTCTGCCATCTACTGCTGCAAACCTGGGATCATCATATTGCCCGGTTGCAGGATTTGCCCAACCGGGTCTGACTTTGGTTTCAAAATTGACATGACCCACAGTTCGGGGATAGATGTTGTGCCTTTCGTTCATCAAAATGGCCTGGTAATCAATGAATCCTTTGCCTGTCCATGTCCCGGCTAATCGCATAAGATCTGTATCGAATAATACGAAGGCTTCTCCTTTCGTAATCCCTCCTCCTCCTTCATCCAAACGAATGGCGATCCCTTTATAAGCGAAATTTTGATCTATGAGATTTTCATTGGCAAGGGGAGAAGGACCTCTTGATATTTCTCTAGGCGGCTCTGTCGAGTCAGCCAATTCGTACGTCCTGATCAGGAAATTCGAATAATCCATTTCTACCCAGGGCTGATGTTCGGAAGCTGCCGGTCCTTCAATACTTCCGTCAGGTAACGATGCGAGGTAATCTTCATCGATGTCAAAGTATTGACCGGGATTCTTCCCGGCGATAAAATTCTCCCTGATGAAATGGATTACATCATATTTCTGACGGGGTACGAGTTGTAATTGAGGAGGCATGAGATTATATCCCCGGCTCAATGTCTCATAAATAGAATACGGATCATTGCCGTGTTTGAATTCAGCAGACCAGAATTTTGTAGAAGTTGGAAGGCTGCCTGGTTGTCCGGGGTCACCATGACAGTTGTAACAAATGGTCTTATAAATATTCAGCCCACGGTGCTCTGCTTCTTCATCCAGTTGTGAAATCAGCAATTTGTGATCGATGTTTTTTTCGTATTCGGGCAGTGCTGATTCGGGGATGAGTAAGCCTAATTCTTCGATTTGATCTTCGACAGGTTGATCCGTCTTGCAGGTCAGGAAGAATAGGGATAGTACAGTTGCGATAAAAGTGAAATGCTTCACGTACGTATGTTAATAATACTTCAGGATTAAAAATAGGCTTTTCGATGATCATTTTTTACTCGAAGAAAAAACCATATTTCCGTCATCGCCCTGGCACTCTGATAGCTGCCGGGCAGGTGAAGAGAGAGAATTCGTTGGGCGTCTCTACCCGTTGGCTTTGAGAACAACGGGTAGTTGAGGGAGAGTATTCAATGAAAATGTCACCCGCGATGATTTGTCACTCAGGCTGGGCTTCGGTGCCGCTCAGCCTAAAAAGTTGAGTGATGATTGCTAGGCTGCCTGTGTCTGTAACTCAGATTTAACCTTCGATTGACCAGTTGATCGATCAAACACCTCGTCATATTCACTCCTCAAGGTCTACTTTACGAATCCAGAAAGAATGGATAAATCGTTCTACACTCAAAAATACTTGTAATGAAATTTGTTTTGGTTTAAAGTTGATTATTACATATTGATTACTATTTAATAAAATTATATCTTCTGTTATTGTTATTTTTCCATATGATTATATTTAAGAGTTTTGTTAGGGTTACGACCATTGTTTATTTAATACTGTCGGTTAGTTGTACGACGAATTCAGAAAAGGACAAGTTTTTCGAAAATAAGATTACAGTGAAGGACACAGAAGGTAATCCAATACAGAATGAAGAAGTTACACTCTTTTTAAGAAAAACGGATTCAGATAGAATTGTGAGTGGAATTACAGATTCGGAAGGTATTGTTGTATTAGAATATCCCGAATATCCAGATTTTATTAAAACTGCATATTATGATTATATGCATTTTGGATTCGAAGGTTCAATTTTTAACGGTACACCTAGAGGATATGCTCCATATTTAGGTCCAAATATTGATCACCTTATAGTTGTGAATCAAGAAGAAAAGATAACTGTAGAATTACTTAATCACGATTTTATCAATGAATCTTTTAATCTTGGAGATTCAATATTCATTGATATGATATTTCATTCAAATGTTCTACCTCAGGCTTATTATAGTCCTTGGCTTGTAACAGGTACAGGTAAATTTCTTGTGAAAGAATATGATGGTTCATTTGTTGAAATTTCAAGAGCATTGGATGAAATGATTAAGAATGATGGAAGTTTTACCATAATTTATATTCCAATACATAAAAGGCTAAGTGGATTTTCTTTTAGATATAAAAGTTCGCATCCAAATCGAGAACAGATCAGTCATAATTATGATATCACCATCAATTAATTCACATCTTGATCTTTCTTCTTAATGATATACTGATAACAAAAAAAACATAAAAGGTATCATCTATTTAATTTCCCACCTTCTGGTTATAAAAATATTTACAGAAAATTTATCCCATTGAGTACCTTTAAGTAAAGAGTGAACCTAAACTGCCTGAGGTTTTAACTCTGGCTTTACTTTCGATTCACCCGTCGACCGGTCAAATACTTCGTCATACTCACTCCTCAGGGTCCCCATCATCCGATCCCAGAACAAGAAATACAAACCGTAATTGCCATGAAACTTGTCATGATGCAGATTGTGAGCTACGGAAGTATTGATCCATCTTCCTATCCATGTTTTGTTGAACCCCTTCGGATACAATTCAAATCCGAGGTGTCCGTAAACATTGTAGAAAATCTGGAAAAGGAAAAACCATCCTAAGGCTTCATTATGTACGGGAAGGGTAAATGCGATGATGGGTACAATCAATGCTTCCAGGAATCCCTCTAACGGATGGAAGGCATATGCCGTCCAAGGAGAAGGATTAGTGGATTTATGATGTACGAGATGAATATATTTAAATAGTGTGGGATGATGCATAGCACGATGCATCCAGTAAAAATAAGTGTCATGAATAATAAACATCATCACGAATGAGAAGACGTAATAGCCCCAACCGTAATCCGAAATGTTATCGTAGGTATTTGTATAGTCCTTCGCGAAGTAAAATACGACCAATGCTACCGTGGCGAATATGGTAACGGAGATCATGGAATAAAGGATGTCCCTTCCATAATCTGTAAGTTCAGGCAACTTCTTCTGTACCTTTCGAAACCACATAGGCTTCTTCAGCAGAATGTAAAATAAAACAAAGGCCGAAGTGGCAAATATGAAATAGTCACTGACGATGCCGCTTGCTTCTCTTGCCCAGAATTCGAAAAAGGTCGTTTCCATTATGACGCTAAGTTAAAGTGAAATGATGCTTGAAACTAATGAAATGAACGTCGCACATCGACCAATCGCATAAAATTGAAGGGATTCGTACGTCTACAATAAGTCCGAATACCTCAAGTACATTAATTCGCACTTCTGAATTTCAAGGCTATTCAGTAGCGTCTTTCTTGAATTGACTGGGCGTTTTCCCGGTCATCTTTTTAAAAACAGAGTTGAATGTAGACTTGGATTTAAATCCTGCTTCCTGTGCAATACCAAGTATGCTGTAGTGGTCATAAGCGCGGTCGGCAATTTTTTCTTTCACCTCTTCTATCCTGTAGCCGTTGACCAGATCGAAGAAATTCTGGCCCCTCTTCTGATTGATAATTTGAGAAAGATAGCCATTGCTCAGCCCGGTATGTTCGGATAATATGGACATGTTAAGATTGGGATCGCGATACAACTTTTTGGTTTCGAGTAAGTCAAGGATCGTCCGATAATGATCATCTGTTTTAGCAGATAATTCACCTGAATTCGTTGAATCTGCTTGCTCTTCTGCGATGGCAAAAATTGGAGTATCCAATAATTGTTGCCGGATAATGATGCAATATCCGATCCAGTAAATCAATAATGCCAAACCCAACATAACGGGATAAGTGAACGCTGTATCCTGAGCAGGTTCGTAAAAATCACTCAGGTTGGCAGCGGCCCAAAGGAAGCTGAGGACCACTCCCGCAATCAAGGTATTTCTCAACCAATTCAGGCTTCTTTCCTGGACTTCAGAATAGTTTTCGTATAGTCTCTTTTCATAAATTTTCAATTGGTAAATGGCATAGATATTTGCTGACAGTGTTCCGATCAAGGCGATCAATTCAAAAATATTAGACCCGAGAAAATAGATATCCAATTGGGCCCCGGTATAAGTCGTTCCGGTATTGTACTGTAGAAACCGGACAAAGTGATAGCAGAATTCGAGGAGAAATGGAAGGAAAAGTAGTGCGTCAACTCGTTTGAATTGATAACTGGGTTGGATCAGATACCGGATAAAGAAGTAAATGGACGGCGGAATCAGGTTCATCCAGATGACCGGAAAGCATTTCATAAAATATACCTGCTCCCAGGACGGCAGGTCTTCGGCAGTGATCATCACACTGAGGGCTGAGATAGTCACCAGAAGAAGAGCCAGGAAGGCATTGGATTTCTTCTTGAACCTTGGAGTAGTCACCAGGATAAATGCCAAAACAAATCCTTGGAATGCCCCAAAGAGTACGATGATATTCAGGAGACTTAATTCATAGGTTGCCATTCATGGCAAATATCGGGAATCGGAAGAAACCGGATAGATGTGGGTTGCCATGCACTTCTTCGAAGACCCTATTTTTGAATCTGAGTTTTAATTGGCCTCCTCGCTCTTCCGGTCATTTTACGCTTCATTCAAAATGTTCATATTGATAATTTGCTGAAAAGAAGGGTTGGTAAAGCGTATTTGGAGGGCGGGGGGATGAACGGAATGAAGTCGAAGACCCAAGATGAAGGTCTTGGATGGAGTGAATGGCTGCCAGGTTCATCGGTCAGACGGGCTGGTGCAATCAGTCAGACAGGCATCCCGTACATCATGCTGTGCATGATCGTCGGGGCAAAACCAAATAATTTACCTTGTCAAATCAAGCTTAGTCGAGATCACCACCAGCCCAATATCTTCCACCATAGCAAACCGACTCCGATCCAAATGACCAGGTGGAAGATCGAAACAATGAATCCCACTGAGAACCATCTTGGTGCTTTTACATACCCCAGCCCGAAGTAAATGATGATTGGTCCCGATGAATAATTTGTCATGCATCCGCAGAGGCACGAAAAGTAGGCAAATACCGCAGCTGCTATGTAGGGTTGTCCATTAACCGCAAGACAAACAGCTAAAAATGGCCCGGCCATAGAAGCAATATGAGCAGTCAGCATCGAAAAGGCATACATGGAATAGAAATAGATGATTCCCAATACCAGGATCGCTGTTAGTCCGGCCAGGCTACCTACCAATCCCTGCACATTATTCACAAACCATTGAATAAACCCGTATTTCAAAAGCAAATTGGCCATGGTTAATAACCCTCCCAGCCATACCAGGGTGTCCCAGGCCATTTCATTCTTGATCATGTCCTCCCATTTCTGGGCCTTCGTCAAAAGCAATAGAACAACTGCTATCAAGGCTACCGATGTAGTACCAATACCATGTAGAAATTTAGTGGTCCAAAGGATGAGCAGAAGAACGAGAACAACGGCCATTATTTTTTCGTTTCGACTCATTGGTCCCATGTCATCCAGAAATTGAACAGCTTCCTTACGGGCCAGACGAACATCCGTAATTGATGGTGGAGCCAGGTAATAGATAAGATGCGGCAAAAGAAGCAGACCGACCAATCCGGGTACAATGGAGCCCAGGGCCCAGGTTCCCCATCCAAAGTCAATACCGAATACCTCATTTACGGCCTTAGTCACCAAAGGATTTGCTGCCATACCTGTCATAAACATTGCCGCAGCGATTAAATTGGCATGTGCTCCGACAAGGGTCAGGAATATCCCTGCTTTATCGGGGTGCTCCGTTTTGTATGATCCCAGTGAATGTGCCAGAGAATTCACAATGGGCGCATGTATGCCTCCTCCCCTGGCAGTATTTGATGGCATGACGGTCCCCAGGATCAATTCGGAGCCACAAATGGCATAGGCAAGTCCTTTCATACTCTTACCCATCTTACTCACCAACCACAGGGCAATTCTTTTGCCGAGCCCGGTATTGATCATTGCTCCCGCCAGTAAAAATGCCGCTACAACGAGCCAAACGGTCGAATCGGCGAATCCTGAAAGGGACTCCGAAATCGTAATTGTTCCTGATGAGACCAGGATGACCAGACCCGTCAGGACCATCATACCCATGGGAAACGGACGTAATATAAAACTTGTGATTACAGCAATAAATACCGCAAAGATCTGCCAGGCTTTATCAGGCACTTCATTAGTACCTTCCAGCATCCACACCCCGAGACCGATTAGAATGCAGATGAATAAATTTTGAAATGTTCTTGGTTTATTCACTTAAGTAAGATCTGAAAAATATTGATCATCTGACATGCTTTAGGCGCATTAGTAAATCCTATATTCGTGGTTGCAGAATGATAAAACATACAACTATGAATAAGATAAATTTAATTATTTGCCTGGCTTGTTCAATTCTTCTTTATGGCCAACCAGAAGGTGAACAAACGCAAGCTTACATGGATTCTATTTTTAAGCCGGTCAAGTACAGGAGTATTGGTCCGTTTCGCGGAGGCAGGTCGGTCTGCGCATCAGGTGTTATTGGTGATCCGACTACGTATTATATGGGCACAACAGGTGGCGGATTATGGAAGACAGAGGATGCCGGTCAAATCTGGAAAAACATATCTGATGGTTATTTTAAAACGGGTTCCGTAGGAGCCATAGCCGTCGCTGAGAGCAACTCAAATATACTGTACTGTGGGATGGGAGAACATGCACCAAGGGGTGTCATGACGCATCATGGCGATGGCGTATACAAATCAATCGATGCCGGAAAGACCTGGCATCATATGGGATTGAAGGAGACACAGCACATAGCCAGGATTGAAGTCCACCCTGATAATCCGGATATAGTGTATGTTGCTGCCCAGGGTCCGCTATATGGTCGATCTGATCAAAGGGGGATTTATAAGTCTACTGACGGGGGAAAGACCTGGGATAAAATTCTTTATGTCAATGACAGGACCGGTTGCTCCGAACTTTCCATGGACATGAACAATCCGCATATCCTGTATGCTACAATGTGGGAACACCAACGAGTGCCGTGGCAGGTAATCAGTGGTGGAGAAGGAAGTGGTGTCTATAAATCCGTAGATGCCGGAGCGACATGGAAAAAGATCGAAAAGGGACTTCCGGAAGAGATGGGGAAAATGGCCATCGATGTCTGCCGGTCCAATTCCAACAAGGTCTACTGTCTGATTGAGAGTGATTCGGAGAAAGAAAAAGGAGGTCTGTTTGTGTCCAATAATGCAGGAAAGAGCTGGGCAAGGATTAGTGCAGATCACAGGTTGATCCAAAGGGCGTGGTACTACATAGAAGTTTTTGCGGATCCCAATGATGAAAACACGGTATATGTACTCAGTGCGCCTGCGCTGCGCTCCATAGATGGAGGCAAAACGTGGAGTCGGATAACGGGTACCCATGGCGACTATCACGATTTATGGATCGATCCGGAGAATGAGAAGCACCTTTGCATCGCGAATGATGGGGGTGCTGCCATTAGTTTTAATTATGGCAAAACGTGGTCTACTCAGGCAAATATGCCAACGGCCCAATTTTATCGCGTGAATGTGGATAATCTCTGGCCCTATAATATTTATGGGGGACAACAGGATAATTCATCAGTGAAGATTGCTCACAGATCTCTTGGCGGCAGAGGAATAACGGAAAGAAATTGGTGGGCATCTGCGGGTGGTGAAAGTGCCTTTCTTGCTTTCGATCCTGACAATCCGACGCATGTTATGGGAGGGAGTTACCTCGGAAATATCAATCTACTGGATGTTGAGGCGAATGCGAGAACCTCGGTTTTGACCGCACCGATTCAATATTTGGGTTTGGCGGCAAGGGATATGAAATACCGCTATAATTGGAATGCTCCGATCATTAGATCCATGCATGAACCCAATACCTATTATCATGCGGCCCAATTGCTTTTGAGAACGAGGGATAACGGTGTTACGTGGGAAGAGGTATCAGGGGATCTTTCTAAGGCCGATGACAGCAAACTGGGGAAAGGTGGTGGTCCGTACACCAACGAGGCAGTGGGAGCTGAAAATTATGGTACGATCAGCAATATGGCAGAATCACCTCACGAAGCAGGTACGATATATGTCGTCACTGATGATGGACATGTTCAATTGACTCGTGACAATTGTGAGACATGGAACAATATTACTCCGGATGGACTGGGAGAAACTCTGATTAATTCTGTCGATGTTTCTCCACACAATCCGGGAACCGCTTATATCGCCACTACTCGCTATAAATTCAATGATCATAAACCCGCATTGTATAAGACGACCAATTACGGCCGTTCCTGGACCAATATTACAAATGGTATACCTGATGGAGCTTTTACAAGGGTTGTACGGGAGGATGATGTACGTAAAGGCTTATTGATTGCCGGAACAGAAATTGGTATCTATATTTCCTGGAATGATGGTGCACGATGGCAACCATTCCAGCTGAATCTGCCGGTGACACCTATTACTGACCTGATCATCAGGCATGATGATTTAGTCGTAGCGACTTCCGGTCGTTCATTCTGGGTGTTTGATGATATGGCATTGATTCGTCAAATAGGGCAGGAAGGTGGAGACCTTCATGTGTATCAGCCCGAAGATCTGACGATGACAAACGGCGGTAGTGAGATGAACTCGAACAGCGGGGATGGAGTCAATGCCCTGCGGGGAGTCAACCCGGCCAATGGTGCCGTCATTTACTACCGATTGCCCAAGCTTGCCGACAGTATTCATATTACAATGGAAATCAAGGATGCCTCCGGTAAGATTGTCAGGTCTTTTTCCTCTAAAAAACAAAAGGGCTTTAAAAGATGGGATGGAGGTCCTGGTCCTAAAACGACTATTGATAAAAAGGAAGGTTTGAATCGATTTGTTTATAACCTGAGGCATGAATCAATGATTGGTGTGCCCAATGTATACATTGAAGGAGGATGGCGAGGGCATAGTATCGTTCCGGGTACTTACTCGGTGACGCTCAGTGACGGCACGAATTCATCCAATCAAAATTTTACTTTGAGATCCAATCCGTTGTATCCGACAGATGCCGCCACATATGCGGAATATGATGAATTTATGACTAAGGCTGAGAAAGAATTAGTTGACATGCATGAAATGGTCAACAAGTTGTTCAAGAAACATAATCAATTAAAAAGCCTGATCGATGGAATGGAAGAAGGTGCGATATCAGGGAAACTTAAGAAGCAATGTACTGCCTTGATCAAAGAATTAAAGGATTGGGACAGTATCATGGTCCAAAGATTGTCCAAAGCCTACGATGATGTGGAGAATTTTGAAAATGGATTTACGGCGGATATGTTGTACTTGATCAATGCTTCTGATAGCGATATACCAAAGGTCAATCAACCTTCAAAAGATCGGTATACAGAATTAATGGGTATATGGGCAGGATACAAGGCAACAGGGGAGGACTTGCTGAATAACAAGATTCCTGCACTGAACAAGGCTCTTTGGGAACAGGGCGTTGGAGCGATCAGATAATTCTCATACAAAGAACTAGACAAGGGGTTTTATACCCCTTGTTATCAGTCACTCCTGCTTCTTCACGATCAGTCCCTCTTCCGGGATCCACTTGTCGTATTCCATATTGCGCGCAATGGCCTTCGCTGCATCCAGTCCAAACAGCTTGTGCACCAAATGCAAGGCACCATCGATACCTGCGGATATTCCCGCAGTAGTGATCACAGTGCCATTGTCAACGAATCTCACATTGTCTAGAACCTCCGTATTCGGATTTTGTGCCCTGAGATTGTCGATAGCCGAATGAAAAGTAGTCGCTTTTAGTCCATCCAGGATGCCAGCTTTCCCGAAAAGGAAGGCGCCCGTACAAACTGAAAAGTGAATTTTGGGTTCTTGCTTCTTGACCCATTTGACCAATTCATCGTCATTAAATGCATTCTTGGAGTTTCCGCCGAAAGTGGCCAGGATATCAAGTTTCGGTGCATCATCAATGGAATGATCGGGAAGAATTTTCAAAATCCCCTGTGAGGTGATAGGATCTTTCGTTTTAGAAATAGTAACTACATCAAATCCTGCATAAGAAAACACCTCCATAGGCCCTGCAAAGTCCAGAACCTCCACACCATCCTGGAGATAAAATCCTACGGTCATTTCTTTTAGTCGCATCGTATTTTCATGCTGTTCCAGGGTTTGGGCAAGCAAGGTCATCCCACAGTGCGTGCAATTTCCCGCATTTTCAAATGCAATTTCATCACATTCAGAATTGCAGGGTGGACAGTAGTATGCAACTTTGTAAGCTGCATCTTGTGCCAGGGACATCGGAATGAATAGTAGAAAAAAGCAGAGTGTCCTGAAGTAGTACATACGATCAATTTTACCTCGAAAAAGTATTATTCTTATTGAGTTAATCCAAGTTATAGGAAGTAAAATATCAGGACTCATCATTCTCGACATAGATGACCAATTCATCGTCAGAAGTCCGGTTGATTGCCCTGAAATTATCAGAAAGCCGGTACCAGAAACGATCCGAAACCCGTTGGATATTGAATGTCTTGAAGTCCATTCCCCATAATTCCGCAAGCCCTGTTCTGTCAAAAACGAAAAGAAGAGTGTTGCCGGAAGGATTGATTGTAACGGATTGTTCTTGTTCATCGGATGCCATAAGAGGTCTAACTCTTGATCCGAAACGTTGTAATGGTACAAGTCCGGTGTTCTTGTAGAGCGATCATCATTATAAGCCCCTCCTAAAATATACAAGTGATTAGCCTGAACAGGATCCTCCACAATACCACTCATATCAAATCCATTTCGAAGAAAATCATTGAGGAAAACACAATTCTCTTCCATAAAGTCGAGAGGGTCAAACTCTTCCATGACGTTTTCAGTACATGCAAGCAGTAATAGAATAGGAATAATGCCGATTTGTTTCGTTGCTGCCGGATTCTACTGTTATATTAAGCCCGGTTCACAAGCAAGGTCTAAGATTACGGCTTCTTTTTTCAATTGTAATAAGCCAATGATGGTCTTTGCGATGATCCATTTCTGATGTTAATCAAGTATTTGTGCATATGAAATTCCTCTCAATAACGCTCGTGCTGTTTTCAGTAATCTTATTATCGTGTACTTCAAACAAACTGTCCACTGGCCAATGGTCAGGCTCCCTCACACCCGGCAATCATCCGGAAATGGTTACACCCATCAATTACGAGGTTACGTATATCAAAAACGAATTGGTCCTTTGGATCATATCACCGGATGGATCAAGACTGGAGACGAGATCGCCCAAATTTGAAAATGGGACGCTCACCTTTCAATTCAACGAACCGGAAGAAGGAATCTTGCTTGATTGTAAACTTGAAGGAGGGAATCAGAATGGATTCATGGGTGAGTGCAAAGATGACAGTGGTAAATCGGCAAGATTTGATATGAAAAAAGATTAATTCCTATTTCTGAGCATATCTGATGCGTAGAGATACTCTCGAATATCGATCATTAGAATTTAATGGTTTCTTCACAGTATCTTTTTCAAGATCTGACCTTAAAGGTTGGAATCTTTTAATCGTAGTAAAACTTAGTTCTTCTTTTGACCAGTTTATTTTTTCACCATCGATTTGTACTTCAAGATCTACTTCAACATCAATTTCTTCAATATCAAGAATAAACTTCTCATTATTCCTAGAGTTCAATTGAGATTTATTTACAGATCTCGTTATACTATCGACTATTGAAGAAAGAGATATGTTGTATTTCGACATAATGAAATTGTACGTTTAAATATATCGAAATATCATTTATTATCCTCCTTCAGCAGCCTCTACGGCCTTTCCAACAAATAAGAATCTCACTTTAAGGCCATAGGTTGCCTTATTTCTGGATGTTTTTGTATGTCCTATTTTGGCTTTGATTGGTTTAAACTTTAGCTGCACGGACTTTTCACTTTCCTTTTCCATAAATGTTTCAGCTGCATAAGAAGCTTCAACTTCGAATTCGTCAAGTTCAACAGGTATTCCGGCATCATCAATTGCCTCAACACCTTCTACTGTCGCTTCTACAACACCTTCTATTATTTCTTGAATTGTAACAACTTCATTCATAACATAATATTTTACTAAAATGATAGCATAAATATATTATGAACCTAAGGCCAGGTAAATACTTAAAATATAGTAATTTGATGCTCTTTTAAATGTGAATAAGAACTACCTAAACCCTGCATTCAAGCTTTCCAGTGCGCCATCCCCTGGCCATAAATCATCCTCATCCAGTTTATTCAAGGGTTTATCTACTGTATTGAGGATATCATGCAGGTCCCGAGATTCGGGGTCGATGTAAATCAATCCGGTCAGGATTTGTCCGGATCGCTTTGAATCCTGTAATTTATTGATCGCGGAATATCTATCGGTAGGATCCCAATCATCAGCTAATTTCCTAAGATTGATCCTTGAGCCGTCAAACAATTCTACAGTCTTATCGCTTCCTGATTCATAATCAATCGAAATCTCCTCTTGCCTGGGAACGAAATCAAGGCCACCTGTAATGGCTATATGATCTCTAACGTAATCATAAGATTTGGTAGAACCTCTATTATTGTTGAAAGTAACGCAAGGTGAGATCACATCTATGAAGGCAAATCCAGGATGGGACATGGCTGCCTTTAACAATGGAATCAATTGCGTCTTATCACCGGAAAAACTTCGGGCAACAAAAGTCGCATTCAACTCTATTCCCAGCCCGACCAGATCGATAGCCTGGAAGGGAGTAGCGGTTCCTCCTCCTGCTTTACTGATCGAACCGAAATCGGCAGTAGCGCTATCCTGACCCTTGGTAAGTCCATAACAGCCGTTATTCATGACCACATAGGTCATATTTAAATTTCTGCGAATTACATGGACAAATTGACCCATGCCGATTGATGCCGTATCGCCGTCTCCTGAGATGCCCAGGTAAATGAGGTCGCGATTCGCAAGATTTGCTCCCGTAGCTATAGAAGGCATTCGGCCATGAACAGAATTGAATCCGTGGCTATTACTCATAAAGTAGGTCGGCGTCTTTGAAGAACACCCGATCCCGGAGAGTTTGGCCAGGTGATGAGGTTCGATATTCATTTCATAGCACGCCTGAACGATGGCAGTACTGATGGAGTCATGACCGCAACCCGCACATAGAGTGGAGATGGCTCCTTCATACTCTCGCTTCAGATAGCCAACGGCATTTTTTTCGAGGCCGGGATGAATGAATGTGGGTTTTATATAACTCATATCGATTCTGTCACTAGTTCTTTTACGGAAAGATGCTGGGTAATTTTATTGAGAATGTGATCGGAGGTAATGGGATAGCCATTATAATTCAGCACCGAAATCAATTTCGATGGATTGATCTCTAACTCATTGATCAGCAAAGTTCTCATTTGTCCATCCTTATTTTGATCGATCACAAACACTTCATCATGCTGGTCAAGAAATGATTCGACTTCAGGGGTAAAAGGAAACGCTTTTATCCTCATCGCGTCCACCCTGTTTCCTCTTTTCTCGAGTTCATTCATGGCTTCCAAGGCAGAATCCGTTGACGTACCAAAGAAGATGATTCCATAGGAAGATTGGTTGCTCGGCTGATAGAACTCTGGTTTTGGAACGACTTTTTTCGATGTGTTCCATTTCACTGTCAGGCGATCCACATTGCGCTTATAAACCTCTCCGTTCTCAGTATATTTCGCATATTCATCTCTTGAGGTCCCACGTGTAAAATATCCTCCTTTTGATGGATGTGTGCCTGGAATGGTACGATAACAAATACCATCACCATCAACATCGAGATACCGACCCCAATCCAAACCGGATTGTTCCAGATCTTCAGCGGTCAATACCTTTCCTCGATCGAATTTTCTTTTCTTATCGTATTGGAGTGGCTCTGTAATGTGTTCATTCATTCCGAGGTCCAGGTCAGACATCAGTATCACAGGTGTCTGAAAGCGATCGGCGAGATCTAATCCCGTATAGGACATCTCAAAGCATTCCGCAGGGGAGGCGGGAAAAAGCAAAATGTGTTTTGTATCACCATGTGAAGCATAGGCGGACGATAAGACGTCACCCTGTTGGGTTCGGGTAGGCATTCCCGTCGAGGGTCCGCCTCTTTGGACATTCACAAGGAAGACCGGAATTTCTGCAAAATAAGCCAGACCTATGAATTCATTCATCAGTGATACTCCGGCTCCACTCGTTGACGTAAAGGCACGGACACCATTCCATGCTGCGCCGATCACCATTCCAATCGCTGCTAACTCATCTTCTGCCTGAACAATGGCGAATTTTTTCTTTCCGGTCTTACGATCCGTCAAAAGTTTATGTGCATATTTATCAAAGGCCTTTGCAACTGAGGTAGATGGAGTAATGGGGTACCAGGCACAAAAAGTGGATCCTCCATATATGGCACCTAAAGCAGTGGCAGCATTTCCCTCCAGTAAGATCTTATTGCCAATCAGATCTCTTTTTTCAACCCGGATATCAAGAGGACAATCGAAATGATCCTTTGTATAGTGATACCCCTTTTCCAATGCTGTGAAATTAGGCGGAACCAACTTGGGTTTGGATGCGAATTGTTCTTCGATTAATTGTTTGACGATATCAATATCGATATCCAGCAAGGCAACACAAGCACCCAGGTAGATGATATTTTTAAATAATTGCTGATGACGTGGTACATCAAATTCATCCATGCTAAGCCGCATCATTGGGATGCCGATCATGTGAATATCTTCCCTGATCAACTCATCATGCAATTGGCGTGAACTATCATAGATCATGTATCCTCCTCTGACCACACTTTCCAGATCCTCCCTAAAACTCTGTGGATTGACTCCCACCAAAATGTCGATTCCTTCGCGTCTGCCCAGGAAGCCTTTGTCATTTACCCTGACTTCGTACCAGGTGGGCAATCCCTGGATATTGGAAGGAAAGATATTCTTTGGCGACATGGGAACTCCGCTGCGAAAGATTGATTTTGCAAATAAACCATTGGCACTTGCAGATCCGGTACCATTGACATTCGCGAAGCGTATAACAAAGTTATTTACACGACTGGTGTCAGACATCCACTACTGGCTTTTGTTACGTTGTAAAAGAATAGTTGCATATCCCAAGCCGCGGTAGGACACCGTTCGGCGCAGAGACCGCAATGCAGGCATACGTCTTCATCCTTCACCATGACTCTTGATGTAGGCAGGAGATCAGAGACATAAAGATCCTGTGTCTTGTTCTCCGCAGGTGCGCTCAACCTCGTCCTCAGATCATCCTCGTCACCATTTTTTGTAAAGGTGATGCAACTGGTTGGACAAATATCCATGCATGCATCACATTCAATACATCTGCTGGTGTTAAATACCGTCTGTACATCACAATTCAGACAGCGTTGTGCCTCTTTGAAACCCAGAGACTGATCGAAACCTAGTTCTACTTCGACATGCCGGTCAGCCAGCGTAATTCGTTTGTCTTCATGCGGCACTTTATATCTGAGGTCATCCACGACTGGTGCGTCATACATCCATTCGTGAATGCCCATTTTCTGACTGACGAGGTTGGTCATCGGGTCAAGTCGTTCGTGAACACTCTTTCCCTGACAAAAATGATCGATTGAAATAGCCGCCTGGTGACCGTGGGCTACAGCTGTGATTACATTCTCAGGGCCAAAGGCAGCATCACCACCAAAGAAAACATGGGGTAGCGTTGATTGAAATGTAACTTCATCCAGAACAGGTAAATCCCACTTTCCAAATTCCAGTCCGATATCTCTTTCGATCCACGGAAATGCATTATCCTGGCCAATGGCTATGATGACGTCGTCGGCTTCGATGAACTCATCCGGCTCGCCCGTAGGAATTAAGGATCTCCTGCCGTTCTCGTCATATTCAGCCCGAACCTTTGTGAAGATTACACCTTTCAGCCGGCCATCTTCAATGACGAATTCCTTTGGAGGCATATTATTCAGAATCGGTATGTCTTCTTCTATGGCATCTTCTATTTCCCAGGGGGATGCTTTCATAGTTTTAAACGGACTTCGTACAACCACCTTGACTTCTGTTCCGCCAAGTCTTCTGGACGTTCGGCAACAGTCCATGGCCGTATTGCCACCGCCTAAAACGATTACTTTTTTTCCAATACTCGTGATGTGTTCAAAAGCTACACCTGCCAGCCATTCAATTCCAATATGGATATTGGCATCTCCCTCTTCCCGGCCTGGTATGTTCAAGTTTCGCCCTTTCGGTGCACCGGTTCCAACAAAGATGGCATCATAGTCCTTCTCCAGTGTTTCTTTCATGCTGCTCACATAGTGATTGAAATGGGTGGTAATGCCCATATCAAGTATGTAGTCAACTTCTTCTTCAAGCACTTCAATGGGCAATCGAAATGCAGGTATCTGGGTGCGCATCATACCTCCTCCTGCATGCCATTCATCGTACAAGTCCATTTCGTATCCCAGGGGAGCCAGGTCTCTTGCCACCGTTAGTGAGGCAGGACCTCCACCAATCAGAGCAATCCTCTTTCCGTTTTTGATTAACGGAATCTCAGGCATCAGGTGTTTGACCTCTTCTTTATTGTCTGCTGCCACTCTCTTGAGCCGACAGATTGCTACCGGTTCTTCTTCTACCCGGCCTCTCCGGCATGCAGGCTCGCAGGGACGGTCGCAGGTACGCCCAAGGATTCCGGGGAACACATTGGACTCCCAATTGATCATATATGCCTCGGTATACTTCTTTTGGGCAATCAGTCTGATATACTCCGGTACAGGGGTGTGGGCTGGACATGCATACTGGCAGTCAACTACCTTATGGAAATACTCGGGATCAGCAATATTCGTGGGTTTCATTCAATCACGATTATATATCACCGCTAAATATTGTACATATTTATTAATCGGCAAAATTTATACTTGTTAACTTATATAATCAGGTGGTGTGGCTATCGTCAAAAACGCAATTAAACAAATCAAGTTGTTCAGTCAGATTTTTTTTACCCGCTATAGAGGCCCGGTCCATTGTCGTATGAGTTCGCTTTCCCTAACCGGGTATCATTATTAATCGTCCAAAGTCTGCCAAAGTAGAACAAGGGTTGAATAAGAGGGGAAAATGTTTAATTATAAAGCGGGCGATAACTTTAAGTAAGGTGACGGCTTAAAGCAAGGTGATAACTTTAAGTAAGGTGACTCTTTTAAGTAACCCTCTCGATTACCTGCATCTACTACGCGCTTCCCCAACAAGATCACTTCGGACTTGTTTAATTTCCGTGATTAGGCTATGTAGGAAAATGTTTTTATTGAGATGCCTGAATGCTATAATTTGTTTGAATGTAAATTTGTAGTGTTTCGGTATCGTAAGGAAGGATATACAATTGAGATTATTACAACTGACCAAGAAATTTCCTTTTCCATTAAAAGATGGTGAAGCATGGGCCGTAAAGGCGATTTCAGAGGGGCTGAAGAATGCAGGGGCGTCCTTGGATCTTTTTTCACTGAATACCAAAAAACACTTTTCCGAAGAATGGGAGATACAACATCTCCAGAAAAAAGGCATTTATCACGATATTTTCGTTATTGATCATGTTTCTGCCAATCCTTATTTAAGAATTTTGCAAAGCATTATTACTAATCAACCTTTTCAGACAGTTGGTCATCTGTCCGGCATCGGGCTGTCCGATATGTCGAGTAAAGTGGATCCATCTAAGTACGATGCACTGCTGGTGGAAAGTGTTTTTATGATACCTTACGCCAAGAGGTTGAAAAAGGAGAATACCAAACTAAAAATTGTGCTCAGAGCGCACAATGTGGAACATTTGATCTGGTCTCGCTATTCTGGTCTCTTTAATGGTCTCAACTCCTACATTTATCGCAGCCAGTCTCAAAAGTTAAAAAACTTTGAATTGGACCAATTAGAAGTAATTGATGGGTTGATTGCAATGTCGGATGTGGATCTGGACTATTTCAAAAAACTCTCTGCATCAATCGATTCCAATAATTCAATAAAAGGAGTTATAGGCATGCATATGGACGAATTGGCAATATTCGAAAGGGAAGACAAGCCATTTATCCTCGGTTACATTGGATCAATCGATTGGAAGCCGAACGCAGAGGGACTTCGATGGTTTCTCGATACAATCTGGCCGAGACGGCAATCAATTAATACCGAAGTGGTCTTCATGGTAGCCGGGAGCAATAGTGACAAGGTAAAGAACATGCCATTGGTTCAAAATGTAAATTACCTGGGCGAAGTGGATGATAGTGACCAATTCTTGAAAAATATTGATTGTCTGATTGTTCCGCTTCGGGCGGGAAGTGGTACGAGGGTGAAGATTTTACAGGCATTTAAAAATGGAACGCCGGTAATAACGTCACCTCTTGGGATGGAGGGACTTGATGTAAAACACAAAAGGGAATTGTTGATCTCTGAAGGTGTAGAAGAATGGACAGACTCTATAGAGACCATTATAGACGGTCCGGACTTTGCTAATCAACTCGCAAGTAATGCATCAAAATACCTGAAACGCTATCACGATAGGAACACCATCGGCAGGGAGATCTATGAATTTGTTGAAAAATTATGAAGCCAAAAGTCGTTATCCTTGGGGCCCGTTTTCCCTATCCTGTTGAAAAAGGAGACACGCTTCGGCTGTACCACCATATCACGGAAATGGCTCCTCATTTCAGGCTGTTTCTAATTTGTCTGAGTGAGCACAGACCGAAAGAAGATCACATCGAGGTGATCAGGGATTTGACAGAATCCGTGAGCACTTACGTGCTGCCTGTGAGACAAAGAAAATTAAATGTAGCCAGGCATTTGATGAGTGATGTTCCCATGCAGGTTCGTTATTTTTTCGATCCACAGGTTTGCGATGAAATTGAGGATGAAATAGGCCTGATCCAACCCGATCATATACATGTACACCTGCTCCGGATGGTGCCGTATATCTCTGCCTTGCCCTATGACATTCCGTTGACCATTGACTTCATGGATTCAATGACCATGAATGATCTTGCCGGTCAATATTTAAATCGCGGACTTGCGAGAATGTTGATTTCTAAGGAACGTAAGGCCCTGAAGAAATATGAATGGCAGGCTTCACAAAAGACAAATGATCGATTCATCATTTCCGAAAGGGACAATGTATCTTTTCAAAAAGAACATGGGGTGAACTGTCATGTTTTGCCAAATGGCGTTGATGCCGTGTATTTCAAATATCAGGTTCTCGAAGATTCAAAAGAATTTGACGTCGTGTTTTGCGGAAATCTCTCCTATACCCCAAATATCATGGCATCTGCATTTATACTTGAAAAGTTGGCAGACCTCATGCCGCATATTCAGTTCCTCATAGCTGGTGCCAGTCCCTCGGATCGTTTGATGAGCACACAAAAGAAGAATGTGAGGATTGAGGGATACCAGCCTGATATCAGGAATACGTATTACAAGGGTAAAATAATGATCGCCCCAATATTTAAGGGGTCAGGATTACAGAATAAAGTCCTTGAAGCCATGGCCTGCGGTACTCCCTGTATCGTAACGAGTTTTGTAAATGAAGCAATCGGTGCCCAGGTCGGAAAGCAATTATTGATCGCAGATAGCATCGATGACTTTGTATTGAATGTAAATGATTTAATTTCGCATCCTGATAAGCGCATGGCGCTGAGTCGCTCGGCAAGAAAATGGGTAGAAGAAGCCTATCATTGGACGGACAAAACCCAGAAATTGATCGAGGTTGTAAAAAAAAGTGTGGATGTCAGAATTTGAGCTAAATACAATAGAGGAGGCCATCAACGATATACGTAACGGTAAGGTCATTATTGTGGTGGACGATGAGGGACGTGAGAATGAAGGTGACTTTATTTGCTCTGCCCAGGCAATCACGCCGGAAATCGTCAATTTCATGGCTACATATGGAAGAGGTTTGATTTGTGCCCCAATCCTGGAAGAAAAAGCGGATGATCTGGACCTTCCCCTAATGGTCAATAAAAATACAGCTTTACATGAGACGGCATTTACGGTTTCGATTGATCTTGATGGCAATGGAGTGACGACAGGAATTTCGGCCTCAGACAGGGCACTTACCTTACAGAAATTAGCTTGTCGTGATTGTAAGGCAGATGATTTTGCCCGCCCTGGGCACATCTTTCCATTGAGGGCAAAGAAAGGCGGTGTGCTGAGACGAACAGGGCATACTGAGGCTGCCATTGACCTTGCATTACTGGCGGGTCATGAACCCGTAGGTGTTCTGGTAGAGATCCTGAATGAAGACGGATCGATGGCACGGCTACCGGATTTGTTTGCCATTTCGGAAAAGCATGATGTAAAAATCATCTCAATAGAGGATTTGGTTGCTTTTCGTATGAGTACGGAAAGCATAGTTGAAGAAATTTATCGCACCACTATTTCCAGTCCTTACGGTGATTTTTCAATATGTGCTTTTGGGCAAGTCGATACGAGAGATGTTCATCTGGCACTGGTAAAAGGTTCTATCCAAGGAGACAATGCCGTCCCTGTAAGAATGCATTCAGCTTTTGCCGGTGAGCACTTATACAATTTTCTGACAGATACACAATCTCCGATTCAGCGTGCCCTGAACTTCATCAGGGGCGAAGAGACCGGTGTTATTGTCATCATGCGACAGGGTAAACGCAATGCAGACTTGTTGAGCCAATTGAAGATGATTGACGGGGAGACAGGGAATATAAAGAAAACACAAAGCGAAATCCAAAAGGACTATGGTGTAGGTGCCCAGATCCTGCGAAGACTAGGTATTCAGAAAATCTCACTTCTTTCTAACTCACCAAAAAAAAGGATCGGTCTTGATGGTTACGGGTTGGAGATTGTTTCTTACCAGGAGTTTTAGTCGACAAAAAGTTAGCATTCCTCTTTGATCCCGACGAGACCTAAAATTCAGGACATATATTGTTCTCATCCTGGTGCTCCCCGATATAAGAAATGCTGAATTCGAATGTCCCCCTGCCCAGCGGACTATTGGATATTTTCCGAAGGAAATAATCGTAACTCAAACCGATGAGTAATCCGCTTTTTTCAAACCCTACGGTTGCAATGAAATCGGTAGGTTTAAAACTGCCAAGATCACTGCTTCCCCGCAACCACCCACCAAGATGAAAGGCAACACCTTCGCTGTCAATCATCCTGTATTTCAGATTGGTACCTGCAATGGCAGTATTGGCCTGTCCTTGTTGTATAAATATAATCCTGGGTTGGATGACCAAAAGGTCACTTCGCTCAAAAGACATCCCACCGTGAATACTCAACTTGCTTTGCAATTTGAATGGCTCATAATTGTCGGTAATAGTCAGATCACGGTCGAAAAATGAGATATTGGGTTGATTCCAATGATGATAGGCGACACCCAGATAAAATCCTCTCTCCGGTTTAGGTTGAATCGAATAATGGATGCCCAGTGCGAGATCCGGATAAGCGATGGAATTGGCAGGAAGTGATTCCTGGGTCGGAAAATTGTATTGATCCACTCCGTCAAATTGATCCTGAAATGTCAGGTCCTCATAATTTACTCCTCTTTGTCCAAGTCCTAATTGAAAACCTGCACTGAGGTATTGGTTGCTGTCATCATCCAATAATTTGTGAAATGCTCCAAACAAAGCGAGATGATTCACATCGTAGTCAAATTGGCTGACCCGATCGGAGAAAAATTGAATACCGACAGCCGCAACATCATTCCCCGTTGTATATGATCCGCGATCATTTCTCAGTGTGAATCGAATATCACCTCCCGCTGTGTAAGTGGTAAATGGGTTGTCCAATGCGGCTGCCCATTGACTGCGATAACTCGTCATTACCCGGAAAGTGCCCGAATGGGATCCGGTCAGCGCGGGATTGAGATACAAAGGATTCGCATAAAATTGGCTGAATTGAGCATCTTGACCGTTACTATCGCAGGTGAAGAATACAACAGAGAATATGCATACGATTAAGCGATTAAGCCTTTTGTGCCTTTGCATGGGGATTTAACGAAGCAGCCATTAAAAGAGTATTTGTGCTGAATAAGAATTATTGACCTCAAATTCTCGGTCCAAAAATCAAACTTCCAATCCTCACCATATTCGATCCTTCCTCGATTGCAATTTTGTAGTCTCCTGACATGCCAATGGATAAAATGGGTTGATCAGAAAACAAATCCGGGTATTGTTCGCTTGTTTGTTTACAAATGCTCATGAAGTGCTGAAACTCTTGTCGAATGATCGTTTCGTCATCGGTAAACGTGCCCATTCCCATGAAGCCTCTGATATCGACGTGACCATATGAGTTTTGGGTATATGTTTCCAGGATCTCTTTCAATTCGGGTAAAGGAAGACCACTTTTTGAATCCTCGCTGGCTATTTTGACCTGGAGTAATACCCGAATGACCCGGTAGTTTTTTCCGGCTTCCTTATCGATAGTCTTTAAAAGAGCATGTGATGAGACCGAATGTATCAGGTATACGAATGGAGCTATGTATTTGACTTTGTTTCGCTGAAGGTTTCCGATCATATGCCACCTGATGTCGCCGGGAAGTTGAGGTAATTTTTCCACCAATTCCTGCACCCTGTTCTCGCCGAAATCACGTACACCTAATTCATAGACATCGCGTATTTGCTGAACCGACTTGGTTTTAGACACTGCAACGAGGTCTACATTTTGCTTCTGTAATTCTTCCAGAAGATGCATCAAATCAGTTGTTGACATGTTACCCGGATAATTGTTCTTCTAAGATGGTTTTGAGCTCTTTTGGGTTTATGGCCTCTTTAGATGACCTTTTGACGGCTCCTATAAAAAAACCGATCAATGCCTTCTTTCCTTTTTGGTATTCATTTGCCTGCCTGGGATTGGAAGCAATGATTTCCTGGACCAATTGCACCAATTCATCTCCCTTTGTTTGAATGATCAATCCCATTTTCTCTGCCAGGTCTTCAGGAGATTTTTGGGGATTGTTCAAAAGTGCCGGCCATAGCTGCTGATGTGCTTGTGAGGCACTCAATTTCCCCTGATCAATCAATTGGAGGTAGGATGTACATTGATCCAAACTCAGAGCGAATTCAGAGATTGATTGACCCTCTGTCAGCGAAGGTAATACTTGATTGACCAGGAGATTCGCGCAGGGCCTGGCATCGGAGCCCAGGGAAACCAGGTCTTTGAAATAATCATATATATCTACAGACTGCGTGATTTGCTCCGCATAATCTCTGGAAAGGCCTAACTCTTGGGTAAGACGTCTTTTAATTTTCCATGGAAGCTCGGGCATATGATCCTGAATACCTCGTAAAGTCTCATCAGAAATCTGAATCGGCGGCAGGTCCGGGTCCGGGAAATAGCGATAATCCGCAATTCCTTCCTTCTTCCTCATAATTTTGGTAGATCCGGTTATGGGATCAAAATGTAGCGTCTGTTTAGAGAATGTCTGTCCATCTTCGATCATTTCGATTTGGCGGGCTGATTCAAATCGAACCGCTTCCCTTGCAAATCTCTTGCTATTGAGGTTTTTGATTTCGCATCGTTCGCCCAATTCTATTCTTCCGGCAGGTTTTACGGAGACATTGCAATCACAGCGCATCGAGCCCTTTTCCATGTCTGCATCGGACACCTCAATGAATCGAAGCAGCTTTTGAAGTTCCGCAATAAACTCAAATACCTCATCACCGTTCGACAGATCAGGTTCTGTTACCAGTTCAAGAAGTGGTGTGCCCGCTCTGTTTAAGTCAATAAGGGAGTATTCGGGGTGAATGTCATGAATGGTTTTGCCCGCATCTTCTTCCATATGAATATGATGGATGCGAATCTTTTTAGTCCCGTTGTTGAGGCGAATGTTCAAGTGGCCTCCTACACAAATAGGTCGATGATCCTGGGTGATCTGGTAACCCTTGGGCAAGTCGGGATAAAAATAGTGTTTCCGGTCAAAGAAACTGGTCTGATTGATCTTGCAGCCCAATGCCAGTCCAAGCCTGATTGCTTTTTCGATATGAAGCATATTGGGTACCGGAAGTGTCCCGGGATGTGCAGCAGAGATAGCCGAAACATGTGTGTTTGCCTCATCTCCAAAGACATTTCCATCCGGGCAAAACGCTTTGGAAGCAGTGTTCATTTGAATATGAACCTCCAATCCGATGACAGTGTCGTATGTCATATGAAATGTTAGTTAAAAAAGAGAAAGCTGATGAGGCTTACCATGACGACCATAGTGATCAGCAAACTTAAATATATAAAACCTGTCATAACAAACTTAATAAACGTTTTAATCCATCCCTGTTGGTAATAATATTTCATGGATAAGAAAAGGAACAATACGATTATGAAATAGGCAGCATCATCCAGATTATTATCAGGGCCAATGAATCTGAAACCCGCCCATAGACCTATAGTTGCAATCAGGAAAGAAAATGTGTGAATATTGAAAAGAAGAACGAGATGTTCTACGTAATATCTATTTCGTCTGATATACAAGAGCTTCAGAAAAAGTCCAATCAGCAAGATGACTGAGAAAATAATCCAAATGAGGTTACCTACTGCAAAACGTACGGCTCCGGAAGGATCTCTTGCTGCCCGGAGCACCTGGGTTGATATAACGCGTTCCCAATACGTAGTCAGGCTATACCTATCCATAAAAGTATCAATCGGCATGTCGTAAATATCAGCCCTCCTGAACTTATATTTCTTTTCGGTCAAGGTAGTCCTGAAGGTGGTTCCTCCCGAGGATTGCGAATCATTTACCGTAATTGAATCACCTGAGGTACGGATTTCCTTGAAAATAGCTTGCTCAAGACTGTCGATATCCGAAATGGCAAATTGTGAAGCAAGAGAATCCTTCATGGCTATGAAATCGTAGTGCATTTTGGCCTGACCCAGCTTTTCCAGGGATTCAATATTTTCCCTGTTCAAGGTATCCAATGGAATCAGGTTGGTAATCACGGCAATATGAATGACCAGGGCAACAAGGAAAAAGCGAATGGGATTAAGAAATCTCTTCCGTTTTCCCTCCATGAATTTCCGGCTTAAATAACCAGGTACCGGTAAATAAAATAAGGATCGGTACAGACTGCTATCAAGATCAAATAAGCTGGCAAAAAATTCGGCTACCAGAGACCATACGCTGAGCTTGGAATAGTGGATCTTTTGACCACATTCCGGGCAAAATAAGTGACTTTCTTCCAGCTGAAATCCGCAGTTCAGACACTCCCCCATATCATCGTGCCGGACTCCTTTTTTCCTGAAATTTGCCTTGGAAGCTAACCAAACAAAAATAAAGTCCCACCTCATATGTAAATCCTTGTGTTTCAGGGGCTAAACTACGCAAAGAGCCGCAGTAATTATATTATAATTTTTGATAATACATCTCATAAAAGAAAGTGGTATGACTTTTGGTATAAAATATATAATCAATTAGTGTAATACGTGCAAATACGGCTCACAAATATGCGCCTTCGTATGATCCTCCTTATGTTCAGGTCATTCCTGATCTTAGGATCTGTTTGCACCGTCCAACAAGGTATTCAAGCCCAATGTGCTCTGAACTCCTTTGTTCCCCCGGACACCTTGAGATTCACAAATAAGCTTGGAGACTGTATGATCCGTGCATCTGAAGTCCTGGACAGTCTAGGTCTTGAAAACTGTAATCAGGTGCAGCTCATCCCATCGGGACCCTATGCAGTCGGAGATACCAGATCTGTGGTAGTCTATGATCGGGACAAAGATTCGATCTATACCCCATTCATTCTCGTCAGCACTCCTATGGACATTACTCAGCTCAGTGGAGTGAGTAAGAATCCCTCCGGAAAGCTCTTTATCGAATTTCCATTGGGAGCCGGAGAATGTACAGCCACGAAAAATATGCTCCTGGATCAATTAAATGTGGACAGCAGCTCTATTGTGCGTTCACAGATCCAATTGATCCAGGGAGCTACAAGAATTACGGATTTTCCAATCAATGATACCGTGCACCTGGACGCCATAATCTGTGATGGAACTGTTTTTTACGAAAATATTGACGTCCTGTTCAAACCAACCGCAGGTACTTTTTCCGGAATTATGAATTTCGAAATTGGCCTGACCACTTGCCCGGTTTCTATTGAGGATGTCCTTGATAGACTGGGCTATGACGTCAATACCTGTCCGATCAGCAGGTTTTCCATTTCAGATTCGGGTCCTTTTAATTATGGAGAAAAGTTCATTGATTTTATCCGCCTGGATGGATATGACGTCCTGGTAAATTCGATCATCCAGGTGACGTCTTTCACGGGGTGCAACATTAGTGATATGGATTTTGGGGCACTTGACCAGGGAAAATGTGCTTTAAACGAATTCGACATTATTGAGCGATTGGGACTGACAACGATAGGCTGCCCATTTGAAAATGTACGCCTTGAACCTCCCGGTCCGTATGAATCTTCCCCGGTCAGGATCCAAAAGATCATTATTGGAGGACATATGGCATGTACCAATTCTTTTGATGTTGAGTTTCTTCGTGATACGACGACTTCAGAACAAGGTGCTTTGATTTGTCACCAGGATCTGAACATTGCCATGGGGCCTGATTGCCAGGTACGAATGAATGCAGATGTCATTCTGGCTGAAGGAAACTATTGTTACCTGAATTATTTCATCGAATTGTCTTATGCAGACGACCCGGCCAATGTCATTGCCAGTGGACATGAGGTGGTCATCTCTTCACCTGGTATTTATAGTCTGGTTATTTCCAATCCTACAACTGGAAATTCATGCTGGGCGGAATTTACGGTAGAAGATAAATTCATAGAGGACATTCGCTGTGTGCCGGATACGATCTGGTGTTATGAATCACTTGATCTCCTACCGGATTATGATACTACAGGTGGGGGACCCGATTTTCCTTATCTGGGTCCCGGCATAATTTATACCCCGACGGGGATTCAAGGGGAGTACAATGTCTCAACTGCTACACTATGTGATGTAGCTTTTGCTCGTTATGAAGATGATGTTATCGATTTTTGTACCAACGATTTCAAAGAGATTATTGACAGGCTTTGGACCTTCCGGGACAACTTCGGGAATATCGATACCTGTATCCAAAAGTTGTATGTCCGAAATACCACCATCGACCTGATTGAAAGATTTGACAGGCTTGAAGTGAATTGTCTTGATGACTTTGCATTTTTTGATGCCAATGGCCATCCTTCACCGGAATCTTCCGGATACCCCCTCATTCCCGGTAACAGAAATGCGGATATCTGCGGGACATTAAAAATGACATATACCGATGCCTCATTTCCTCTTTGCGGGAACGGTCAAAAGATCATCAGGAGATGGGTGATCATCGACTGGTGTTCAGACCAGGTGATGGAACAAGATCAGACCATCCGAATCGAAGACAAGGAGGCACCGGTTCTATTGGAAATGTTAGAGGATCTTTCCATAGATAGTGATCCTTTCGTCTGTGGTGCAACCAATATTGATTTGCCGTTGCCAAATTTTACAGACTGTAATCTGGATGAGGTTGATCTCGAAATCCTTTATGAAACTTATAATGAACAGGGAGAGAGAATCGTAAAGTCCAATGGATCCAGCCTTTTGATCAACGAAATTTTGACAAACGATATCGTTTCTTCATTTCTCGTAGAATATGTCCTTACGGATCCATGTGGTAATGAGACGAGAGATTCCCTTACAATTACCATCAGCGACAACGAACCTCCTGTTGCCGTCTGTGATGAATACACCGTCATTTCAGTTGCTGGAAATGGTCAGGCTTCTGTCATTGCTAAGACCTTTGACGACTTAAGCGTCGATAATTGCGGGATTGCGAAATACGAAGCTCGAAAACTGGATGGTGATTGCCACGTCTATGAATATTTCTCAGAACGAATCAAGTTCTGTTGTGCGGAAGTAGGAGATACGATCCTGGTAGAATTCAGGGTAACAGACCTGGCGGGAAACTATAACACTTGTATGGTCCTCGTGAACATTCAGGACAAGTTCAGACCTATTATCACGTGCCCACCGGATATAACCCTGGACTGTGGTGTGGATCACAAAAATCTTGAAATGACGGGACGCGCAGAAGCAAGAGATAACTGTAATCCCTTCGAATTGACCTATGAAGATGAGGAAGACATAGACCAGTGTTACCAGGGCGAAATCAGGAGGACCTGGATCGTTCGGGACGCTGGCGGATTTGAAGAGACATGCGTACAAATCATAACCATTCGGGAAGACCGGCCTTTCGATATGGATCAGGCTATGTTTCCAGCGGATACAACGGTCATTGGTTGCTCTGCTTCTTTAGAGCCGGAATACGTCGGATCACCGAAGATCCTTACTACGAGTTGTGCCAAGGTAGATGCCACCTACAACGATCTCTATTTCTATGATGTGGAAAATGCATGTGTGAAAATTTTGAGAGAATGGACAGTTATTGACTGGTGCCAGAGAAATGCAAGCAATTCCGGAATCTGGAAAGAGGATCAGATCATACGACTGATTAGTGAAACGGGGCCGTTGTTCCAAAATGAGGACCTCCAGCGTACCTTTTGCATTGTGAACAGTAGTTGTTCGGCCGAAGTTTCATTGATTGGGAAGGCAATAGATGGTGATTTCTGTACACCTGCCCACGAATTGGATTGGTACTTCGAAATAATCAATGAAAGCGGTGTATCACTTGCTTCAGGTCCGGGAGCAACGATCAATGAGCAACTGGGGGCGGGACAATATGCCATTGTGTTTGAAGCGATAGATGGTTGTGACAATACGACCTTTGACACGCTGAATATAGAAGTCATAGATTGCGCTCCGCCTGTAATTTCCTGTCCTGGTGTTCAACCTTCTATGGTTCTGGATCAAAATGGAGAAGCCGGCATGCATGTCAATGATATTGTCGATGTTTCTGTCCGTGATAATTGTGAGTCTTCTGATGACATACTTTTATCCTTTAGTAAAGTGGATACTGTGAATGAAATCACGATCACATGTGCCGATCTTGTAGATGGGTTCTTCAATCAGTTTGTCAAATTATATGCAATTGACAGTCGTGGAAATATTGATTCCTGCGATTTGTTTGTGGAAGTGAGAGACAATAGTGATAAAATTTGTTCTACTGACCCGGGAGACTCTCTTTCCATTTCAGGGATCCTTATGACAGAGGAATTCAATGAAGTGGAAAACGTCGTGGTCACTCTCATGAGTCCGACATCTTCATCACAAATGATGACGGGCGCAGACGGGACCTTTAAGTTTAGCCGGCTAAAATTAGGGCTCAACTACAACCTGGACTTTGAAAAAAATACCGGTCATGACGATGGAGTAACGACACTGGATATTCTGACTACTCAAAGACATATTCTGGCCATAAAGAATTTTGATACTCCTTACCAAACGATCGCTGCAGATACAGACAATAATGGAAAGGTGTCAGTGATTGATCTCGTCAGGATGCGACGACTTGTTCTTGGGCTGGATTCAACATTCACGGCAAACGGACAACAAAGCTGGAGATTTGTAAAGGTTGATCAGGTCTTTGAAAATCCACAATCACCATTTCCTTTTGAGGATCATTTGGAGGTTATGACGCTGGATCACTCCTTGAAAAATATGGATTTCATGGCCGTAAAAATTGGTGATGTCAACGGTACAAATTCGATTAGTTCAAGATTCAAATCTCATTCAAGGAATTCTTCTATGCCACTGATTGTGCGAAAAGACGCAAACAGACTTCACTTTATTTCTTCAACAGATGTCGAATTAAGTGGCCTTCAATTAGCATTCGCTGATTTTGCGGATCATTCAGTTCAGAGAATAGAGGCCGCTAATCTCAATCTTGGTGAAGATCACTACAACCTGGGCAAACAATCCTTAAAAGTGAGCTGGACTGAGGATCAATTTGGAACATCCATTCAAAAAGGAGACATCTTGTTTTCAATCGTATTGAATGAATCTTCATCAGGAGACAAGTTCTTAAACTCGTTTAACGCTGAACAAAGTGAATGGATCAATTCTGCATTACAGTCATCAAGGATTATTTTTCAGGATTATTCATCTCCTAAAAGAACTACAAATCCGGCCATACATGCGCTTCAAAATTTCCCGAATCCTTTTACTGATTATTCGATCGTACAATTCGAATTGAATGAACGATCATTTTTGGAAATTGATCTTTTGGACATCTCCGGAAGAAGAATTTCAAATTTATCAGGGTGGTATGCAAAAGGAAAGAATTCGATAACCATTAATAGCGCACAATTCAGAGATACTGCAGGGCTCTATATTCTGAAAATCAAAAACGAATTGCAAAGTACCACATTGAAGTTGAGCTATGTCCGTCAATAGTCAGGATGAAAGAATTTCACGCAGACCGGGCTCGATAAATCATCCAATATGGCCGGTTGCTCCAATAGACCGTTTTGCTGATTGATTCGAAATGAGACGAGGTTATCAGAATGCTGATTTGCAACAACAAGAACACTGTTATCAGGACTTATGGCAAAGTCCCTGGGAGTTAAACCAATCGCTGATCGGTGACCCTGGGTCGTTAAATTGCCAGTAACGTCTACTGAATATATTGCAATGTTGCTGACGTCTCCTCGATTGCTGGCATATAGAAAGCGGCCATCCGAAGTGATCTTTATTGCAGCACAATCAATTCTCTCTATTTGATCATTTGGCACAGTAGACAATTCCTCTTTCATTTCATACTCGCCGGTATCATTCTGTTCAAAGGAAATGATCGTCCCACTCAATTCATTGAGTACGTAAATGATCGGAAGAGTGGGGTGCTCCACGAGGTGTCTGGGACCTGAACCGGGTGGTAAGCTGATTTTTCGTTCAGTGGGTTGAAGCCGACTCCCTGACAGCTCGTGTAAGTGTATTGCATCCGTGCCCAAATCGCAAACTGCTATTTCTTGGCTTTTCAATTGAGTGATAAAGTGGGCATGTGGTTTGTTCTGGTTTTTATGAGGGCCTTGTCCGGAATATGCAAGGTTGGATTGCGCCGATGAAAGCTTTCCTTCAAGATTGAAAGCATAGGACGATACGCTTCCACCGCCATAATTGGCAACGAAAACGTAGGTCTGGTCTCTGTTGAAATCGACATGACAGGGAGCTCCTCCTTCCGCAGATTGAGAATTCACCCTGGTCAGATTCCTGTTTTCATCAACCAAAAAAGACGAAATCCGTCCATGAAGGAGATCATCAGAAGATCCGATCTCGTTGACGGCAAAAACGTACTTATTATTCCTGTGAATAGCCAGGTAGGAGGGATTGTTACCGCTCAGAAAGGAATTTTCTCTTTGCATCAGCCCCGTTTCAGGATTCAATCTGACCTTGTGAATGCCCTCAGTAACGCCTGCGGCAGTATAGGATCCGATGAGCATCCATAAGTCATTTTCCGATGGCTCGAATGCTCCCTGTTGTTTCAATATAGTCTGTTGTTCCGCCTTGATTTGAGAATTGTTTTGTTCGGATCTCTGATTGCAAGCTCCCATCAGAATAGAGCCAAAGGCAAGTGAAAAAATATAAAATTCAACTTTCATGGATCTAATGGTCTACATTCATTAAGTATTCATCGTTATTTCCAGACTTTTCGAAATAATTTCAGCCAGCTCTTCTTTCTTCAATTTCCTGTAGTTGACAATTACTTCATGTTCTGCTTCATTTTTTGAAATCGACTTGATCGGATAAATGGTCAATTGTTTCTCCTGGTTGGTCTTGACAGGCATTTTCAAAAGTTCATTTTTATACCGGAAGAACAACATATTCTTATCGTTGACATTCTCCATATGTTTTCTGAGCCGGTTGATGTTGATTTGGTTGAGGTCAGATTTCAATCCATGCATAGTCGGTATCTTGAAGGAAGCATTCAGGAGATTTTGATCCGCATCAATATTGATGCTGTTTCTTCCAAAGGTCATTGCAGCAAGGGCGGTTGTACCCGTGCCGGAGAATGGGTCGAGCACAACATCGCCATATTGACTGTACATCAGGATGAGCCGATAGGGTATTTCGATGGGAAATGCACCAGATCTTTTGCGCAAGCTGTCGATGTGCATCTTTTGGCGGGTGCCAATCACATCTGTCCATAGATCAGAAAACCATATATTTCGTTCTTCCCAAAACACGGCACTATTACTTCGAATCATTTTCTCCTGAGGACTATGCAATCTTTTGCCTCTTTTTCTGAAGATGAGAATATGTTCATGTTCAAGGGTCACATAGGCACCTCCAGGCAACATTCCCGAACCCATAAATTTGTTAGGTGCATTGGTGGGCTTACGCCAAATAACACTGGGCAGAACATCAAACCCCAGCTTGGAGAAGGCAGAGACGATCCGGCTATGATTGCTGAATAGTTGAAAATGATTTTGAATATTCCGGGTTGCATCTCCAACATTGATACAGGCAAACCCACCCGGTTTGATAATAGTGTACAGCTGTTGCCAACATTGATCCAGAAGGCAGTGCATCCTTTCAAAGGCTTCCGCGCCTCTTCCATTTTGGATCAATCCATCAATCTCATCATCGAATGAAGAATAAATTTGATCCCACATCTCAACCATGGGGTAAGGTGGAGATGTCACAACAAGATGTACAGACTCTTCTTCACAGGGAAGAGGACCAAAGGAGTCTGCCTCGAGATATGAATGATTCGTTTTCTTCACGGCGCTAATATAAAGGATCGAAACTAGTTTGGACCGGTTCTCTTTCTGACCGTACCGGACAGGGACGGTGTATGATCTTTTACATTTATTTTGATGAATTTATTGTCTCTAATATCGCGTATGAAAAGGAAGAGCTGATCATTCGAGGATCGAATAAATAATCGAATACTGCTTGCCCCGGATTGGCCAGGTTTCAAAGAGGCTACCTGGGTCGTACCACATTGGAAGGATAGACTTAAAGATCTGAAATTATTTCAAGGTCCGGAATTCCTTTTTTGTCAGGAATTCGCAGAGTCCATCCAATTCACTACCTTTTCTATCAAAAGCAAAATCAATGAAAAACACTGCTTATTTCTTTGCCTGTATCCTACTTTTTTTATTTGATCAAGTTTCAATCGCGCAGGAGATTGAAGGCATTCCTGAATATTTTTACGCGAACATGGAATGGAGGAATATCGGACCGAACCGGGGTGGCCGTTCCCTGGGATGTACCGGAAGTCCTGGCAGGCCACTTGAATATTATTTTGGAGCCACTGGCGGAGGCTTATGGAAGACAGTGGACGGTGGAAATGAGTGGTTCCCGGTCACGGATGGTCAGGTGACCTCTTCCTCTGTCGGAGCGGTTGCGGTGGCAGAAACCAATCCGGATATTGTCTTTATTGGAATGGGTGAAGTCCAGCTGAGAGGAAGCATCACGCAGGGTGACGGTGTTTATAAATCATCTGACGGAGGGAAGACCTGGAGACATCTTGGTCTTAAAGAAACACAGGCAATTGCCCGGATAAGAATTCATCCGACTAATCCGGATATTGTATATGTAGCTGCCTTGGGACATCCTTATGGTGACAATGAGGAAAGAGGAGTATTTCGTTCGATGGATGGGGGAAATACGTGGGAGAAGGTCTTATATGTTAGCGATAAGGCAGGTGCCGTCGATTTGATCATCGACCGGACCAATCCAAAAGTCATCTATGCAAGTACATGGCAGGTATATCGGAAGGCATGGAAAATGTGGGGAGGTGGGCCAGGTTGCAAGCTTTGGAAGTCTCTTGATGGCGGAGATTCCTGGATCGATCTTACCGAAAATCCGGGAATGCCTGAAGGCCCGATCGGTAAAATCGGAGTCACGGTATCTCCCGCTGATCCCAATAGAGTCTGGGCCATTGTTGAAGCCAATAATGGTGGTGTGTTTCGATCAGAAGACGGAGGATGGACATGGAAGCATGTCAATGACGAACGCAAGCTCAGACAACGTGCTTTTTATTATTCAAGAATTTATGCTGATCCGTGGGACAAGGACATTGTTTATTGTCTGAATACTGGTTTATACAGGTCCAGGGATGGAGGGAAAACATTTGACGAACAGATCAGGGTGCCGCATGGCGATAATCACGATCTCTGGATTGATCCAAATAATCCTGACCGAATGATCAATGCAAATGATGGTGGAGGAAATGTTTCTCTGAACGGAGGCAAGACCTGGACGGAGCAGGACTATTGCACCACCCAGTTTTATCACGTAACAACGACGAGCGATGTCCCCTATCACGTCGCAGGGGCACAACAGGACAACAGTACCCTGGCAATGCCAAGCGATGGCTGGGGGCATATGCAGGCAAGGGGGCCTAATCACGGGTGGTATTATGCCGTCGGTGGAGGAGAAAGTGGTTATATCACTCAGCATCCAACTGATCCTGATATATTCTATGCGGGAAGTCAGGGAGCCCTGTTGACAAGATATGACAGGAGCAATGGACAGATTCGTGATATCCAGGTATATCCCAGGTTCTTTTCAGGTGATCCTGCCGAAGATCTTCCCGAGCGCTGGCAATGGACCTTTCCCATCATCTTTGCACCCCAGGATCCGGAGGTCATGTATACCTGTTCACAACACGTCTGGAGGACTACGAATGATGGACAAAGTTGGGAGAAGATCAGCCCGGACCTGACTTACGCGGACCCCGAAACATTAGGTAAGACAGGCGGAATCATTACGATGGATATGAATGGACCTGAAATCTACGCGACGGTGTTTGCCTTGGCCCCTTCTTTTCATGACATCAATACCATATGGGCGGGATCGGATGATGGCAAGGTGCACATAACCCGTGATGGCGGAAAAAATTGGACGGACATTACACCTGAAGAACTTCCGAAGTTTTCGCGGATCAGTATCATAGACGAATCCCGGCATAGTCCGGGTACTCTATACCTTGCTGCCAACAGGTACCAGGTGGATGACAGGCTACCCTACGTTTTCAAAACAACCGATTACGGAAAGTCATGGATCAAGATCATTTCCGGTATCCGCGACGGACATTTCGCAAGAGCGATACGGGAAGATCACAGGAAAGAAGGATTGCTTTTTCTGGCAACCGAACACGGTGTCTACGTGTCTTTTGACGCCGGATCATCATGGAATTCCATCCAATTGAACCTTCCTGATACACCTGTAAGGGATCTTGTGATCAAGGATGATGATATAGTATTGGGTACACACGGAAGGGGATTCTGGATCCTGGATGATATCGGTCCGCTACGTGAAGTTTCTTCAAATGTGCTCAATGAGGAATGGACTTTGTTTCAGCCCTCCGATGCGATCAGGGGGATTAAGAATTCTATTGTGCAATATTACCTCAGTGAAATTGTCGATTCGGTCGCCATCGAGATTCTTGATGATTCCGGGAATTTAATAGAGCGCTTTATCGGTAGTGAGCCTGAATACAAAATCGACCCGAATATTCCTTGGTGGCGCAGAGGGGGGTCGTCAACGCCTACGACTGCACAAGGCTTAAATCAGTTTACCTGGGATCTGAGATACAAAGGTGCAACTGACTTTGAGGGCATGATCATCTGGAGTGCTCGTCCAACGAGAGGTCCTAAAGCATCGACTGGTAATTACCAGGTGAGGATGACAATAGGAGGCATATCAAAGACCAGGGATTTTGCGGTGTTGATGAATCCAAATCTAAAAGGGATAACAACAGGAGATCTGGATCAGCAATTCGAATTGGCGAGCAGGATACGGGATAAGACCAGTGAAACCAACGAAAAAGTTATTGAAATCAGGGCGATCAAGAAAACAATTAAAGAAGCCGGAAATGAAGAGCTGACAAAAGCTTCAGAGGCCTTTATTGAAGAAATCTCAGCTATTGAGCAGGAATTGTACCAGGTAAAAAATCAGAGTAACCAGGACCCGCTAAATTTCCCGATCAAGTTGAATAACCGTTTTGCTTCCTTGCGTCGCAGCGTAGAAAACGGGGATGCAAGACCCACCGATGGAGCCTATAAGGTCTTTGATGAATTATGTGCGGAATTAGAGGGCCATTTAAAGAATTATGAGCAGTCAAGAAAACGTCATCTTGATAAGATCAATGAATTGATGAGTCAATTGGGTAAGGATCTGATTGAATAAGGAGTTAAAAGGAAAAAAGCCTTGTAATTGATTCGATTGTAAGAATACAAATGTGTACAATTTTTGAGTGACTGGCTAGTCAATGCAAGTTGCTTCAATGGTGAATGTGTATGTTAAAATTGAAAGTCCAGGAACACCCGGAACCACTGTAGTCAGTATTTGATTAAGAGTATTACCTTGATCCGTGCAAGCAATTTGAAGTGACGCTGTATCAAATCCAAAGAATGGTGGAAATGGAGTAGGCATTAATGATTGACAATTTAATTGTATTGGAATGGTGCCACAATTACATCCAACTATTTCAAATTCTAATGTTCGGCCTGGTCTTCTGGTCCACTCATCATCAGGCATCCACAAGTACTGAACAGAATCGGAATTACTATTTCCTCCTACAAGAGCATTCCATGTAAGAATCCAGTTATTTCCAGCCGGTGGCGTACTGGGTCCATCTTCATGTGAGATTTCATCCAGAGTAATTAAAACTCTACATCGCGGCGGGTCAGTTTCGACCAACCAATGCTGAAGTCCTGCTTCCTTTGCAAAATGTATTCTTCCTTCCTTTCTATATCTTATTACGTTTCCTAAATTATCACAGAATAGAACCGACACCTCGCTCAATTCACCAAAATCATCTGAACTTGCGTATTGTCCTCCATATTTCCTGAGGTATACGTATTCAATATCTTCTAATTCAATTGGGTTGA
Organism: Saprospiraceae bacterium; assembly: GCA_028282725.1. Classification (GTDB taxonomy): domain Bacteria; phylum Bacteroidota; class Bacteroidia; order Chitinophagales; family Saprospiraceae; genus JAJRXG01. The sequence goes on from JANQHF010000107.1 coordinate 82,861, forward strand.
GCAGTGGATCGTTATGGGATAAATTTTGCGAGTTATCAATCTGTAAATAATTAACACCTTCTTTGTTACAGCAGCTAGTACCTAGTACTAAATTGATCGTTGCACCAATCGTGTTTATTGGTGAATCTCCGTTTACCTGTAAAGGAAATTCTCTTCCTCCGTTTTTACCGTACACTCCAAGGTATATTGGGTCTTTGGAATCTGCCCAGGAACCTGAGCCTACTGTAATATCAATATTTACACCAGATACAGTCATTTCAAATTGTATTTTGATCTAATAATTCACCATATGTGGGTATAAATGTTTGATGAAAATTATAATTATCATAGCATTTCAATTGATATAATTGGAAAATACCTAGAATATGTTATATAATTATTGGTATATCTTGATATTATTTATACATCAAAATTCCTGCGAGCAGACTATCCTCAGAATTTTAAATGAAGATGTATTTGAGCAGAAAAAGCAAGACGAGGGCATAAAGAATGGGATGAACATTTCGGGCCTTGCCCAATGATATTTGAATCAATACATGGAAAAGAAGGCCAAATGCAATGCCATTTGCTATGCTGTACGTAAATGGCATGATGATGATCATGGTGACTGCCGGAATGATTGATTCCAGGTTGGACAGATCAATCTTCCTGATTCCGTCAAACATGAGGATTCCGACCATAATCAAAACGGGAGAAGTGGCTGCTACAGGTACTATACCTGCGATGGGTGCCAGGATGATTCCCAGCATGAAAAGAAGTGCGGTAACAACAGATGTCAGCCCGGTTCTGCCGCCTGCAATAATACCCGAACTGCTTTCGATATAAGTAGTGACAGAACTGGTACCCAGGACTGCACCTATCGTCGTAGCTGTCGCATCGGAGAATAGAGCTTTTTGCATTTGTGGGAGATTACCTTCTTCGTCAAGGAGATCTCCTTTACTAGCTGTCCCGAGTAAGGTTCCCAGAGTGTCCAAAAGGTCTACCATCGTAAAACTGATAATGACGATGACAACTGAAATGACAACGCTGATCAAAGTCTCACCTTCATTGGCAGTGATTAAACCACCAAAGTCCAATTGAAATGCAGTTGGTGATAGCGAAATCTGCGTTAGATCGTAGGACTGCGGAATATTGGTCACCCCAATGGGTATGCCAATGATCGTGGTTATTGCAATGGCCCAGATCATGGCTGAATTGATTCTTTTGACCATTAAAATTGTCAAAATGACAAAACCGGTCATCGCCAGTAGCACAGAAGGATCAGAGAATTTGCCAAACTGGATAATTTGAGGTGGAGCGTTATTGATTTGATCGATGAGTGATTCCATTTCGAGAGAGTTGCTGCCCATGATCAGGTCAATAATTGGCCCCTGGTTGACATCAATGAGACCGGCGTTGTTCAATCCGATAAGGGCAATAAATAACCCAATGCCCGGGGCGATGGCATATTTCAGGTTTTTGGGAATGGCCTCGATAATTTTGGCCCTGATACCTGTGATCGTACACAGTAAGAACAGTATGCCTGATAAATAGACAATAGTCAGCGCCTGTTGCCACGAATATCCAAGACTAAAGACGACGGTGTAGGTAAAAAATGCATTGAGTCCCATCCCTGGTGCCTGTGCCATAGGATAGTTAGAAAGCAATCCCATTAATGCAGTACCAATGGCAGCCGCCAGACAAGTGGCAATGAATACCGAGCTGTATTCCATACCCGTCTGGCTGAGAATCGATGGATTCACAAACAAGATATAGGACATCGTGAGAAAAGTGGTCGTCCCGGCGAGGACCTCAGTCCGCACATCGGTATTCCTGTCTCTTAATTTGAAAAATCGGTGTATCATGAATTTTGCCAATCACCGAAATGTACGATTTAATCGTGGAACACAGCGGGGTGCTGCCCGATGGCTTGATGAGCTTCGATTATGTGAGGGGATTCATAAATGAAATCTATTCTATCCATTGAAAAAGGTATTTATTGTCGTATTCAATTTTGTAAGATTCAAGATATTCAACGTATTCAGATCTGAATGATCTGATTCGATGATGTTCTTCTTGTTTATCAATGTATTTAATTACGTTGTCAACATGAGATTCACTATAAGAGAAGACCCCGTATCCCTCCTGCCATGCAAATTTTCCCTTTACCCATTGCTTTTGATTAATAAAATTGGAAGAATTGTTTTTTATGTCCCGAACTAATTCAGACACCGCAATGGAAGGCCTTAAAGCCGGTATTAAGGCATTGAAATCATTCAGAAACGCTTCCAGGGTAGAAAAGCTATTGGCAGAAGAGGCGGAATTCAGTGATTTAACTCCTCCTTACACTACAGAAGATATTAGGACTCTCATGTCCAGGATGCCGAGACAAGTACTTGACGAATTGGTCAATAGCAGTATGGAGTTATACGATATTATGTTTGATGGGCCACTGGTGAGCAAAGTCGCTGAAGTAATAGCACATCTTGTCAAAAAGATGAAAAAGCGACCTGAAGTATATTCCCACGCCGAAGTGAATGGAATGGAACTGGGTCATTCTATTGTATCTGAGGCTTATCGATTATTTAATGCCCTTTCTCATTTCGAACAAAGGCAGATGGTAGCTTTAATTGAAGAAGTCGAGCGGGATGCTGTGGAAGAGGTTGTTGCAATGAAAGGGTAGTGGGGAGTTGATATGTTTTATAGATTTGTTTACAAACTATACACAAAAAATAAAACAATTAATATATAAACGATTGTCTGTCAGTTAGTTAGGTCGTTGGCCCCATAATTCAAGGGATAGAATAGTGGTTTCCTAAACCATAGATCCAGGTTCGAGTCCTGGTGGGCTACTGCTGACGCTCTCTTCTTTCGGTCAGCACCTTGTACTGAAAGCTCTCTTCGTTCGGTCAGCACCTTGTACTGAAAGTAGACACAACTGGGCGAGAAGCAAGGTCCCGAATGGCAGTCCATGACAAAAGCATTAACCAGAACACGATCCATTTTGCCTTTCCTATTGTTCGTAGCATGTGGGAGGTAGAAACGTTCGACGATGCTAATCAAAGTAGTCATGATGACGAATGCACATTTACCTCCGTTTTTATAAGTATTTCTAAATGTCAAAGTGTTAAGAAAGGCAGGTGAATTTTGTAAATTAGCACAAATTATTCCTGCCGTGAAGTCATTAAAACTATTCGTCCCTTTTCTTTTTTCAGTACTCTTTCATCCCATGCTTGCTCAGCAAAATCACCTCGAGGTATTAGGTCACTCCAGGATTATCGGAAACCTTGATATTAGGGCTGCGGAAACTGATTCATCAATATTTATTGGAACAAATGCTGGCGTCAATGATGACGGGGATAACCTAAATACGATAATCGGAGTGAGAAGTGCGATGTCTAACTCATCAGGAAGTTTGAATGTGTCTATCGGATTTGAATCATTCCTTAATAACATCGAAGGTACACGCAATACGTCAACTGGCACTTTTTCGATGTATGACAATCTATCAGGATATGACAATACCGCTAATGGCTTTAACAGCATGGTTAAGAATACTACAGGCCGACGAAACACTGCAGTTGGTGCAAATGCTTTAAGGGGCAATGAAAATGGTCATTTTAATGTGGCAATAGGATATGGGACATTATTCTCTGCTGATAGTGTTATGGCAAATACGACCGTTGGATTTCAGGCCGGAGCCACGAGTTCGGGAGCATACAATACTATGATAGGGTACAATACTGGATTTGAAAATTCCGGTGGATCAAAAAATACATATTTGGGTGCCCTATCGAATGCACAATATCCAGGATTAACCAATGCAATCGCGATAGGGTATAATGCTAATGTCACCTGCTCTAATTGTGCCACGATTGGCGGAGTAGGAGGTGATGCCGTTAAATTGGGAATCGGTACGGATACTCCAGAAAAGACTTTGGACATACATGGTGAACTCATTGTGCGGGAACATTCTAAAATCGCCGTATTCGAGTCATCAGGAAATAATGCTTTTGTCGAAATTGTTCCGAACAGTGCCATGAGCGGGACATCTGTTGGTTATTTTGATGATATTGATGACAAATACTTCTTCGTGAACACACCAGAGGGAGGTTTTGGTGAATTTATTATCCGAGCCGACGGCAAAACGGGTATCGGTGTTTTAGATCCTTCAAGTCAATTCCAGGTAGGTACAAATGGGGATGGAACGGTGGCTACTGCCAATGCGTGGAATACCTTTAGTGATGCCCGTTGGAAGAAAGATATTCGGCGTTTAAATAATGCTAGTCAATTGATTGAAAATATCCATGCCTATTCTTATCTCTGGAAGGATGGTGACGATCAAAAAAGACAGATCGGCGTAATCGCTCAAGAAGTTGAAAAGGCGTTACCCGAATTAGTTGTTACTGATGCAAATGGCTACAAATCAGTGGATTATGGCAAACTTTCTGCAGTATTAATTGAGACTGTTAAGGAACAGCAAACAAGGATCAATGCGCTGGAGAAAAGACTATCTGCCATTGAAAATCAATCTGCAGACTATCATTAATTTTATAATTATTCGATACAGATTATCATCATACCAAATTTTTATTAGGTCATATTAATTCTGGACAAGTCATGAGACATATTTCACAAGTTAGCTTATCCACGTTTATCATATTAATCATTTTAACGATCCAACTCCAAGCTCGAGATGTCGATATTAACGAGAAGTTGACCATCGCCGGATGCAGACGGTGATATCGAATTCAAGGAAGACCTGGGGACACTTCAATTCGTGTGCTCCGTGGGTATCAATGATCCAATGATCAATATGTTTCTTGAGTTTGACACGATATAGGCATAATTAATTGACAATCAATCAGTTGTCTTTTTGATTTTCGCAATACTATTTTTATAACTATCTGATAGTCAGTGATTTATGTGTCAGTGGTGAAACTTTCTTCAGTTTAAAGATCTTGCTGAGCGTTTGTTGTTCATCGGTGCATTTACTTCTCATATAATAGGACTGGTCATCTTGTTGAATATGGCTGATCTGCATCTTGTCTAATGTGCGCAGGATGTGCTTTTCTGACCAATAGTGGCCAGCTTTGTTTAAGCGCAGTTGTATGTTTGTAAGCATGGTTAAGCTTATAAAGCACATGCAAATGTGCCCTCGTATTCTTTTATCTGTCCAGTGAAACATAGGTCGCACTTCCAAGATGCTTTTCATGGTTCTGAAGCTATGTTCTATATGAAACAGATGTTTGTATTGATTAAGCACTTCTATTTCGCTAAGTGTTTCGACATTGGTGCTGATGGCTAATAGGCCATCGAACAACTCATCACGTTTGATTTTTTCTTCGTTGAGTTGAAAAGTATTTTTCTCTTTTTTGGTCAGGTAGTGGTAGCGTGCTTTTCTATTTAACTGAGAAGGGTTTTTTAATAATTGTTTTGCTTTATCTACGCGCTGTTGTCTATCATGCCGATCTTTTCTGGCTCTTTTCTCACTGTATGTGCATATGACTTTACGCTCTTCATAGTAGGCTGTATAATATTGTAAGCTTACTTGCACTCCATTTTTATCATAGCTCCATTGCTGATCATATTTTTCCAGGTCTAAAAAAATGTCCTGAGCACCTTTGGGCATAGCCTTAAGACGCTCTCCGAAGATGTAGCAAAGACCTAATTCTGTAACAACTAATTCAATGTTAGATTGACAAAGCATCCCTCTGTCTGCTACCACTATTACATTTTCTATTTTGTATTTGTTCTTTAAATCTTGTAATGCAACTTTGAGTGTATGCCCTTCAAAGGTGTTCCCTTCAAATATCTGATAGCCTACCGGTTGTTTGTATTTATCTATTAGAAGCCCTAATACGATTTGTGTTTTCCCAATCTTGCCGTCTTTGGAAAATCCTTTTTGTCTTAAGTGTCCAGGGTTTTCCACTTCACTATCAAAGTAAAAAGTGGTTACATCATAAAAGACGATGTCTAATTTTTGATTAAATAAATGCCGACCTTTTTTATAGATCAGGGTTGGGACTGCTACTACATCAATTGATCCCATCTAAAAAGGGCAGGAGCTGCACTCACCCATCACAGGTCGAGACAGAGTGCTGCTGCACCAAGGACGTGGATATCGGCATTGTCCGACACATCAATTTTGATATTTGCAGACATCGTGCGATAGACATTTCTATGGATAACCGCCCACATTGCCTCCCTGAAAAACTCATATCCTTTACAGACGGAACCTCCCAGGATGATTATTTCCGGATCAATGGCATACAATATTGTATTGATTGCGTGGCCAAGATGATTTCCAAACTCAGCAAACATTGCCAATGCCTTTGCCTGACCATGGAGACAGGACTGATAGACATCTGGTCCATTCTCACCATGTACATTTTTAAAGAACTGGCCACTACAGTAGTATTCGTAATAGTGATCCAGGTAGGGGATCATGCCAAATTCTCCCGCCCCACAATTCGGTCCGTTATATATTTTATTGTTAATAACAATTCCGGCAGCCATCCCTGTCCCGATGATCAGCCCGATCATATTTGCATGACCTTTTCCTTTTCCGAAGTATCTTTCTCCCAAGGCAAAGCAGTTGGCATCGTTATTCAGATGGACAGGTACATCATACCGATCTGATAACAGTCCTCCCAGGTGCACTTCCTTCCAGGAGGGGATATTTTGCACATCATAAACAATTCCCATAGCAATATCAACGACGCTAGGTACTCCAATACCCATGCCACTAATTGTCCCGTCCAAAACCTCATCAATAGCATTGTACACAGCATGTAATACGTCTCGCTCAGATCCATTTTTCGGAATGAGAAATTGTGCACTTCGAGTGACCTTCATATCCTGAATCTTGGACGCGCGCACCTTGGTACCTCCGATGTCTACTCCAAGGATGGGTTCGTGATTAATGTTGTCCTGAATCTTTGTCATTCACCTGCTATCTCTTTTCGCAAACGAATCACTTCATTGTTGATGATAGGTTTTGACCAGAATCCAATGCTCAGTACATATGCCAGAGTAACAAAAAGAAAGAAGAGCCCGGCCTTCAGTCCCAACAGATCTCCCAATGCACCGACAATCAGGGGAATCACCGCACCTCCGGCTATACCTGTTACGAGAATACCTGAGAATGAACCGTGATGTTCCGCAACCGAATTTAAAGCCAGGGATATGATGATGGACCACATCACTGAAATAAAGAAACCAATGGCAGGAAAAGCCATCAATGCGACTCCTCTCGATCCTGTCAAAGCGATAAATAGAGTAATGATTGTGGCCAGGGAAAATCCAATTAAAACTTTTCTGCTATCTACGAACTTGAGCAGGATCAAGCCCAATATTGTACCGGCGGTCATCATACCCCAGAAATATGAAACTGTGCTGGCACCTAATGTCTGCGGATCAACATCGTGGTATGTCTGAAGAAATTTGGAAATCCAATTCGCCACTCCCTGCTCGGTACCAACGTAGGTGAATATTCCCAGGAAATATAGAAGCACCAGTGGCTTTTTGAGCAATTCAAGATGCGTTTGCCAGGCTCCGGCTCGTTCATCTTCCTGTAATTCCACTTTTGGAAATTTTGCAATCCAAATGATGAGGACCATTAATAGTGAAAATACTGCAAAAAGCCAGTAAAGAGAAATCCAGGGTAATTGATCCGGAACCAAGGGTCCGAATATCCCCTTGATCCAATGCGGATTGACTCCATCACGCGTCATATTGACCACTATGAAAGAATAGACCAGAGGACTTAAAAATGATGCAAGTCCAAAAAACAACTGCCCCAGTACAGAGTTGAACGCAAAATGCTTTTCACCTCCCGCTACTCTGAGCAAGGGATTGATGGCCACTTGCAGCATTGCCATCCCTGTTCCGATGAGAAAAAGCGATAAAATGTACAACGCGAAAGATGGTGCACAGGCAAAAAACAATGCGCCCAGGCTGGAGATGAAGAAGGCGATAATCATTACTTTCTTTTCACCAATCTTTTCTACGAGCATCCCTGCCGGAACCGACATGATTCCGTAAGCTATAAAAAACGCAAATGGCAGAACGGCAACGGTGCTCAGGCTCAGGTCAAAACTGTCGATGATATCAGGCACTAACGGACCGATGATATTGGTCAGGAATGAAATGACAAAGAAGGTGATCAGGATCAATAGAACTAGTGCCGTATTGTGCTTCATTCTTATGGCTTGATCTCTTTTAGCATAGGAAAGAAATTATAAATCTCTTCCTCAGATGGTTGATAGCCATATTCAGCGATTTCAAAAGCCTCGGTAAAACGTATTGCTCCTGCTTTCGAACCGTAATATTTATTCAGGGCAGCTCTTTTGGCACCGGTCATTTGTCCTCCGTATCCTTCCAGGTTTTTGGCCAGCCATTCCTTGCGCTCTTTCTTGCCCTTGGGTACGAGAGCGACACTGGCATCACCGCCATTGGTCCAAGGTCCCCATTCATACATTTGTGATTCATGAGCATCGAGTGCGGCTACCTTCTTGTCCCAGACATTATCGATTCCGATGACTATGTCCGGTTCATGGGGATAGGGTTTTTGAAATCGGTCTTGCATGTATAGAAACAGAGGATTCTTTGATAAAGGAGGCGTATCCGGACATACATTAGGTACGATGACCATATAGGACGCATCCTGAACTACTTTTCCGGCATTGCGATGATCGGGATGGTAGTCATTTGGTCGGAGTCCTAATACGATATCCGCTTTCCACTTTCTGATTGCTCTGATGACCTGGTGTCTGACCTGAAGGGTGGGGAGCAGTTCGCCATCATGGTTATCCAAAGTTTCATATTCGGCAATACCCAGTCGATTTCCGGCTTCTTTAGCCTCTGCACGTCGTCGATTACCCAGCGCTCCACCTCCCTGGCTCTGATGCCCGGCATCTCCGCTTGTGAGGGACAAGAACTTTACATTATGACCCATTTGAGCAAAAAGCGCAGCGGTCCCGCCAAACTTGTAATCACAGTCATCGGGATGAGCACCGATGGCAATAATGTTCAAGGGACGATCCTGGCTACAGAGAACTAAAGGAAAGAGGATGCAAAAAATTGAAGTGAGTCTTATTTGTTTCATAAATCCAATTTACTCAGAATCCATTGATCCGTCATGAATATTTAGTAAATTCAGGATAACAGGTTGAATCATTCAACCAATTGAAGTTTTGCCAATCACGTCCGTGTAGCATGGGCATACGACTCATACAATGAAATTTCTAACCTAACCTTATCTATTATGAAATATTTCAATTTGTTTTTTCTTCTTTTTCTTACCTATCAATTTTCGGTTGCCCAGGTAGCCTCGGAGATATATGCATTGTCAAATGGAAGCTCCCAAATAAACTTTGTCTCAAATAATGAGCTGGAGATTTGGGGTTTTAGAATGGACAACGACGGCATTCTGCGATTCATGGCCAATGGTAATGACGAAGTAATGACCATCGACGATGATAACGGCAGAAATATTGGTATGGGAGTAGATCCTTCGGATGCATATCAGTTGTCCGTTGTGAATAACGAATCGTCAAGTAGTTGGAGATATGGCATTTGGTCAAGAGCAGGGGGTACTGGCACCGGAAGCAGAGTCGGCGTTCTTGGATGGGCAACAGCAAATTCTGGCCCTCGTTACGGAATATATGGTTCAGCCGCACAACAAAACGATTCCTGGGGAGTCTATTGTAGCGGCAACTTATGGTATACCGGAAGTTTGACATCCATATCGGATAGAAGACAAAAACGAGATATCAAAAGTTTTAAGAACGGTCTCGACCTTGTTATGGGTTTGCAACCCCGGACCTATTTTTATCGGCAAGAGGAAAGTGGTCTGAATCTCCCTAAGAGCGCACAGTTTGGTTTTGTTGCCCAGGAATTGGAAAAAGTACTCCCGGAATTGGTCGAAACCAATGAGCACGATGTTTTCACAGATATTGAAGAGAACGAGCATACCAGGATGGAATTGAAAGGTGTCAACTACATAGGATTGATCCCTCTGTTAACACAAGCGATCCAGGAACAACAGGATATCATCAAGCAATTGGAAGCCAGGATCGCAATACTGGAAAATGAAGATTGAATATCAGCATTGATCGTTCAATTGACTTTGCGCCAAACGAGCGTTTGATGGACGGCCTGGCTTCGGGTGCCTTGTACCGCGATAGGAGGTGTGGAAAGTATGAGATTGCCATTTTCAAAAGAGAAAAATCGCTTTTGTTCACGTCCCACCCAATTTGGATTGATACATGCTTCCACCCGATGAATGACATATGAAGAATCGCGATTGATCTCGTAAGGACCCGCATATGCAAAGAATGAGTTGAAGGCTGTCAAAGCCTCTTCGGCAATTCTTGTTCCTACGTCATCTGTCGACATTTTCGCACGGTTATCCGCCATCAGGATACCATTCATCTCTCCCGACTCTTCATAGATCAATTTGCCATAAGCAGCCGTTCCGTATGGATAGATCTCGGAGCCATCTGCAAGCTTAGCTGTCCATTTTTCCAGTTTCCACGAACCAATGAAATCGGCATTCGGATGTTCTTCTCCCAATTCTATCTGGCAGGAAATTAAGATGGCAACAACACCAATGAGCATTAGCTTGGAAAAACTCTTATTGTATTTCATCGATTCTGGTTATTGTACTTACCGGACGAGAAAACCATCTACAACCCAGGTCTTATCCCCGACAAAGACACTCGCATTGGTAAAGAAATTCCATCGCACATAACCACCTCCCACATTACCACCCAATTCGGTATTGTCCCCCAATGACAAGCGCACTACGCCCGCACCATATCCATAGTAAGGTATCCATGGAATCGAATCCGTTTGCACAGATATCACAGGATTGAATCCGAGTGCGAATTCCCTGAATGAAATCGCAGCCTCACCCGCTTTTTCAATTTCACTGATTACCGCCTCTGTACCTCCGTTGGTCTCGATTCCCGATATTTTTCCATTTTCTATACTCACAATCAAATCCCGTACCCTTTGTCCATCCCAATCTGCATCGGGAAAAGCGATTATTCCATTGACTGTTTCTTCTAATGGCGCAACGCGTATGACTCCACTGGGCATTTCAATTTCCCGGTCGATCAGATTGCGTGCCCTGGAAGCCCTTTGTGCCGATGCATTTCCGTCCTGTTTTGTAACGGGTCGATCACCTATTCGAAAAGAAAGGTCCGTTCCTTCCGGTGTAGTGACCCGTACGATGTTATCCCGCATTTCATTTTCAAACTCATATTGAATTCCTCCAAGATCATTGTAATCCGTTTGCAGAACGGCTTGCTGGTAGAGAAGAGCCTTTGACCCATCAATCTCTAAGAGCTCTCCGTTCAAGTTGTACGCACCGGCCCAATGAAAGTGAATCGTACGTCTTGATCCTTGTTCTAAAATGGACTGCAGCACTTTATAAGGCAAGTGGTTTGGAATGGCACCTGGCAACATAATTCCCAGGTCAACTGTCTGGAAGATAGCTGCCAGTTGAGAAGAGTCTTTGCCTACAGTTGCCGTAGTGAATTCCGTAGACCAATCATCAGGTTGTACATCACCGACACTAATCGCACCGAGATATTCAGCTCCTTTTGCAATAATTGCATTCTTGATCACATCGACTATGGGATTGAATCCTCCGGGCTGCATGACAAGGAGCACCCGCTCTCCGGGTTGAAGTCTCGAAAGTTCAATGATTTTGTTTCCCAATGCGTTAAAGTCGAGTGAATAGGGGAGTGCCTCGAAACGGGGAGAGGAAGTTTTACTATTGTTTTGACACGAGAAGGCCATGAAAACACTCAGGATGATCAGCAGGTATTTCACTTTACTAAGAGCCATGTTTTAGGATCATTTTTGGTGATGTCTATTCCATTTGATGAATTCTGTCTCAAATATCGTCTGGATTCTCAATGGAGTCGATATATTTATTTCAAAAGATTTTGAGATGAAATTTTCCGTAAAAATGCTTAATTCTGTATTCCTAGTTTCATTTATCGCAATTTTTTATTCCCTTGGCCATGCTCAGGTCGGGGTAGGAGTTCAGCCACCGATTGATGCCGAACTGTTGCTTGATGGTAGTCGACAAATGCTGGAAGCCAAGTGGATGTATTGGAAGGGACCCAGGTTTTCCTCTCAGGATCCGATCAAATGGAAGATCGTTGCTGATCCCGTTGAGAGTGGAACAGTCGTCAATAGCAATGATCCTGCAGCAACAGGAGGCAAATATGGTGCGGCAGACATCGTGACCAAGAAAGAGTATCGAGATTTCAGACTGCATGTCGAATTTCTGGTTGCCAATGAAGGTGGGAATAGTGGGGTCTATTTACAAAACAGGTATGAAATACAAATATTGGATGGCGATCAATCCAAACACGGCATGGGAGCGGTCATCAACGAAACGGAATCTCCATATCATGCGTACTATGGTCAGGGTCAGTGGAATGCCTACGACGTCGTATTCAGAGCGGCGAGGTTCGAAAATGATGTGCGGACAGAAAAGGCTCTTGTGACAGTTTATTTCAATGGGGTTAAGGTGCATACCAACCAGGAAATCAACCAGGTGTGGGGTGGACCTAATTCCGGACTTGACGGGGGAAATGATGGTGGCAGAGGAATCACTGATACTCCCGGGGGGATCAAATTACAGGCAGAGGGGCATAATGTACTTTATCGAAATATATGGATCAAAGGTTTAAATCTGACAACAGCAGATACTGATTTTTAGTAACCTTAAGTCAAACCTATAAGTTTGAGAGGGATTATTCAGCACGCAAATCTTTGGGGAATTTACCTGGGAGTCGCAGTCTGGCTGAGTACACAGATCCTGACTTGGTTGGGCATGGGATTAATCAATTGGTTTGTCATACTGACCTGCTTGCCGGTGATTCTATTCGCCTGGTTTGGATTTACCAACTATTTAAATACTAATGACCAAAAGGTTGGATATCTGCAAGGAATCTTTTGGACGCTGATAGTTATAATCATGGGCCATTCCGTCTTTCAATGCTACATGTTCCTTTATGCGTGTTATATAAGTCAGGACCGGGCTGATAATGTTGTAGTCATGTGGGCAGACCATCTGAGCACTACTAGCCTTTCGGAAGAAGAATTTACGAAAGGAATAGAAGGGGTTAGAAAGCCCTGCGAAGCGATTCCAATATTTACGATTGAAATTGTTACGTATGGATTATCGCAATTCGTCCCGGCCATGATGATCATCTTTTTTAAAGTCTGCAAGAGCAGGAGAGTACCCTGAACCATCGTTTTCCTCGATGAAAGAAGAAGAGAAAAAGTTGATTTAGGAAATACCATTCTTAGCAGACATCCTGCGACTGATCAAACTCATCACAATACCCCCTAACATCATAAGACAACCCAGCCACACCAGGTTGATTCCAGGGAAAATATTGGCCTCTACAATCAGAATATCCGAGCGTGGCACATCTTCAGCGATCAATAATTCTATCGCTTCCTGGGATCGATCATCCCTGGCTACGCGAAAGGTCATAGTCTCCGAATTGGGATCAATATTGCTGAACCTTATGTGCAAACTACTTTCCGGACTGTAATCCTTAATGCTGAATTGTTGCGCATTGCGCAAGATGAACAAAGGATTCTGGCTGATCACCATGCCGTCAGGCGTAGTGATCTCCAACTCTGCTGCCAGTGCTATATCACCTTCCCTTGGAGTGTAGTTCCTATAATTACCGCTTCGGTCAAATCCCTTCAACTGTATCTTGTAATCATTCCACACGATGAATTCATCCTGTCTGAGCCTGATGTCCTCATATTTCAGTTTGTCCTCTTCGGTAAAGATTTCGCTAAAGGCGGCTTCGGGAATCTTTATCTTAATACCCAGCTCATTGATGACGACGGGAAACTGAAAAACCAGGGCATTTTTTAATCCTAGTCCGGGGACGACACGCATTTGCTCCCCGGTCCTTTTGATGACCACATCCAGGGGAATGCCCAGGGTCAGGTCATATTGGGTCGTATCACCGTGATCTTCCTCGCCAAAATCATAGTTAAAAATGGGTGTACCCACAGTTGCCAGGTATTTCGATTCTTCAAATGTTTCACCGGTTTCAACCAGGTGGGAAAGGTATTTTAATGAATCTTCCAAAGCTTTTACATTCGCAATATCCCACATATGAGGAGGAGGGCCTGCTGCAGTGAAAACATCATAGAGCAACGTACGGTGATTACCCGGATTGGGAGCCTCTATTTTCGTAAAGTCATTGGAATAAATGACATTAGGTCTTGTGGTAAACTGGCGCAGGGGTACATTATTGGAATCAACCTTGGTAAATTCGATTTCATATTTCCTGAGATTATGCACCAAGGTGTCATCTTTATAATGCATCCAATATCCGGATGAATACCGGGGTTCATCTTTGATCAGGATCACTGCTTTATCTGCTGCGTCACCTTCGGCAAAATCACTTTGTTCAAAGAAGGAGGAAGTAATCGTTCGATTATTCAAACCACTGATCATAATACCCAGGATCAGTACTCCGAATCCCATATGGGAAAATGCAGCACCCGCGGTCTTCATATTTCCTTTGACAAAGACGACCAGGTAATCCAGGTTGGCGATAATGGCAAACAATCCGGCGAGCAGAAAGAAATATTGCTGCCATCCTATGATCCGAATTGCCTGACTTATTAAGATGGTCAGCACGAGACTAATGCCCAGCGTTATTCCCGTATGCTTCAGGTATTTCCTGGAATATTGCGCCCAGTTGGCTCCATGGTATCTCAGGAGGATCGCCAACCCGGTGAGCAGACCGATAAAGACGCCTATCCAGATCTGGTACTTATTGTGATGATGCATTGGATCATCAATAGCTAAGGGTATATGATTGGGATTAAATAATTCGACAATCTTATTGTAGACCGGAAGAGAAGTGGAAGCGGTCATCAGAAAGCCGGAAAAGAACAATATCAGTGCCCCGACAAACATCCAGAACTCACGACTCTGGATCGACTCTTCTTTTTGTATCCTGGGAATTGAACTCCTCCCGGACAAATATTTAAATAAACCCAAACCGATAAAAAACAAGATGAACATGACGAGTTGTGTCTCGAGACCCATCGTCGTAAACGCGTGCACAGACGTATCTCCGAGAATACCGCTCCGTGTCAAGAAGGTTGAGTACAACAGCGTGAAAAACGCAAGCATGTAATAGACATAAGTTGTCTTGATCGAATACCGGGTTGAGATTGCGATCAAATTGGTATGTATACCTGCCATAAGAAGTAGCCAGGGGACGAGCGATGTGTTTTCCACAGGATCCCATGCCCAATAGCCTCCGAAGGTCAAAGCTTCATAGGCCCATGCACCTCCCATTAAAATTCCCAGTCCGAGGATGAAGGCATTGAAAAGGGTCCATTTGAGCAAGGGTTTTAAGATAGGGAGGTGCTCCCTGGTTGACAAACTTGCAATACTCATACAAAACGGAATGGAAGTGCTGGCAAAACCCAGGAATATAACAGGAGGATGGATGGTCATCCAGTAATTCTGTAGCAATGGATTTAATCCGCGTCCTTCGATCAGGCCCAGGTAGTCTGCATTACTGAATATTGGTGCATCATAGACATCTCGTACTAGTATGAAGGGATTGCTACCGATCTTGAAATCGTCGCCAAACGGCAGATAGATGCCGAGCAACATACTGATCAGAAATGCTTGAATGAGGATAAGAGTTACCATCGTTGGCGCTACCCACCTTCCATCTTTTTGCATGAAAATCCATCCAAGGATGACATGCCAGAACATCCAAAGCAGGAAACTGCCTTCCTGGTCCGCCCAAAATGCGGCCAAAAGATAGTGGGTCAGTGATTCATCGGCTACCGTTCGGTATACATAGTCGTATTCATAGTAGTGATTGAACATGGCATAAAGGATCAGCCCGAATACTGTAATGATGCTAATGCCGTGAATGTGATATCCGAATTTGGCAAGTTTGGCCCAAGAATCATCCTTTTGAGATTGATAAAAGGACCAGGCGGCAAAAAGGGAACTAACAAATGCGAGTACTACGAGAAAATGACCCAATTGGCCGAGCCATAAGTGTTCACCTATGTATGAGATTTCATCCATTCAACATCTACATCGCAGCTGCCTGCTTTCGGAGGGCAAGCTCTTCTTCTTTGTATTTTGAAGGACACTTCAATAACATCTCCGTGGCCTCAAATTCATTTTTATCATTCATCTTGCCTGTAACAACGATTTGCTCTGATCGTTCAAAATCGCGTCTTTTGGGTTCGTTGATGACTACTTTTCGCTTGTTGCCCTTTTCATCCACCATGAAAAATGAAAAGAAATTAGGATCCTTCTCGGGATCATAGAGTATAGGATCCGAAAGAGAGAGTTGACCGGCGATCTTAACTCGTTTTCCCGATTTTTGAGCAGATTCAAATGATGCAAATGTGCTGAAATCATTTGACGCGAAGACCAGGAAGACGATCCCAAGACCAAGAATCAATATTGCTGCTAAGTGAGTCCTTTTCATGTAGAAGGTCAAATTCAATTACAAATTTAATGTATATGACGTATGGCAAGTACCATTTATTTTGCTTTAGACGTAATCTAAATAGTAGTCTCATCTCTGGTTCCTTCCAACATGCAGGGTCTTATTGCTGAAAAATTTGACATAACAATGCGATTTTAACGATCTATATAGCCTTTATGGCAGAAATATTTTGGTGGCATGCACTCATCTTTGAGTAATATTTGGAAATTTGTAATATGAATGCATTTAATAAAGTCGTTCATCTTGAAGATGTTTCAGTTATAGCACGTGACCAGATCATTCTCAAAGAGATTCACATGGTCATCAATACCGGTGAATTCTGTTACTTACAAGGCGACACAGGATCTGGAAAATCTTCATTTCTTCAGGGGATCTATGGGTTGATGGAAATGACGGGCGCCAAGATGAGAGTAGTCGGATTTGATTATCTTGAATTGACTTCTCAGACATTACCGGAATATCGACGTAAAATTGGTTTTATTTCCGGTAGCTATCCGTTGTTTACGGACCAATCCGTATTCAAAAACCTGGACCGCATTCTCGCCCTAATGGATTGGGCTATTGCCAGCGAACGGGAAAAGCGGGTTAATGAGGTTCTGGATCAATTGGGATTGAATACATATCAAGGCGAACAATTATCCGATCTTCCATCAGGGTTGCGTCAAAAAGTCGCAATCGCCCGGTCGGTGCTGAATAAACCAAGTCTCATCCTTGCCGATAATCCGATGGTTTATCTCGATAATAAAAGCACTGAGGACATTATGAATCTGTTCATTGACCTTGTAAAGAATAACAAGACCTCCATTTTATGTTCGGTATCTGACGATTCTTTACCTTCCAAATATCCTGCAAGATCCTATCTATGTGCTGATGGAACTATTACAGAGAGTAAATGACAATGAGGGCCGGATTATCCATCCACAGGTCGCCTGGAGTTGAACTTTAATGGAATTTTAAAATAGGGATCCAATTGATCCTTGTAAAGGATAATGAACTTGATCAGAGCCCTGCTTTCCTTATACAGGCAAAGCATTCTTGCATTCGGAAATGACGTGAGACTCTCCTTCGGTGTAAAATCCGCATACATCACGAGGTCCGCGCCGAAATAATTGTGAGCATAG
The DNA here is from genome assembly GCA_028282725.1 of Saprospiraceae bacterium. Lineage (GTDB taxonomy): Bacteria > Bacteroidota > Bacteroidia > Chitinophagales > Saprospiraceae > JAJRXG01. The sequence goes on from JANQHF010000107.1 coordinate 100,517, forward strand.
CTGGCAGGATACCTGGTAAATTCTACGTATTCATTTTCGTCATTAGTTGCCAGGTGAGCAACTGTCCTCTGGATCTCAACTGTGGGAACAAACTTTTTGTGATCACTGTCTATATCAATTCTGATCTCGATATCAGGAGGACTGTGGAGAACGAGGTCATATTGCATAAAATCATCCCTGGTATATGGCGCAGGCTTTAACCAGCGTTCCACGGGTAAGAAGAATTCTATATCATACCGTTCCAATTTCTGGTTGAACGACTTGGTAAAGACCAGACCTGACTGACCCGATCCGGTTATTGAAAAGAGAAGGAGTACATTTATGATTCCCGACTTCATAACGCGATCATTCTAACAGTTTCCACGCCTCTTCGACATCATCTACCGGTAATTTGCACGTTTTATTCTGACACACATAGATCATGGTCTTACCCTCCATGTACTTGTATTTTAAAAGCGGAAGTTCGCTATCAGCCGTAGATCCCATAAAGACGGCGTTTGGGATGTATTCCTGTATCATATCGTTCCGCCTTTCATTTGCTGCAGCACCCATAATGGCAATCTCAAATGGCGGATGTACGCGATCAATCTGAAGTTGAAGCCAATTAGAATAAAAGCTCGGTTGATTTTGTACTTCAATCTTCGTCCACATACTCGATAACATCTGGTCCGACTTTTTCAAAAAATCCTCGTCATAAAATAGTTCACCAAGACGGTGCAGATTTCTTGCCATCACAGAATTGGAGGCGGGAATCACATTATCAGATAATTCCATCTTCCGTGCAACCAGTGGAGGATCAAGATCCGAAGTATAGAAAAACATTTGGGAATCTTCATCGAAAAAGTGTTTGATGGAATAACGCATTAAATCCCTCGCCATGTTGACCCAGCTTTCATCAAAGGTCACTTCGTAGAGATTGGTAAAGGCCTGAATCGTCAAGGCATAGTCATCGAGGAAACCATTTATGGATGAAGTACCATCTTTATGATTTCTCAATAGCCTGAAATCATCCTGCATTTGATCCTTTGTCAACTCATGTGCACATTTCAAAGCTGTACTTAGAAATTGATCTTCTCCAAAGGCCTTATAGGCATCGACATAGCCATTGATTATCAGGGCATTCCAGGAGGTTAGAATCTTGTCATCGAGACCAGGTCGAATTCTTGTACTTCTCGCCTCCAACAATCGGGCATCCGCCTCTTTGATCAGATGATCCAGCTCTTGTTCACTTATCGAGAATTGTCCTGCAACATTTTGTGAGGATTCTGAAACGTGGAGGATATTCTTACCATGCTCCCAATTGCCCTCTTCGGACACATTGTAATATCCTTTTACAATGGCACGCGTCCCTTTGTCTTCGAAGATCTCATCGATCTCTTCGCTCTTCCACACGTAGAATTTCCCTTCTTCTCCTTCACTATCAGCATCAAGTGAAGAATAAAACCTTCCATCACCATTCATCAGTTCGCGTTGCAGGAATTCTGTCGTCTGTTGGACGACATGCTTATAAAGCGGATTTTTGGTAAATCTATATGCATTGCTGTATAGCGACAGGAGTTGAGCATTGTCATACAACATTTTTTCAAAATGCGGAACGAGCCAATTGGCATCGACGGAATAACGCGCGAATCCTCCGCCTGCATGATCATAAATACCACCATTGGCCATATTATCCAGGGTTGTCAACAACGCTTCCCTGGCGGAAGCATCGTTGTACAATACAGTATACTTCAGTAAATAATCATAATTATTGGGCATGGGAAATTTAGGAGCTCCACGCCTTCCTCCCTTGATTCCGTCAATTTGCGATACGAAGGTCTTTGCCATTTTTGAAATATCATCTTTGGCATAGGTTCGAACTTCGCCCGGATCGATTTCATCCAGACTTTTAATCCCCATGACTAATTGCCTGGCACTTCGTTCCAACCGTTCAAAGTTGTTTTGCTTGAGGTCTACAAATTGGTTGAGAATCTTTAACCATTGTTCCTTAGGGAAATAAGTACCGGCCCAGACCGGGCTTCCATCGGGAAGTGCAAAGGCATTGAGCGGCCATCCTCCGCGTCCACTTACTAACTGGGCAGCAGACATGTACACGTCATCCACATCGGGGCGTTCCTCACGGTCCACCTTGACCGGAATAAAAAATTCATTCATTACACGGGCTACGGTACTGTCTTCAAATGATTCATGCTCCATGACATGGCACCAGTGACAGGCCGCATAGCCTATGCTTACGATCAATAACTTGTTCTCATCTTTGGCCTTTTGGAGTGCTTCTTCTCCCCAGGGATGCCAATCAACTGGATTATAGGCATGTTGCAGTAAATAAGGACTACTCTCATTGATCAGCCGATTAGCTGCTTTTTGTGATACCACCTGACTAGTATTTGTACAACCCCAAAAGGTTATTAGTAATAAAAACCCGAGACGCGTGAATCGCTTCATGCTACAAATCTAATCCTGTTGGACGTTCATTCCTAAAGAAAAAATGGGATATCTCTCTTATAATATTATGAAAAGTCATAATTTAAAGGCTGGCAATATCATGGTTGCCAGCTGATATGGAAGAAAGTTTGATTTACAAAAGGTGGCGAAGGCTTGATGGGCGTCGTCTGAAAGATGGCTTGATTTCTGTTGTCGAGAAAACCTTGATTCGGGAGAAATCAGCAGGTCACAGACTCAAATTATGCATTGGAAGCGATTCCCAGGTGCGTGGAGGAATTATTGAGTTTGCTACGGTGATCGTGTTTTTACGTGAAAAGAAGGGAGGATTCATGTTTATCCAGAATGAAAAAGTGGAGCAGGATATGAATTTGAAAGAACGACTGATTACAGAAGTTGCCAGGAGTGTCGAGGTGGCCTATGGACTTTGTGATCTTCTGGATCAGTATAATATTGAGCTCGAAGTACATGCCGATATCAATACGGATCCATCCTTTAAATCCAACACCGCATTAAAAGAGGCCATGGGTTATATACTTGGAATGGGTTTTGTGTTTAAGGCAAAACCCGATGCATTTGCCAGCACCTCCTGTGCGGATAAGGTGATATAAACTGCCGGATTCCTGCATTCTGGCCGCAGATTTATAGTTAACAGTTGATGGTCAATGGTTATTAGTTATTAGTTCATGTATAAACAGATAAACGAATGAACTAATAAACAGCAATAGAGAAGGGAGAAGACTAACGGTTCATAATCAACACTATTTCCTTCGAATTTGAACACAATTACTTAACCTTGCTTTAATATTCTATCACAATTCGGGATATGGCCGCTCGTACGATACTATTCCTGTTCGTTTATCTTCTGGGGACTATACCGGGTATGGGGCAGAAATTGAAAAAGATCAGCCAGGAGAATTTGTTGGTAGAGTATGATGGAATGATGGAGCATTTGCAGACCCTCCATCCGGCTCTTTATCGCTTTACATCTGTTCAGGAATTGGACCTGCTTATCTCAAGCACGCGTTCTCAAATCAATCGATCGATGAATGCTCTTGAATTTTACAGGATTGTTGCCCCGGTTTATGCCTCCATCAGGGACGGTCATACCAAGTTGTTAATCAATCCAAAGCTGTTCGACAAGGTATTCGAACATCGCGGAATCTTTCCTTATAAAGTCTGGATAGATGATGACAACAGGCTATTTGTGGTGGACTCTGAACTGGATCGCACCAATTTGGCAAAAAAGACTGAAATCCTGAAGATCAACGGTCTCACGGTCAACGATTTTCTGAAGAAGGCAGGATACTATGTCAACTATGAACAAGAAGAAACACGTAAGAGGGCAATTGAGGACAACTTTGACTGGATGTTGTCACTGACCACGGATTACGATTCTTTTGTCGATCTCGTTACGATGGGGAAGGATCATGGAGAGATAAGGATTGCACTGATCCCCTATAAAAAATGGAAGCGCCAAACTAGGAAAAATGAGAAAAAGGAATTGAAGAGGGTTTTGGCGCTCGAAAACAATGAATACACAGAACTCAGTGAAGATGTAGGTTACTTGAGAATCTACCAATTTGGCTCTTATAATATTGGTAAATACATTTCGAACATCAGGAATATCTTTCGTTTTATTGAAGAACAGGAAATGAAATCGCTTGTAATAGATCTTCGCGGTAATTCAGGAGGGGATCCCAAATATGTTGAAGCTATTATCCACTATCTTTCGGATATTCCCTTTTGCAGGATTGAGATGATGTACCAAATGATGAAGGGTGCTCCGACGACCATTCATCATTTCCTGAGTGACAGTGAAGGCACTCCGGCATCTTTTAATTCTCATCACATGATTTTCTTTGGAAATGATGACGCCCATAGAGAACCACTGGACTTTGAATTTGAATTTGAAGGCGATATCTATTTGCTAGTAGATGAGACCTCTTATTCGGCAGCAGCAACACTAGCTTCTGTGATCAAGTGTTATAATCTTGGAGTGATCATAGGAAGAATGACAGGAGGTACAAGGATCTTCCAGGCCTACAGCAATGCGCAGAGTTTTCCCCGGACTGACTTCAAGTCCTTTGTATCGACTACTATGATATACACTTCCTGCTCAGGATTTGAGGACGAGACTGGCTCAAGGGAAGGAGTAGTTCCTCACATCGTTTTGGATCCTACTCTTGATGATATTGTGGATAAAAGAGATCTCGAATTGGACTTTCTGATGAATCACATAGAAAACGGCACATTGGAATCACTCCAGGAGTACATCAGGAATTAGTCTGGCTGATTTCCATCCCAAAGGTGATTACATTTCCGTCAGGCTCCTGGATGTCAAAGTCACGCATGGCATATTCCCGGTCTGTTATCGGTGCCAACGACTGAATTCCCTTTGAGACGCATTCGGTATAAATGGCATCTACATCGTAGGTAAAAACATAGATCGTCCTGAAGTCATTTTCATGCCCGGGGTGCGATCATTACACGCGAGATGAATCTTGATTTTATCTCTTTGGATCATGGTATAATCAACAGGTCCGCCCCATTTGAATACAACCTCAAAACCAAGTTGATTGGTATAAAAATTAAGGGAACGCTTCATATCCCGCATACGAAAAATGGAAACATAATGCGATAATAATGGACCTTGTGTATTCATAGTCTACACGGAGAATAATAGAACAAGTGCCTTTGAAACCTGATTCTCTTTGATCAGCTTTTGAGCTTCCTGGTGCAAGGATTGAACATTTCCCTGGAGAATCAAAGATCCAAAATCGTCAGAGTTCCTGACAGCCCGGATTTCGTCAATTGATGGCAACTTCTGATTTCCTCCCAACTTCCCCAGGTCATTTCCCGTTAAAACCGTACTGTTTCTGACATGTTCCGGAAGGACATCAACTCCTATTCCTTCCGGAAGTGAAGGCTTGTCAATTTCAAAAATTGCATCTCCGCTCGCCCGGGAGTAATACATACCGCCCATTCGGCCAACAAGATCTAACCGGGGAGTCACTACATTGCCATTCTCATCCAAAATCGCCTTATTGATATGGAATGTAACTACCCGGGCGATCACCAAGTTTCCAGCTCCTCCTTCCGTCCCCAACTCGATTACATCATCGACGAGGCATTCGAATGCAACAGGGCTCTCCGCTACCCTGGGAGGCCGGATCAATTCTGATGGTATCTCGGTGAGTCCGGACTTGGTGAATTCATTCACTCCTTTCTTATATTCAGTACTCGACAGGGAAACCTGTTGGACCATCTGATAAGTGACGATATTGATGGCTACCTCCGGAATTTCTTTGATGTTGAGATAAGTGTGTTTGTCTGAACTGTCCCTGCCGCGTTTTGCAGGAGAAAAGATCATAATCGGTGGGTTAGCGCTGAATACATTAAAAAAGCTAAAAGGACTGAGGTTTACATTTCCGTCCTGATCAACTGTACTGGCAAGAGCAATAGGACGGGGTGCCACCGAAGACAAAAGATAGAGATGCATTTGGCGCGTTGTTAACTCTTTTGGGTCAAGAGTCAGAAAATCAGATTGGTTCATGTTCATTCAGTTGCTGGTAATATTTGTGTCCGTACTGCTCCGAATCCTACTCGTTTTCCTTCGCGTTCAGCATGACCATACATCGTAATGGTGTCGTAATCTTCGAGAAATTTTCGTTCTTGACCATCTTTCAAATGAACGGTTTTTTTGCCACCCCAGGAGAGCTCCAGCATCGAACCGTAAGATCCCTTTTCCGTTCCACTGATCGTGCCCGAGGCCATCATGTCTCCGATGTTGACATTGCATCCATTGACGGTATGATGCGCCAGTTGCTGCACTGTGTTCCAATACATGTATTTATAATTGGAATGGCTGATGATGGTTTCTCTCGATCCCCGGGGGGTCAGTCCGACCTGTAATGAGATGTCATAGTGATGATTACCCGAATATTGGAGGTAGGGGAGCACTTCAGGGTCCTGTTTGGGTCCTTCCACCTTTGCGAATGCCAATGCCTCCATTGTAACAATCCATGGCGAAACAGAACTTGCAAAACTCTTACCTAAGAAAGGGCCAAGTGGCACGTATTCCCATTTCTGGATATCCCTGGCAGACCAGTCATTAAACAGTACCATTCCAAAGATATGATCTTCAGCTTCGCTTGTGGAAATAGAAGTTCCGAGTTCAGATTTCTTTCCAATGATAAAGGCCATCTCCAACTCAAAATCAAGGCGTCTGCTGGGTCCGTAGACAGGGGCTCCATCGCCAGGCTTGATTTGTCCCTTGGGACGATGCAGGTTGATCCCCGAAGGTATTATGGATGACGCCCTGCCATGATAGCCTACGGGAAGGTACTTCCAGTTGGGCAACAGGGCATTGTCCGGATCGCGAAACATCGCACCTACGTTGTAGGCATGATTTTCACTGCTATAAAAATCCGTATAATCCTTGATCTCTACAGGTAAATGCATGGTCACTTCTCCGGGAGAAATGAAAAGTCGTGGATAGTCCTTCAGTATTGAAGATTCGTCGTTTATGGTCTCCTGGATCTTTGTTCGGACAGAATTTGTTATGGGTTTCCCAAGACTGATGAAAGGATTTAACACGGTTGATTTGAAGATGTCCGGATCAATTGAAAGGTGATCAAACAGACCCAGGCTGGCCGTCTTTTCCAGATCTAGAATGTGGTCTCCTATCCTCGTGCCTATCCTTTTTCGTCCGTCAGGGCCTGAAAATATCCCGAAGGGTATGTTATGAATACTAAAATCGGAATGATCGGGGATGTCAATCCATACCATGAATACGCTTTTTTAACCTTCAAAAATTAGAAATATGACTGAGCAATTATTCTTCATTGACTGTTGCCCGTACAGGATCTAACCATGACTGGTAATATTTACCATCGTCAATCGCCATGGCTTCTTCTGTTAATTGTAATGGCTTGAATGTGTCAATCATTACGGCCAATTCATCGGTTCCCTTTTTTCCAATACTTCTTTCATAGGCACCAGGATGAGGACCGTGGGGGATGCCTCCCGGATGTAAGGTCATGTATCCTGGCCCAATATCATTGCGGCTCATGAAATCCCCATCTACATAATAGATCACTTCATCGCTGTCGATATTTGAGTGATTGTAGGGAGCAGGAATGGCATCGGGATGATAGTCATACAACCTGGGACAAAAAGAACAAATCACAAAGGCCGATGTCTCGAAAGTCTGATGTACCGGTGGTGGTTGGTGTACACGACCAGTAATGGGTTCGAAATTATGGATGGAAAATCCATAAGGATAGTTGTATCCATCCCAGCCGACAACATCGAATGGGTGGGTATTATAGACCAGTTCGTGCAAGGTGTCCTGCTTCTTGATCTTCAGAATAAATTCTCCTTTCTCATCGTAGGTTTCGAGTTGATCGGGAAGGATATAATCCCTTTCACAGAAGGGTGAATGCTCCAGCATTTGACCAAACCAATTCCTGTATCTCTTTGGTGTGTAGATGGGATGAAAACTTTCCGCATAGAGAATTTTGTTGTCCTCATTATCAAATTCAATCTGATAGATCATCCCTCTTGGTAAGATCAGGTAATCCCCAAATTCGAATGGAATATTGCCCAGAAGAGTCCGCAATGTTCCGGAGCCTCTCTGGATGAATAGCATCTCATCAGCATCGGCATTTTTGTAAAAATATTCCCGTAAAGAATATTGGGGAGCCGCAACTCCAATGTAAACATCCTTGTTGACCATCAGTGGAATACGACTTTCCAAAAAATCACTTTTGGCGGGAACATCATAGGAGATTAACTTCCGTGAAGTCATATTTCTGTCAACAGCAATCCTTGGAGAAACGTCTTTGGGATCGCGAATTTCACGCACCATGGTGGGACGTTGAATATGATACAACAAGGAAGACATTCCATCAAAACCAATTGTGCCGAACAACTGCTCGTGATATAGGGCACCATCTGGTTTCCTGAATTGCGTATGTCGTTTCTGTGGAATTTTTCCAAGCCGGTGATAGATAGGCATTCGAAAATAGTTTTATTAACAATTGTTGCTAATGCAAATATATGGAAGCTTAATGCTTTATTCCTACCGATAAGCTGTTTCCCTTTGCGGAAAGACTAGAAATTAAAATCAAAGATGACTCTCCATTCCGATCCTGTTTTCTCCCAGATCAGCATGTATTGATCCAAACCGCTGCTTCTATACCTCCCAATTTCAAATGCCCGGTCTTTGCTTAACATCAGGATCTTACCCGGTATCAACTCGATAGACCATTGCTCCCGATTCATATAACCATAGCGATCGATAATTGTTTTGCCCCGGCTCAATTGACCATTATTGTAATAGAGGGCAGTAGAGGAATAAACATTCTCAACCAATTCTTTTGGTTGATGTTTATTAGACCAATCCACCCATTCAGCTCTCTTCTTATCAATGAGTGGGTCATGGACGAGGTTGACACCATCTGCTTTCCATATGAATTCGCACTCTTTCCGCAATCGGTCATCATCATTTCTCCATCCGGTAAGCGAGACATATTGCATTTTGCCGTCCTGGTCTTCCAGGATTCCAATTTCCATGACGTGTCCATCATCACCTTTCTCCCTTCCCACGTATTCATAATTATCAAATCGATCTACGCTTGATTTAAGGTCAATCAACGAAGTGTAGATATCCGTTCTTCCATAGAAAAATCCATTGCCATAGTCTACACCGGCATTGGGATGATAAAAGTCGAGGATATTGATATCCAGCCTTTGGCTGTTGTATTGGTCAACCCAGGAGACCTGTTGGTTGATTTGTGATAAAATTGATAGCGGTGCCAGTATACCGATCAGACCTGTAACATAGTTCACCAAAGTCATACTCCTAAGTTATTGAATTTGTGGGTTATCTTCTGAAGAATTTAGGGAATTGAAGTCAATGAGATCAACGAATTGCCAATAATCTGAGACCACGGATTTCCAGAGTAATGATTCTTGATATACATTCGACAAAAATTTTTAAATGTCATTGGAAAATTTCAGATCTGAAGTTGTCGAATTTCTTCAGAACAATTGCCCCGAATCCATGCGTCAACCCGTGCGTGAAGAAAGCGACACTTTCTGGGGAGGCAGAAATGCAACTTTCAAGAATGCCGATCAGGAAAAGTGGTTTCACGTCATGGCCGAAAGGGGTTGGACCACACCTGGTTGGCCGAAGGAATATGGAGGTGGTGGATTGAGCAAAGATGAAGCTTCAATCCTTCACCAGGAAATGAGAAGACTCAATTGCCGGCCACCATTGTTCAGCTTTGGCATTTGGATGTTAGGGCCCGCGCTCCTTCGATTTGGGAGTGAAGAACAACGCCTTAAGTATCTGCCGGATATCGTCAATGGTCGGACCTGGTGGTGCCAGGGTTATTCAGAGCCAGGTTCGGGTTCAGACCTCGCCAGTCTGCAGACATCTGCCGTCTCTGATGGTGACCATTACATTGTGAACGGTCAGAAGGTTTGGACATCCTATGCTGATAAGGCAGATATGATCTTCGCTCTGGTACGTACGGACAATACCCAAAAGAAACAAATCGGGATTACCTTCCTGCTCATTGATATGGAGTGGGAGGGTATTTCTACGAGACCGATCAAACTCATCAGTGGAAAGTCGCCTTTTTGTGAAACCTTCTTTGACAATGTACGCGTGCCCAAAACCAATGTAGTAGGAGAGGAGCATGGCGGCTGGTCAGTAGCAAAATACCTACTGACCCATGAGCGCTCTAACATCAGCACGGCGGTGGATTCCGATGTAATGACTCCTTTATCTTTCTATGCCAAAAAATCTCTGGGTATTGGCAATGATGGCATTTTAAAAGACCCGGCCATCCGCGCCAAGGTTGCGGAATGGGAAATCGATGGTGCAGCCTTCAAATTTACCCTGGATCGCATCAACCAGGAGATGAAGGCCGGACATTCCGCAGGAGCGAAATCCTCATTCATGAAGTATTATGCAAGTGAATTGAATAAGAGAAAATATGAGCTCAGGTTGGAATGCCAGGGGAAGCGCGCATTGGCATGGGAAGGAGAAGATTATGATGAAGGTAAGATTGCACGTCAGTTCTGCCGGTCAAAAGGTAATTCGATCGAAGGAGGAACCAGTGAGATACAACTAAACATAGTGGCCAAACATATTCTTGGATTGCCCGGTAAATAAGAGATTATGGCATATGTAATAACAGAAGAACAACAACTTTTACAAGAGTCCGCTGCGGATGTATTGAAAAAGGCACCTGTTGCCACGGTTCGCCAGTTGAGGGACTCCCGGGACGACAAAGGTTTTTCTCACCCTTTGTGGGATGATATTGTTCAAATGGGTTGGCCCGGGATAGCTGCATCTGAAGAATTGGGGGGGCTTGATTTTGGTTTTAGAAGCCTGGGTTTGGTCATGGAAGAAAAAGGACGATCTCTTTCGGCATCTCCCTTGTTGAGCGTTTGCCTGTCATCCCGGATTCTTCAGAAATTTGGCACAGATCAGCAAAAGGAAATAGTTCAAAAAATAAATGCGGAAGGTACTGTAGTCGCCTGTGCGGTACAGGAGGGTGATTTTTACCAACCCCTGGATGTCCGGTGTGCTGCTATTCCAGAAAAAGAAGGCTATGTGATCAGTGGACAGAAGGATTTTGTAGCGGATGCTCATGTAGCGGATTATCTGCTCGTAAGTGCGCATTCTGATGAGGGATTGATGACGGTGATACTCAATAAAGAGCAGGCTGGTGTTTCCGTAGAAAAAGAATTCATGATGGACAGCAGGTACTATAGCAAGGTTGCCCTGGACAATGTACGCATTGAGAAAGACGACGTGGTCGGATCCGTTGGAAAGGGCAAAGAAGTATTGAATGATCTCACCAATGTGGGTAATGCCTTGCTTTCTGCAGAATTATTGGGCCTGGCAATGGAGACATTTGAACGAACGAATGAATACCTGAAAGAACGCAGACAGTTTGATCGTCCGATAGGATCATTCCAGGCCCTGCAGCATCGGGCAGCAGATCTATTCGGAGAACTCGAAATTGCGAAAAGTATCTCAATCAAAGCCCTGGATGCGCTGGATGAGCAAGATTTCATGACACCTGCACTATGTAGTATGGCCAAGGCAAAATGTGTGCAGGTGGCACAGAGAGCAACGAACGAAGCCATCCAGATGTTTGGCGGGATTGGAATGACCGATGACGAAGAAATTGGCTTTTTCCTGAAGCGCGCCCGGGTCGCAGCACAGCAATTCGGAGGATATAGCTATCACCTGGATCGATTTGCCCGCATGAGTGGGTATTGATTAATTATGAATGTTGAATGATTGAATCTGTGCTCATCTGTGGTGAATCTTCAGTTTTGAGTTTTGTCCCGATGATCATGCACAGTATGATATACGGGATGCCGCACAAGTCGAATGGCTTACACTCTATAATTCTTCCAGACGATCGCTCAATGCTTTGAGCCGATGCAGTGTTACTTTCAGCCTTTCCTTTACCTCTTCTGAGTCTGCACCTGAACTCGTCTTTTTGCTCAATTCCTTTTTAGCTCCCTCTATGGTAAATCCCCTGACCTTAAGGAGGGTGTAGATGCGATCGATCCGTTCGATGTCCTTGGAGGTATATCGTCTGACGCCACCACGATCCTTCCTGGGGCGGATATTCTTGAATTCACTTTCCCAATACCGGAGCAGGGACTTCGCCACTCCAAATAATTCGCTTACTTCGGAGATGGTGTAGTATCGTTTTGTTAGCGTTCTGGTATCGATCATAGCTTAAAACAGTCCATGCAATATGGAGTCAATTTGCTCCAGAATTTTGGCAAAATCTTCAGGGTTATCCTTCAAATCCATATTGTCAATATCAATAACCAATTTTTGTCCTTCATAGTTCTTGATCCAGTTTTCGTACCGGTCGTTCAGGTTTCTCAGGTAATCCAGTGACATGTTGCCTTCGTATTCCCTGCCGCGGTCCTGGATATGCGCCACCAATGTTGGAATACTGGCTTTGAGATAGATCAAGAGGTCAGGCGGACCAATTTGGCGTAACATAGACTTGAATAATGAGAAGTAGTTATTGAAATCACGCTGCTCCATAAGTCCCATCTCGTACAAATTTGGTGCGAATATGTAAGCATCCTCATAGATCGTACGATCCTGGATCACAACTTTTTGTCCATTCTTGATATTGTAGATTTGGTTGTACCGGCTATTGAGGAAGTAAATCTGAAGATTGAAGGACCAGCGCTTCATATTGTGATAGAAATCGTCGAGATACGGATTGGCTTCGGCTTCTTCGTACTGCACCTCCCATTTGTAGTGTTTGGACAGCTTCTCGCATAAAGTAGTCTTTCCAGCACCGATATTTCCTGTCACCGCAATGTGGCGTAGCTTACTCAAGTTAGTACATTTACAACCGCAAATGGCTCTATATGTGCCATTTGGCGAATTCCTCAATCATTATGTCTAATCAAAGATGACTAAAATAGACGAAAACTTAATTTCAAAGCTTGAAAAGCTGTCGAAGCTCCGGTTGAATGAACAGGAAAAGAAGCAAATCACAAAAGATTTGAAAGATATTGTTGAGATGTTTGATAAATTACAAGAGGTTGATACATCCGATGTTGAGCCATTGCGACATATCGTCAGGCATCGGTCACCGATGCGGAAGGACGAGGTTAAAAATGAATTGAGCAACGAAGAAGTCTTAAAGAATGCACCCGAAGCCAAAGACGGATTTTTCGCAGTACCTAAATTTCTAAAGCCTAAATAAATTGAATGCAACCAATTATACGGACACATGATTTAGCCAAAACCTTTATAATGGGTACGGAAAAAGTGCGTGCCTTAAAATCAATAACCATAGACATTCACAAGAATGAATTTGTAGCCTTAATGGGTGCATCCGGATCGGGAAAGTCCACTTTAATGAACTTACTGGGTTGTCTGGACACACCTACAGGAGGCACTTATATCTTGAATGGTGAAGATGTTTCGGATTTAACAGATAATGAATTGGCCGATATTCGCAACAAGGAAATTGGATTTGTCTTCCAGACTTTCAACTTGCTGCCCAGGCTCACAGCACTTGAAAATGTTGCTCTTCCGCTGGTCTATGGCGGGCTGAATAAATCCCGCAGAGATCAAAAGGCCGAGAATGCCCTGGTCAATGTTGGGCTTGCCGATCGAATGGACCACAAACCCAATGAGTTATCCGGTGGTCAGCGACAACGTGTGGCCATAGCGCGTGCCATTGTCAATGATCCTGCCATCATACTTGCCGATGAGCCGACCGGTAACCTGGATACGAAGACGTCCATTGAGATCATGACGATATTTGAGAAGATTCATAGTCTCGGGAATACGATCATACTCGTTACACACGAACCGGATATTGCCGAACATGCCAGTCGCATCATTAAACTAAGGGATGGCCTTGTGGAATCCGACATCATAAATGAGAATGTGGTCAGGGCAGATGATCCCAGTCATAAGTATAACTTATCTTAAAGAGCTTTGAAGATATATACCAAACGAGGGGACAAAGGAAAGACTTCGTTGGCCAGCGGCCGAAGAGTCGTCAAGAGTGATCCGCTCATCGAAGCTTATGGTTCTGTTGATGAGTTGAATAGCTTTATCGGCGACCTGCTCAATAAGATTGATGACCAAAAAGTTCGTGACACACTTACCTGGATTCAGAATTCATTGTTCAATATTGGTTCTTTGCTGGCACGGGATGGTGCTGATTTTACGGAATATCCCACACTGACAGATGATCACGTACTGAAGCTGGAATCTACAATCGATCAAATGAATGAAATCCTTCCGCCCATGACAGCATTTATTCTGCCTGGTGGATCCGAGACAATATCCAAGGCTCATATCTGCAGGACGATTTGCAGACGTACAGAACGCAGGGTCCAGGAAGTAGCGGAAGAACTCGAATCCTCCATCATCTTAAAGTTCCTCAACCGACTGAGTGACTACTTTTTTGTTTTGGCACGATGGCTCCATCAACAGGATGACATCGCTGAAGTGAATTGGGGAAAAAACTAAACCGGCCTTATCTATTTTCGGATGGCTACAAGAGGCAATTCCATTCCTTCTACAGAAACGACGCCCTTGAGCTTATCACTTTCAAAGGTCCCGGTAACTGAGCACTGATATCCCATAACCACCATTTTGAAACTTAAATCATTTCCTTCAATTACCACCTCATCCATTGGAATTTCGGTCCCTTGAGAGACGAGTTTTCCGGTCAGGCCCTCATCGGATTCGGACAATTCCATTATGCCTGAATAAGTCATATCGGGAGCCTCTACCTCATATTTCCATTGGCCTAAAAATTCGCTATTGACAGTAACAAGAAATTCACTATCGGTCAGAAAAAAACTTAGAGCAAATAATAAGATTGTCATGATGTAATTTTAAAAATACACCTATAAGATTAAGACAAAATTTTCATCGATCAAAACAATTATATCTTAACGGATCTCGTCCAGTAAATTTCGGTGAATATCAAGAACCTGTCTTATCAACGAATGTTGCCCGTCATTCTCAATGATAAAATCAGCTTTTTTCATGTTGTCCTCCTGGGGATTTTGGTTATCCATTCTTTGTCTTACTTCGGTGTGGGATACCTGGTCGCGTTGCATGACCCGTTCAATTCGTACATCATCCGGGGCAACCACAAGGATGGTAAAGTCCATAAACTGGTCTAGCCCTGTTTCAAATATGAGCGCACTTTCCTGTACGATATATGGCTCATCAATGTGACTCTGTCCCCATTTTATAAAATCCATTCGTACTGCCGGATGGACGATACCATTGATCTTTTTCAGGTTCTTGGGATTGTCGAAGACCCGGGCGGCCAGATATTTACGATTGGGAAGTCCTTCGCTGGTATAGCTTTTCTGTCCAAAAGCATCAATGATGGCTTTTTTGACACCCGGATCTTCTGCCAACAGGTGTTTTGCCGCTATATCGCTGATATATACAGGTACATCCAGGCATTCGAAAATGGTGCTGCACACTGATTTACCCGCTCCGATGCCACCGGTTAAGCCGACAATCAACATCGGGAATTAATACTGTTCTTTCTCATTTGGAAAATCACCATCCTTGACATCCCGGGAATATTGACGGACAGCCTCTTTGATCGTGTCGTACAAGTTCACGTACCTTCTGAGAAACCGTGGGTTAAAATCTTTTGTAATCCCCAGCATATCATGGGTGACTAGTACCTGGCCATCTGTATGGGGTCCTGCACCAATGCCAATGGTAGGGGTATTGATCAAACGGGAGACCTCCATGCCTAACTTAGCCGGTATTTTCTCAAGTACAATCGCATAACAGCCTGCTTCATCCAGTAGCCGGGCATCTTTCTTCAGTTTATTCGCTTCATCTTCCTCCTTGGCACGTACCGTATAGGTCCCGAATTTATAGATTGACTGCGGGGTCAATCCCAAGTGACCCATGACGGGTATACCGGCTGAAAGAATGCGGGCAACGGATTCTAGGATCTCTTCTCCGCCTTCCAGTTTTACGGAATGTGCTCCGCTCTCTTTCATGATCCGAATGGCAGAATCAAGGGCCTTCATTGGATTTCCCTGGTAGGATCCAAAGGGAAGATCGACAACAACCAGGGATCTTTTCACTGCGCGAATCACAGACTGAGCGTGATAGATCATTTGCTCCAACGTGATGGGCAGGGTAGTTTCATGGCCTGCCATTACATTGGAAGCGCTATCACCAACCAGGAGTATATCAATACCGGCTTCATCCAGGATCCTTGCCATAGAGTAATCATAGGCTGTTAACATAGATATCTTCTCTTTCCCGGACTTCATATTTCGGATGACATGGGTGGTCACCCGCTTGACTTCTTTTACAGCTGCTGACATAGAGTTATCGTCATTTATGGCAGTTTTTTATGCCGTCACACCGATTTCCTGACAATTTGACTGCCGTTTTGTCATAGACAATATTCGTAATATGAATTATCGGCAGCTCAAACGTACAAAAAATGTATTGGCACATGGATTGACAATAATTAGAAGAATCGAAATTTTAAAACAAGTAGAAAATAAATTCAATGGGTAAAATTATAGGAATTGATCTCGGTACCACGAATTCTTGTGTGGCCGTGATGGAAGGTAAAGAACCTGTAGTCATTCCGAATGATGAGGGTAGAAGAACGACCCCATCTGTGGTGGCATTCCTGGACAACGGCGAACGTAAAATCGGTGATCCTGCCAAGCGACAGGCCATTACCAATCCAGAGCGTACGGTCTCTTCAATAAAGAGGTACATGGGTCGTAGGTTCAGCGAGGTAGGAACTGATGCTCAAAAAGCTGCCTACAAAATCGTGAAAGGAGACAATGATACAGTTCGTGTCCGGATTGATGACAGAAAATATAGTCCGCAGGAAATCAGTGCAATGGTCTTGCAAAAAATGAAAAAGACGGCTGAGGACTTCCTGGGACAGACTGTGACTGAAGCCGTTATTACGGTTCCTGCATATTTCAATGATTCTCAGAGACAAGCCACAAAAGAGGCAGGTGAAATTGCCGGACTTGATGTCAAGAGGATCATCAATGAGCCAACTGCTGCTGCTCTTGCCTACGGTCTCGATAAAGGAGGCAAGGATTCCACGATTGCAGTGTACGATCTCGGTGGAGGTACATTCGATATCTCCATACTCGAATTGGGTGAAGGTGTATTTGAAGTAAAGTCGACCAATGGCGATACGCGGTTGGGCGGTGATGATTTTGATGAGGTCATAATCGATCACCTGGCAGAATCATTTAAGAGCCAGGAAGCCATTGATCTCAGGAAGGATCCGATGGCTTTGCAACGTCTGAAGGATGCAGCCGAAAAGGCTAAGATTGAGCTGTCATCTTCGACGGAAACAGAGGTAAACCTGCCGTATATCACAGCAGTAGACGGTGTGCCAAAACACCTGGTACTTAAATTGTCAAGGGCAAAGTTTGAGCAATTGTCCGATCAATTGGTCGCACGCACCCTTAAGCCTTGCGCTGATGCATTAAAGGATGCTGGTTTGAATAAAAGTGAGATCGATGAGATCATCTTAGTAGGTGGGTCAACGAGGATACCAAGAATCCAGGAAGAAGTAGAGAAATTTTTTGGAAAGAAACCCAACAGAAGCGTGAACCCCGATGAGGTAGTTGCCGTAGGTGCAAGTATCCAGGGAGGTGTCTTGAGCGGGGATGTTCAGGATGTATTGTTGCTTGATGTCACGCCACTATCACTGGGTATCGAAACCATGGGCGGTGTGTATGACGTGGTAATAGAATCGAATTCTACGATTCCTACCAAAAAGGCAAAAACCTATTCTACTGCCGCTGATGATCAACCTTCTGTGGAAATCCATATTCTTCAGGGAGAGCGTCCGATGGCGGCCCATAACCGATCAGTAGGTCGGTTTATTTTGGATGGGATCCCACCTGCACCGAGAGGTGTACCACAGATTGAAGTTTCCTTTGATATTGATGCCAATGGGATCCTGAGTGTTTCTGCCAAGGATAAAGGCACGGGCAAAGAACAAAACATTCGAATTGAGGCATCTACCGGTTTGTCACAGGAAGAAATAGATCGAATGAAGGCAGAAGCTGAGGTCAATGCTGAGAAAGACAAGGAAGCCCGTGAAAAGGTGGATAAACTGAATGCTGCTGACTCCCTCATCTTCTCTACAGAGAAACAGTTGAATGAATATGGAGACAAGATCCCTGCAGATAAGAAGGAAGCCATAGAAAAGGCTATAGCAGAATTGAAAGAAGCACACAAGGCGCAGGACCTGGGTAAAATCGATGAGGCGTCCAATGCCCTGAACACAGCATGGCAGGCCGCGAGCCAGGATATCTATGCTGCTCAACAGGCAGCAGGTGGTAACGGGGCAGGAGCTGATCCTACCGCAAGTACCGAAGGCGCCAATGGGACAGAAGGTTCGTCAGGAGAGGATGTGACAGACGTGGAATTCGAAGAGGTCGACGACTCGAAATAAATTTTGATTCAATTAGATATTCAAGCACCTGCTCTATTCAGACCAGGTGCTTTTTTGTTTGATCAGGATTCAAAAGTGACCTTTTTGTATGGATTCATTTTATCTTTAAAAGACCGTCTTAAGACCGATTTTTATCAAGTCTCCGGTCTTATTAAATCGGTTTGAAATCCATTTCCCTTCAATCCTGCAAAATCTTCTGTTCCAAACTCTCCAACCTTTAATATTTAATTTTTTAATATAAGCTTTTTCTCTTATGTTAGACCGTTGATTTAACGTATGACTAGTCGCTATGCCAGTTATTCATTTCTTCTGATGGTATGAACATCTTGCCCTCATGATCTAATTGTCGTGATCATGCGATTGTCCTGCTTTAGATTCACTTAACCAAAACGTCAAATTCAATGGTAAATAAAAAGAAGCTTTTCTATGGTAGTTGTTTTGCACTGATTACAACTGCATTTTCATTCAGTATTCGAGCAGGTATCATGCCACAACTGGAAACGGACCTCGGGCTATCTGCAACACAACTTGGGTTTATCAATCAAATGTGGTTCTGGGGCTTTCCAATATCCATGATCATTGGTGGATTGATCTATCGCAGGGTTGGCGGAGGAGCAATTATGAATTTTGCATTTTTCGCACATGCCGCAGGTATTCTGTTGACGATTTTCGCCGGCAGTTATGTCGTTCTCCTTTTATCTTCATTGTTGATCGGATTGGGCAACGGGTGTACGGAAGCTGCCTGTAATCCAATGATAGCAGACGCTTATGAGGGCAATATGATGTCCAAGATGATGAACCGATTCCATATGTGGTTCCCGGGCGGTATTCTTCTCGGTAGTTTATTGTCCCAGGGCATGACTACCCTGAACTGGAGTTGGCAGATGCAGGTTGGCATCATCCTTATACCTACACTTCTATACGCATATTATTTCTTCAACGAAAAATGGCCGGGCGCCGGCACTGTAGAAGAAGCATCGCTTGATGTGAACTTCAAGGCCATGTTGACACCGTTGTTCATCTTTATGCTCATTTGTATGGGATTGACTGCGATTTCAGAATTTGGACCAAACAATTGGGTCCCTCTTACCTTACAGGGAAGTGGTGCTACTCCAATGCTCGTTATGGCCCTGACATTTGGTCTGATGGCAGTGGCAAGATACTTCGGTGGTGAGGTGGTTGCTAAATTCAATACGACCGGAGTCCTTTGGGGGTCTGCAATCCTTGCAAGTATCGGTCTTTACTTATTGAGCAGCACTTCCGGTGGAATGGTATACCTTGCGGCCATAGTATACGGACTGGGAATCGCTTACTTCTGGCCCAATATGATTGGATTTGTGGCTGCTTATATACCAAAGAGTGGCGCGATTGGCCTGTCTATAGTAGGGGCGATGGGTATGTTTATGTCAGGATTGATCATGCCTATTTATGGCGGACTTATTGATAGTAACCGGGTAAAGGCAGCTGCAGAAGGATTGAGCGGGGTGGATCTGGACGTAGCAACCGGTCAGATGACCTTGTCAACAATGACGTTACCACCACTTATTCTGATCGTATTATTTGGAATCCTGTATTTCTGGATGAGAGGAAAGACAAAAGTGGCTGTGGCTCATTAAGCATAGCACATAAAGAATTACGCCGAATTAGTCGAGAAAGAGCATCTTGGTCATAACGATCAAGATGCTCTTTAGTAGCCGGCAGCTTGTCCGTCCTTTCTTGACTCGGATGCTCCGTAATAAACCTTATTTACATTGTCCCACATGATGGCCTGGTAGCCTCCATAGTTTCCAACTGAATATTGCACCTTATGACCCCTGATGACGAGTTCGCGAATGGATTCGTAGTCAATGCCATTTTCAAGATTCAGCGTTCCGCCATTTCTCATGACATTGCCCATGGGTTGTGAAGAACCCACATGTCTCATCCGTGGTGCATCACCTGCCTCCTGCAGATTCATACCAAAGTCCACCAGGTTCACAATGATTTGTGCATGACCTTGCGGTTGCATGGCTCCTCCCATTAATCCAAAGCTGATATATGGTTGATTGCCCTTCGTCACAAAAGCGGGTATGATGGTATGGAATGGACGCTTTCCGGGTTCGTAGTAGTTAAAGTGATCAGAATCCTTGATATTAAACATGTTGCCCCGATTCTGAAGAACAAACCCTAGTCCATCGGGACACATACCAGATCCAAATCCTGCATAAATGCTCTGGATCAAAGAAATCATGTTTCCATCTTTGTCGGCAACAGTGAGATAGATCGTATTTCCCCTCTCTATTTCACCTGCGTCGTATTGTCGTGCTGCCCTGTTCATATCGATCAATGACCGCCTCTGGTTGGCGTATTCTTTGGAAATCAATCGTTCTGGTATATCATTAAATGACATATCCGAATAGAATTTTGCCCGGTCTTCGAATGCCAGCTTTTTTGCTTCTGTGAGTACGTGCAAATAATCTGTCGAACCAGGCCCCATTCCACTTATGTCAAATCCTTCGAGGATATTCAACATTTGTAATGCAGCAATGCCCTGTCCATTGGGTGGTAATTCCCATATATCATAGCCCCGGTAATTGACACTTACCGGGTCCACCCAGTTGGAAGTGTGAGCGGCCAGATCGTCATACGAAAGAAAGCCATCGTGTTCTTCCATGTATCGATCAATAGTTCTGGCAATATCTCCTTTATAAAATGCATCCCCGCCTTCACTTGCGATCATTTCATAGGTTCTGGCCAATCCTGTATTCTTAAATATTTCTCCTTTTGCCGGAGTCCGCCCCGACGGCATATAAGTTTTCTGAAACCCCGGTCTGTCTACTCTCGATCTTGCACCGACCATCATTTCAGCCGCAATGACCTCGGTTACGGGAAATCCATTGTTGGCATAGTCAATGGCCGGTTGAAGTATTTCTTTCCATGAGAGCTGACCATACTCTTTGTGCAGCATGTCCCAACCATCAACGCATCCGGGCACGGACACGGACAGCGGCCCGGTGAAAGGGATATATTCCATACCCCTGTCAATAAAGTGATCCACCTTCAAATCCCTGGGAGACCTCCCGCTTGCATTCAATCCTACAAGCTTTCCTGATTTCGCATCCCACAGAATGGCAAAGAGGTCGCCGCCTATGCCACAACTGGCGGGTTCAACAAGACCGAGCATGGCGTTCGCCGCAATGGCAGCATCTATGGCGTTACCACCTTTTTTCAATATATCCAAAGCGACCTGAGTGGCAAGAGGTTGACTGGTTGCAGCCATCCCATTTTGAGCGATTACCTCAGATCTTGTAGTGTGTGCTTTTCCCGTGATGCGGTTTTGAGACATGAGGACCGAATTCAATAATATTATAAGGATAAAAATATGGAGAGTCTTCATCGCTAAAAAATTAATTGAGACAACAAGATAGCTTTCAAGACGTACATTCATGAAAGATGGCTCAAAAGCATCTTCCTGAATTGTTTGAGAGCCTTAAAGCGATGACTAATTTGATTCTTAACGGAAGGTGGAAGTACACCAAACGTGTCCTGGTAACCTTCCGGGATAAAGATCGGATCGTAGCCGAAACCTCCGGAACCAATTCTCTCTTTGGTCAGTCTGCCCTTCACGATGCCTTCAAATGTGTACTGATGGTCGTCATACCATACTGCCAGGACGGACCGATATTGAGCTCCCCGGTTATTCTCTGATTCCATGTTCTGTAGCACTTTTTCAATGTTGTCATCATCATTCCTCTGAGGTCCGGCATATCTTGCACTAAAAATCCCAGGAGCGCCATCCAAGGCATCAACTTCCAAACCCGAGTCTTCTCCAATGATATTTCCACCAACTTTTTGACGAATGTTGTTGGCTTTGATCCATGCATTTTCCTTCATCGTTTTCCCATCTTCGATGATTTCATCACTTATTCCTACATCTTTTAGGGTAACAATTTCCAGTTCAGCCAAATTCAACATGGCCATCACTTCCTCAACCTTATGTTGATTATGAGTGGCAAATACAAATCTCCTCTTCATGAATGAAAGTATACCTTCAGTGCTTGCCATAAGGCGCGCTTTCCATTCACATCCCCGGATAGAGTAACCAGGTCTTGTGAAAAAAGAAGAGCAAACCTGGGGAGACGCATGATTTGAAAAAGCCGTTTGTCCAACTGAAGACCCAATTGTTCGGGCCGAATACCGAATGCAATGATCAGAGGTCTTTGCTCAGAAGAAGTTGCAATTTGATAGTGAAGGATCTGTTTTGTAGTGATCAGTTGTATTTGTTCAATTGTAGCATCTACGGCCTTGAGAACCTTTTCCAACAGTTCCTTTTCTTCCGGGCCGTATTCGTCATCATTGACCAGGACAATCAATTGATGGGTCAGATCAATGACTTGAGTCTCCTTTTCAGAAGGAATGCTATAAATGGGAAAATCAAAAAATGTCAAACTTGGATTTTCACAATTCAAAAATTCAAATATAGACTTCGAAAAGCTTAAATATGGGCAAGATGCTTCATTAATGCATAACTTTGAGTGATTAATTGATATAAGATGAGCATAAAGATTAAACACACAGAAAACTCGAGCTTCTCAAAGGTGGATTTTGACAATTTGCCTTTCGGTCAAATTGTGAGCGATCACATGTTTGAAATGGATTTTAAAGACGGAAAATGGCAAGAACCCATAATTCGTCCGGTAGAAAAGTTTTCCATTCATCCTGCCAATCTTACACTGCATTATGGCCAGTCGATCTTTGAGGGCATGAAAGCATCCAGGCATCACGATGGCACGCCTCTATTATTTCGATTGGACAAACATGCCGAAAGATTGAATGCATCTGCGGACAGGATGTGTATGCCAATGGTTGCTGAAGATCTGTTTTATGAAGCAATAGAGACTTTGGTAGACCTTGACCGCGCCTGGATACCCCTCAGGGATGGAAGTGCCTTATACATCCGGCCATTCATGTTTGCCACGGACGAATTTATAGGAGTCCGGCCTTCACTTGATTACAAATTTGTCATTTTTACCTGTCCTGTCGGTCCGTATTATTCCCGACCTGTCAGTTTGATCGCTGAAGAGAAGTATGTGAGGGCAACGCCCGGAGGAGTGGGAGAGGCCAAAACAGCCGGTAATTATGCTGCTTCTCTATATCCGGTCAAAGTGGCGAAAGAAAAAGGGTACGACCAGGTAATGTGGATGGATCCATTTGAATTCAAATACATACAGGAAGTGGGTACCATGAATATCTTTTTCAAGATGGGCGGGAAGGTATATACCCCCGATTTAAATGGGACTATACTCAAGGGTGTCACCCGTGACACAGTGATCCATATCCTGAATGATGAGGGCTATGAAGTCATTGAAGGCCCACTTTCGAAAGACCAGGTCCTGGAGGCGCACAAGAATGGAACATTGGAGGAGGTGTTTGGCAGTGGAACTGCAGCTGTCATATCCTTTGTCAATAAGTTGGCATTTGGAGACACAATAATCCATCTTGACCCTGAAGCGTTCAAAACAGCTCCATTCCTCAAGTCCTATATTGAAGGATTGAGATCGGGTCGCAAGATGGATAGATTTGGCTGGATCAAGAGAGTAGAGTCCCTGGAAATGGCTCATTAATATCTTTTCCAGAACCGGAACCTCTTCATGCAAAAACTGATTTTTCGCGCTGGTCGTGAAGCCTTTCAAAGAATTCGTTCGCATAAATTTAACCGAAAGGACATCAAGGCCGTCGTATCGGCAGCAGGAGGACCTAAGTGGTTTACTACTTACGGATTGACCAGGTACATCATCTCCGATTTAATTGATCATCACGACCATGAAATGCACTTCATTGGTTCCTCTGTCGGATCCTGGCAAATGACTTCGGCACTGACAAAAGATCCGGCCGCTGCTATTGACCGGCTCCAGGATGCATATTGCAATTTTTTGTATTCTGACAAGCCGGATGGTCGCGAGATATCTGAAGCATGCGCCTCAATCATCAGTACCATGTTGAACAATGAACATGATCATATCCTGAATCATACCAGTCGCAGGCTGCATATCGTGACTTCCCGGGGGAAAGGTTGGTTAGGTCGTGATAATAGATTTACGATGGGAGCGGGCTTTGCCTTCTCCTTTATGGGAAATGCTTTACATCGTACCCGGCTCAAACACACATTTGAGCGAGTCATCTTCAGCAATCATATCGATCTGCCCTACAATGGACAACACGATCTTCTTCCAACCACCTTCATACCCTTGACAGAGAAAAATCTACTGTCTTCTCTGCGGGCCAGCGGAACCATTCCTTATTTGATGCGATCCATACGTGATGTACCAGGAGGGCCGACAGGATGTTATTGGGACGGAGGAATTACGGATTACCATATGACCTTCCCTTATTCCATTGATGGCATTGTCCTGCATCCCCACTTCTTACCATATGTATTGCCGGGATGGTTTGATAAAAAATTACCCTGGAAAAGAAAGGCAAGCGAGAACTTTATGTCCAAGGTACTGCTCGTCACACCTTCCGAAGAATTTGTCAAGAGTCTTCCCAGGAAGAAAATTTCCGAACTTGGCGATTTGAAATATTTCGGCTTGGATCAACAGGGACGCATTGACTATTGGTCCGAGATCTCAAAAAGAAGTCTTGAATTAGGGCAGGAAATGAAGGAGATCATAGAAAGTGGTTCACTGGCTGAGGTGGTACGTCCATATGGTATGGATTGAATTCTTAATTAGACGGACATACGGGTACAGCCTGTTTTTAGTCAAGTTCTTATGTTAACTTTAGTTGTCATGTTCCTGAAAAGGTGTTATTTCTTAGCCCTAACTACGAATCTATTTTTTGCTTTAGGGGCGCAATCAGACTTTGACGATATCAGATTGTATAAGATTCATTTCCAACAGGAGGGAGAAAAAATGCAGGATGCATTCCTCATGGATGTAATCGATGATAATATCCTGATCATCAACAATCGAAAATTATTAAAGAAAAGTCTCTTGAGTGGATGTGATGAGTGCCTCAGAATCTCTGTGGATGAAACATACAAGATCGTTTTTAAAGGCAAAAAAGTTCACTACGGTAAAATTTTTGGTGCTGTCATTGGATTGGCATTTGCTATTAGAGGACTGAGCTCGGGTGATTCAGAGGATGGATTGACTAGAGAGCAGTTAGCCCTGATTGTATTGCTCATTTATGGTGGCCCGTCCATAGGTCTAGGTTCCCTGGTTGATTCGGCCCTAAATGGCTCACGACCCGAATCCAGGAGGGATGTAATCATTACAAGAGGTCAGTTGGAGGGTGGTGATCCTGCTCATCTCAAGGAGAAAGCCGCAATGACTCAATTTGAAATAATAAGACAGAAGAAAAGTAAAATTTTATCGCAGTTGATCACGGAAATACAAGAGTATCCCATGCGACATGTTGAGAGATTCAGTTTCTACATGCATGATCAATCAATAATCAGTGGTTTTCTTGTAAGTGGTGGGGATTCGGGGGTAATGCTTTGTCCGGATTTTGATGAACTTATCGATTCTCGATTAAATCCGCCTGACAACCTGATTAAAGTGAATAGAGACCATATTGTTTATTATCAAATCGATTGATCAGAAAGGAGAAAATTAATGCATCATTTTGAAATCTCTGCATTCGTTGCGTATACCTCTGCGGTTCATTCTGCTATTCTTTTCAACCACTAAGTTCGCTAAGACCAATACTTCAACCTCTGCGTCCTTTGCGATACCTTGGCGCACTCTGCGGTTGAATTCACCTTTCTGTTGAACCGCTAAGTTCGCTAAGACCAATACTCCAACCTTCGCGTCCTTTGCGATGCCTTGGCGCACTCTGCGGTTGAATTCACCTTTCTGTTGAACCACTAAGTTCGCTAAGACCAATACTCCAATCTTCGCGTCCTTTGTGCATACCTTGGCGCACTCTGCGGTTGAATTCGTCATTCTTTGAACCGCTAAGTTCGCAAGACTCAACCCGATATTAGAGACTTCATTGGACTTTGATTCTTGCTTATTGAATATAGTAAAGAATCTTGTCCTAAATTGAGTCAAAATGAATCGCATATGGAAAAAGTAAGTTGGGCTGACGTACCTGAAGAAGAAGTAACACCTAAAATGAGGAGAAAATTAGTGTACGGAGAAAAGGTGATGATCGCCAAAATCAGGTTTATGGATGGATTTCTCGTACCACAGCACAGCCATGAGAATGAACAGATCACACAGGTGACCAAAGGAACAATCAGGTTTTGGTTTGGTCAAAATAAGGACGAGGTTATCGATGTACATGCCGGAGAGACAATTGTCATTCCACCCTGGGTGCCGCATGAAGCATTGATGATCGGCGATGTAGAGGAGACGGATACCTGGGCACCGATCCGACAGGACTGGCTGGATGGAACCGACGATTACTTAAGGAAGTAGAATGGACTTTGGATTAGCTGGAAAGAAAGCTGTCGTCCTTGCATCAAGTAAGGGACTGGGCAAAGCAGTAGCCATGGAACTGGCATCAGAGGGCGCCCATGTATTCCTGAATGGCAGAAATGGAAGTGATCTGGAGCAGACGGCCGAAGAAATCAGACAGCAATGCGATGTCGATGTTTATTATGTGGTTGGAGATGTTTCCAAATCTGAAGACCGCTCCAGGATCATTTCAGAAGTAAATTCCAGATTTGGCTCCGCAGATATCCTGGTAACCAACTCAGGGGGACCTCCTCCGGGAGCATTTGAGACTCTTGAAGATGAAGATTGGGGACAGGCTTATCGGCTGCTTTTGGAAAGTACAGTCGGAATCATCAGAGGTTTGTTGCCGGGAATGAAACAAAACAAATGGGGGCGCATCATCACGATCACATCACAGGCCATCAAGCAACCGGTCAATGGGCTGATCCTTTCTAATGCCGTCAGGGCATCGCTTTTAGGACTCGTCAAAACTCTTTCAAATGAATTGGGATCTTTCAATATTACCGTTAATAATGTCATGCCCGGATATACGCAAACTCAAAGACTCGACAACTTATTCAAAGTAAACCCCGGTATGGAGCAGGTAACCGGAGACATTCCATTGGGCAGGATTGGGCAGCCCGGGGAATTTGCGGCGGCAGTTGCCTTCCTGGCCAGCGAACGTGCGAGTTATATTACAGGCGTTTCACTGGCGGTCGATGGGGGTTGGATCAAGGGCATTTGATACAGAGGTGATTTTCACAAAACTTTAATGAGTGGTCTGAAATCTATGAGGTTTCAACATGGTTGTATATACAGAACAGAGTCATCAATATGATAGGATGAATACTTGAAAATAAGAAGTTATGAAACCTTCAAAATCGAGTCACTTATTCACTTTATTGCTGATATTCTTGTCGTCCTGCGCCACACAGTCTGTTAACGAACCAGCAGATAGAAAGCAAGAAAAAGCAGATCTGCAACAAACTATCGAAGTACAAAGTCCACAGTCTTTGGCTGATTTCCTGGTTCGCCTCCCTGGTGTCTACCTGGATGAACGGACCTTTCCTCCGACTGTGCTTGTAAGGGGAGGTCCACCCTTGTTTGTTATTGACGGTGTCCCCATTGGAAACACCTATGCATCGGCGGCCAATATCCTTAGTGTCCATGATATTCGATCGGTGGAATTGCTCATAAGCCCGACCGAGACTATGATCTATGGTCGTCGTGCCGCCCATGGGGTGATACTGATCAGGACACATGGTACTGCGACTTCAGAAAGATAAAGACACCTCTACATCTTAAGCCGGGTGATACTAAGTGCATTCACATCCGGAGTCCTGATATAATTGTTAGCTTGGGGATGAGCGATTATTCTCACCGACGAAACCAGGTTGGACCGGAATTCTCTGTTTGTCATTTTTTATGTTTCATGTCCCTACTCATCCAGGAACAGGATATCAATTTGCAGACGAATGGCCGGTTGATCTTTGGTATCCATAAAGAATGTACTGTCTCCATAGCTACAGGTGGCACCGAATACACTCTTGTTGAATGACGGCCGAGGCAACTATACAAAGTCCAACGAATTCGGAACATCGTATTCTTCTACGAGAAATCTCAAATTATCTGATATTGACAGTGATGGTGATATCGATATTCTCATAACGAACCATGGCCGTGAGAACGAAATTTGTCTGAATGACGGTTCTGGAAATTTCACAGAATGTCATGGATTTGGGAGCCGTGATGATCCGACGCCAGATGTTGAAGTTTGGAACATGGATAGAGACGGACATAAGGATCTCATTCTTGCCAACAGGGAGGCCCAACAAGATCTACTCTGGCAGTGAGGAATTGAAATTGCATTTGATACAAATCGCTCCAATACGTATGTCATAGCTGTTGGTGATTTGAACAGGGATGGATTTACAGATCTTGTCATTGGAAATTCACGAGCGACCAATGCAGTCTATTTGAATCAAACCAAAGGCGGACATTGGAAGAAGATTCCTCTGGGTACAAATCAATTCAACACCTACGATATCACTCTGTCGGATTTATACAATGACGGAAGAATTGATATCATTGAGAGTAACTCAGATGAGATAAACAGGTATTATTTCAATTTAGAAGTTGAAAGTAACCATTAACGATTAGATTCGATATTTTGATTCAAACAGATAATATTGCACTATCATGGCTGACTACACTCTCTTTCGGGGATTCGGAAAAATGATATGTATTGCATTCGGCATCTTGTTTTTGGATTGTTCTTCGGATATGAGCAAGAATAATGTTCATGACATGCCAAATATTTTGTTCATCGCCATTGACGATATGAATGACTGGACTGGCTTTATGAATGGGCATCCAGGCATGAAGATTCATACTCCTAATCTCGATCGGTTTGCGCAAAGGGCTATGGTTTTCACTAGTGCACATACACCTGCACCTGCCTGTGCTCCTACCCGGGCAGCTATATTGACTGGTGTCCATCACACGCGCTCCGGTGCTGACAATGTATACTGGGGAGACGGTCCGAAATGGCGGGATTTTCAGGCATTAAAGGACGTCGAGACACTTGAACAATTTTTTAAGAATCGGGGATATAAGACTTTGGGCGCAGGAAAAATCTATCACAGTCAGGCACCACCATGGTCTCCAACCAGCCAGGTCGAACCCGAGAATTGGGATTTTTATTTTCCGAGTAAGTATATATCACACCCCTTTCAGATCCGTGCACCTGAAGAAGTCAGGTATCCAAAACATGTGGACAATGATTCCAGGCCGGGTGGAGGAGCGGATGGTTGGTGGACTTGGGGACCATTACAACTGCCGGATGAGAAAATGGCAGACTATCATGTCGTGGATTGGGCGAACTATCAATTGAGTCTAAAACATGAACAGCCATTTTTTCTTGCTGCAGGAGTATGGAAACCGCATGACCCCTGGGAAGTCCCGCAGGAATATTTCGATATGTATCCATTGGAAGAAATCGCTCTACCACCACACCTGGAAGATGATCTGAACGACGCATTTGACCATGGAAGAAGATGGATTCATCAATGGGTTGTCGATAACGATGAATGGGAAAAGGTGATACAATCATATGCTGCCTCGATCACATTTGCCGATGCCATGATTGGTCGATTACTGGATACTTTCATGGAATCCGAATATGCAGATAATACCATTGTTGTGATTTGGTCAGACCATGGAATGCACATGGGTGAAAAAGACAATATTGAAAAATTTACGCTATGGGAAAGATCCACGAGGGTGCCTCTTCTCATTTCTGTTCCTCGAATGAAGACGGCCGGGACTGTATGCGATCAACCCGTCAGCCTCATGGATTTGTATCCAACGCTCGTCGAACTCTCAGGCTTTGAACAACCTCCCCACCTGGATGGCAGGAGTCTGAAACCGCAATTGAATGATCCGGATCTTGTCACAAGGCCTGTTGTAACCAGTTACAAATTTGATTGGGCTGATCATCCTGTTATTGGACATGCCGTAAGAAGTAAGGATTTCAGGTATATTTATTATCCGGGGATCAATCTTGAAGAATTATATGATCATCGCAATGATCCTCATGAGTGGGACAACATTGCCTACAAGAAGAATAGCAGCGCGATCATTAAGCAACATCGCGATGTATTAAAGGAATTGATCCCTGACATAAAATGGCAAAATAGTTCACCTGCGGGTTATACTGTGGATAATCATGGAAACATCAGAATGAACCATTTTAAATCTATTTATTGATGCTCTTATCAAGTGTTCTCTCCCTCAGGATTATCTCTTTTGTGCTCTTATGTGGTGGAATACTCGGATTTGAAAACCATATAAGAACAGATAAGAACTGATTTTCTTCATTGCCCCAATGACACTGACTTAAAAGAATCCTTTTGTGCTCTTATGTGGTGAATCATCCTTTTCGATTACCATATAAGAACAGATAAGTGCTGATTTCTTCACCGCCCCAATGACACTGACTTAAAAGAGTCCTTTTGTGCTCTTATGTGGTGAATCATCCTTTTCGATTACCATATAAGAA
>JANQHF010000103.1 GCA_028282725.1 Saprospiraceae bacterium
TAGTTATGTTGCAGGATTGATCCTGGCATCAATGAATATATTGGCCATTCCATTCTTCCTTGGTTACAGTACGCTGATGGAGGCGGAAGGGTGGCTCAACATTGCTGTGCCCCATAATTTCATTTTCTCCATTGGTGCGGCAACAGGGGCTTTTATCCTGTTTTTTACCTATGTTCTTTTTGCGGAAATCATTCAGAGAAGACTTCAATTTGTAGCGCGAAATATCAATTACATTCTGGGTGTTCTTTTTCTGATTTTAGCAGTTGCATCGAGCTATAATCATTTCTTTTAGCACCGGGCTCATCCCTGTTGAAGAAAATCCTTTTGATCCTTTTTACTCCAACCCATTTCCTCAAAAATTATTGGTAGCTTGCCAGGCTTATTTTCAGATGAAAATAAATGGTTGAAATCGAATAGATTGGGTGTGTAAATTCCTCCCATCCTTGATCGTCAATCCAAGTTACATGAAAGATCATTCGGCTATCCAGCCTCATCTAAACGAAGTACGAATTGACTCTGAAAACTATTTCAAGATCTCCAATGTCGATACCATGCGTCCTTTTTTATGAGTATTGTCAGCGACTCAGATCACTGGATGTTTATATGAAGCAATGGAGGACTGACCGCAGGGAGAAAAAGTGCAGATTTTGCATTGTTTCCATACTCTACTGATGATAAGATTGCTGAATCTGCAGAAAATACGGGAAGTAAGTCAATCTTTCAGGTACATAATGAGGGACAAACCCATTTGTGGGAACAAGATCATCTTTGAAGAGATTAATGAGGACCTTGATCTCAATTTTAAATATCAATGGACTTCCAGTGATCGAGTCTCAGATTTAAAACTGATTTGAATCACTTCGCGATAATGTCGGTTGAGACGAGCTGTCGAACTACGATTTTATTGCTTGCCGAAGAGAAGAATCGAAAAAGACGACCGATAGAATACCTTGTTTCAACCTATGAGCTCTAATCAATGATCAGTACGGGAATTTCTGTATACTTCGTCAAAAATCTGGTTAATCTTCCTTGGGACCGCTGATCGCCCTTGTTGTGGTTTCTGGGAATAATGGCAAGCAGATCGATTGCTCGTCTCTTGCCATAATCCATGATGCTTTGAGCAATATCAGGACTTACAATTGAAGAATTCCGGGCATAGTATCTATCGAAATAATACCTGAGAGTGCTTTCATTTTTTCGTTCGCCGAGATAGTCCTCATCACCTTCTTCGTAGATGGTCAAAGCATTAATTTTGGCATTAAATCTTCGGGCGATCACGAGCAATGTACCTAAAGTATCCGGGTCTTCAATTTTATTCTTGTCAATGGCAAGGGTAATATTTTCAATTTTAAATCCTTCAAAGGATTCCGGAATGACCAATATCGGACAGTCTGCTTGATGGACAAGTCTGGAAGCATTCGTATCCAATTCTTCAGAATCCTCGTCAGCACCGTGGGTGCCCATTATGATCAATTCAGCCTGGTGTGTAACTTTTGACTGAAGTATATTCTCTACAAATTTTCCGGTTTCAATTTGATGAGTGAGATCAACCTCGTCTGAGCGGGAATAATATTGATCTCTTATTTTGGAAAACCTGTTTTCTAATTCTTGCCTCTCTTCTGAAGACAGTTCTTGATCAGCAACATAGAGCAAAATAATTTCAGTCGGAGGACCTTTTTTTGCAAATGCTACTGCATATTCAACAGCCCTTCCCGAGCTTTCAGAAAAACCAAAAGGGATCAAAATTTTGGATATTTTATTCATACATGATGATTATCAGAAGAAAATATAGTTCATTAATGCCTAGTAATTAAGGTAAGAAATATCTTAAGATTCCTCTGGGTAGCATATGATATACGTCATGAATTTATGTGATGTGGGTCAGTGGGGTACCGTAGTCGTCAGACCCATCCTCGAAGTTTAAAATGAATGTTGTACCACCCGCTGTAATTCATCACCCACTTTGGAAATGCCCTCAAGACCACCCGCCGTAATTCATCACCCACTTTGAAAATGCCCTCAAGACCACCCGCTGTAATTCATCACCCACTTTGAAAATTGGGTGATGAGGCTTGCCACGAGCTTTACCAGTCAACTACTAAACCATCTGTGTCCAGGTAGGTTTGCGGGTTTTTCCAATCGTGGCCCGGTAGATGATTGTTACCTATAGATTGGACCAAAAAGATTATCTTAAGTTGTTTCATCAAGTCTTCACCGTTACATTTTGCAGTTTTTTCTCGTATATAGATTAAAGCATTAATCAAAACGGATCATGTTTAGTAATTACCTCATCACAGCTTATCGCAATCTTCTACGCAACAAATGGGTTTCTCTCATAAGCATTCTTGGGCTTTCAATTGGACTTGCTGCCGGATTACTCAGTTACCTGCATATTCTCCATGAGCAGAGCTATGACAGCTACCATGAAAAAAAGGAGCGCATTTTCCGTATTGTCACTGGCAACGTGGCTTCGGGAGAGGGGTGGGTAGGTATTTCGGCACCTATCCCCCCAAACTGAAAGCGGATATACCTGAAATAGAAGACTATGTGCGACTAACCAGACTAAAGCGCAATGGGAAAGTGGTGGTGAACTATCAAAACCGATATTTCAATGAAACCAATTTCTTCATGGCAGACGCTTCATTGTTCTCTGTATTTAATATTCCACTGCTACAGGGAAATGCCGAAAAGGTGTTTTCCACACCTGACGGATTGGTCATTTCGAAGACCGAAGCGAAAAAATTATTTGCCTTCGAAAATCCCATAGGCAAAGTTATCAGAGTCAACGATCAACATGACTTCAGGGTGACAGGAGTAATGGAAGATGTGCCGGTCAATTCTCATTTTGACATCGACTATGCTATTTCCTTTCAAAATCTCGAAATCCTGCTTCCGGGTACCAGCCTTGACGGCAATTGGGGACAATACAATTATTACGCATACGCCCTCCTGAGCCCACAGGCGGATCCCGTGAGGGTCATGGATAAGATTCAGTCAATCAAAGTGCCTCTCAAGGAATACACTCACAGTTTTGAAGATCTGGGTTTGCAGCCTATGTCGGATATTCATTTTGTACACAACAGGGGGAACTTAAAGCCTGCCTATAACCGCCGATATCTCTTTATTTATGGAGCAGCAGCACTTGGATTAATTCTGATTTCCCTGGTGAATTTTGTTAATTTAAAGACAGCCGGTTCTTCCAAACGTGTTAAGGAAGTCGGAGTGCGGAAGACCTTAGGAGCAAGCCGCATCCAATTGATCGGACAATTCGTATCAGAGGCCTTTTTGCTCTGTGTAGTTTCTTTTACCCTGGCTGGCGGGCTGATACACTTTTATTTATTGCCATATATAAATGGTCTTTTCGACTCTAATATTTCCTTTGATATTTTGGTGCCACAAAATTTGATGTTAGCAATCTTGTTCGCAGCTCTATTGAGCATCATCGCGGGTGGCTACATTGGTTTCTTTGTAACGGCATTCTCCCCAGTCAAGGCATTAAAAAGCCAGATTAAAACAGGGAGCGGCAGAAATGTTCGATTGCGGGATTTTCCTCTCGGCATACAATTTTTGGTGTCTATTATTTTAATCGCTAGTAGCCTCATCATCAGCAGACAAATGCGGCATATTTCCAACACTAACCTAGGGCTGAATCCAGATCAGGTTGTCAACATTCCATTATATATTCCTGTAGATGAAGAAAAAAGAAGGACCCTTAAAACCGAACTGCGAAACCTGACAGACGTTTCGGCAGTTTCACTCAACAGTTTTAACCCGGGTGGAGTCAATTGGAACCAAACGGTCTGGTGGGAAGGGCAGGAAGAAAGTGAGAGCATGTATATTATTTCAGTTGATCCTGATTTTTTTGCAACCTTGGATGTACAATTGTTAGAGGGAGACCCCTCTTTTATCAAGGAAAGCATCTCTCAGAACTATACGTACGTACTGAACGAATCAGCTCGGAAGCATCTGGGATGGGAGCAAGCACTCGGCAAACAGTTTGCGGCCTTTGGTGACGATAGCCGAAAACCCATTTCAGGTGTGATCCAGGACTTTTATTACCAGTCTCTGCACAATGAGGTCAAACCTTGCCTGCTGGTGGTAGGTGATCTAAAGCCAAGCCAGTTATATCTTAAAATGTCTGCTGCACATGTGCCTGAAACTTTGGAAAAAGCACAGCAAAAACTAGCATCACTATTGCCTGGCCTGCCATTTGAATACACCTTCCTTGACGAAGGATTTGCAGAACTATATACTGCCGAGCAACAGGCCAGTAAGGTCATTTCATTTTACACACTGATTTGTATCCTTATAGCCATCTTTGGTTTATATGGTCTGTTGACATTTGAAATGAACGAACGATCCAAGGAAATTGCTATCCGTAGAATATTGGGTGGGTCAAACTATCACATTGGAGGTTTGTTGATCAAAAACTTAATCCGCACCGCAATGGGAGCAGGCCTCATCGGCATACCTGTTGCATGGTTCCTTATGGAAAATTGGTTGGCTAATTTTAATTACCGTTTGGAAATTGATCTGCCTTCTATGCTTGCTCCTATAGTTTTGTTAAGCACCCTGGTTTTATTGACTGTCGCGATCAAAGTGTTGACTTCCATGGGTCACGACCCCGTCATGGAATTGCGGAATGTAACATAACGGTAGCGTTACTCCATCTACTAAAAGACTTGGTGTCATT
Organism: Saprospiraceae bacterium; assembly: GCA_028282725.1. Lineage (GTDB taxonomy): Bacteria > Bacteroidota > Bacteroidia > Chitinophagales > Saprospiraceae > JAJRXG01. The sequence continues at coordinate 4,694 of JANQHF010000103.1, forward strand.
TATTAGGAAGCTCGACTGGATCACTAACAACGCTGGTAAACTGAAAAGTATAGTAGATGACCGTTCGTGATTGCCACCTTAGACTCTATTGCTCAGGCTACCCCACGTTCAATAATTGGCGATATCAACAGATTCGAAATGCTCTCTTCCTTCATGATGTGTTAATAATCCACGATGCTGTAACCTTCCAATTATACATGCTGGATGTGTCCTGAATTTTTGAGCAAATGTCCGGATATCATTATTCGACAGTGGTGCTGATTCTTTAATTTCTTGTTCTTGATCAAGGGTGAGAAGCCAATGTGCCGCGAATTCGTTCGCCTCATGCTCATATTCAGCGTTTTCTCCATCACAATCTATATTTTCAACAGAGACGTACTTTTTTCCATGAAGTAATATATGAGCGGCTTCGTGAAAGAATGTAAACCAGAAAATGTCATTTCGTTTGTATTTGCCAGATAATTGGATCACTGGTGATTCATTTATCCATCGAGAACAGCCATGAACTGGGGTCTTAGGAAGGCACGGAGTAAAAACAACCTTAACACCTGCCTCCAGTGAAAGCTCCTGTAATTTCCTTAAATACCCACCCGATGAAAAAGCCATTAGTTCTTTTATAGATTGAAGTTTTTCTTTGAAAAACTTTTCACTATACTCATTGGCATCAATTGACAATGCATCTATCTCCCCTTTTCTTAACCATGCCGCAAGTGCATATGGATTTTTCGCGCCACGCAATGATATTCTATACTGTGTTGCGAGCTTTTTATTGAAGTAATAATCTTCCCATGATTTAACTGATGTTATTTTGAAGAACGAAAACAAGTTTATTAGCTTTTCTTCCCCTTTTCGACATGAAGGAACCCAACCAAGTTTTGACATATATGGATACGGGAATGACTTCACCCAGTCTTTATCAGATTCGATTTCTTTCATGCGATTGGATCGTGCTAAGAATTCATCATATTGATATTGTCTGTTAGACCAAAATCTTGCAGGTATATCCAAGACCTCTTCAAACAGGACTGCCATTTCAGGCGTGATCCCTGATTTTCCGTTTAGGACTTTAGAAACCGTTTGTTCTGGTTTGCTGATCCTGATAGCAAACTCCTTAGAACCCATCTGTTTTTCTTCTAAGGCTTCTCTTAAGGTTTCTCCTGGATGACTTACAAAGTCGGGTTGATATTGGTTTGTTCTCGACGACATATTTTTCAATGGTAATCTACTATTTCAATAATCTCAACTCCCTTAATTTCCGACCAAATGAATTGTCCTTCACTATTGATCGGAATCGGATCTTCATGCGGTTCGAATATCAACCGAAACTGCCCATCAAGACTACATGCCCATTGACCTTTTCTGTCTGCTACTAACTCGTGATATTTCCCTGGTAATACTCTTGCTTCTTCAAGAGTTTCAATTGCCCGTAGATCGTCCAATCTCTGTTTATATTTCGCCGCACGAACAGACCCAAGCTTCTTTAAGGCTTGTGAGTGTTGATTCGCATATTTCTCAAGTTTCTTATTTCTGAACGTAATATTCACGCACAAAGTTGCAAATATAATTCACACTTAGTGTGAATTATATTAACAAATAGATCAAAAGGAGGTATCCGTCCTACGATCTGCGTATTAAAATTTTGAGGCATTGATGGGTCCGGATTTGACCATCTCGAGATCTCCTGAAAGAATGAGTCTGACGTACTTGTCACCCCCTTCTGTTTCTACTGAACGGCTCCCTATCCTTTAGACAGGATTTAGTTTAAAATAAGGTGATCGAAATTTAATTGTATTATCATTTGAGTTAATTTTTGCTTAAAACAAAACTCAAAATGAATTTCACTAAAATGGTGGACGTTTTTACAAAATAAAGTATATTTATCCACCTTTTTGGCTCAACCAATGTCAGATTTCCTCTCACAACGTCTCAAATCAGCCAGGATATTCAGAGGTTTATCCATGGCTAATCTTGAATCATTGACTGATCACAAAATCAAGACAAGCACAATTTCAAGATACGAGAAAGGAGAGATAAAACCGTCGCCTGAGAATCTACTTGTCCTATCCGAAGCATTGCAATTTAAGCCTACTTATTTCAGTAAACCAATAAGCATTAACGTTCAGAATGTGGAGTACAGAAAGAAGTCCATCTTGACAAAGAAGAAAACTAATGAAATTGAAGAGCGGGTTAAAAATAGGGTTGAGAGGTATATCGAAATAGAAGATATTCTAAATATTCGAAGACCCTTTGTGAATCCCATTGATAATATGGTCATCCAAAAAGATGAAGACATAGAAGATGCGGTAGATCGTTTATTGCAGAAGTGGGATTTAGGTTTCAATCCTCTGCCGAATGTGTTAAATCAACTGGAAGAAAGAGAGATTAAAGTATTAGAAGTAGAAGAAGATCAAAGATTTGAAGGTTTAGCAATGAAGGTTAACAATGACATTCCTGTCGTCGTGGTTAATAGGTCATTTACTATAGAAAAGAGAAGATTTAATGCACTACATGAATTGGGACATATCGTATTATCCTTTAAAGGGTACAGTGCAAGGAAGAAAGAAAAAGCATGTCATAGGTTTGCAGGAGCTATGTTATTCCCAAGAGATTGTGTCTTCAAAGAATTTGGTACAACAAAGAGAACAAATATCCATATCGGAGAATTAAAGGCTGTCAATAAATTTTATGGTATCTCTTGTCAGGCTGCATTATTCAGGGCAGTAGACCTAAATATCATGCCATACCATCAATTGAGGAAGTACTATATGACCATCTTCAATAATAACAGAGTAGAAGATGGATTAAGTCAATACAAAGCAGAAGAAAAATCTCACCGGCTAGAACAATTAGTAACCAGAGCAGAATCATTAGGACTAATTGGTTCTAACAAAGCCGCTGAAATATTAAATATTTCTGTTGAAGATTATCTAAACATCGGCTCTGTGGATATTGAACAGAGGCAAGATCAATATTCTTTACTTTCAGCATTTAATTCTTATTACAATGATGCAGAAGACGATTACTCAGATGTTGAATTAAAAGAAATTAACCCTGATTATGAAGGCTGGAGATATTTGCAGAGTAGGATTTCCCCAGCCTGATGGCAATATTAAGGGTAGACCTGTGGTCTTGATTAAAGAGGTACCTCCCTTTAAAGATTGGATGGTAGCCTTGGTTACAGGGAAAACTAGAAATATGGATAGCACTTTAGACTATCTGCTAAGAGATTCAGATTCAGGATTTAGTGGTACAGGATTAACAAAGACTTCTCTCATTAGAATGGGAGTCATTAGTACAATCAATACAGGCCTGATTCAAGGTAAATTAGGTGAATTGCCATATGGAGTACTTCCAAAGCTCAAATCAAACCTTTCCCAATTCATATTGAAATAGCCTGATTTTAAGGTTGTAGGTGGTTAATATCACCGGAATATCCATTTCTACGAAAAAGGCCCGAGAATTGTGATTTGATTTGATGAGACCTTCGCTACCCAATCAATCTGGACACCGACGAATTGCTTTGTAATTGTCGCCATCAGGTGGGTACCCCGTCGAGAGAAATTTAGTGATCTCTTTTGAGTAATTTAAAATCGTCTAAATTACATGTATAAAGTTAGTATGGTACAATCTTAACACTGTTTATAGATATTCTTTTGGACTGATGTGAGTAATGCCACCCCCATACGAAAAAAGAGCCCATCAGTTTTTCATATATCCCCTACGAAATAACTGGATTATTGTTTCGATTCTAAATCCTTCGTTTGTGATCTTTTGCCAATGACAAATACTGTCACCAAGCCAATAATTGTTGTTGAACCGAAAATACCGGCCACAACTTCATGATCATACATCGCTAACAATGTCGCCAAACCGAGTCCTATCAGTCCAAGAATAAATCCAAACCACTGCCCCTTGGAACTTTGATTTAATTCTTCTTTTATGGCTGTTTTCTCTATCGAAATACGGTGTTCGGATTGCTTTTCAGCCATTGAAAATATTCTTTCTGCACCATCTTCGATGATCCCGTCATATTCTCTTAACACATCAGGTGGAGGAAGTGGTCCACGGAAAACCGTGCGAATCGTCATGGTCAGATATCTAATTATTCTATCCTTCTTTTCATCAGGAATATCTCCTAGGATAGTTTCTAGTTCCTCGACAGGAACTTCTTCAAGTTCAGAATCTTTTACTGAATTATCTTTGTTTTCCAGCTCATCTTGTGGATTAGGCCGATTTTCTGACATTAACTATTTGATGGTTGAGGTTTTAGTGTTTTTTTTCAAGATTAACCTTGCACTTTCAATGTCCTTTCCCACTGCACCCCAATCACTTTCTAATGCTTTAACGTCAGCTTCAACATCTGATTCAGAATAATTAAATTTAAAATAGTTGCCGGCAACGTTTAATACGCTGCCCATACCAACAACAAAATTTGTTCTAGGGAAAAGAAGATCAGTTTTGTACATGATATTATTTTTCACTTTGAGTCCTTTACGAGAAACGAATTTAATTAAATAAATTATTTAATCTGGACGAATAAAACGACATTATTGGACAAAATGTTCCATTAAAAATACCAATTACGAAAATATTCTAGGTTGTGGGCATGAACGATCATATGATTCACTGTAGATATCTACCTACATTTTCGCATAAATCGTTGTTAATCAACCATTTATATTCATGAATCGTTGACCCACTAGGACTCGAACCTAGAATGGCTGGACCAAAACCAGCTGTGTTGCCAATTACACCATGGGTCATGGTTCGACTCCGCTCACCATGACAAAGCATTTCATCATTATTTAGCGGAATTTGCACTCACCACCGTTATAAGAGAATTGTCATCTCGACCGCAGCGGAGCGAGCACAAAATTATACATTTTTGTCTTCTGACGGTACCCCCTATAGATAAAAGTGTGTATTTCAGATTGCACTATTAAGCGGCATAGGCTATGACCTTTTTGACAATATCCCAAGCTCCACTGTATTTGTAACATCTTAAGTTGGCCATA
>JANQHF010000113.1 GCA_028282725.1 Saprospiraceae bacterium
CTTTGTCGCTTTCCCATAACCTCAAGTTAATACCTTTGTAGAAACTCAAAGTAGTGGACTAAAAGTCCATAGGTTTAACTAACTACTGAGACCACTAAACGATAGAGCTATAATTGAATGTAAGGGACACCATCAATTGAAGGTGTCCTTTTTTAATTGATAAAATAGGAAATTCAGAGATATCCTGTACTCATATAAAACAAATGACAAAATTCATGAATACAAAGTCATGTATCAATCATGAATTTTTCTCAAGGGGCATCTAATTAGGATGCCCTTCTTTCATTGTAGTGAAAGTGATTTCTTCCCTGTATGCCATAAAATGGTTTGAGATTGGCATTGATTTTAAAATTTGGCACATCTTTGTGACCCGGTAATAACACACCACACTCACACTCAAACTCACACTCGATCGCCCGAGTGCTGAAACTGGTAGACAGGCATGGTTGAGGGCCATGTGTCCATATGGGCGTGCGGGTTCGAGTCCCGCTTCGGGCACTTATAAAAGCCTGAGCTCTTGCTCAGGCTTTTTTTGTACTGCGGACGAGTACCAATGATAAACGTCTGTAGATGGAATCATGAAAGGCTTGTCCCGTCTATGCGCAGCCATTTGTCGGGAGAGTCCCGCGGAGTTTATGCTGAGGAGTAAAATACAATTCTCAGATTTCAATCTGTGTTAATTTGTGAAATCTGTGGTTGAAATGTACATCCACAAAGGAGGCACTTTGAAAATCGGAACATCCAATTTGAAAACAGAGAGCCCTCTCTTTTTGTCGGACTCACTACAAACGCAGTCTAACATTTGCCTGCAAATTTTATCATTTCTGGCATCGAATGGTAAAACCTCTTTAATTGCACTTTATTCATCATAATTAAAATTGATCGTTATGAAAACTCACATTTTCCTGCTAACTTTTCTCCTGACTCTATTCGCTACAACAGCTCACGGACAAAAAAGTCCCAGAATGGAATCCTCCGGTGTTGTCGAAGGAGTTAATATAGGGATAGATTATGGTGCTCCCTATGTCAAAGGACGTACCATATGGGGTGGACTGGAAGCATACGATGCTGTGTGGAGAGCCGGTGCCAACAAGAATACAACCGTGTCTTTTGACAAAGATGTATTGGTGGCTGGACAAAAACTTCCGGCTGGTAAATATGGCTTTTTTATTATTCCCAAAAAGGAAGGAGACTGGGTAGTCATCTTTAACAAAAAGAATGATGCCTGGGGTGCCTATTCTTACAGCGAGGATGACGATGCACTCAGGATCAATGTCAGCCCGGAATGGGTGGAAGATATCCAGGAGCAATTGTCTTTTTCCGTGGATGAAAATGAGATTCTGTTCTCCTGGGAGAAGGTCAGAATTCCACTTTCCGTATCAGGTGACGGCATTTGATGAACTGATCATCATTTATTCATTTACCTGGAGGCGTACAATGGTTGTAAAAGAATAAGGATTCCTTGCACAATTAATTCATTGGGAGCGACCATTTGAATCGCGAGATTATCTAAAAAGGTTTTTAAGTGAGCCGGTCGAGCGCACTACTTAAATCTTCAATCAGATCGTCTACATCTTCCACACCAACACTCAACCGAATCAATGAGTCGGTCAATCCGACCTTTAATCGTTCTTCTTTTGGAATGGAAGCATGCGTCATACTTGCCGGGTGACCGATCAGCGATTCGACTCCTCCAAGTGACTCGGCAAGTGAGAAAAGAGTCGTAGAACGCAATACTTCTTTAGCAGTTTTATAGTCATTATTGACGAAATCAAAACTGACCATTGCCCCAAACATGGACATTTGACGAGCTGCCACTTCATGGTTGGGATGATCTTTGAAGCCAGGATAGTATACCTTGGATACTTCTTTCCTGGTGATTAGAAATTCCGCGATTTTTTCGGCACTCCGGCAGGATCGCTCCATGCGCAGGTGGAGCGTCTTGATCCCCCTGAGTACTAAAAAGCAATCCATCGGACCGGGTACAGCTCCAGAGGCATTTTGTAAAAACTTCAATCGATCTGCAAATTCCTGGTCATTGGTCATGACGCATCCATGAATGACATCGGAATGTCCATTGATATATTTGGTAACGCTGTGTGTAACCAAATGTGCGCCAAGATCCAATGGGTTTTGCAGGAAGGGTGAGGAAAATGTGTTGTCTACACAAACCACAATATCTTTTCCCCGGGCAAGAGCCGAAATCGCTTCAATGTCTACGATGTTGAGCATGGGATTCGTCGGTGTTTCGATCCATATCATTTTGGTTTCCGGGGATATCAATGCACCGAACGACTGCGAATCGGACATATCCACAAATCTTCCTTTCAAACCATACTGACCAAATACCTGAACCAATTGGCGATAAGAGCCGCCGTAAATATCATTTGTACAAAGTATTTCATCTCCGGGTTGAAAACATTTAAGAATCGCATCCATTGCCGCCAGTCCACTGGCAAAGGATATACCGAATTGCGCATTCTCGAGTGCAGCCAGATTGTTTTCAAGTGTTGTCCGCGTAGGATTCTGAGTACGGCCATATTCATATCCTTTATGAACGCCCGGTTCATCCTGCACATACGTCGAGGTTTGAAATATAGGTGTCATAATCGCACCTGAAGACGGATCCGGTTCAATACCCGCATGAATTACCTTGGTTCCAAACTTCATATCCAATGATTTAGGCGCGCAAATTTAAATGATTAATCATCACACCAATAAAAAAGGTGACCCGAATAGATCGAATCACCTATATACAATTACTGATTATTTCTATTAGTTCACAGAATCAACAAGTGCTTTCCCTGCTTTAAACTTTACAACAGTTTTAGCTTTAATCTTGATCGTCTCTCCTGTAGCAGGATTTCGTCCTGTTCTTGCAGCTCTACGATTCGTAGAAAATGTGCCAAAACCGACCAATGAAACCTTATCCTTTTTCTTAAGGCTTTTTTCGATTGAGCCGAAAACAGTATTGACCGCCGTAGTAGCATCACTCTTTGTAATTCCGGCCGCATCAGCTACAGCATCAATTATATCACCTTTTGTCATTGTAAAAAATTTAGTTATTAAAAAGTAATTAATGGATCAAAGGTATGTTTTCACATTTACACATACAAGATTTATCTAATAAATTAAGAAAAACATCAATAATAGCAGGAATTGAGAGATATAGTTGATTAATTATGTGATTAAAAATAATATAATATTATTGAAGTATTATTGATTGTTGTTAATCCTAGCTCCTGAATCGAGACAAAGGCTTCTAATTCGAATAATTGGGGAATATTTTGACTATATGAGTTGATTTTTCTCAAAAATCAAGGACAATCGGTTTCCAATGGTATTAAAGCATAGGATCATACTGAATATCAGCAGCCCTGGTCCTATAGCAAGCCACCAGGCGGAGATTTGTTGACGGGCATCTCCCAGCATCCGACCCCAACTCACGGCATCACCAGGTATACCAATTTGAAGGAAGGACAAAGATGATTCTATCAAAATAGCGCTCCCCATATTGAATGCAGTGAGAATCAATATGGGTTGATAAATGTTAGGTAATATATGACTGGAAATGATTTTCCATTTTGAAAGCCCCATCAATTCCGCACTTTTAATAAATGGTTCTTGCTTTAGATTCAATATTTCTGCCCTGATAATCCTGGTCAATCCAGGCCAGCGTATGAATCCGATTATTAATACTACCCATAAGATAGATGGCGATGTGATCACCGCAAAGAAGGCAAGTAATAAGAATAATCTTGGAATACTCTTGAAGATCTCGATCAATCTGAGCACCAGGCTGTCCCAGGGTACGCGAACATCTTGAATTTTTTTAAATGAGAGATTTGACAACACAACAGTAATGATCGAGGTGCCAAGGAACATTATGAGAAAGTAAAGAATGATTTGGAATTCGACCACGCCTTCCCGATCCAATCCAAATGAGTATTCACGCGCATAGAAATGAAGGAGGCCAAACAAGAACATGAATAGAAGAATATGCATGAGACTTACGCGATGCGTATTATCTCCGACATAGCCCGAAAGCACTCCAAAGATCAAAGCGATGATCAGGGTGATCAAGGAACTGAAAATACCCACTGCAAATGCAACGGGAATTCCATGTATCAATCTTGATGCAACATCTCTTCCGATCTGATCTGTTCCCAATACATGTACCTTTTTAGTATCCCCGGAAGATTCCACAGTCCCGGGTGGACTGAAAATCTCTGCTTGCGAGGATACGTCATGTGGCCCAAAAGACAGCCACCCATCACTAGAGGCAATAGAGTCCGAGAGAATACCCAATAACCCCAACAGGGATAAATATGCCAATGCCAGCACGAGTCTCCAATCTTTTAGCATCTTCTTCATTGGCTTGATAGAGTTGATTGCCCAAGGTTGAATGATCCTTTACTCTTTGGAAATAACTTCATGAGTAAAAGATCACCTATCAGATAACCAATGATCGTGGTTATGGAAATCACAACGAGAATTGAAAAAACCACAGGCCAATCAGAATATGTGATAGAATCCAACATTAATCTGCCAATGCCGGGAATATTGAAGATGACCTCAATGATAACAGATCCTGTGAAGATAGCTGGAATGGATCCGGTGAGTATGGTCAAATAAGGCAAAAACGCATTGGGTAAGGCATGTCTTGTCAATACTTTCATTTCTGAAAGACCCTTCGAGCGAGCGGCTACTATGAAAGGTTTTTTCAGATTTTCCAAAATGTCCGAACGCAACTGAACAGCCAGGTAAGAAATCCCTCCCAATGTCATGCAAATCACAGGCAGAACGATCTGTTCCAGGTTTCGGACCAATTCGGACCAGAAGCTTACTTTTTCAAAGATTGGTTTTAGACCAATAGAAGGAAAAATATCGGTCCATGTACCATATTCCGGGGTGGTAAAAAAGACAACAGCCATCGTCGCCAACCAAAACAGGGGTATTGCATATAACAGATACAAAAACGTAGAAGAGAATCTGTCAAAGGCACTTCCCTCAAAATAGGCCTGTGTAACACCCAGGACCAATGCTAAAATAGCTATGAACAGAAGGGCGATGGATGACATGACAACCGTCCATTTAAGGGCACGCCAAACCTTGGTATACACGGGTACGCCGTCAACCAAAGAGATATTCTCAGAAGTTCTGAATGTTCGCGCGATCCAAAAATGGAATTTACAATCCTTTCCATTCCATACAAATTTTGGATAAACAAGTTGATGAGCCCTATTGAGCCCTTCAATCGACTCCCCTATCCTATTGAGGAGGCTGTTATATTCGGATTGCTTCCCGAAAGCCTGTTGTATTCTTTGAAATCTTGAACGAACATCCAGCAGCGATTTTTCAGTTTCTAATTTCAATAATTCATTATATACGTCTTTGTGATCCGTTGATTTTTCTAATTCTGCAATACCTCTCTGGAGTGATGAGTGAAATGACTGAACAGCGTTCCAGTCTCTGGTCTGCCTCAGCATATTCGTCAATAAAAACCTTTTGGATTTAGGCAAGACCAAATGCAACGTATCAGGAAAATAGTTGGGTAAAATCGAAAAATAAAATTGAGGCCTGTTCAGTGCAAATTTCCGGGCAATACGTTGATAAGATTGTTCATATTCTGTTTTGGACATCCCCTGGAAGGTGCCTTCTAATTCCAACAGACGTATGGCTTCATCACCTGGAGCCAGGTCTCTCAATGCAAATGACAATCCCAGAATAATGATGAGTGTTGGAATGATAAGAGCAATCCTCCTTAAAGCGAAATGGATCATTTGCTTCTTTACTCGGCTTTTGCATTTACAAAAAAGCCTGGCCTTTTGTCAGAAATTGTAAGTTCGATACTTTCCTTTCCAACGATTCGCAATTGTGGTCCGTATAAAAAAATCTGGGGTACATCTTCGACAATGATCTCCTGTACTTTGAGATAGGCCGACATCCTTTCTTCTTCATCTTCAGTATCCCTGATCAACTCGATCAATGCATCCGCCTCGTCATTACTATATCTCAGATAATTTTGACCCAGGCTGCCAACTGCTGAAGAGTGGTAGATCAAATATAAATCTCGTTTTACCGGAGGCAATGTCTTCATCATCAAGGTCATATGATAATCACCAGTTACCAGGTTTTCTGATCTGGTTGCACCAAATGGTTTGGTCACGGCGTCTATACTGATCCCGGCCTGGTCACAGGCATCCTTGATTATGGTGTACAGACTTGTGCTGATATTGGAACCTGTAATATGAAATAGGAATGAAAGTTCTTCTTTTTTCCCTCCTATGACTTTATCACGAATTCCATTGCCATCGGAATCCACCCATCCGGCATTGTCAAGAATTGCATTTGCTTTGGCAATATCAAATTCAGGAAACCCAAGATTCGAATTGTACTCCTTTTTTGAGAAGTGAATTGGTGAATTCACGCGCCGGGCATATCCACCTTCCAATTGCCTGATGATCCGATCGACATCTGTGAGATGACTAAAGGCTATTCTCACTTCCTTATCGGCAAGCCGTACATCCTCATTGTTCAAAAGAAGAACGAGATATCTCGGAATCTGTGGCGTATAAAATTGAAATTCGGCATCAAACAAGGAGTCCTTCTTCAACTCATCAAATTGGGTAAAAGATGTCCTGGATAAGTCGATGATATCAAGTTCACCATTTTTTAAGATAGTCAAAGCTGTAGTGGCATCCTTTATTATTTGAAATACGATCCGCTCCGGATAAGATTCGAGTTGATCAATATCAGGAAATCCCTCACCCCAATAGTTTTCCTTCTTGCTAAGGACGATGTATTGATTGCTTTCATATGATTCCAATCTGTACGGCCCTGCTCCCTCCACCCTGTTCTTGCTGAATTCAATACTCGAAAACTGCTTGCCAAATTCCGCTACTGCGCTATCCTGGAGAAGTTGTTGAGCCAGAGATTCGTCATTTAACTCTTCAAACGCTACGGAATCCAGAACTCCCAAGGCATCATAAAAGTGTTTTGGAAAAATCTCCATACTGAGCAAGTACTCATAAGTCTGGAATGTTGTATTCCTGACATAAATTGTGAATTTCTTCTTATTCAATTCATCTATTTCAATATGAGCTACGTCTTTTAAAACAAGTTTCCATCCCGGAGACGGTACAGATGGGTGCGCTGCAATTTTGCATGTAAATAACACATCTTCACCGGTGATTGCCTGTCCATCGTTCCACATGGCTTCTTCTCGAATTTCCATCGGATATGCGGTCGTGCCTTTCCAGGGTCCGTCTGTAATCTTTTCTTCAATTGGCAATGCTTTGATCAAAACAGGCTTCAATTCCTGACTTTCATAGTCATAATCGGCCAGACGTACAAAAAGGTATTGGAATACTTCCCTGGATCGGGAAGAGTTGGAAAGGATAGGGTTAAACGAGTCAGGGTCTATATTTAAGCCAACAATGACCTGTTCTACTTCATCTGACTCACTTATTGCTTCGTTTTGTCGGCAACTCAAAAGCATGATTACCGAAAGCAATAAAGACGAGATGAGAAATTGTGATAGGTTCATGGTTGGAAATTATGGCTATTCTTGCGAACAAAGTTAACTCCTAATCAATTGATTTTTTAAATAATACAAAATCTTAATGAGAACCGTCATTATTGCAGGAGGAACCGGAACGGTAGGTCAGCGATTGAGCCGACACCTTGAATCTTCAAATTATCAAGTCAAGATCCTCACCAGGAACGAGAATCTCTGTATGAGCGATCCTTCATTTATTCATTGGGATATTCGGACCGGAACAATTGATAAAGAATATCTCTCCGCAGACTATGTAATCAATCTTTCGGGAGCAGGTATTGCCGACCAGCGCTGGACCCTTGAAAGAAAAAAGATTCTCCTGGACAGTCGTATCAAGAGCACCCAATTGCTCATAGATACTGCTATAAAAAACGAGATGAAATTGGAGCAATTTATTTCGGCTTCAGCTATAGGGTATTACGGAGATACTGGCGCACAAGTTGTTGATGTAGAAAGCAATGTTGTCAGGAAAGAATTTCTTTCTGACGTATGTGTAGCCTGGGAAGAAGAAGCGCGAAAGGCATCGGATATAGCAAGGAATTTATCGATTATAAGGATCGGCACGGTCCTGTCTGCACATGGAGGAGCCCTGGAGAAGATGGATCAAAGCATTCCATATGGGGTTGCAGCTTACCTGGGGTCGGGAAAGCAATATGTCAGTTGGATCCACATCGATGACCTCTGTAAAATGATCCTTTACATCATTCATAACGACCTCGACGGAATCTTCAATGCCGTATCGCCCAATCCCGCCTCCAACAAGGAGTTTATGCGAATCCTGAAATCTGTATTGAATCCAAGGGCTGTTCTGGTCAAATCTCCTGCATTCGTCTTGAAACTCGCTCTGGGAGAAATGTCTCGTCTGGTATTGAACAGTTCAAATATCAGTGCAAACAAAATCCTTGAAACTGGTTTTCAATTTGACTTTCCTATGCTTGAAGAGGCACTGAGAGATATTTACAACAAAAGAAGTGACTAGATCAACCGGACTTAAGGTTTATCAAATACCTCAATAGTTTTATTGACCCGGATCAGATCGGTAAAATATCCCTTAAAACGGGTTGCTCTGACCATATGATTATCAATCCAATGATAATTGCCTCCTCGCGGCTTATCCATAAGAAGGCCGTGGTATTTAAATCCATGTTTTTTTAGCCAGTTTTCTGTTACACGACGGTGCTCTTCTGTTCTCGAAGTGAAAAATGTGATGATATGTCCGTCATCGTACCATTTATTAATGATTTCCAAGGCATCAGGGTATACCTCACATGTTACCATTCTTTCAGGTTCCTCATTGGGCACATCATCACATATGGTTCCATCGATATCGATTAGATAATTCTTGACGTTATCTGGTAAGATCGGACTTAATAATCGCCCCTGTTCATCTTTAATTTCCTTTAAGGAATGATCACTCATCAATTAAAATTTACTAATTCTTTTGGATTTATGGGCTTGCCATTATGCCATATCTCAAAATGCAAATGAGGCCCATTTGACAGGGTACCTGTATTTCCGATGATGGCGACGGCTTCTCCAGCCTGCACAAAGGTACCCTTCTCTTTCAATAATTTGGAGTTATGCTTGTAAAATGACAAAAAATTGCCGTCGTGCTGTATGCCTATTGTGTAGCCTGTTTCCAGGTCCCATCCTGAATTGATCACAAATCCGTCCATAATGGCAATGATGGGAGATTGAGATGGGGCTAAAATATCCACACCGAAATGTTTTATCGAAGGATCAAATTCCGAGCTAATAATCCCTTCAACAGGGTTTAGTACTTTTTGTGATTCAAGTGATAACCAATACTCGCTGTCAGGTGATTCGGTTCGAGCACCTGAAAGTTCGACCTCCTGACGGGGAAAGTCATCTATACCCATACGGTTTGTTTTACTGAATACTCTAGCCTGGTCCGGTTGTGTATCTGACTTCGCGTCTGAAGGTTTGATCCCGGTGGAAAGAAGTTGTTGTAAAGCATTTAAATATGTGGATTGCGCCTCAATTTTGGCATCTAATTCATCCACTCCTTCAACAATTTTCACAAATTCAGGTGTCACTTCAATCTGACCATATCCCGGTATCAGTCTTTTTAAGGGTGTAAAAACAATCAGTGAGACGATCATAGCACAGAGAACGATCATTACCACGGACGAGAGCACATAAATATTTGTTGGGGAAAGATTGAAAGACTTAACCTCCTCAAGATTTTCGGATCTATAGATCACCATCTTGTACTCGTCAAAATTCTGACCTTCACCAAAGTCATTTTTCCCTGGATTTTTGCTCATTACTTAGCTACTTCCGATTATAATATTTGAGGTGGTTTCTGTGTTATTGATATGCCTGTGCGCAGTTTAACCTTCCAGATTGATTAATATTGCGGCCACAAGGTATTATTCAAACAAAATTATGCTTTTTAACTCTTAGTGCTCTGTTAATTTAAATCCTGCTTCCACCCATATGAGCTTTCGAAATGCATTAATCTCCCTGCTCGTCATCATTCTCCTGATCTCATCGGGATGTGTTACTACAAAAAGGTCAAAAGAGGAGACCGGATGGCTAAGAACGAAGATTCATGACATGAATGCTCGCTATAATGGTTATTTTAATGCTAAAGAACTATACAAAGCGAGTGTGCGTCAGCTTGAAGAGACACATCAGGATAACTACAATCAAATACTGGATATATACCCTTATGGGACAGAGGAAGATCGAAAGTCCGTTGAAGAAAACATGGACATCGCAATCGAAAAGGTGGTTAAAGTGGCTGCACTTCATGAACCCAGCAAATGGGTCGACGACTGCTATGTGATGATGGGTAAGGCTCAATATCTGAAAGGAGATTATGAATCCGCTCAAGAAACCTTCGAATACTTTGTAGCTGACTTCAACCCAAG
The DNA here is from genome assembly GCA_028282725.1 of Saprospiraceae bacterium. Taxonomy (GTDB): domain Bacteria; phylum Bacteroidota; class Bacteroidia; order Chitinophagales; family Saprospiraceae; genus JAJRXG01. Next base: position 10,459 of record JANQHF010000113.1, read on the forward strand.
AGACCCCGATTCACGGGTCTATAAGGCACCGGATCGGAAGCAAAATTCAAAAGAGAAAAAAAAGCAACAGGCGGAAGAGCGTAAAATTCAACAGAAGGAAAGAGAAGAAAAGCGGGAAGAACAAAAGAAAAGCAGGAAGCAACGGGCTAAGGAGAGAGAAAAAGAAAGAAAACAGGCCGAAAAAGAAAGAAAACAAAGAAATAAAGATCGAAGAAAGGGTAAGAAGGTAGTAACACCTGAAAAGCCAGAGGAAACCGCTCCTCCCATTACTGCCGAACCTCAACCTACAGAAGTTGCCAGTGCAGGTAACGATGTGCCATTGGATCCTGATGAACAATACTTACGGGATTTAGAACAAAAACAGCAGGACTCTAAAGACAAAAAAATAAAGCAGGGCACTACAGGAGGGTTCATGAAACACAAACCTGCATACCAGGAGGGTATGTTTTGGTTGGCCAAAACATTGATTGCAAGAGAAAAATGGATTGAGGCAAATTATTTCCTGGATAAACTGGAGCAGGAGGAAGAACTGCTTGCGTCAGTAAAAAATGAATTGGCGGTCGTACGTGCGGATTATTATCTGCAACAGAAGGATTACAGGAAAGCAATTCCAGCATTGGTCGAAGGGCTCGAAGATTCCAAAAACCGAACGCTCAAGGCACGGATGGCGTTTATCCTGGCCCAGGCATACCAGTTAAACGGCCAGGCAACGGAAGCATATGCAGCCTTCGATAAGGTAAAAAAATACAAGTCATCTTTCGAGATGGTCCTTCATGCAGAATTGAACAAGATGAAAAATGCCTGGGCATCCGGTCAATCGACCAGTGATCAAATCACCAAAAAACTGAATCGCCAGGCTAAAGAAGATAAGAACAGGAATTACCAGGGAAGCATATACTCGACTATCGCTGAGATCAAACTAGCTGAAGGTGACCAGGAAGGAGCAATGGAATACTTCCAAAAAGCCCTCGGATCTGAAGCAAACCAGGGTGTCAAGACTGAAATTTATTATCGACTGGCAACTTTGTTTTACACCCGCGAAGAGTACGTTAGTGCCAAGACCTACTATGATTCGACCTTACAGGTAATGAGTGAAAAAGACCCCAGGTACAGACCTACTGAAATTAGTGCGAAAAGTTTAAATGATATCGCTAAGAATATCAAGATCATCGAGTCGAGGGATAGCTTGCTGGCCCTTGGAAATTTGTCACAAAAAGAGTTGGAAGATCTCGCACGTTCAAGGGTTGAAGAGATGTGGGAAGCTGAAAAGGAGGCCAAGGAGGAAGCAGGTGGCTTTACAACTTCCACCTCTGTATTTTCCGGAAACAGCAAATTTTTTGCTTACAATCAAATAGCCAAACAAAAGGGACGTCAGAATTTCATGAAACGGTGGGGAGACAGACCGCTTGAAGATGATTGGAGGCGATCTCAAAAGACCAGCAGCGTTTTTGATCAGGAAGAACTTGCACAGGAAGAAGAGTTGGATTTCATTCCCGAGGAATACATGAGCCGCGAAATGACAAAGGTGCTTCGGGCAATTCCAAAGGATGAAAATACGGTCAAAGAGTACAATGCTGAAATTGAGAAGGCAATGTTTGAGTTGGGCACATCATTCAGAACGATGATTTACAATTATCGAAATTCGAATGAGACCCTCTTAGAATTACTCGAACGGTTTCCTGAGACCATCCACCGGCCGGAAGCGCTTTATTTCATTCATTTGAACTTTTTAGATCTGGGTCAGATGAATATGGCAGAAAGCTTTAAGACCCGATTGATTCGCGATTTTCCGAGTTCCGATTTTGCCATCTATCTGAATAATCCATCCAGTAGCAAGGTATTGATCACGGAAGAGCGTAAAATAGAAATGTATTACGATGATACATATAAACTCTTTGAACAGGGAAACTATCAAAAAGCCCTTATCCAACTTGAAGAAGCAAAGGGCAAATTCGGTACTTCTCATGCCATGAGTGCCAAATATGATTTGCTATCCGCGATGTGCATGGGAAATCTCATGGGTAAAGACGATTATATCAACGCCCTTCGTGCCGTTGTCCTCAAGTATGATAATACACCCGAACAGACATTCGCACGTGAAATGATGCGCTTTCTAAGAGGTGACAAAGAGTCGTTTTCAGCAAAAATATCCGAGGAAGAGCTTGCGAAATATGTTAACGAGGACAGCAAACTACACTACGTCATCGCCGTGATCTATAATGCCGTGGATGAAGACATCGATCCTATTAAACAAAGTATCAATGTATTTAACGAGAAGAATTACAGTGCTAAAAGATTGCGATCAACAAGTGTTCCGCTCAATCGAGAAGACAATTCATATATCGTTTTAATCCGAAGATTCAATAATAAGGATGATGGCATGAGCTATTATAAAGATGTCACTTCAAGACTTGATGAATTTATCGATACTGGTCAGCATTCATATGATCTTTATACCATCAATCAAAAAAACTATCGTGTAATGATCCGTGACAAATCCACCAATACATACCGTGCGTTTTTTGACAACTACTACCTGGGAATAAATTAGTCAACTTACAATTCATAAATAAAAACTATCTAGAATGAAACTTAGAAATTTGATTGCGGGCTTTTTGATCTTGTTTTTTATCAGTCCCATATTTGGTCAGCAAAGAGCCCCAAGTCCATTATCGACTACCGAACAGAGGATCGGGTTAACCGATATCAGTGTTGTTTACTCAAGACCTGGTGTCAAGGGTCGTACGATTTTTGCGGCAGATGGTTTGGCTCCTTTTGATCAGATCTGGCGAACAGGTGCAAACAGCGCTACCAAAATCACATTCAGTGATGATGTTAAATTAGAGGGAAGCGATCTTGCTGCCGGATCATACGCAATTCTAACGGTACCCGGCGCTGAAAGCTGGAAGGTGAACTTTTATACTTACGATGGCAGCAGATGGGCCTCATACAGGGATGCGGAACCCGTTGTTTCCGTAATGGCTTCAGTCCAAAAAGTTGATTCAAAAATCGAGAATTTTGTGATCCATTTTGATCAATTGAGAGATTACAGTGGCGTCATGGTATTTGGTTGGGATGACACAATTGTCCCGGTCAATATAGCAGTGAAATAATCGAAATCAGATATACGTTTTGAGCCGTTTGCGATCCTGCAAACGGCTCTTTTTATTCTTAAAAAATCCATTTGTCGAATTTTTGCTTGAAAAATCGATTACTCCCTAGTATACGTCGTAGTAAGTTGAAGTGTATTCACCTTTCAATGATCTTTGTGCTATAAAGCAAAGAACTCAAGTAGTTGAAAATCAATACATTAAATTATAAAACATGAAAACGGAAACGATAAAAAACCTTACTGGCAATGTCAAATTTGCATTGTTGATTTCAGTCTTCATTTTATATTTGGTAATCCTTTTGGCAGGATTATTAGGATAGCGGAATGTGGAGTAAACGAAAATTCAAATTTCTTTTAGGCATTGTAGTACTGGAAATCATATTACTGGTGATCCTCGCTACCTCGGGATGTCTGCTATGAAGTATAGGGCACAGTAACTTTGCATGTTAGATCAGATATGATTTCAGATTGAGCCGTTGAGTAGTTTTTCTCTCAAATGCACCAACTCACTTTCGCTAAAATAGAGAACCTCACGCGGCTTACTTCCCTGTGCCTCTCCTACGATTCCCAATGCTTCAAGCTGATCCATGATCCGACCGGCCCTGTTATACCCAAGCTGTAATTTTCGCTGAAGCATGGAGGTTGATCCGTGTTGATTCGAAACGACAAGAGCGGCTGCATCCCAAAACTGACTGTCGAGATCGGTAATACTTATACTTTTAGCATTGTTATCGCTGTCATCGGTTACAAATTCAGGCAGGTAAAATGGTTCCGGATAGCCTTGTTGATTACCGATATAGTCTACGACTCTTTCGACTTCCGGTGTATCTACAAAAGCACATTGCAATCTGACAATATTTCCACCGACAGATAAAAGCATATCCCCCCGTCCAATCAATTGATCGGCTCCTCCTGAGTCAAGAATGGTTCGCGAATCTATTTTGGATGTCACCTTGAAGGCAATCCTTGCCGGGAAATTGGCCTTGATAACACCGGTAATGATATTGACGGAAGGTCGTTGTGTAGCAATAATCAAGTGAATACCTACTGCCCTGGCCAATTGTGCTATTCGTGCTATCGGCAATTCGATTTCCTTACCTGCGGTCATGATCAGATCGGCAAATTCATCAATTACCAGGACGATGTATGGCATAAACTTGTGGCCATTCCTTGGGTTCAGTTTTCTTGCAATGAACTTGTCGTTGTACTCTTTGATATTTCTGGCCCGGGCCTGCTTGAGCAGATCGTACCTTTCATCCATTTCGATACAAAGCGAATTAAGGGTATAAACCACCTTGCTTGTTTCGGTAACGATGGGTTCTTCCTCGTTGGGCAGATAGGCCAGGAAGTGTTTGTTAATTTGGCTGTAGGGGAAGAGTTCCACCTTCTTGGGATCAATCAGGACTAATTTTACCTGACTTGGGTGTTTTTTATAGAGAATAGATGAAATAATGGCATTAATTCCTACCGATTTTCCCTGGCCGGTTGCACCAGCTATCAATAGGTGAGGCATCTTAGCGAGATCAGCCACAAAGACTTCATTGGAAATGGTTTTTCCAAGGGCAAGCGGAAGATCCATCTTTGCATTCTGAAATTTCTCAGAACGGATCACTTCTTTAAAGGAAACAATCTGCTTTTTCTTATTCGGAACCTCGATTCCAATGGTTCCTTTACCCGGAATGGGGGCGATAATCCTGATGCCCAAAGCAGAGAGACTCAGGGCAATGTCATCCTCCAAATTCTTGATTTTCGAAATCTTCACACCGGGAGCCGGCACGATCTCATATAGGGTGACCGTAGGTCCTATTGTCGCACGGATTTTTGTGATTTCGATCTTAAAATTCAGTAAGGAGCGGATAATCTGGTCCTTATTAGCTTCTAATTCATCTCTGTCAATTTCGACCTGCTGATCCGCGTAGTCATCCAGGAGTTCAAAAGAAGGCGTTTTGTATTTAGACAACTCCAGGGTCGGATCAAAGGGTTGATCATTATCTTCATCATTTTCTTCTTCGACCACCAATTCCTGGTTAATTTTTTCTCCTTTCGGTGCAATCTCCAGGGCACTTTCAAGGATACGGTTTTCTATATCCTGCTGGTTTTTCTTCGGTGCTATTCCAAAATCTTTCAGTTTAATCTTCTCAAATGGAGATGCCTTTTTCTCAGAAGGTTCACCGATCATGGTTTCAGGAAGTTCAAGCTCGAGATGGCTTGAACGTTCCTGTACCTCAGAACTTGGGTTGGAGGTCAAATCAGTTTTCGGGACAGCATCAGTTATATCGTCAAATAGGAATGTATCTTCCACACTTCTGGGTCGAAGGGTGGTGGTGGGTTGTTTCTCTTTTGTCTTTTTGGGACTTCTCGATTGCGCTGACTGGTTTGACCAGCCTTTCCAGTTGAGTTGAAATTTCTCAGTCATAGATACTCCTCCGCCAGGCAAGGCGATCACCAGGGCATCCAGGGAAGGATTGAATTTCCAGATAAGCCAGGACAATACTGCAAAAATGAGCATGATGGACAAGCCGACCTGGCCAACAAAATTAGTCAGCCAAAAACAAATATTCGTACCAAATGATCCTCCCCATGAAAATGAAGATTGCTGGAATAAAAATGAACTTACAATGGATACAAAGCACATTCCGATAAATGTCCTTTGAAAAAACTCAAGAGAATGCAGCAAAGGAAGTTTCTTGATCAGGCTTGTTCCGATCCTGATGAATATTGGGATCAACAAAAATGCGCCAATACCAAATCCCCAATAGAAGAATAAGTTTGAAACAACTGCTCCCAACCGACCCAGCCAGTTGGTCACCTGTACAGAATTATCCCATAAGATGGACCACGATAGTTTTAGAACCTGGTCCTGATCTGCTTTCCAAGTGAATAAATATGATAGGAATGCAATGGTCAGGTATAAAGCAAGAAATCCAAATAATACGCCCAGTATTTTCGGGATCCTGTTCTCCTTCTTAGTACGGCTCCTACTCTTCTTTCCCTTTGTTTTAGCCACAAATATTCATATTAACTGAAATGCGAATATATTAACAGTTTCGACATATTAGTTAATTTTTTAACATATTAATCATTATTAATCAATAAGTTACTGATAATCAATTGCCTTCAATCATTGTGAAACCTGCATGTACGGTGGAAGGGAAAAGACACGTCACACCGTGTCAACCCCGAATATTTTCCAAAGAATTACGTATTCAGATATTGCGCCATGTCCTTTTTGTTAACGTATGCGCACTCGTGAAAGAAGTCTCTGAGCAAAGAGTCTGTATGCGTCGGATGAAGGATGCAATTGGTCTTCTGCTACCAAATGCTCCTGTTTCAGGCCATTCCTGGTGATGTCCGTAATGTTCACAAATTGCGCCTCTCGTTCCGTTGCCATTAGTTTTGCATAAGCATTGTAGTCGTCTAATTCTTCACTGATCTTCCCGGGATCCTTCTTGGTCTGACCAAAGGGAGTATAGGCATAATCCGGGATCGAAACGACGATCACTCTGTTCACACGTCCTCCTGCGTATTCAATGGCTTTGGCCAATAATTCAGGAAATTCCTTTTCATAGACTTTGAAATCTTTGGCCTGGTACTGATTGTTGACACCAATCAGCAATGTGACCAGGTCATACTTCGCATCTAGTTTTTCGCTTCGAAGCGCATCCAGCAAATCCGTAGTTGTCCATCCGGTCGTTGCTATAATCCTCGTGGCAACCTCCAAATCATGAGATTTTTCCAAAATTTGGCTGAGATGAGCCGGAAATGTAGCGTCTCTTGCGACACTCTCACCTATGGTGTAACTGTCGCCAAGAGCCAGATAGTGGAAGGCTTTTTTTTTGACGGGACTACCAATTTTGATCTGAGCGTGAAGAGGACTTAGCAAATAGATAAAGCAAATAACGATGAAGAGTCTTATACCCATGTCCACAATATGAATTCTGAATCCTAATATGACCTGTCTGAAGGAACAATGATAGTACAGAATCAAAAAAAATCAAATCAGAAACAGAAAATCATGTGTAATTCGGTTTCGGCTGAAAATGGGGAGGAGAAGCGGCTTTGGGAATAAAATCTTCCAGTCAAGTATCTTTACAGATCTATTCATGATATCTAAGGAAGCATATCAACGTTACTCTCGGCATTTGAATCTACCTGATTTTGATGTTGAGACACAAGAGCGACTAATGAATGCCCGGGTGTTGGTCATCGGTGCCGGAGGACTGGGGACACCCCTGCTGCAATATCTGGTAGCAGCCGGTGTTGGCCACATAGGAATTATGGATCCCGATGTAGTGGAGCTCTCTAATCTTCAGCGACAGGTGCTCTATAGTGAAGGTGATCTTGGCACGTCCAAAGTCGATTGCATAGCCAAAAAGCTCAGGGCACAGAACTCCATGATCAATATTACGACCTACAAGGAGAAAATTGATAATTCCAATGCGCTGAAGATTATAAGAGATTATGATCTTGTGGCTGACGGGTCGGATAATTTCCCTACGAGATATCTGGTCAATGATGCGTGTGTGATTTGTGGGAAACCCAACGTTTATGCCTCCATATTCCGATATGAAGGTCAAGTGTCTGTGTTCAATTTTACTTATCCCGACGGAAGCAAAGGTCCCAACTACAGGGATTTGTATCCTCAACCCCCCGAACCGGGATTGGTACCTGACTGCGCTAGCGGAGGTGTCCTTGGTGTACTTGCAGGGATCATTGGAAGCATGCAGGCACTTGAAGTCATCAAGTTGATCACAGGCACCGGTAGCCCCCTTGTCGGCAAATTGCTCATTTACGACGCACTATCCAATGAATCTTGTATCATTGGCTTACCCGAAAAATCACGGGTAGTAGTCGATGAATTGATAAACTATCAACACTTTTGCGGTGTTAATGGATCTGACAATTTGAATATTATGAAAGAAATATCAGTAACTGAACTGAAACAATGGCGCGATCAGGGTAAGGACTTTCAACTTATCGACGTCCGCGAACAAAATGAAATAGAATTTGTGAACATCGGAGGGGATCACATCCCTCTTGGCGATATTATGGACAACAAGGAAAAAATTTCCGAGGAGAAGGACGTTGTATTTCTTTGTAGAAGCGGTCAAAGAAGCGGAGTAGCTGTCAGTACACTTGGTCAGCAAGGATATGACAATCTGTATAATCTCAAAGGCGGAATCAATGCCTGGGCGAAAGAAATTGACAACAGTTTACCTACTTATTGAACGTGCCGGTACATTCCTATTTCGTACTTTTCTTTATGCTTCCGTGCCAATTATCCCTCGGTCAACAGGATGCCCATCAAATTCTTGAGAAGAGTATTCAGTTTCACGATGCAGAAAAGAAACTGTTGAATAAAAAGGTCACTTTTCATTTTACGGAAACCAGACCCGGCGGAGATGTGAGAAAGTCAAGAGCCATAACATGGCCTAAAAAGGAATACTTTCTCGTCCAACGCATTTCTGACGGAATTTCGACAACGATGATCTCCGATCGCGGCGCACTAAAATTCCTACTCAACGGGAAGGATAATTTTACCGGGGAAGAAGCTGAGAAATACCGTTTGAATGAAGAGCGTCTGCAGACAATGACAAGTTATTATCGCTATCTATGGCATTTGCCTCTCACTTTATTAGATCCCGGGACAATCGTTCATGACCAGGTGAGGGAGGTCGGTTTTTTTGGCAGTGCCAGCCTGGAAATCAAGGTGTCCTATGAACCGGAAATTGGTGGTGATACATGGTATTTTTATTTTCGACCTGATACTTTCGAAATGGTCGGATATCGGTTTTATCACGATGAGTCAAAAAATGACGGAGAGTATATCCTGGTCGATCAACTTGTGGAAACCGAAGGCATTAAAATTCCAAAAACCAGGAAATGGTATACACATCAGGACAATCGATTCCTGGGAGAGGATACCCTCGAATCCATTCAGATCGAATAACCGCCTGATATCCTGAGGCGGACTGAGATTAAGATTTTAAAGGACCGCCTCTCCTGCCTTTAATGAAATCGATAAACCGATTTCGTCGTGTACAAAATTGTCGCCAAGGTTGTCAAAGACTGTTCTTGATCCATAATTGATTCCCCATAAGGTGCGATCAATCGTAAACGGAGGTGTCGTAACTTCGATCCGGGATCTTCCAATTCCGATCAGCGCTTTGAATCCAATTTCCTTGGTGACATCCCTCATGGTCAAATTGCCATAGATAAGATGCGTTGCGGATTCATCTCCACTCAACTTTGTGACTCTCGTAATTTCAAATTTACTGGTTGGAAACCTGGTGATATTAAAAAAATCATCTTCCCTGCCCTCAGAGATACCCTTCAGATGGTTTTCCAGGCGATCCTTCATCCCGCCGGAAAGATCGGTGTTTTGCAGAGTACTCATATCGATCGTAAAGGACCCTCCCGTTATCGTACGTCCTTCCAGGCTCACTGAACCCCCGGATAATTTAATTGTACCCGTATGGGTGGCCGTTGGCTTGGCACCCTCCCAATTGATCACGCTAGATGCTAAATCTACCGCCAGGATCTTCCCGGATGATTCGGATACTGTTGCTTCTTCCTGAACTGAGGCTTTTTCGCCGGCTGGTTTTTTACATGAAATTGCAATGGTCACAGATGAGAACAGAAAGAATAAAAACAGATTTTTCATCGATCAATAATTTGAATCCAAGGATACCGTTTTCATCGCAAAACGAGGAATTCTCTTGCTGTAAAATCAATCAGTCCGCTTCTCTTCTGAGTGTAATTTTGGTCACCTCAGGACTCATCCCTACTCTCCCCGGATATGCCAAAACACCAAAACCTCGATTGACATATAGGTATTGGTCTTGTTCTTTATACAATCCAAGCCATTTTTTGTATCGATACTTTACAGGAGACCACTTTAAGAAGGGCAAATTTATTCCAAACTGCATTCCATGAGTATGACCACTCAAGGTCAAATGAAAGTGCTTGGGATAGTCAAGGGCCTTATGCTCCCAATGAGAAGGATCGTGTGAAAGAAGAATGGAAAATCCTCCGTTTTTACATTCAAGTGTTGCCTGATCCAGGTTGGCTTTCTTGGGAAAGTACCTTCCGGAACCCCAATTTTCTACACCAATCAAATTCATGGTATCATTGTCTTTTTGAATAGCACGACTTTCATTCAACAATAACTGGAATCCCATGGATTCATACTTGCTGAAGAAATCATCATAATATGCACCACGCTCCGACTGTTCCCGGGGTTGGCCATAATAATCGTGATTGCCCAATATGGCAAATTTCCCGTGGGGTGCTCTCAACTGGGAAAATAAATCGATAAATGGATCTATTTCATCTTTATGTCCATTTACGAGATCTCCCGTGAATACGATCATATCTGCCTCTTGCTTCCTGGCCAGTTCAATTCCTTTTTCCACTCCTTTGAGGTCGTCCCAGGTCCCGGAATGCGCATCTGAAAGCTGTAAAATGGTAAAACCATCAAATGCCTTAGGAAGGTCAGGGAACCCAAGAATCACCTCTTCAAGCTGGAATCGATACTTGCCCCAAATGACTCCATAGGTCATTGACAACAATATGACTCCACTAATCAGGAATCCTAACCCCAACGCAGTACTAAAAAATGAGTCCACCTGAAGCCCGCTTAATTCGAGAATCCACGAAATCAAACTGGAAATTATCGTCAATGAGAGGAAGACAAATTTCTGAACGATAACCGCGAAGCCCATACCGATGAAAAAATTGGTGATCCCCATTCTCATCAATGGACGTTTATTCCAATACCGGATACCCAGGAAAATCCCAATGTAACCCAGGACGGATATCGCAATGCTGCTGATAGTGATCACATGAACAGAACCAAAGGATTGAGAAAGACTGGACCAGAGATACAATTCGATGAAGCCAAATAAGAGGAGCGGTAGTATTAAAACGGAAATGATTCTCATTGTAGCAATTACTCAGTAAACCTTAACAATTATCACGGATAAAGTGTTCTATTTCATAAAGCCATGGATGAGCTTTACACGAATCCAATATATTTATGCATTTGTCAATCCACAATTTAGTTTATGATTCAAAAAGACACAATTGCCTTTCTCGAGGATATAAGAAAAAACAATAACCGCCCCTGGTTTCAGGCCAACAAGGAAAGATATCTGGACGCACAAAAAAACGTCAAGGATTTTCTTTTAAGCCTGGAAACTGAAATGAACAAGATCGACAGCATAGAAAAGATCAAACTTTTCCGGATTTACAGAGACGTGCGATTCAGCAAGGACAAATCACCGTATAATTCCCACTGGAGCATGTCAATGGGCAGAACTAAACCATATCTCCGCGGGGGATATTATTTGAAGTTGAATCCTGAAGGAGGAATGATAGCATGTGGATTCTGGAATCCCAATTCTTCTGACTTGTCATTGATCAGGGGACAAATTGATCAGGATCCGAAAGCCTTCAGGAAAGCTATAAACAACAAAAAATTGAAGCAGGTCTTCGGTCAAATGGGAGGAGAAGCAGTCAAAACCGCTCCAAAGGGGTACAATAAGGACCATCCTGCCATAGATTTGATCAGGCATAAACAATTCATCTTCACAAAAGAATTTTCAAGAAAGGAGGTTCATGACAAGGACTTCTTAAAGCAAGTCGTCCTTTCTTATAAAGCAATCAGGCCCTTCTTCGACTACATGAGTGATATACTGGGTCATAATCTGAATGGAGAACCCTTGTATTGATGAACTACTCCTGCATCCAGTCAAAAGATCCGGTGATGAATATGCTGAAGAATAACAGTACGATGAAGGGTGCAAATGCAGCATTGAACATAAACAGGTAGTAGCTCCCGGGTACTTTTGACTTATCGATAAATTCAAAAACCAAACTCAGAATTAAAAGTGCTATTGCAATGGTCCCCAAGATCAGACATACCAGGAATCCAATGTAATCATTGATCACATAGATGACTGTGTAGATAATTATTTGGAGGAGAAATAATTCAATTTGACCTATGCGCATTAAGAAGGACTGTTACAATAAAATATTTGATCGGCAAGATGAGAATTATTTCAGTCACAGGACGTTTATTCCATTGAATTCAATATGTATGAAGGTATTCCTGGTCATATTTCTTCTGTTTCCCCTGATGTCAATTGCCCAGACATCCGAAGAAGAACTGTTGAAAACTTATGAAGAGAATATTCAGAAGGAGTATATCAATGGTATTTATATTCCCGAGGACATCCATGATGCTCTGAGCAAGCTGGATGAACTTTCGAATGATTCAGGCCGGGCCAAATTCCTGGAGGCCGAAGAAACTGTAATTGCAGAACGTCTTATTCACGGTCTCGGAAAATGGATTACACTGAATTGGAATTTCTATGAGGGCAGCCGGCTCTGCCATCATCTCAAAACCTATGGGTTAAGTCATCCTGAGGATATGGCGGCATTTATTATTGTTTCTTACCACCGTCATCTGAGAAAGGTCCCGCTGGAACTTCATGAACGTGGTAAAATCTATAAGGAGCAAAGATATCGAGAACAGATGGAGCGAATTGCCGTGCGCAAAGAAATTAAAAATTGATCAGGCTAATTTGTTTTTCTTTTTATTCATGTCAAGCACTGCATTTTCCAGTCCTCTGGGCGTCATCGGGTACATAGAGAATATCCTTCTCAACATTGTTGTCGTCCATGTAATATGCCAGTGTTTCTCCGAGACGGGATTTAGCCAGGCAATCTTTTTAAATTTCTCAGAAAAACGACCCCATGTTATAATACTTCCTTCGTGCAGTTCGTAGGGAGCCATAGCCGCGTCACCAATAATGAACACCCGATAATTCGGATCCTTGGAAAGAACACGTTCTACGGGCACTCTCCGGGTTCTGCGTTCATCTTCATAGACGTATTTATAGATGGTATTGTGGAAGTAGTAGGTCTCCAGGTCATGCTGAAATCGCGTCTTCATTTTTTTGAAAAGTGCCTGGATGGGTCTTATGTAATAGTCCATTGAATAGCCTCCGTTATCAATCATTAAGATCACCTGAAGGCGATCCTCTGTCTTGTCCAATTCAATGGGCAAAAAGAGTCCCCCCTGGGCTACTCCTTCCTTGACTGTTATCGGGATATCAAGGTAACGATCATTGGTTTCTTCTATTACTCCTTTCAAAGACGCGAGTGTGGCATCCACGTTGTCATCACTGATATGTGCGTCGATATCCACAGGATAGAATTGTGGGTTGCCCATGACCTCCCTGGCCATTTTACCACCTCCGCTTCCACCCACCCGGATACCGCCCAGGGCCGCACCTCCATGTCCGTAAGGTGAGATTCCCCCGGTGCCGACCCAGTGAGCTCCTCCATGATGTCTTCTCATCTGCTGCTCCATGACCTTTTCCATTCTCCTCCTCAATTCTTCCAGGTCAACCATTCTGTAATCGGCCGCTTTTTCTTGTAGCCGTTCAATATTTTCATCATCTCCCCTACCCGGATCATCCTTTAAATCAGGATCATCTTCGGCCAATATCTCCTCCCCGTCGATCACTCTTCTAATATCGAAAGAAGTCATGTGAACTTCATCCAGGAACTGATTGATAAGGTCTTCCATATCAATATTGCGGTGTTCATCATTCCCCTGAAAAAAATCGTCCAGCCAATCCCGGAATGTCTGTGCCCGCAAAATGGCGTCACTCAACCGTTCTCCCTGAGCTATATCCACCCCGATAAAATAATCATAGAATGCCTGGGTATAAGGTCCGATATGCGTAGGATCCTTGACGAGAGAAACCTTGAAAAAATTATAGATATCTCCTGTCGTATGAATGAGATCCTTATTCAGTGCCTTTTGTAACAAGAGAAGCGAGCGAATGTCTGCCGGCACTCCATAATTTCTGCATATTTCTGGAAAACTTTCAAACATAAAGTTCGAATTATTGCTAATACCTGGTGGCTCCTCCGGGTCTGCTGAGGTCTTCCTTTAAATTCCTCTGTACCCTTCGTACATCATCGTGATTCTTAATTAGGGCACCAAGCCCATCTAATTTTTTGATTCGTTCGATCGTCTCTTTTTTCGAAAAAGATTGCATGTATTTTAACCAATTCAGCAACTCCCGCGTGGAAGGCGCCCGTTCAAGACCCAACTGACGAAGCTGGTAAAAAATACTGATGGCTTCACTTACAATATTGTCATCCGTCTTCGGATAATGTTTGCGCACGATATCACGCATTATTTCCGGAGACGGGAAAGCTATATAATGATATACACATCTGCCCTTAAATGCCGTCGGTAGTTCCTGTTCCCTGTTGCTGGTGATCACAATGGCGGGCATGTCCAGTTCTGTTGTTTCGATGATTTCCCCGGATTCTGGCATAATGAATTTTCTATGACTCAAGGCGTACAGCAAATCATTGGGAAACTCCCTGGGCGCCTTGTCGATCTCATCAATCAACAAGACAGAATTGGGTGTACTATAGGCCTTTGCTGCCGGACCCATTTGCACATAGTCACTCAGTCGGTCCGTACTTCTTCCTCCGGTACTTAATTTGGATTCCAATCCCTTTTCCTCCCTTTGTGCGTTCAGAACTTCGATCTGAGAATCCCTGAGGTATTTAACATGGTCAAACCTGGCGACAAATTGCTCTACCGTACTCTTGGATCCAACCGGATAAACAAAGAGATCGAGATTCAAATCCCTTGCATACTGCAATGGCAATTCGGTTTTTCCTGTCCCGGGTTCTCCCTCGATCAATAAAGGCATGCCCAAAACCCTTGCTATGTGAAATGCCTGAGCCAGATCTTTGTCACAGAGATATTTATCCGATCCTTCCCATTGTGTGGTATCAGCCATATTTTTCTTGTTAAGATTCAAATGTAGACCAATTCATCTTCGTTTTATTCCTTGAAACCAATAAATAATTGCCGTTACAACGGACAGAGGCCCGAAAAAGCTTGTTGTATTAAGAATTTTAATAATATGTTGGTTTTTCATTACTTTTACATAAATATGTTATTTACCCCAATGCCCGAATAAGGGTATTGGGCACCAAATAGTGTTATCCTAGTGAAAAAGAATCCTTTCGACGAGTCGAATTTCGAAGAAGTCTTTAAGACGTTCTTTGGCCCTCTGTGCAATTACGTGAACAGCTATATTAAAGACTGGGAAAGCAGTCGGGAAATCGTACAAGGTACCTTTATGAAGGTATGGGAAAACAAAGATTCGATTGAAATCAATACTTCGGTTAAGAGCTATCTGTATTCTGCCGTCAGGAACAGGATGATTGATCAGATCAGATCAAATCAAAAATTAGAGGAATATAAGACGACGATCAATATTGACGAGACAGAAGAGAACGCCGACCAATTGAATTCATTTTTGGTAAGACAAGAGATCCTGAAATCACTGGATAAGCTCAAACCAAAGATGAAAAAGATATTCTCACTCAGTAAGATTGAGGGACTCACATACAGTGAAATTGCAGCTTATATGAATATATCGAAAAGGGCGGTTGAAGACAATGTGGCAAAGGCTTTGCGACTGCTCAAGGATGACTTGAAAGACAACGAAATAATTTTTTCAGATTAATGACAAATTTAATGTGACACATGCTTTGTCAAACGTCTTAGTTACATGTCAGAGATAAAAGAGCAAGATATACTGAAACTATTAGACGGTAATGCGTCAGCGAAAAAACTGAAGAAGTTGGAAAAATGGGCTTCTTCCGGTAAGGCCAATGCCAGGGAACTGGAATTGTACCAAAAGATATATGACGAAGCCGGTCTTCTGTCCAGTTACAAAAAAGTCAATTCAAAAAGAGAATGGAAATTCTTCAATTCTCTCTTAGCAACCAATGTATCTACAGGTGATCTGCTGGATTACCTCGATGGTTCTGCGAATCCGGATCAACAACAAAAAGTTGAGAAATGGAAAGATCTTTCACAAGAACATCGCAATGAGTATGAAGTCTTTGATGCCATTCTGAATGAATCAGCCAGTCTGAAAGATTATCAGAGAGTCGATGAATCAGCGGCTTGGGAGTCCTTCCAGGAGGCTTTGAGAGAAAAAGAACAACACGCCAAAATGGAGATCCTTGGCACTGTCAAATCTTCTGAAGCTTCATCAACAGGAGGAGGTGTCGTACAAAGTCTTCCAAAGGAAATTGCATTTGTTCCATCCGCATCTACAGACACCGGCAGGACCAACCAGCGTTGGCTGTGGCGATCTCTTGCGATTGCTGCTTCCATAGTATTGTTAAGCATGTTCATGTGGACCTTGTGGCAGGGCAACGGCTTTGGCTTCATGAACAACAATGGAAACAACCTCTACGCATTTTTTGAAACCCAGGAAACGCCGGCTGTTCTGAGACTGAGCGACGGATCGGTTCTTTCTTTGAACGAATTTTCTTCCGTTACATATTTCAAGGATGTCAATAAGATTGATACGCGTTCGATAACCCTTGACGGGAATGGGGAATTTGATGTAGTGAGTAATTCAGAAAAGCCATTTGTGGTGACCGCCCCGATGACAGGGGTGGGCGTTGAAGTAATAGGCACCAAATTCAGATTTGAAGATCATGAGAATTTTGTCGAGGTCATAGAAAATATTGAAGGAAGTGTCAAGGCGTATTCTCTACAGGATACGACGATAAACGTGATCCTCGAGACCGGGGATAAATACGGCTTTGACGGTGAAAAATTCGTTGACATCCATGAGATGGAGCAAGAATACGAAGGCAAAGAATACGACATACTTTACATACTTGATTACCTGATGGAACAATCGGGATGGAGAGTCACAAGTGCTCCTTACTCTGCCTTTGACGGTGAGGCTGATATCATAATCAATCTGGAACAGCCTTATGAGGATATCATGGAGGATTTGAAAACACAGGCAGACTTTGATTATATCAAGTTGTCTTGCGATGGATGCTACAAAGTGACTCGTTTCCTTCCGCTGTCCGAATAATCAATTATCCGGTGTCAATTTGGCCTTCCTTCCCGGACTTTTTCTGCTAGGTATTTAAAATATCTGCAGGCAGTCGCTGTCTTCCCGCTTTTGTCCGCCGTGTCGTTTCGCTTCGATGGCTTCAATCTTCAATGGTCATGGACGAATGTTCCGATTATTGCTTGTGTACTCGTGATTGACGGTCTTGTCCTGGGAGTATTGGCAATTACTGTCAATGACAGACAACTGGCTCTATTAAACTGGAAGATCATCGAATATGCCCGATCGGAAGAAAAACTGATCTGTTGACCACGAGACAAAGGGAAGTATTTGATCCAATCGTTAAGGGAAAATCAAATAAAGAAATTACCCAAATACTTCATATCGAGTTTAGCACCTTAATATCCCACATCAACAAGATTCGCAAAATACTGGGTGTCCGGAACAGACGAGATGCCATTCGGACAGCGCGTAAATCATCAAATTGAATTCGGCTATCTAAAAATCAACCTTTTTTCAACCCCCTTTTTCCGGATGGGGTGTTTCCATTCACTGATCTTGTCTTTGTTCTTTAATCAAAAGATTTAACATCATGAAGACTTATAGATCCAACACACTTTGGTTGTCTGTTTATCTCATTATTTTTCTTTCGCCTTCAAATTCGATGGACCAGGAGTATCGTGGATATGGAGGGTCGACCCTCCGCGGCCGTGGTATTGTTCATTAACGGGTTGATTAGTACGTCGTACTGGGCTGTTCGGATTCTTCCATTGAAGCTTTAGCACGTTCGGCCTTGACAAGTTCTCCAATCGTCTTGTTAACCAGACCATTCATCATGATCTTTGTATACAGGACCGGAAACCATTGTATGATTCGTGCCAGCCTTCTTGCGTCACTGCCGATCAACAGGCGTTTCTTTTTCTTTTCAATCGCTTTAATTATAGCTTTAGCAGCATAGGCAGGGGTATTGATAAAACTTTTTTCGAATTCCGCATTCGTGTCAGCCTTTTCCTGCTCGGAAATGCGATCATCATTCCACCTTGCGTTTTTTACGATATTGGTTTGAATACCTCCCGGATGAATACTCAGGATATTCACATGTGGAAATTCTATGGCCGCTTCCATTCTCAATGTCTCAGTAAATCCCCTGATGGCAAATTTCGAAGAACAATAGGCGGAGTTCTTGGCTAAAGCACCCATTCCCAAAATGCTGGAGACATTGGCTAGCGTTGCTTCCTTACTTTTACGCAAATACGGCAGGAAGGCTTTCGTCCCATAGACCATGCCCCAGAAATTGATGTTCATCAACCATTCAAATTCATCCAACCGCGTTTCCTCTACAGAAAACGGACCCAGGGCCACGCCAGCATTGTTGATCACAACATCCACTCTTGTAAAATGTCCGGCAACCTGTGATGCATAGTGCTGATAGTCCTCCCAATTGGCGACATCCAGAATACTCGAGTGAACAGTCGCTCCGATGGACTCCACTTCTTCCCGGATCTTGGACAGATGCTCTGCGGATATATCCGAGATGGCAAGTTTGGCTCCCTTTTTCGCACATTCCAAAGCTAAAGCCTTTCCAATTCCCGAGCCGGCACCACTGATAACTACAACTTTCTGACTGATATCCATAATATCAAATTAATTGCCACCCTTCCCGATAGTTTCGTGAGACATATCGATTCGCTTCATCATAATTGGTAATCTTCATAGACTCCCCATCCCACAAAAGCTTCTTGCGACCATTGAACTGTCTCCTTCCATTCTCTCCAATAGCCCCTTCCGAGTAACTCCTGATCGCTAAATTACCCATGAGTACCGTCTCTGTCAATGGACCGCTATAATCAAAACTTGAAGTCAACTGCCGGTGCTCCGGCGAATTGAATCCTGCCTTACATGCTTCGGCCCATGAAGCCTGGTGTCCTCTTTCCGGTAAATTCAAATACGGTCTGTCCACAACATAGTCATCCGGCATGGTCATTTGATCCCCGTTATTAAAATAAATCTTGGGATTGCTACCATAGGTGCCACATGTGATAATGCCTTTTTCACCGATCATGATCACACCATTTCCACTACCATTTTCTCCAAGATCGTCATCGGCAGGAATCAAATCGGGATGAAATGGCCGGATTCCTCCGTCTGTCCAATGAAATTTCAAAGTTGAAGGATTTTTATCCGTTGCCTCAAACTTGATCTGAACGCTCGACGACGGTGGACATCCTTCCGGAATATATTCCGGCATCCAATCTCTTGTAAATACCTGCCCTACGCTGCATTCCACTTCAGTCGGATATCCCAATCCCAACACGCGAAAAGGTGTATCGATCAAATGACATCCCATATCTCCTAGTGCACCTGTACCAAAATTCCACCAACCTCGCCATTTAAATGGATGATAAAGTGGGTGATAATCAACGGGTTCGGCAGGTCCTATAAACAAGTCCCATTCTTGTGCAGAAATATGAGCAGGCAGGTCAACTTTTTCAGTCGGCACTGGTATACCCTGGGGCCAGACCGGTCGATTTGTCCATACGTGGACCGTATGAACACTACCAATTTTCCCTTCATTAAACCAGTCTGCCATCAATTGTTGGGATGGATTGGAAGCTCCCTGGTTGCCCATTTGAGATACGATCTTATGTTCCCTGGCAGCAAGTGTCAATTGTCGTGCCTCATAAATGTTATGGGTCAAGGGCTTCTGGACATATACATGGATTCCCAATTCCATGGCCACCATGGCGGCCACTCCATGGACGTGATCCGGCGCTGATATGGTCACTGCATCAATGTCGTCTTTCATTTCCTCAAGCATCACCCTGAAATCACTATAAAACTTTGCTTCCGGGAATGCTCCAATGGACCTCGAACATCTCTGCTTATCAATATCGCATAATGCAACCACTTTATTTTTTCCATTGTTCCAGGCATTCCGGATATCAGATGTTCCCTTACCCCCGGCTCCAATAGCTGCCAGGTTAAGTTGATCACTGGGGCGGATGTGTCCCTTTGCTACGATATGGCTGGGCACGATAAAGAAGGACCCGACTGCCAGGCTACTGTTCTTGATGAATTTTCTTCTTGAAGAATTAGACTTTCCCTTTTTCATTGAAATATGATTTGCGACGAATGTAATGAATGTCTATTAAATTTATGTTTGACAACTTTGTCTAAGTAATATGCCATAAAGAATCTCTATCAATGAATCTCGACTTTCTCGACATCCCTATGCCAACCACGCCGGAACAAATTCGGTTTTTTCAATCGAACAAGTATATAAAAATCAAAAATGTATTGTCGGACGAAATCATCAGATATTTCAACTCCGCTATTACAAAGCGAGTGGAGCAGCTCAACGACGTCGACACACCCATCAACGAGCGGGATACCTACGGAAAGGCATTTTTGCAACTTATGAATCTATGGTGTACAGATGAAATTGTCAGGAAGTTGGTATTTAGTAAGCGCATTGCACGACTGGCATCAGATCTTATGGAAGTAAATGGTGTCCGTCTTTATCATGATCAGGCCCTCTTTAAGGAAGCCGGCGGCGGCTTTACACCCTGGCATGCCGATCAATACTATTGGCCATTGACCACGGACAAGACGATTACTGCCTGGATACCGCTACAGCCGACGCCTCTTGAAATGGGACCGCTTGAATTCAGCGCCGGAAGCCATCAAATCCAGGAAGGACGGAATCTCATGATCAGTGACGATAGTGAATCCATTATTGGACAAAGGCTGAGAGTCACGGATTTTAACCATGTTATAGAACCTTTTGATCTGGGAGAAATCAGTTTTCATTCAGGCTGGGTATTTCATCGGGCCGGACCAAATCAGACAGACCATATGAGGAAGGTAATGACCATCATTTACATGGATAAGGACATGAAACTGAAAAAACCGGAAAATGAAAATCAAGTAAATGATTGGAAGACCTGGTGTCCTGGAGTGGAAGTTGGGAAAATCATCGATTCACCACTGAATCCCATATTATACGAAGCATAAATAACGAGTCTGCACAGATGAAAGTATGGCTTGCAATCCTGTAGGTTGACTATCTCAACTCCCTCAGCAAATCCGCCTGGGATGGGTCGATCGCAGCCATCACATTATAGACCTGTCTTTGTTCGGATTTTACAGAATTCTTAAAGATCTCGAGGATTTCCTGTCGCTTTGCATTACTGAACATTTGAACGACCATAGCATTCCGATAGGTATTACTCACCTGGCCGACGGATTTAACGGCGGAAAGCACTATAGCCTTGCTTCTGCTAATATCGTTATGCATTTTATCAAGGCCGTTCCTATGATAATCATATATCGCCTGACGCATTATTTTCACCCTGGGATTCAAAATATTCTCTATTAGCCAATACCGGTTTCGCTCCCCTCCCAGTGCAGCCCAGCTTCTGTCCGCACTACTCACATTTGCCGGCACATTATTGATAATGTCCTGGGCAATCTTGAAATAAGGATCTCCTCCTGAAGGGCTGAATGTGTCATAGTCATATCCAAGGATAACATAAGCGTAGAAGGTCAGAATGGAAGAAAGGTTATCCGTAAAGTTATTCCTGTTGTTTAAGATCGGAGTGAGTGGTTCATAATTAAATGACACATCCTTGTCTACATGGTTGAGCACCGGTGAGGTGTAGTTACTCATATAGACCGGACGCCCTGTATTCACATATATGTCTGCTATGAATGAATTGGCGGATGGATCATTTTTGATATTGATCTGAATGGAGCCTTCAATTCTTTCTTCTTTTTCAAAATCATCATTGGTCCACTGCGTATTGTTAAAGAATTCCCCAATGGCCTTCTCAAGTGTTTTGAGTGTTTTTGGATCAGCCGTTTTCAACGCCGGAAAGGTGATTTGGACATCCATAGTCAACTCCTGGGCGGGAAGAGATATTTTCAAAAAGAGAATTATCAAACAGGTAAAGAGGGATCTAGTCATCGCTATTGTTTTCGTGTATCAGGGATAAGGTCATGTCTACAATGTCAGCAGCAACGTCCTTTTTGCTCTTCAGATCGAATGATTGCTCCAAACCGTTTTTAGTAAAGATGGTCACCTTATTTGTTGTATGTCCAAAGCCGGCACCCTTATCTTTCAGTGAATTTAAAACGATCAAGTCAAAGTTTTTCTTATTCATCTTTTCCACAGCATTGAATTTTTCATTGCTGGTTTCCAATGCAAATCCCACGGAGATCTGTTCATTTTTTTTCATAGAACCCAAGGTCAAGGCAATATCGGTTGTTCGTTTCAGGGGAATAGAAAGTTCACCCTCCTTCTTTTTTACCTTTTCATGACTAGGAGCCGCAGGGGTATAATCTGCAACAGCCGCTGCAAAGAATGCAATATCGACGTCTTCCCATTCTTCCTGGCAAGCCTTAAACATTTCATCTGCTGATAAGACGGATATGATCCTTATTTGTGCCACATGAGAAGTCAATTGCGTGGGACCGAGTACCAGACTCACTGTGGCACCTCTCGATGCACATTCTTCAGCCAGCGCGATGCCCATCCTGCCGGTACTGAAATTGCTGATAAACCGGACCGGATCAATCCTCTCTTGTGTCGGACCGGCAGTGATCAAGACTTTTTTCCCGCTCAGGTCAGCTTTTTTTTTTGAAAGCTGCTGAACAATGGAGAAAATATCCTCTGGTTCTGCCATCCTGCCATCACCGACCAGGCCACTTGCCAACTCCCCAAAGCCCACCGGAATTAATTGATTTCCGTAACCCTCTAATTGTTCAACATTGGCTTGTGTAGCGGGATGCTTCCACATATCCAGGTCCATGGCAGGAGCAAACAGCACCGGACATTTGGCACTCAGATAAGTGGCAACTACAATATTGTCCGAGAGACCAGAGGCCATTTTTGATAGGGTGACGGCAGTAGCAGGAGCAATGATCATCACGTCGGCCCAAAGGCCCAAGTCAACATGATTATTCCAGCTCTCTTCACTGATAATGTCGGAATGTACTTCGTTTTTTGAAAGGGTTTCAAAACTAAGAGGGGCGACAAACTCCTTTGAAGTCGGCGTCATTAATACCTTTACGTCGTATCCCGACTTCACGAGTAAACGCACAAGCAACAAAGCCTTATAAGCAGCTATGCTGCCCGTAACTCCGAGAATGACGTTTTTCATAGCGGAGAAAACTTAAAACTCCTCTTCTTCCTCTTCTCTTTCCGGGTAGGCGTATTCGAGTCTTTCGCCGAGGTATTCTTCGATTGCAATAATGCTCGGATTTGGTAGCTTTTCATAGAATTTGGATATTTCAATTTGCTCCTTATTCTCCTGAATCTCCTCAATTCTATCCGTAACGATGGCAAATTCCTCAAGTTTGCCGTGAAGCTCATGTTTTATATCCACACTAAGTTTCCTGGCTCTTTTCTCTATGATTGCAATTACCTCATAGATATTTCCAATGGAGTCGGCAAGATCAGTGATGTCCCGAGCTCTGACATTGGGATTAAGACCTTGGACCTTCGTTTTAATATCAGCCATTTTGAATGTTATTTAATTCTTGTTCGCTTTGAGTTTTATAGGCGATGACTTCTTCTTTGCGAGAGCCATCATCATGCCTTTTGAGATAGGCATCACATCTATCTATTGTCTTTTTATACCGCTCCTCTTGCCTGGCAAAGATGCTGTTATTCGCCCAATCCAGACTTGCCCTGATGATAATGTATCTGGCCTCCTCTGCACTTTCGGATTCGGGAAAATCCTTCAGAAGGTTTTCCAGTGTCTGAATGGCAGAGCTATAGTTCCTGGTATTGTAATATAATTTTCCTGATTCAAAAGCCTTTTTTTCCATCTTGAGCCTCAACTCATCGATGTACCTGTTGCAATCACTGATCCTTTCACTTTCCGGGAAAGTATTTACAAATAATTGAAATGCATCAATCGCCTTTTGACTGGACTCCTGGTCGAGTTGATGCCTGGGACTCAGACGATAGTTAGAATAAGCACTCAGGTACATTGCCTCCTCTCTTCTTGGACTCGCTGTAAATGTGTCTGAAAAGCTCTTAAAATAGTGGGAACTGGATATGAAACTCCCATTCAGGTAATTCGCCATGGCAAAACTGAATGCGATGTCCTCGGCTTCCGCCCGCCCCCGGAAAGCCGGGATTACCATTTCATAAAGAGTAATTGCCTTTCGATACTCCTCCTTTTCGTACAACCGGTCCGCTTCTTCCAGCATTTTTTCAGCATTGCCGGACGTTCTGATCTTTTCAAATTCCGAACGACATCCGATACCTGACACAAGAAGAAGGACCAAGAATATGTTACTGGCAACTCTCATCGGCGCGCAAAATTACTTTAATTATCAAGACTTATCAATTATTTTTTAAGAACGAACCAGGATCAGATACGCGTGCCTGCCTCATCTGTTTATCAGAATTTTAACTTGCATTGTTCATCCTGTTAATAGACCAAGGGCTTCTTCTATCATCAGGATACCTTCATCCCCAATGAGCATTTCCATCTTATCAATTTGAACGTCTGTCTGATAGAGGGCACACTGGGCTACCACTCTTGCGTTCAGGGCTGTTAAGCTCCAAAGCAAAGACTGCATAGCTTCGGCTCCCCTTGGTTCCACAGGAGTGTAGGTCATGGCCAATACGGGTTTGTCATGAAGTTCACCGCTCGTTGTCAACCATTCCAGTGCATTTTTCAGCACGGCCGGAATATTCTGCAAATATGCCGGAGTCGAGATGATAACATGGGAGGCATTGCCGATCAGAGATCGCCACGATGCAACTTCCTCCGGCCAGGGCGCACGGTCTTTTTGCACTGTAAAAACAGGAAGAGAGCCGAGATCCTTTGCCAGGGTAAAATCAAGATTGCGAAATCTGACGGCTATGGCCTTCAGCAGACGTGTATTGCTGGATTGAGCAGAGGAGGAACCAGAAATGAGTACAATCATTGTGCAAATATAGATGTCCGGAAGTGCTCAAGGTGCTTTGACTTTTTTGTCAGCAAATATGAACTTATAATGGCTATTTTTACATCAAGATTATTTTGAATATGAAAGACAAAATAAAATGTCCCAATTGCAGCCACCAGTTTGATGTCGAAGAAGGACTTGTCGTACAGCTTCAGGCACAATACAAAGCTGAGTTTGAACAAAAGGTTGCTGAACAGGCCAAGTTATTTAATGAACAAAAAGTCGCTTTACAACAAGAAAGACGTGAATTTGAAAAAAAGAAAGAGCGTGAGAATGAAATGTTTCAGCAAAAATTGGTTCAGAAACTGGAAGTGGAATCCAAGAGGATTAAATCTGAAACGAAGGAGTCATTCGAATTGCAACTGAGCACACTAAAGGAAGAAAATGAACGACGAAAAGAAGAGAATAGAAAGCTGAAGAGTCAGGAGATTGATTTACTCAAGAGAGAAAACGAATTAAAGGAAAAGTCAGAGGAGTTGGAATTGCATCTTCAGAAAAAAATGTTGGAGAAACAATCAGAGATTGAGGAAAAGGCCAGGTTGAAAGAAAGAGAAGCTGCTCTTTTGAGAGAACGGGAATTTCGAAAGCAACTGGAAGATCAAAAAAAGCTGATTGAAGAAATGAAACGGAAGGCGGAGCAGGGATCTATCCAGATGCAGGGAGAAGTCCAGGAATTAATGTTGGAGGAAATATTAAAACGCAACTTTCCTTATGACCACATTTCTGAAGTTCCAAAGGGAATTAATGGAGCTGACGTCATACACGAGGTGATGAACAGTCGCCAAACTCTGTGTGGATCGATCGTATATGAAAGTAAACGAACCAAGAATTTTGATAGCAAGTGGATCGAAAAGCTAAAGCAAGATCAAATTCGCGTAAAAGGTGATATTGCGGTACTTGTTACCCAAACCATGCCCAAGGGTCTCGAAAGATTTGATTTTAAGAAAGGTATATGGATCTGTCATTTCAATGAGGTCGGTAGTTTAGCCAAGGTCCTGCGCGAAATGTTGATCAAGACCCAGGCAATAAGGACAACCCAGGATAACAAGGGCGACAAAATGGAAATGTTGTATTCCTATTTAACGAGTAACGATTTTGCGCAGAAAATCAAAAGAATAGTCGAGAATTATGACAACATGATCCTGCAATTGAGCAAAGAGAAAAACCTGATGAACAGAATGTGGGGAGAGAGAACAAAACAAATAGAAGTGGTCCAGGAAAACATAAATGCACTTTTTGGTGATATCAAGGGAATTGCCGGAAGTGCACTGGATGCTGACATACTCTATGAATTGTCAGAACCTGAATACGAGGACTAGACTGGCTGGGCTGAAATCTGTATTCAAAATAAATCCCTTATATATTGTTTCGACTAAAGAATGAAATATGAAGAAATCGACACTGATTGGTATTATACTGACCCTGATTTACCTGGCCTGTACAAACAAAATTTTACCCCTTCTTTCCCCTGATGGAACAGAGGAATACTACCAAGTCAGTAAAAACCCATTCTATCATGGGGTAGCCTCAGGAGATCCTCTCCATAATGCTGTCATTATCTGGACACGAGTCACGCCCGAACAACATGGTATCGTACCCGTCCAATGGGAGGTAAGCGAATCACAAACTTTCGAACCCGCGCTACAGTCAGGGATTGTCACAACAGACAACGACAGGGACTATACGGTGAAGATTGATATCCAAAATCTGAAACCTTCGCAACGGTATTATTACAGGTTCAAAGCATTCGGAAAAAATTCCGAAACTGGAAAAACAAAGACCCTACCAGAAGGCTTCGCCGAAGGATTATCCCTTGGTATCGTAAGTTGCAGCAATTACGAATTCGGTTACTTCAATGCTTACGACGGACTTATCGATGCAGATGTGGACGTGGTCCTTCATCTTGGGGATTACATTTACGAATATGGCCCTGATGCCTACGGCGATTCCAATTTTGTCAGAAAACATCTACCTGCAAAAGAAATCCTCACTCTTCAGGACTACCGAACGCGATATGCCCAATATCGCCTGGATGGGAGTTTGCAAAGAGCCCACCAAATGCTACCATTTATCGTGATCTGGGATGATCATGAAATTGCAAATAATGCGTACAAGACCGGTGCACAAAATCACCAGGAAGAAGAAGGAGATTACCAGGAAAGAAAGAAGATAGCCAGACAGGTCTATTACGAATGGCAACCGATACGGGAAACATCGAATAAGGAGTTATACAGGAATTTTCAGTTTGGCGAGCTTGCCGAAATCTTTATGTTGGATGAAAGATTCACAGGAAGGAATGCCCCGCCTTCATCAAGCGAAGAACTGTCCGTATCCAGAAGTATGTTGGGATCTTCTCAACTCAAATGGCTAAAAAAAGGATTGACTAAATCCCAGGCACGCTGGAAGATCTTGGGGAACCAGGTAATTTTTTCACCATGTGATTTAAGCCTGGTTCGACCCAATAGCCCGGTAAACTTTGATGCCTGGGACGGGTATGCTGCCGAACGAGATGACATTATTACTCATTTGACCAATGGATCCATTAAGAATGTTGTATTTGTGACCGGTGATACCCATGCATCCTGGGCATTCGAAGTACCTTCCGATTATAAGACTTACGGGGAAGATCCGGCAAAATGCGCCATAGAAATTGCCACACCCAGTATAACATCCAGCAATTGGAATGACGGTGGCAACTCGGACATGGAGGTAAAGATGGGAGAGCAGGCACTTCTTTCATCGAACCCCCATCTGAAATACGTCAATGGCAGGGATCATGGATTCACGATTTTGTCCTTATCTTTAGACGAGGCCAGGGCGGATTGGTACTATACGAGTGATATAAAAAAGAAGAGTGCCGATATACGCCTTGCACACAGTATGACTTTCAAAGCCAATAAGCACAAATAGTCAAACCTTAAATCGAGACAATTCATGCGATCCGAGATGCTCTGTTTCATCACTCTGTACTTCTGGACCTGGAGTATTAATTTGAAAGCCCAATCAGATCCCGCATCAATGCCCCCCGACATAGTGATCAAAAATATTACGATGATTCCGATGACGGGGAGCCAAAAAATGATCAAAAATCAAACGATCCATTTATCAAAGGGGAAGATTACCGGGATTGGATTAGAGCAAATCCCGGATGGTGTGACAGTCGTCGATGGTAGAGGTAAATATCTGATGCCCGGATTGACAGAAATGCACGCTCACATTCCGGTACCGCGCGAAGGGGATGATACCAACGTCAGAGAGACACTTTTTCTTTACCTCTCTCAAGGGGTTACCACGATACGAGGGATGCTGGGAAATCCCTATCACCTGGATTTGAGAACAATGGTTGAAAGTGGTGAAGTTTTAGGGCCAAGAATCTATACCTCTAGCCCTTCCATCAATGGAAATTCGGTCAGGACGCCTGAAGAAGCCAGACAAAAAGTCACCCAATACAAAGCAGATGGTTATGACTTTCTCAAGATTCATCCTGGTGTACAAATGGAGGTTTGGAATGAAATCGAAAAAACGGCGAACGAAGTGGACATTGCATATGCCGGGCATGTGCCGGTTGATGTTGGCATTCACCGCGCTCTTGAATCCCGGTATGCATCTATTGATCACCTGGACGGCTATATCGACGGCTTGCTCAAAAATCCCGAAGACGTAGATCCAAATGGAGGGGGATTTTTTGGCTACAATTTTATAGATGAAATTGACAGTGATAAAATCAAACACCTGGTCCAAAAAACGAAGGTGAACGGAGTCGCCATCGTTCCGACTCAAACCTTATTCTCCAGATGGTTCTCTCCTACCGATGTGAATATTCTGATGCAGGATCCTGAAATGCAATATCTGCCTTCTGAAATGAGGTTTGCCTGGAGACAAAGCAAGACAAGACTCACAGCAGGAGATTACAATCCCACCGAATGGTCAAAAATGTACTCGATCAGAAAAAAGATCCTGGCTGAAATGGTTGAACAGGATGTTATCATCCTACTGGGTTCAGACGCACCCCAGGTCATGAATGTGCCCGGGTTTTCGGCCCATCGTGAAATGCAGGATATGGTAGACGGTGGTATGGATACATATTACGTATTGGAAAGCGGGACGAGCAACCCCGCAAAGTACTTCGGAACATCCGGAACATTTGGGACCGTCACCGAAGGATCATCGGCAGATTTGATTATATTAAACGATAATCCTCTTGACAACATTCGAAACTCAACGAGCATTGAGGGCGTATTCATCAGGGGTCTATACATGGACAGGGCGGAGATCAATCAAAGACTTAAGGAAATTGCTCTTCGTCACAAAAATTAAAAAGACCCTCATCATATTGAAAAGGGATCTTTCCTATTAGCTTATCTTCAGGCTTATTCAGGTGGTACTTCCTGATCAATTACATGAACCTAACCATTGTCGGCTTTTACAGCAGCTAATGTGGTGTGAACATCCGAACTAACGGCAATATTCACTACGTCCTGGTGAGTCCTTGAATAGGATTTCACCTTTTTATGATTCCTGGAAGAACTGCATTGAGTAATGTCTTCCTGAATAATACCAATCATGAAGAACGCAATCAAAATCAAAGAGATTTTTTCATTTTAAACTAAAATTTCAATGTGAGTGATTGTAGTACAAACTCATATGCCGAATTTGAAAGCCTTTGGATTTTTTGGTCGATTTTTTTCCTGGCAGGATTCTATAAATGAAATATCTACTTTGTATGGACTTCCCGGAATCTGAACAATAATGAATAAATGAAGTTAGAATAACATGTTGTCTGAAAAGACAAATCAAAAACATTGCGAAATACTGGTCAATAAGGAGCACAAAAACTTCGGTTTACTGTGTGATACTTATGGTGAGGCTTTTTATGGAGTAATCATCAGGATTGTTCAAAAGAAAGAAGAGAGTGCAGAAATTTTTCAGGATGCTTTTACCAAAGCCTGGGAAAAAAGTAATCTTTTTGATCCTGAGAAAGGGAGATAATACACCTGGTTGATGAGAATTGCCAGGAATAGTGCAATCAACCATATAAATTCTAAATCATCCCGGATGCAAAAAAACATCCAGACAGACGACAATCTGGTATATATATCTGATCCTGCCAATCAGGCCGGGAAATTGGAATTATTGGATCTGAAAGAAACGATCAACAAGTTGGATCCCAGATACCAGGTAGTACCTACAAAGATTTGCTTTGAGGGATTCACGCACAGAGACCTGAGTGATGAATTGGATATTTCACTCGGCATGATCAAATCAAGACTGAATATCGCTTTAAGGGAACTGAAAACACTATACGAATTCAAACTGTCGAGTATTACAATTAGCGGGTTCTTAATCTTTAGTATATCGTTGTGATTGAACACCTTAATGACATACTGAATAGTGATCTACTCGAGCGTTATGTACTAGGAGATGTAACAGCTGAAGAAAGGATAAAAGTAGAATCCTTGCGCATTGAGCATCGACAAATTCGCGAAGAATTGGAGAAGCTGGAACTGAGTATAGAAAAGCTGTCCTCAGAAAACGCAGTGACCTCACCACCAGGAACACGTGAATGTATCATTAAAAGTATCGGCGGTCAGTCCAAACAACCCTCAGCCACAGTTGCTTCCGGCATAGCTGCTTTCTGGCTGAAAATAGCTGCGGCATTTATATTCGGAGGCCTGCTCTCATGGCTCTGGACGCATAGAAGTCTGACAGAGGCTAACGGCATCATCAATGAACAAGCAGTGGCATTGGAAACATTACAGGATGATTGCGACCAGGTAACGCAGACATATGCCTTTCTCAATCATACCCATACACTTCCTATTATTCTGGAAGGTACCCAAAGATCCCCTCAAAGCCAGGTTGTAGTATATTGGAATGAGCAATTGGAACAATCCATGCTAAGAGTAGTCGAATTGCCACTCATCGATGATGATCAAACATTTCAATTGTGGGCCGATGTCGAAGGTGAGATGCTCAGCCTTGGGGTATTCGATGCTTCAAATGCTCTTTTGAATCCGGTGTATATGGAGTACTTAACTAATGCTGAATCCTTGAATATTACGATCGAACCCAAGGGTGGAAGCGATCATCCCACTGTTGCTACACTGACTGCATCAAAGGTGATCTGACACGAAACAATGTTACTCTCTTTAATTGGAATTTTCTGTGAGCCAGCCCAGATATTCATGATAACCATTATCAATTCTGAAACTTAAAATTTGAGGCACATCATAAGGATGAATAGAAAGAACCAGGTTTTCAATTTCCTTATAGTTTTTGTGGATGGTCTTTAATATCAACCTCCATTCCTGATCTTGCTCAATTTCATTCTTCCAATGATAAATGCTGGATATTGGCCCCTCAATCTGTGCACATGCCACAAGTCCAGCCAACACGAGTTGTTCGGCGATATTTTCAGCTACCTCTTTCTCGGGGCAGGTAATGTGAATTGAGATAAATTCTTCCATATAATGGACTATGCATGGTGAGATATTCTAACGAATATTTACCGGGCCGGTTTTTCCTGGTTAAGTCTGTACCATTTTTGCGTTCTCCCGAGCGTAGTAATACCTATAAATCCTCTTACTTCGAGGACATCTTCTTTGAGTTTGATCTTGCACTTATACGTTTTTCCGTTCTCCGGATCCATGATCCGACCTCCCCTCCAGTTTTTACCGTGGTCTTTCATATCCCAGATAATTTCCATTCCGAGAATGGGTTGGTTATGTTTTTCCCCTTTGCACTGATCACACAATGCATCAGACGGTCCTTCGATAATTTTTACGATTTTCCCATGAAGGTTTCCCTCCTTTTCAAAAATCTCGATGTGTGATGTAGGTTGACCATCATCATCATCTACAGCTACCCAGGTATCAAAGACATCTCCTTGACCGTTTAAAAGGTGCGCCAACCAAATCAACGACAAACTGAAAAAAACTTTCATCTCAATTAAATTGTCCTTCAAATGTAAATTTTAAAAATTCAAAGATAATTTGTCCTTAAATAAGGTTGTCAAATGAAATATTCAGGTTATTCCGGAAGTCCGTTAGTCAAAAAAATTGGTGTAAAGCCTGGTCATACGGTGTGTGTGCTCAATGCACCTGAAGACTACGAAGAGAGCATGTCACCATTGCCGGAAAATGCTACAATTATTCGGGACTTAAAAGAATGTGAGATCGTCCATGCTTTTTTTCATGAGATGGACCAACTCATTGAACACTATCAGAATCTGGTCTCTGCTATATCAAAAAACGGGATGATCTGGATCTCATGGCCG
Organism: Saprospiraceae bacterium; assembly: GCA_028282725.1. Lineage (GTDB taxonomy): Bacteria > Bacteroidota > Bacteroidia > Chitinophagales > Saprospiraceae > JAJRXG01. The sequence goes on from JANQHF010000113.1 coordinate 42,743, forward strand.
AAAAAGTCGTCCGGAGTGTCCTCGGATCTCGATGAAAATAAAATCAGAAGATTTATCCTTGACCAGGGACTTGTAGACGTCAAGGTAGCCTCCTATGACCAGGTGTATAGTTGCTTGAAATTTGTTTACAGGAAAAAGGACAGAAACTAGGCGAAACAAGAGCCATTTCCATGGGATTCCTGACGGATTGAACTTCATTTATAAATAATTGCGTTATTTCACTGTCCCTAAAAATATAACATGAGGAAGTCACTGAATATTTTACTGTTGCAGTTTACCATTACTGCAATTTTGGCTCAATCCCAGGTATCTTTAATACAGGATCAAATTCAACCTGCACAAGTGAAGGCGCACCTGGAATTCCTGGCCTCCGATGCGCTGAAGGGAAGGGATACAGGAAGCGCGGGACTAGAAGCAGCAGCAGCCTATATAGCCTCCCATTTCAGGGCCAATGGCATCGAAGAAATCGAATCATCATATTTTCAGCAGGTACCATTCTCCACCTTTTCTCCTCCTGATTCAACATACCTGATGGTTGCCGGCGAGGAATTGAAATTTCCGGATGATTTTATAGTAATCAACGGACGAAAAGAAGAAATGACGGCACCGACTGTGTTTATTGGATATGGCAATCAGGACGATATTGATCAGGCAGACTTGAGATCTAAGATAGCCGTGAGCACTGCCGGTGATGGATTCAGTGATGATCCGAGAGATTGGATTGCTCATTCTCGGGCTAAGAGAAAAAGGATCAAAGAGGCTGGCGGAGTCGCCCTTCTTGAAATCTATCAAAGCTCTACGATTCCATGGAGATTTCTGCGAATGATCGGGACTCAGTCGCAAACTGCACTGGACGAGGGTCACGAAAACACCAATCTTCCTAATATCTGGATCGGAACGACGGATAGCCTGATCATCACTTCACTTCGAGATGGGAAGGAATCCCTTACCCTATATATGGACGAAGTTGAGAGACGTCAATTTTCCTCGGCGAATGTGGTAGGACTTATTCCAGGGTCGGATCCGGAATTATCGCAGGAATACATTGTCTATTCAGCACACTATGACCATGTTGGGACGGGGAGACCGGATAAAAACGGAGACACCATTTATAATGGTGCCAGGGATAACGCGGTCGGCACTACTGCGGTGTTGTCGTTAGCCAATTATTTTGCAAAGCATCCTCCAAAAAGATCATCCATATTCGCATTGTTTACCGCGGAAGAAAAAGGACTACTGGGAAGTCGATACTTCACTCAAAATCTTCCGGTTCCTGCCAATCAAATTAAATACAACTTCAACATCGATAATGGTGGTTATAATGACACAACTATTATAACAGTCATAGGCCTGACACGAACCGAGGCAGAAGAAGACATACAAAAGGCATGCAATGCTTTCGGTCTTACAGCCATTGAAGATCCGGCCAAGGAGCAGGGTCTGTTTGATCGATCCGACAATGTCAACTTTGCGGTACTTGGAATCCCCGCACCTACATTTAGTCTTGGATTCAGAGCATTTGACGCCGAGATTTTCAAGTATTATCACCAACCCGGTGATGAAGTGAGCTCGTTGAACCTCAATTATGTAGAGAAATATATCAAATCCTATATACTGAGTGCCGTACATATAGCCAACAGGGATATGGCTCCTTTCTGGATTGAAGGAGACAAATATTTTAACAGTGGCAAGGAATTATATAATAAGTAGGCCCTAACTCTATTGGCGCATCTGCACAATATGGACTCACAAAGGCAATTTAGATTCTGTCATCCGGTTGGCTTTTCTTTTGGATGGGATCAAAAGAACAGGAGTCCGATCAGGGATACTCCAAAATAGATTACCAGGGTGCGTGCTCCATCATAGTCCTTTGCCATTCTTTGACCGAATAAAAGCATGAGTAAGGATGCCAGCGATAAGAGTATCCCTATATATATACAACCTCCATCATTACAAAACAACAGGCAAAATGATCCACAGATGGCGAAAGCCCCAGTGGCCACTTCCATAATCGTAACAACAGCCAACATGGGGGTTACGAGATTGGACAACAGCGAGTCCTTAAAATGACCCCTTAACCAGGACAAATTGCCCTTCCAATCAAAAACTTTGTCCAGACCAGATTGTAAAAATACTATGGAAAGAAAGATGCCAATTGAAAGCTGACCTATAAACTCCATGTTTTGAAGGTTTTCCATTTTGACTGATTTTTCAAACAAGATAATTAAAGATTCCTTTGGTACAGCATCAGCAATTCATCATCCCGAAGCATTGTCTTTTGTTCTGAAAATTCCAGTTTTAACAGGAGATGTCGACTGCTTGCGTTGTCTGGCTTCGTAATGGCATAGACAACTGAATGTTTTAGATGGATACTACCCCACTCCAACAAATGTGTACAGGCTTCTAATGCATATCCTTTCCTAAAAAAATGAGGATGTAACGCAAATCCCAGATCCGGGGCGTCCAGGTATTCCCGCATCAGGAAGCCGCACATCCCCACTATTTGATCCTCATCCTTGGCATAAATGGAACGCAAACCGATTCGATCACTTCTTTCCTTTGCAAATGGACCGGTTTGAATGTATTTCCTGGCATCTGCTATTGACTTGACCTTCCTGTCACCTATATATTTCAACCATGCCGGGGTATTCAAGACGGACAGGATGAAATGAGCATCTCCTTTCTCAAATTCTTTGACGATGATTCTTTCGGTTTCTACGATATTCAAAAATACAAGTGAAGATTACTGAGTGGAAACTTAATTTTTCTTTTTAGAGAACTTTCCTCTGTGTCGTCTGTCTTTTTTACGGTCCATTCCTTTTCTCCCGGGACGCCGGAATTTTGATCCGGTTCCGGCCCTTCTCACCGGTCTAGTGGCCCATTCAGGACTTTCACCTAACTCTACGGGCACATCGAGTTTCGGGACCTTCATTTCAATCAAGGATTCAATCCTGGCGAATTTTGCCATGTCTTCCGGATTGATGATCGTCAAAGCAACACCTGTACTATCAGCACGTGCTGTCCTGCCTATCCTGTGAACGTAGTCTTCGGCATCACCGGGGACATCATAGTTGACCACCAGGTTAATTCCCTTGATATCAATTCCCCGACTCAGTACATCTGTAGCCACCAGGACCCTGGTCTCGGATGATTTGAATCTGCGCAGTGCAGCTTCTCTGTCCTTTTGATCGAGGTCACTGGAAACAGCCTCAACCTTGTATCCCTGGCCAGATAAAGCACGTACCAACTCAGATACCTTTTTCTTGGTGGATGCAAAGACTATAATACTGCTGTAGGAAGGTTTATCCGCAATCAGGTTTTTCAACAAGCTCGCTTTCTGATGGTCATACGCGAGATATGCCGCTTGCAAAACACCTTCCGCAGGCTTGGAGATTGCCAAACTTATTTCGACCGGTTGTAGAAGAATGGATTTGGCAAGCTTCCGGATCTTGGGTGGCATGGTAGCGCTAAACATCAATGTCTGGCGATCCTTAGGCAAGAACCCGACAATGCGCATAATGTCATCGTAAAAACCCATGTCCAGCATCCGGTCTGCCTCATCGAGGATGAGATGTTCCAGTTTGGAAAAATCGACATAACCCATATTCAGATGGGATATCAGTTTTCCCGGTGTTGCGACCAGGATATCCGTTCCTTTCCGGATGGCTCTTTTTTGAGACTCAAAATCACTCCCGTCCCCACCTCCATATACAGGGATCGAAGTGGCATTTACAAAGTAGGCAAAAGCCTGAATTTGCTGATCTATCTGTAGTGCCAACTCTCGGGTGGGTGCAATAACAAGAGTGTTTATCTGATTGGTACTTGAATCGCAAAGTTTGTTGAGGATAGGTAGTATAAACGCTGCCGTTTTTCCAGTGCCGGTTTGAGCACAGGCAAGAATATCCTTGTTATCGAGTATGACCGGAATTGCTTGTTCCTGGATAGGTGTAGCTTTTTCAAATCCCATATAGGAGAGAGCTTCCAGAAGAGAAGATTCCAGTCCCAGTTCTTTAAATGTCATAAATCAAATTAAATGGGATGTATAAGAATGGCCAGTGCACAAAGTTAATATATTATCAGATCGCAGATTTTATTAATTCTTGTTCAATGCACATGGGGCTATTCTACCGAATGTTTCTTAAGTTCTGCCAAGACGATGAATGCTCCTATCACAGCGGGTAACAACAGTAAAAAACTCCTGTGCAATACTGTAAAACTCGCTATTCCTACATCCGGAATAAAAGGAGCCATCAAAGAAGCAATACTCAGTTCAGCTATACCACTGGCACCGGGTGTCGGTGCAAAATACAAGAGGAAAAATGTGATAGCCTGGACTGAAATGATCTCCCAAAAAGCACCAGTATAACCAAGACCTTTCACTATAAAATAAGCGATTAAAAACTTGTTGAAATACATGATAAATGTGAGACACAAGCTGTAAGGGAAAAGCAAGGGATTTTTCTTTAAAAATATCAGGACTGACTCATTGTATTCAAAAAGTTTGGCATTGATATTTGAAATGATCATTTCGATTTTATCCTTATACTTTTTGCTCAAATTGGACAGTGAATGGCCAAATTTTTCAAGTAAGTTACTGATGACTTGCGGAGCAACAAGACCGACTAATATGAAAATAAAGAGCGTGGAGAAGATGGTAAATCCGGACTTGATCAAGGTATACAGAGTATCATTGATATCCGTATTTCTCAAATACCATAGTGCCAGTCCTGACGATATCATAAAAAACAAGATGGATGAAATAAAATTGATTACTGAAATAGCTATGCCATGTGTCAGTTTTACCCCCCGTCTGTACAACATGTACAGATGCATCGGTCCGCCCCCGGTCTGTGAGGGAGTAACAGCGCCCATAAAAATATTGGCGAGGTTGGCGTCGAAGCATATGCGTTGCGATGCACCGGGAAGGACCTTCCTCACAAAAATTGTATTTCTCCAGCCGCCGATCCACCAATCAAAAAATACCAGGATAAGAATGAGCCCGATAAATTCAAATCGGACATTTCTTAACTCCTTGATAGAAGCTCCGGTGTTGCTGTAAAAGAATAAGGCGGTGAATGCAAGAAGGGTGATGGCAATGAAAATCAGTACCCCTCTTTTGATTATTGCATAATTAAAATACTTGTTGCGTTTTAACTCATCAATCCGTTGTCTGTCATCCTTAAGCAATGCTTTCTGTTATCTTAAAAAGGTAGTAGCGTATCATGTCGATTCAATAAACCAATGATAAAACAAACAGCGACAGCGACCCAAATCCCAACATAGATGGGAACGAATTTCTTCCTGAATTCGAGCATATCAGGAAAGAGAATCGGCTTGCCTTGAAATTTGCCTCGTGGCTTATGCAAAAAGAAAAAAGTCTTGTACGTCTCTATGCTGGCAATGGTAAAGCCGATGCTACACATTGTTATGATCAATAAATTACTGGTAAACAAACTGGCGACAAAGGCATAGAAATAGGCAACGGCCGGAGATCGGAAGAACTTAAAGGTTTCAAATCCTTCGAGTGGAGCATCCTTCCAGGCACCGCCAAAAGCGGAGACCCACCCAAATACCGAACAAGGCAATAGGATCAAAAAAGGATTCCAATTCAATACTCCCTCCTGATAGTTCTTGTTCAAAAGGTAAATCCCATATGCTATTACCGCCAGGGCAAGTACGTAAAGGACCCCAAAGAATAAGCGCAAAGGATAACTTTCGATTGGCTTTCCAAAGACGGATAATTGCATCGGAATGAAATATTTTGACTGATCCTCAATTCGGATAAAGGTCTTGTATACTTCCATAGTGATTCGCTCAAGGGAATATGTGGCTCCAAACAATAAAAACAGGTTGGCTGCACTAGACAGGTCCAATTGAAAAATATACCATAAGAGCGGACCGTAAACTGCCCCGGCAATGACGCTTCTGAAATAAGTGGACCAGGTAAATCCTTCATGCGGCGCGTCCTTGTACATGCCCCAGGTAGCGTTATGGGTGCCTACAGCAAGTCCGGTCAATAAAGAGAGTATGAAATGCATATTATTCAGCTTAAAGTGAGCGCAAAGAAAGGTATTAAATCCCGAATAGTTATTACCCTTGTGCAATGAATTGTAGTGTGAGATCTACGACCTTGCACTTCTATATGCAGCTTCTATATGTACCAAATCTGATTGGGCCATTTTCCAGTCAAACGCGGGTTTTTGTCCATCGCGTAAAGCCCTGGTAAAATCCACCCACATTTTGCGGGTACCGGTAATATTGGACAGCCCGGGAAAGATCAATCTTTTCTTTCTTCCTCTGACCAAAACAAAGATGCCATTGGACTCGAAAGTCACGGATCCTTCCGTTCCATAAATTCGGGAAATCCGCAATCCCTTGAATATCGTGTTGACCTCCCAACTGTACAATAAATTGATCACCACCTTTTGATCCGTAAGTGCAGATACCTGGACACTTCTTTCGAGTTGACCCTGCTGACCTGGAATAAAACCTTCGATGCGGTCCAGTTTCATTCCAAGGTTATTGATAAAATTTATCCAGTGAATCCCTCCTTCGAAGAGTGCTCCAAATCCGGTTAATTGCTCATCGTCACGCCAATCACCCTTGGAGGCTTGTTTTTTGGTGGCATTGACGACCATAAATAGCGGATCCCCGATCCATTTTTTTCTCAGAATATTCTCTATTGCTGCTCTCAAGGGTTTGTAATAGTAATTTTCAGCCACCATGAGATGAAGATTCGATTGATCAGCAAGAACTCCCAATTCATCAAAATGTGCTGATTTCATAAAAGGAGGCTTTTCCACGATAACATGTTTATCAGCTTCCAAGGCCATTTTTGCCAGGAGATAGTGGCTATCAGGGGGCGTATTGATCATAATGATGTCCTCATCCGAGTCATTTATGGCATTTTCATATGAAGAGTACGCCCGGAGACCTCCAAACTTCTTTTTGTACTCATCCGCTTTTGCTTTGTTTCGGCTGGCAAATGATACCTCGTAATTACCGGCCTTTTTAATGGTCCTGGCATGAGTCCTGGTAATTGTACCACAACCCAGAAAACAGATTCTGATAGGACTGACTTCTTCTATTCTTCGATATGCCATTCGTTACAAACTGTATTGTTTGATAAGATGATCTCCTACTCGCAAGGCATTGGCACTAATGGTCAGAGAGGGATTTACAGCTGCTGAAGTGGGCATAAAACAAGCATCTACGACATATAGATTTTCAATTCCCCTGAATGAGCAGTATTTATCCAAAGGAGCTGTTTCGGGATCGTCCCCCATCCTGATCGTTCCGGCTGAGTGCGAAAAGGTTCTGATGTGGTGTACGTAGTTGAGCATTGCTCCGGATTTCTTCATGATCTGTTTAGCAGCCTGAATCAGTACGTCCAGTGATGCCAGGTCTCTTTTCGAATACTCATGAGATACGATGGGAACCGACATCTCATATTTACCATTCTTAACTGGATCTAAACCTATGAAATTGCCGTATTGCGGTTGATCCTCAGCGATAGCCAATAATCCGGATAATAGTTTGACACCCACTGCTGCCAACTTACCGAGAGGTTTAGGAGCTTCATGGCGGACAAGTCCACCCGGCGGAGTCGGTACCTGTTGCAGGCTACCGATCTTATTCCTGGGAAATTGGATGTTCGCACTGCCAAAATAATAATCCATGATAGCCAGCTCCTTGTGGAACCTGTATTGCGGATCTGCCACTTTGGGAAATATTCCGAAGACAATCGCATTTACATGACGCATAAGGTAGCGTCCAACGATATGTCCTGCAGGATTTAGCTTTTCCAGGCCGGAATTGAGAATGAGATGGGGAGAAGCAAGAGCCCCTGCACTTGAAACGAAAATCCTTGCAGTCAAGGTAAATTTCTTTTCATTCGATCTGTCAATGCAATGTACCTTTCGAATGCTGCCATCAATTTCTTCAAATTTGGTCGCAATGCAATTCGCATGCAGATCTAACTGACCCCTGGACATCTTTCTGAGCAACATGGTATCCAGGTCATTCTTGGCGCCTATGGCGCATGCAAAGGTGTCGCAGGTAGTACACAAAGTACACTGATTGCGTTCGGTATTGTTGAAATTGATGGCCAGGGGTAAGTGAAATGGGTGCAATCCCAAAGATTCTGCTGCTGATTTTATTTTTAGAGAAATGTCCGCATACTGTTGGGGTTTTTGGGGAAAGGGAATATTTCTCGAGGGTTCGGTCGGGTCAATACCCGCTTCACCGGCTATTTGAAGGATGCGCTCTGCCTCATCATAGTACCTGGAAAGATCCGCATAATTGATTGGCCATTCTGCTCCGGAATTGTTGACAATTTCCGGAGGTGGGTTAAAGTCGTCTTCCCGAAACCTGAATGAAACACCCCCGTAGAACACCGATGGACCCCCAACTGCCGAATAGACTCCCATCTGCTTTTTATTTCCTCCCTTGATCACTTCATATGGCAAACTCTTATCGTAATGCGGAGTAAGGTCAATAGATGCGTCGTCAGCCCAATTGTGTGGTCCTCTTTGAATCCAATTTCCCCGCTCTACAATGGCTATCTTCCACCCGGCTTCTATCAATTTCTTGGCAATCATAGTGCCTCCAAAACCACTTCCTATGATTACCGCATCGTAATCAGCTGTCATAGAATAAGTAATGAATCAAAGCCATGATATGTTCTTAGATTTACTCCCAAATGATCTGGTTTTCATCCTTATGCCAGTTCAAAAACTGACTTCCGTACAAATCATCTATTTTTCCTCTTTTTACTTTCAGGGTCGGAGTCAGGATTTCATTGTTCGCGCTCCAGGCATCTCTATTGATGATGATGGTTGATATCCTTTGATATCCGGATAGTGTTTTGTTCAGATCTGCCAATTCATTTTTTAGTGAGGCTTCCACGTCGGATCTTTCCTTTGATTGACCCACTTCCGAGAGATTAACCAAACAAATGGGTTGCGGGATGCCCAAACCGGCCACGCAACACTGTTCGACACAGTCATTATTTGAGATCACTTCTTCCATGGGGTTGGGTATTATATAGCTACCCTTGGATGTCTTGAAAGCATCTTTTACGCGGCCCACGACCCTGACATATCCCTTTTCATCAATCGTCCCTCTGTCTCCGCTATGCATCCACCCATCGATGAGTACTTCAGCTGTTTTCTCCGGCTCTTTATAATAACCGGTCATCATATAGGGAGTCTTCATCAGGATTTCTCCTGTATCCGGATGTATCCTCACTTCGCCTTCGGGGATAGTTCTCCCGACCGAATCCGGTGGCGTATCGAGGTCGGGACCATTGGTCATCGAACCACAAACTTCGGTCATACCGTAGGCCTCCACCAAATGAATGCCCAATTTGCGGTACCACTTTTTAAGAAATTCCGGTGTAATAGCCGCCCCGGTCGCAGCGATTTTTACATCCCGAAGACCCAGTGCTGTACGAATTCTTTTTTTGATAATACCCGAAACAATGGGAATCTTAAGAAGTCGATCCATCTTTTCAGGTGGCATTTTTGCAATCACTCCATAGTAAAATTTGGTCCAAATTCTAGGAACGGCAAATAACATCGTAGGCTGAGTTTCCCGGATATTTTGGGCAAAAGTGTCCAATGATTCTGCAAACGATATAGTCCCGCCTACATACAGACAAGGCACTTCCATTCCAAGACGCTCAGCAACATGATTCAACGGAAGAAATGAAAAAAAACGGTGATTCTTGAATTTGGTTATTCCGATCCATTGCGACTTTTCTTCGTCGCGCATAATCAATGCAGGTGTCCGATGGATGTGCATGACACCCTTTGGTGTACCCGTCGTGCCTGATGTAAATTTAATGGTCCAAAGATCATCAAGTCCAGGTTTGGGCTGGCCCTCAATCGGATCGTTCTCACCTGCCATGTCATCCCACTTCAGTCCGACAGGAATCTCAGCATTCCCCTGGTAACGAGGGAATCGAATCACATGGAGTCCGGGAGGGATCGCATCCCCTTTGTTGCTCCACGAATCGAGCTTACCCACAAACAATAATTTAATATCACTCAAGGCAATGACCTCTTCCAGTTGGGATTTTGGGAGACTTGCATAATATGGTACAGAAACATAGCCGCCCATCATAATCGCCAGATCAGCCAGGATCCAGTGATAACAATTCTTGGACAGGATCCCGACATGGTCTCCTTTCTGAAGACCAAGTTTGTTCATTCCGTTTGCGATTCTCCGAGCTTCTTCACCGGCTTGTCCATATGTGATTGTCTTCCATTGATCTCCTTTCGGCTGACGTAAAAAGATCTTGTCGGGAGTTGTGGATTCCCAATGATAAAAGTTCTCTATAACGGTCCTTAATTGATCATTCATGTACAGGCGGATTTGATGATATTGATGAAGCTGAAAGGAAAGCAATATACCAAATAAGGATGATTTTGAACATCGCGCTAAACAGCCTGTTCATTCACAATAATTCGTTTTTTACAATGTCATGACAAAGCCTTAATACAAAGGGCTTAATTTTGAGGTACGAATGCTGGAACATTACAAGCTCATAACGGTTTCACATCGAAGTCTCGATACAAGGGATCTGGAACACTTCATGGTGAAATACAATGAAGAAGCAGGTCTTATTGCCCGTCTACAAGCGATTAAAAAGGCCAGTGGGCAGGAAGAATTTCTCTATTTATCGACTTGTAACAGAGTAGTCTTTCTTTTTTATGGAGCAAATGATATTCACCAGCGAAACATGGCCGCTTTTTTTCAATTGATCAATCCTGAAATTGATGATTCGATACTAGAGGGAATTGATCGATTTGTGGTTCAATACCAGGGAACGGAGGCAGTCAATCACATCATGGAAATTGCGTCTTCCATCGATTCCCTGGTAGTGGGAGAACGAGAAATATTCCGGCAATTCCGGGATGCCTATGCCCTGTGTAATCAGGTTAATATTTGTAGTGATCGTATCAGATTAGTGAATAAAATAGCTGTCAAAGCTGCCAAAGAGATCTATACGAAGACGACGATTGGAACACGTCCGGTATCCGTGGTCTCATTGGCCATACAGAAATTTCTAAGTAAGAAGCTTCCTCAAGACGCAAGGATCCTGTTGATAGGGGCAGGTGAAACAAATAGTACAACCGGCAGATTTTTGAAAAAACACGGATACCAAAACCTCATCATTTTCAACAGGTCGATCAATAATGCCAATGCACTTAGCCAGGAATTGGATGCCGAAGCCAGACATCTGGGTGATCTCAAAGGTTACAGTGAGGATTTTGATTGCATATTCACCTGTACGGCAGCTCAGGAGCCAATCGTGACAGAAGAAATGTTTTCTTCAATCGTGGCTGACCATAATGAAAAAGTAATTGTTGACCTTTCGATACCGCATAATGTAGCCAAAGAAGTGGCACAATTGGACCAGGTCGATTATATCTCCATTGATGACCTAAGGCAACTGGCTGAACAAAATCTAGCACTTCGGGCAGAAAATATTGCGGAAGCAAAAAGCATTATCAAGACCCACCTGGATGAGTTTGAACAAATGTTTGAAAGAAGGAAAGTAGAAAAAGCGTTGAGCAACCTTCCTCGCGAAATACGTGAGGTAAAGGAGCGTGCCATCAACCTGGTTTTCAAAGAACAAATTGATGATCTTCCGTCTGAAACCAAAGATTTGATAGAGGAAATTACCTCTTATATGGAGAAAAAATGTGTCGCCATACCTATGAAAATGGCTAAGAAAATAGTGAAATAATTCAGTCGAATACGACTTCCTTCCGAATGACCTTATTTCCCCTTTTTACCGTTACCATAATGGAATCACCAGGATTAAACTTGGACAGTAAGTTCATATAGGATTCCATTCCTTCAACGTCATATTCGCCCATTTTAATTACGACATCACCTTTAAGAATACCGGCTTTGTCTGCCGGACGGTCCGACCGAATTCCATCTATTCTCATGCCCTCCCCGTCAAATAAATAGTCAGGCATCACTCCCAAGGTCACTTTGAAAGAACGTCTTCCTTGCTGATCAGCTTGTTTCGTCTCTGTCCAGGCCAATCTTTCATTTTTATCCAGTTTGCCTACAACTTTCAGGATGTATTCAAGCACCATGTCCAGACCCTCATAGTTGATTTTATCTTCATCATCAGAAGGTTTATGATAATCAGCATGCTGTCCTGTAAAGAAGTGAAGCGCAGGGATTTCTGATAAATAAAACGATGTGTGGTCAGATGCTCCCAGTCCACCTTCGGTCGTAACAACGGAAATTCCCTTGACCTTGATTTTTGGTATCACTTCGTTCCACATCGGAGAGGTCCCCACCCCGTTAATGGACAATTTTCCTTCTTCATTGAGCCTGCCGATCATATCCATATTCAACATATAATTGACCATACCGAGATCAACAGTTGGATTTTTAGTGTAGTAATTGGACCCCCAAAGACCATACTCTTCGCCCGAGAATCCAATAAAGAGATAATTATTATTGCTATAGCGTCCGGTCAATTCCTTTGCCAGGTGCAACATACCTGCCACCCCACTTGCATTATCGTCTGCACCATTATGAATCGCTCTTCCATCTGCATGAAGCGAACCACTGTGTTCCCATCCCAAGTGATCATAGTGTGCTCCAATGACCACTGTATTGGAAGCACCGTTGTCAATCATACCAATGACATTGCGAACGGTGATCTCACCTTGCTCAACAAATTCAGCCCCATGAGGATTATCCTTATCCTTGACCTGGAAGTCCTGGTAGTATTGATCAGTTCCCATGGGAATCAACCCTAATTCCTGCATTCTTTTACTAATGTATTCTGCTGCCAGTTTTTCACCTTTCTGTCCCGTCTCCCTCCCTTCCAATTCATCGGAAGCGAGATATTCAATGTCCTTTTCAAGCATGGGATCATAACCCAATTCCTTTTCCAGGGAAGTCTGGGTTGTGCTGCATTGACTCAAGAGCAAAGGAAGGAGAAGCAAGGCAACCACATGTTTGAAGAGTCTGTCCGTTGTTATATTCACGCTATTGATTTAACTATTTGTAAAAGATTATTTTTGCGCCTCAAATTTACTCTAGCATGGCTCAATACCACAAGATATTTCTTCTTTCTATCGCAATATTTTTTGCGGGTTGCTTTCAAAAAAAGACACCACCTGCCGACATTAATACAGAGGAGGCGGCTACTTTGAAGCCCTTCGAACACGATTCTCTCATTTACATTAAGGAAAAGCATTTCAAGCACTTGCAGCAGTTGACCAACGGAGGAGATAATGCTGAGGCATACTGGTCATTCGACAATCAAAAGTTGATCTTTCAAGCTTCAAACCCGGAATGGGGTGCTGAGTGTGATCAGATCTTCTATTATGATCTTAACGAATCGTGGGATCACAACAAGCGAGTACCTCTGGTGAGCACGGGTCATGGACGAACGACATGTAGTTTCTTTATGCCCGGTAACGATCATTTTCTGTATGCATCGACTCATCTTGCTGATCAAAATTGTCCTCCGGTACCTGAGAGAAGTCCGGGTGGATTATATGTCTGGCCCATTTATGAATCCTTCGATATTTTTATCAGTGATCTCGAAGGAAATATTACAAAACAGTTGACAGACGAACCCGGTTATGATGCTGAAGCCACCCTGTCCCCACAAGGAGATAAAATCGTATTCACTTCAATGCGAACAGGAGACCTTGAATTGTACACAATGGACATTGACGGAAGCAACGTCAAACAGATTACTGATGAACTCGGATACGATGGCGGTGCATTCTTTTCACCCGACGGATCAAGGTTGATCTTCAGGGCATCGAGACCTTCCACAGAGGAGGAAAAAACCCGGTATCTGGATCTTCTTGCAAAAAACCTGGTTCAACCCACCAACATGGAACTCTTTGTTTGTAATGTCGATGGATCGGAACTCAGACAAATTACGAATTTGGGAAATGCCAATTGGGCGCCTTATTTCCATCCATCCGGTGAGAAGATCATATTCTCATCCAATCACAAGAGTGAAAGAGGTTTCCCATTCAATCTTTTTATGATCAATCTGGATGGTACGGGGTTGGAGCAAATCACCTTTGATGAAGCATTTGATTCATTTCCAATGTTTTCATACGATGGAAAATATCTCGCCTTTTCTTCGAATCGCAACAATGGCGGAAGTCGATCTACCAACTTGTTTATAGCGGAATGGCAGGATTAGAAAAGCCAGAACGGGGGAAGAAATCAGGAAAGTGGTTCAAGAGATTGGGTTGGGGTGCATTCCTGTTTTTCTTCGTGAAGGGATTGGTATGGCTGGCTATCTTCTTCGGTTTGGGAAAATTGATCGGATGCTAGTCAAAACGGGCAGGTGCTCAAATAACTGACCAGGCAGATCAATCAGCGCAATACACGATATTCCACAACGGGATGACGTTTTTCGCCTATCACTGCGTTCAACACTTCCATTTCAATTGCCCTGATGGTCAATCCATCTTTGGTCAATACCTGGATCAAGACGTCACTGTGTGGATCAATGGTAACGATGTCCGAATGGTTGTAAAAATCATAGTCTGACATATTCTTTAAAATGAATTTAGCACTACTATGGTTGGTGATCACGACTTCTTCTACCGTTGAAGGACCAATGAAATCCCTTGATTTCAAAGAAAGACAAGACTGGACCAAAGGAATCACGTTCTCCTCCTTTCCAATCAAAACATCATTAAACCAAGCTATGGTCCTGCCTGCAAACATTGCTTCCTTTATTGCAGAATCAGACCTTTCTTTTGCCAGGACCAGGGAAATAGGACGATGACCTCCTTCTGCCAGGCCGTATTGCCAATCGACCAATCCGTGAATATCAGATGTACCGATTGCAGTGAGATCATGGCTTTTGGCGAGTTCCAGGGCTCTTTCACTATAGGTGATATCATTGACCACCTCTATTCCATGTAGTAACCCCTTATTAATGAGGGTATCATGAAGCGCTGAAATTACCGGCATACCGTCATCCTGTTGTTGGATCCAATTGGGATGGTTCCAGAAAATGAAAGCTCCCTGGTCTGCAGCGGCCTGGTAGGCCGCTATCGGGTCCTCAAAGTTAATGAGATTGGCATCCGTTATGAATATGGCATTGGCGTGACCGGGTGGCATGTCCTTAGTAACTTCGGCACCATGAATCACGATCAGATCATAAGGTTTGGCGTATTCCTGAGCAAGAATGTAGGAACGATTGCGATCGGGATGAGGGATATCTTCATCGTGTGGCTGATATTCAATATGTTCCGTTAAGGATATTGCATCCAGACCATCCCTCACAGCTTCTTCTACCCTAATATTTGGCCAAACACTTCCATCTGAAAATACGGTGTGAATATGAAAATCACATTTTAAGGTTACATAGTTGTCTACATCCGGAAATCGAATTTTTCTTTCTTCAAGACCCTGTTGACAAAGAATCATGCCGAAGGATGTGATTTGGCATAAAATGAAAAAGAAACATTTCGTCATTTATAGGGTTAATTAATTCGAGTATATTTAAAAGTAAACTGTATCAATCTTAAAATTTAAATGTAAGCATTATGTCAAGAATAACAGCGCTTTTCATTTTCGTACTATTTTGTTTTTCTTCACTTACCGGCCAGGACAGATTTGCCGGAGTTGAAATAAAAGAGACCAAACTGGCAGATAACATTTATATGCTTGAAGGTTCCGGGGGAAACATAGGCTTGGTCATCAATGGTCAGGATGCTTTATTAATTGATAATCAATATGGACAGCTATCAGACAAAATCATGGCGAAGGTGGTTGATTTGGCTTCCGGGAAAGTCACCAAGGTAATCAATACTCACTGGCATGGCGATCACGCTGGCGGTAACGAAAACTTTGGAAAATCAGGAGCGTTAATTTTTGCCCATGAAAATGTCAGGGATAGAATGGCAATGGAACAAGTCCGGGGAGAAAGAGTCACACCGGCTTCACCAGCCACTGCTCTTCCCGTAGTAACTTACAGGGATAATATGCAATTATACTTCATGGGAGAACCAATTATGGTCATGCATGTCCACAATGCACATACCGACGGTGATTCATTTGTATTCCTGCCCGAAAGCAACGTTTTACATATGGGGGACTGCTTTTTCCATAAACGATTCCCATATATTGACGTTGGAAGCGGTGGATCAATCGATGGAATGATAGCCGCAGCCGAAGCAGCATTGATGTTAGTTGATGAAGGCACCCAAATCATACCTGGTCACGGACCTATGGCAACCAAAGAAGATCTTCAAAAATATCATGAGTTTTTAACAACCGTAAAGGAAAGAATCGAGTCTTATGTCAATGTAGGCCGGGACAGAGATAGTATGGACCCGGATAAAATTGTAGCCGGCTTTGACGAATGGGCCTGGGCATTCATCGATGCTGAACGGTTCACCGACATAGTAGTTGAAAGCCTTTCAAAAGGCAATTGACCACATTAAAGAACTTTTTCATTAGTAATTAGTTTCTGATTGGGATCGCTTGAATCAGATGGATTTACCAATGACTTGAACAAGTCATAATACTCATCGACCATTTTCGACCAACAAAACTTTTAAGTACAAACTTCTGTGTCTTTAATCCTTTGGATTTCGTTTCGGAAACTGACAGGTGATTGATCACATCTATCCATTGTTCTGGTATGCCCGGAGATAACAAATAACCATTTTCATCGTGCACAACAGCGTCTTTGATGCCTTCTAGATTCGCAGCTAAAACAATTTAACCTCTCGGATTTTATTACTTCCTTACAAGTTCAGTTTTTTGGAAATACTTCTTTTGGACTCTACAGAAGGTAGAATGTTAGTGATTTCATGATCCGCTCCATTGGGAATCGTATGATTTTTTTTGGTTGACAGACCCATATCAATGCAACATTGTGCTGTGTACTTACTGACACAAATGATCCGGTCAAGCCTGTGGAGCAATGGAAAAAAGTACTTTCGATAAATCTTGTTTGGGAAAACAACATCCAACCCATGAAAAGTGGCAGCGGTCTTCAATTTTCCAAAATTGCAAAGCCTCAATGTCAGCTGTGCCATAACACCATCACTAAAGTGTGCCGGGGAAATATTGGGATGTGCTTTGAGTAGCCTATTAACCCGTCTGTTCAATTTTAGAAAAAAGGACAGTTTGTTTTCCGTTGGCACGTAGCAAATTTTATAAACGGCAGCTTTGGACGCAAAGCCGGTAATGAGTTCAAAGCTTCATTTTTACATTCCACATATTGACGGAGGATACTTATGACTTAAGAATAGAATTTCCAATTATACTTTTTTGAAATAACTACGAGCAACAGGATGCCCAGTACTAACCAGAATATCTGTCTTGCCCTCCTGAGAATGGATACAGCCATCCAAATTTCAAGTGATGGAATTCCGAGAAAACCGAGCATTAACTTGTTCCCGTATTCCTCAATACCGAGTTGGCCCGGAATAAACCCTCCTATACTTTTAAAAAACATAACCCCTGCTTCCAAAACCATTGCATCCAGAAAGGTACTCTGTATATCCAACCCATTTAGAATTATAAAAAACTCAAATGTTCCGAGGATCCAATGAAGCATGGAAAAAATGAATGCGCAGATTAATATGTGCTTCTTTTTTCGATGATCATCATCCAGCAAAATCTGAACGTTATTGATCCCCTTAATCAATTTATCCTTTAATCCGGATGAAGGAATGAGATAAATAATCGGACTAATAATTTTAGATATTGAAAGCCTTCCTGTGGCTACGCGAAAACTAAATAATTGTGCAGCGATCAGACCTGATATTAAAACCACCAGGACAATTTTTAGATTTGAGTTTTCAAAACTCTGCGTAAATAAAACAGACAGACTAAATGCTGTCAACATTAGATACGAAGTAATAATCAATAATCTTGAAATAATAATACTATGAGTGGCCTTGTTTCTTCTAATTCCGAATGAGCCCAACATATATACTTTAGAAGCTTCACCGGCAATGATGTTTGTCGGATTGATCAGGGTGAGTGCTTCTCCGATTTGTCTGATTGCAAATAAATCCCATATGGAAGTCCGGAATTTATGATCACTACCCAAACAAATTTGCCAGGCCCTTGTGGCAAGCATATAGGCACCGAATGTCGCCATGATAATTGCAATTATGGCAACACCTAATGACCGGATATATGCGAAAACCAATTGAAAATCGACACGACTTATAAATATGACCATGAGGACGAAAATGGTCGCGAAGAGTCCAGTCTTTATTTTATTCATTTTTACCTGGATACGCATAAGAACTATGCAACAAGTAGATTGATGGAACTACTCCTGTCCTTACGGGGTAGTTCCAACCTGGAGAGCATTTGCAAATCCCGAAAATAGGATGAGACGAGCAAATCCCAATCCTGATCCCGAACATCCGATAGTGCCTGATTGATGATATTTTCAGTAAGTTCAGGCTGATTGCGAAGGATTTCGATCATTTTTAAAAAATCACGCGCATCATCCGGATTACAAAGGAATCCATTTACTCCCTGCCTGATCAAACTTTTCACACCACCACCATCACCAACTATACAAGGAATACCACTGGCCATAGCTTCTGCTACTACGTTGCCATATGTCTCAGTTATAGACGGAAATACAAAGTAATCAGCTGAGGCATATAACTTAGACAGTGAATCATGAGGGACACTTCCCATGAAAAAGGCTCCTGGCATTTTCTTTTTCATTTCCTTTCTCGCAACGCCATCTCCTGCAATAATGAAATTATATTCTAATCCTTTGTCCACACACCCATTATACATCTCGATGAGCAGTTCAAGATTCTTTTCCCAGACTAGCCTGCTGACAAATAGAATATTCGGATGGTCATTGCCAACCAATACCTTGAGAATTTGTCTATTTCTCTTTCCCGGATGAAACATACATAGATCAATCCCCCTTTTCCAAATCTTCATCTTTTCTGTATTGAAACCATAATCCTTTAATTGGCTAATCATTTCATCAGTTGGCACATAGATCATTTCACAACGATCATAAAAAGATTTGTTGTGCAACACTATTGCCTGCTCGATAGCCCGGGTAATAATCGGGGTGTTTTGAGTGTAATACTTTATGTAGGATAAAAAATGGGTATGATAAATTGAAAGGACCGGGATCCCATGTGCACGTCCATACTTCATTGCATAAAAACCCAATGGTGAAGGAGTTGAAACATGAATCACATCCGGTGCAAAACCCCCTAATTCTTTTGAGATCGTAGGCCCCATGCCAAACATAGAGGCCATTTTGTACGAGTTGTTAAATGGAATTGTTACAGAAGGCACCTGAATCATCTTAAAGTGGAAATTGCCTTCCGGTGCGACACCACAAAAGAATAAAAACTCAAATTTGTTAGGATCAATCCTGTCAATAATTTGAAATATGGTGCGTGTGGCTCCATCAAATTCTCTTTCTAAGATTTCAGCAAAAAATGCAACTCGAATTTTATCCATGTCATAGAGTTTTGGCCATAATTGTTATCAAATAACAATTTCAATAAATTGATCAGGTCTAATACGTTTGGCAGGATAAGCCGTAGTGGTGAATTGGACAGATTTAGGAATAATTAACGAAAAACCAAAGCTCTTGTTAAATCAAGGAAAAAGGAAAATATTGGGAAATCTGCTATAAGTGTATACGTACTGGTTAGAATGTGATACAATTGATCCGAAGAATTGAGACCCAATTGTTTTTCCAAGTGGCATTCAAAATATTGTGTATGGAATAGTTCCAATTCATCAAAGGATAAAATTCCCATTAAAGAATTATAAAAGATATGATCCCTTGAATATGCATATAAACTGTCAATTGCTTCGGGAATAACTGCAATGGCTTCATTGAGATCGATCATTCCGGGTAGTTCTAATTCTTTCCGTTGTTGATCAGAAGGTCCATGCTGGAAATGGCCCCGTTTTGAATGAACTTCACAAACTTCATCTGCTTACCGGTTAAATTGGTCCGGGAATGGACAGTAATCTTTTACCAATGACTTGGTCACCCATATGAGATGCCCGATCATATGTTGGGCTGTCATAATCCCAAAACCCGGTTCTGCATCAAATTTTAGTTTTTGTAATAACTCCGGTACTTTATTGACCAGATAGTCTTTGTACTCATTCATAATGTATGGGTATTGGCTGTCTGATCACTTCGAGACCAATGTGGCTGAGTGTGTATTTCAGATTGCACTATTAAGCGGCATAGGCTATGACCTTTTTGACAATATCCCAAGCTCCACTGTATTTGTAACATCTTAAGTTGGCCATA
>JANQHF010000121.1 GCA_028282725.1 Saprospiraceae bacterium
GTAATCATGGGGTTAGAGCTTTGATTACAGGTTGGATGCAACTTGTCTCCAACCTACGCATTTACTCCCTCTTATCCCCTATTTCTTACCGAACCATTACATTACTGATATACAATATTATATATCTTAATATTTGATGACTAATTCCTGAAAAAAACGTCATGGGTCGGAGTAAGTTGTTCCGGAGGATTGAGAAGATTACAAAACAGGAGTGGAAGCCCTTATTGAACTATTTGAAGGGAAGCGTGGGAGAAGGCAATGATCCGTACAAGCTCTTTGAATATATCTACAACTTCCGTAAGAACCTGGAGGATTCGCGATTGCAATTGGAGGAAGTGAATCTAGCCGTCTTTCCTCATTTGTCAAAGAAGTCATTTCAAAATGTGATGTCTGTTTTGTCCAGCCACATTGAATCTTTCTGGGTGTGGTGGGATCTGTTTCATGATGAAAAGAGATTGGCACTACAGCATTTTCGATCCTTGAATCGTCGTGGCCTATATGATGAAACGGGAAAACTCTATAAGAAACTAAAAAGTAAATTGAGTAATCCCGGAGATCTCGACTTGTGGAATGCATTTTATTTATATAAAATTTCGCATGAAAGACACTTCAGTTATAGCCCTTTGAAAAGTGACAAAACTTTGGCAAGGGATAATTATAAGACAATGATCACATCAATCCGTGAATTCGTCACGGATATAATGGAATACTATGAAGCTGAAGTGTATAATTTACAAAGCCTGTACAATGAAGATTGGAGCGAAGAATTAGAGATGATTCAAAATTCCAAATTCGCCCATGAGGAAACCATTCTGTACAAATCACTTATTGCACAAAAAGATCTTGTTGAAAGTCGGTATCAAGTTAATCCGGATTTTCTCTTTACTTGTCTGAGAGAAGGAGGTTTAGATATCAGCCAGGAATTGAAGTTGACCTATTATGTTCGATTGAGACGATATCTGATCTTAAGGACTCGAATGGGAGATGTTGAAGCCAGGGAGAAGCTTTTAGAATTAATTTGGTGGTCTGTCGATTCGGGATTAATCATTTTTTCTGGTCGACTTGATGAAATACGTTTTATCGGTGATCTGAACATCCTCTGTTCTTTGAAGGAGATTGAAAAGTCCAGAAAGTATTACCATCATTTTTCAAAATTTCTCGTTTCAAAGGACATTGAGGATATCACGAAATTTGGATTAATGTTGATAGAGTTTTCTTGTGAAGATTATGACAAAGTGATTCAAATTTACTCGACCCATCATTTTATAATGGGTGGTCGCAGATTACAAGCCATGGGATTATTTCTCCGTGCATCATATGAGTTATATGGATCTGATGCTGAATACTTTGACATGTTTATCAGAAACTACAAGGACTTTATTCGTAGGAATAAGGACAGGTATAGCGAAACGCAGTTGACGAGTAGAAAGAATTTTATAATGGCTTTTAAGCACCTGGTTGATCATCAAATAGATGAAGTTCATCAGTTATTGTTAGGAGCAGTGGATGTCATGCATCGTTCATGGTTGAATGAAAAAGTAAAAGTGGAGTTCAATCGATGAACTCCACTTCGCAATAACTAGATGCCGTCATCTTCATCACCTACGATAAAGGAGGCATGGGTACGCTCAAGATTTCTCATGATCAGTGCATTTAGAGGTTAGGTAAAAGGATTATGTGCCTCCGCAGTCAGGAGTATTCCTGGTCCGGAGATTGACCAACCTCTGTGCACCGGGGCGGGTCGTATGGCAGACTGCCTAACTCATCAGATCGTTATCACGGAATGAATTATGATATAAAGATGAGTTAGCATCAACTCGATTGGTAGACCATTAATGGGGGTTTTGAAATTTCCTAGTTTGTGGGCTGCAATTCCTATTTCCGAATGGTGGTATAACCCGAAGTTCAGATACGGGACATCGCCCAATTTTCTCATACGGGGCATCACCCAAATTTAAAATTGGGTGATGACTCATTTTTCAAATTGGAATTGGAAATGGATTAAGCGGTTCAAGCGTGTTTACAATAAAATGATAGCCCTCGTTCCATTGGAATTCGTTTCAAATTGAAATGTGCCACCCAGACTATCAATTCTGGAGATAATAGATTGTAAGCCTTGTCCTGGATCAACAGATTGTGGCATGCTATTTCCATCATCAATCACTTCGACCCTGATTTGATCAGAATTTGAAAACCGAATAGTACTAGTGTTCGCATTACTGTGTTTGATGACATTTTGGATCAATTCCGAAAGGATGAAATAGAGCTTGTTTTCGATTTCCTCTGATGGAAACTGGATGCTCTGGTCTGCTTGTACCTGAAATCGGATTCCTTCATTAGAATAAGATTCAGCTAATGCTTCAACGGCTGCTACAAGTCCATGTTTGATCAGGATGGGTGGATAGAGATCGTGTGAGAGCATACGTGTCCTCTCCGCTGCCTCGACAATTAAATTGGCCGCCTGATCTGCAGCCTGGGTAGAATCATTGCTTTGCACCAGTGTTTGTAAATGAAATGAAGCTGCGGTCAGATGGCTGGCAATACCATCGTGCAGAACTGAGGCCACGCGCTTTCTTTCTTGCTCTTCTCCATCCAGTTGTGCATTGATAGCTTCTAGCTGTCCGCGTTGTTCTGTTTCTTTGATTTGTTGCTGTAGATTGATTTGTTTGAGGCGATTGATCCTCCGAATACCCCAGATCCCAATAAGGGCCACAGAAAGGGCTCCGCCAAGAGACAGTGAAGTAATATAGAATTGTGTACGTTTTAATTCAGCCTGGGAAAGGTCGTTGGACAATTTTTCGTTTTGATATTTTTCTTGGATTTCTTTAACAGCAGTTCTCTGAATTTCCTGTTGATAAGCTGAATTGAGCGTGTTCGCTAGTAATAAATAGTAATAAGCACTATCAAATAATTGATTTTCTTGGTAAGCTTGAGCAAGCCATTTATATGACATAATAAGACTTAATTCATCAGATTGAGAATCTCGAAATTTGAGACCTTCTTTAAAATATTTTATGGATTCATTTTTATTGTCATTTTCAAATAACATTCTGCCCAGATTCTGAAAAGCAATAAAACTTCTTTCATTTCCAAAACTATTATTTACTTTAAATGCAAATTCTATCGAATTTAAATATGCTTTCTTAGCAATATCAATATTTGATTCATGCAGTTCATAATAAATGGCTCGGGTGTTTTCAATTTTGGACATTAAATACGGTAAATTCAAAGTTTGACATCTATTTAGAAATTTAGACCAACTTAGCCTATCAATGAATATTTTAGTACCCTTATTAATATTAGATTCACTTAAGAACTTATAATGCAAATATTGATTAAAACACAGTTCTAAATCATCATACGATACAGATTCATGCTCTTTAATTAATGATTCAATGATTGGTTCAGTTATATCAATATACAGATAATAACTTACGATTAATTTCAGGGTCTCTGCTCTTAAAGTGTCATTCCTAATTTGTGTTGCAATGGAATACGAGTTATAAAGTTTGCGAAGGGCATTTCCATTTTGAGGTAATTGAGTTGTTAAGTCTTGATATCCCGATAGCATATATGCGATTGCTTTATTCCTAAGGTTGATTGAGTTAGTATCTTTTTCAAATTGAGAAAAATGTGAAAAAGATACTGGTGACATACGATTTCTGATGTCTTTGACTCTTTCGAGGTCAGAATTCAAATAATTGGTGAATATCAAAAAAAGGAGAAAGTGTAAAAAAATATTGTTGTCAAGCACCTTTACCTTCCAAATATTACTTTGCAAATACGTACTTCACCTGCCATCATTTTTTTTCGATTAAGAAGAATATTGTCAAATTTATTGGGGCAAGGCTTCGGTTCTCTGTGTGAAAACACAATGTCACTTAAATGACCAGATCTAATTCTCCTTAATTTAATTGGGCAAATTATTGAATCCAATGTTCTTGCATAATTGTTCGTGGTGTCAATGTCTACTTCAAAAAGAGAGTTATAGCACTTATATTCTTTAGGTGGGGGGTTGTGATGGACAGTCTTGAGTTTTAAATAATATGGATTATTCTTCTTGACTTCATGAAGTATTTTAAATGTTATTTTACCCTTTCCAGTAAAATAATTTATTTCAGGTTTGCCTACTATGGCGACCATATTTGGTTTAGTTGTATCTCCAGAAATGATATCCATGTGAAAAATCTGATATTCCTTTAAACTTAAATCTACATTTAGAGGTATGTTTCCTAAGAAATCAGAATCACTTATTGAAAAGGCACGTGATTGGCCATAACTACCCCAAGGATCATTTTCCTGTGTAAAATCAATCCTTTCTGTAGTGTTTATGTGAAATCTAAATAAGCCATTATATTTTGACTGAGCAATATAGAATATTAATACACTAAGAAGTAGGAGAATTATTATAGTCAGTATATGAATAGTTTTCATGTTATTTTCATTCTAAATTTTGACAACCCCACACTTCCTCTCACACCCAGTTTACTAATCAAATTCTTCCGATAGCCATCTACTGTATTTTTAGAAAGATGGAGCTCCTTGGCAATTTCTTCGCTGGTGTATTCCAGGGAGATGAGTCGAATGATTTCCTTTTCGCGTTTTGTCAATTGGCTAATCATCGCGCGTTCTTTGGCCAGTTCCAATTTATCATCTAAACCATTAGCCGCATTAATGGTATTCTGAATGATGTCATCATAGTAGAATTTGCCGTCTAGAGTGAGGTGAATTGCTTTTATAATATTGGTAGCTGCAGATGACTTGGACAAATAAGATCTGGCACCTGATTGCACAGCTTTTTTGACTAATCCATAATCACTGTAAGCAGATAAGACGATTGGAATTTTTTGATTGACGTGTACTTCCCTGATTAACTCACAACTGTCTTCCTTTCCCAGGTTCATATCTATAATATAAACATCGCAGTTATTTTCTTTGATCAGATTCATGCCGGAAGAAAAATCATGTGCAACACCATCAACCCGAAAGTTGTCTTGCTGTGTTAATAGGGATGACATGGCATCGGTCAACGCACGATGATCATCGATTAATCCTATGTGGATGGGACTGGTCATGATTCCTTAAAATAGGAAAAACATGCTGTAGGAATTTAGAAAAATTAAAAAATACTTAATATTGATTAGTCAATTTCGACTATTAGAAAAAGGGTACGTGGTATTTGAATGATGTGTTCATTGGTGTTGAACGTCATTTCGCTTTCAGCTCCTTCAAAATGCCTATGAGGGATTCACTTGCTTTTACACCTTCCTCTTCAAAGCTGAATCCTCCTCATGTTCTTCTAACGCCAACTGGATCAATCGGTCGATGAGTTCCTCATTGGACAGACCGGATAATTTCCAAAGAGTAGGATACATGCTGATATTTGTAAAACCCGGGATGGTGTTGATTTCATTAATGTAAACTTCGCCTTCCTGGGTCAGAAACATATCAACCCTGGCCATGCCACTGCACTCCAGTAAGACAAAGGTCTGAATGGAAGCCTCTTGCACCTTTTTAACTTCCTCCTCAGTCAGGTCAGCAGGAGCTTTCAGGGCAGCCCCGTGTTCGTCAATATATTTGGCTTCATATGAATAGAATCCGTCCTTTGGAATGACTTCTCCGGGTACCGAGGCAATAGGATCCGCGTTTCCCAAAACAGCACATTCTATTTCCCGTCCATGAATTCTTTTTTCGACGATCACCTTGTGATCAAATTCAAAGGCATAACGAATGGCCGCTTCAAGTTCCTCCCCCTTTTTTACATGGGTGATCCCGACAGAACTTCCCAGGTTTACGGGTTTCACAAATAGCTCTTCACCCAACTCACTGATGATAGCAGATATGTCCGGATCATCAAGGTCCCGTCTCCTCAATGTTACCCATTCGGCACTTTTTATCCCGGCGTCTCTCAAGAGTCGCTTCATGACCTCTTTATCCATACCGATTGCCGAACCCAATATTCCAGGGCCAACACAAGGTAGATTGGCCATTTTTGCCAGGCCCTGAATGGCACCATCTTCCCCATATGTTCCGTGCAGCACCGGCCAGATAACGTCGACAGAGGCCAGATGCCGCCGATCTGAATCATGAGCGGCGGTAATATAATGGTCATTCGTATTCTGTGAAAACAGGATTTCCTTTGAAGTATCGGACAGTGCGATCTGCCTGGGATCATCTGCATGAAAAAGTTTGAGACTATCTTCCTGGTAATACCATCTCCCGTTTTTATCGATTCCAATCAATACCGGTTCATACTTATCGCGGTTCATGGATCGAATGACATTCTGAGCAGAAAGCAATGATATCTCGTGTTCGGTCGACCGACCACCAAAAAGCACGGCAACCTTAATTTTTTTGTTGACTTCCAAATTGAAATGCAATCAGTTATTCAAAGTGTCGTAAAGATAGGAAGATAACGATTGGATAGTATTGAAACTTCGTGATGTTTTCAATGACATTATAAATTACTATATTTGTAAAATGAAGAAAATGTGTCAGTTACTATCGATTTCACTGGTTAGTATGTTCCTGGTTAATGTCGTCTTCTGTCAGGATCATCAGGAATTCAAAAGTACTTTTATGGTGATGCTATCTAAGGAAAGCACCATGGATAAAATAAGATCCGTTGAAAATAAATTGGTCCGGGAAGGACTGGACATCCAATTTGAAGACATCATTTATTCTCCGGATCACCTGGAAGAATTCACTGTTTCCTTTCATTTCGAATGCCCGATGCTTGCCGATCCTGCACAGGCTCATACCAGTACGATTTCTCTTCGGGATGGAGGACAGCCATTTCCCTTGCATGTGGTCTTTATTGGGAATGATTGCAGTAACGGGACCTTTAGCACGTCCAGGGAAGAACTGTCCAACCTCAAATCTCTCTTTTTCAAAGACAAACCACCGTCTTTTACATTTCATACCTGGGAAGGCAGTTTCGATTCCATCTTTTAAGTCAATCGTGGCGCCTGATTCATAAATCTGAATACAGTGCTTCTCTCATTTTTGGCTATGCTGGAAATTGCGTATAATTGGCTTCTGAAAATGATAACCAGTTAAACCCTAGTAAAATGAGAATGAAATTCTTTACAATGTTGATCGTGGCCTTGGCAGTGGCTGCAACATCCTGCGTAAGCAAAAAATCTCTCGACGAAGAAATAGCCAATTCAGATCAATTGAGTCGGGATTTAGCCAAGTGCGGTGAAGATTTGAATGCACAAATGGCATTGGTGACTGAATGTGAACAAGACAAAGAAACACTTCGAGGTAATATCCGGACCCTTCAAAGTACCGTTGAATCCAAGGATGCTCAAATCGCTGACCTGAGAGCTCAGATTGAGGACTTGAGAGATCAAAGAGACCGGCAAATTGAACAGGTTCAGGGACTTACCGTATTGTCACAATCGGCTAACGAAAATATAAACAAGACCTTGGGTCAACTCGAACAAAGAGACGAGTACATCAGCTACTTGCGGGCTGCGAAGACCAAGGCCGATTCCATCAATCTCGCTCTGGCTGTAAATCTGAAGGGACAATTAGCAGATGGAATTGCTGATGAGGACATTGAAGTCAAGTTGGACAAGACCGTGGTATTCATCAATTTATCGGATAAGATGTTGTATGAGACCGGAAGTTCAAATATTACTACAAGAGCTAAGGAAGTACTTGCTAAGATCGCCCTGATTGTAGAAAAAAGACCAGATTTAGAGGTGATGGTAGAAGGGTATACGGACAACCGTCCCATCAAGAGAGATTGTTTTGAGGACAATTGGGATTTAAGTGTAAAACGTGCCACCTCAGTTGTGCGTGTTCTGCAGGATGACTATCAAATTGATCCCAATCGTTTGATTGCGGCGGGAAGAGGGGAATACAATGTATTGGCCAGCAATGCAACTCCTGAAGGTCAGGCGGTCAACAGGAGAACGAGAATCATTATCATGCCTAAGATTGATCAATTCTATGATCTCTTGAATTCAGATAATGCTCCAGGATAGATCTTAAGAGTTTTAAATAATAACTTAAAGGATGATCACTACATGGTCATCCTTTTTTGTTGAATTGAACTCAATTCAGAAATGATTCGAAGATTCTGCTTTATTATCGGCGTCATCATCCTGATTCTTGTCAGCCGGATAGAGGCGCAACAAGGTCAAAACCAGGGCTTTGATTCGTTGACTTTTCTACCTCTCTTTACACCCATGCCCGATCAATCTGCCCATTGCTACCGGATTCCTGCCATGGTCGTGGCGCCGAATGGAGATCTCCTGGTAGCAGTTGATGAAAGAGTATCTTCATGTCTCGATTTAAAGTGGAGTGATGATATCAACATTGTAATACGGAGAAGCAAAGATGGAGGTAAATCCTGGACTGAAATCGAAAAAATCGTTGATTTCCCGATAGGGATGTTCGCCTCCGATCCTTCAATGATTGTCGACCAGGAAAATGGGGTGGTATTTCTGTTCTATAATTTCATGAACCTGGAAAAAGAGCCGAATGTCTATTGTCTGCACGTAATGAAAAGTACGGACAACGGAGGAACGTGGACAGGACCTGAAAATATAACAACGCAAATAACGAAACCAGGATGGCACAAAGATTTTAAATTTATTACTTCCGGCAGGGGGATACATACACGCGATGGCTGTTCTGGCAAACGGAGATGTAGGTGTAGTATTCGAAAAAGATAATTACGCTGAAACCACATTCGTTCTACTTCCGAAGGATTGGATAATGAGCAATTAAAATCGCATCTAATCAGAGGTCTTCGAAATACGCGGAATTACCTTCATTGTAAGGAACTTTTTAGCCTTCATGATTGATGAAAATACTAGAGTGATTGATCATTGAACAAAGTAATCCGATGTATTCCAACTATTTCATTTTTACGATTTTGACATGCTTCTTCTTTCAAAGCAGTGTACAGGGACAAACCGATATTCCAACATATTGCCCTGATGATTTTCGGTTGATCGTTTCAGAATTAGGCCAGGAAAAAACCCTGTCACTGACGGATATGACCGTTTTCAAAAGATTGTTGAAAGGTCTGTCGGCTAATATCAAACAGCAAAAGAATGAAATCACCGGCGAGTTTAATGAGGTCGTATTTGTTGAAGAAAGCGAGTTTATTTACCACCACGATGCCCTGACCTCCTTCAATATAAAGGATGACGTTGTTCAACTGGAAGTCATGGATGGTAAAATTGTGAAGACAGGGATGAGCAAAGGAGCTTTAGAACGTCTTTTCCCAGTCGAATATGCCAACAGGAAGGAAAATACACAATTCATTCAATTACAATTATGTCATCCCATATACCCTGAGTCCATATTTGACAACGAGGTTTTAATTATTTCCTGGGATACATTGGATCATGCGGTGAATAGTATTCGCATTTCAGGTGCCTGAGCACCACTTTCCTCTGACAATTTTGGATTGACCCCTTCAAGCAAAGACAGTGGTAATATTTACCTTTGACCGCTCAATAAGTCACATGGAATACAGGAAACTTGGACAAACTGATATCGACGTCAGTGTTATCTGCCTGGGTACAATGACCTGGGGCCAGCAAAATACGGAAGAGGAAGCACATGATCAGTTGAACTATGCAACCGGACAAGGCGTCAACTTCATAGATACGGCAGAGTTATATCCCGTACCGGCCAACCCCGCTACGCAAGGCAGAACTGAGGAGTATATTGGCACATGGTTAAAAGACCGTGGAAAAAGAGATGAGTTGATCCTCGCATCTAAAATTGCAGGACCCGGGCCATACACAACGCATATCAGAAATGTAAGTGACTATTCTGTGCAAAGTATCAAGGAAGGAGTTGAAGGTTCTCTTGCCAGATTACAAACGGATTATCTGGATGTCTATCAAATTCACTGGCCGGCGCGGGCTACGAACTTTTTCGGCAAAAGAGGATATTATCACCGGGATTCATGGGACAATAATATCGAGGTGATCTTGGAAGGATTTCAAGCGGTAATTAATGAAGGAAAGGTTCGGTACATGGGCATTTCCAATGAGACTCCCTGGGGCATGATGGAATATATTCGTTTGTCAGAACGTCATGAATTACCACGAATTCAAAGCATCCAAAACCCCTACAGTTTATTGAACAGGACATTTGAAGTTGGACTAGCGGAGATCGCAGTTCGGGAAGAAACCGGATTGCTGGCATATAGTCCAATGGCTTTTGGACTACTGAGTGGCAAGTACCATAGGGGAGAAGACAAACCGCAGGATCGGATCAATCAGTTTTCGAGAATGTCGCGTTACAATACAGAAAACAGTCATAATGCCACTTCCCGATACCTCGGTTTGGCCAACGAATATGGGATGTCATTAGCACAGATGTCACTTGCCTTTGTCAATCAACAGAGATTTGTCACTTCCAATATTATAGGGGCTACAAATATGGATCAATTGAAAGAAGACATCGATTCAATCAATATAAAGTTGGACAAAGACGTTATTAAGGCCATTAACAGGATACAAGAGGAGATTCCGAATCCAGCTCCATAAATCGCTTTTATTGAAGCACCTCCTGATCATCATATTAACCATTGCATTCACCCATCTTTTTTGCCAGGAGGAACGACCCAAAGTGGGATTGGTATTAAGTGGGGGCTCAGCACACGGCATCGCACATATTGGAGTTTTGAGGGCCCTGGAAGAACAGGGAATTCACATCGACTATATCACAGGTACGAGTATAGGAGCAATAATGGGGGGATTATATGCCATGGGATACGATGCAGATGAGATAGAAGATATCACTCGTTCTCAGAATTGGTCTGAACTACTGGCTACAGAAGTTCCCCTGGTAGATATTGCCCCATCCGAAAAATTGTATCACGACAGGTTTGGTATTACAATGGAATTCAGAGATGGTGGATTGAGATTACCACAAGGATTTTTTAATTCCCAAAAGTTAGACCTTCGCTTGAATCGCTTGTTTGGAGCGGCTCACCACATTAATGATTTTGACAGTTTACCCATTCCTTTCAAATGTATTGCTGTTAATATTGAAACAGGTGAAATAGAAATTCTGGAAGATGGATTCCTCGGCAATGCAGTGAGATCGAGTATGGCTATCCCATCAGTATTTGCCCCGGTAGAAAGGGACGATAAATTATTGGTAGACGGAGGGCTAATCAGAAATTTTCCTGTGCAGGAAGTGTTGGACATGGGTGCAGATTACGTTATCGGCGTTTATGTAGGTTCGAGACTCGAACAAAAAGATAAATTGAACAACCTGATTGAAATATTGAATCAATCAGCTTTTATGATGGGCATTCTGGATAGTGAAAAACAGAAAAAATTGGTCGATGTCCTGATCGAGCCTGATGTAAAACATCTTCCATCATTCGGATTTGACAGAACGGATGTCCTGATCCGGGAAGGATATATCGCTGCTATTCAAAATATTGATTCATTAAAAGCCATAGCAAGTGAACTTCGCCGCTTTGAAGAGCCCGAAAAGATTAAGCTCAAGTCCATGGAGACTTTGACGCTTGCAGACACTCGGTTTCCATTCATAAGAAGTCCTTTTGATGCCTTTGCAAATTTTAAGTATGGCATTTTTCAAAAAGGAGAAATTTCAATTTCTCAAATTGAAAATGGAATCACCAGGATGTTTGGAACAAAGCATTTTGACAACATCAACTACTTTTTTCAAACGAATAGCAGAGATGAAACACTGCTCACAATTGATGCCAAACCAAGAAAGGTTAACTCGATTTCAGGCACGTTCAATTATTCGGCTTCAACGAATACTGCACTTATTCTGTCCAATGAAATTCGAAATAAGATAGGAGAACCTTCTGTATTGTATACGACATTGAGACTGGCAGAAAATTTTGGAGCCAAATTGGACTATTATCACAGAATAGGGCGTAAGAAAGATTTCGTCCTGAATATTTTAGGGCAAACCCATCGTTATGATCAAAACCTGTATGAACAGGAAATATTACGCGAACGATTTGCCGAGATTAATGGAGTGGCTCATCTTGGCCTGGGATATGAACCTAATAATTCTATCTTTCTATCGGCAAAAACCGGAATAGACGCGTATTATTTCAGACCCATTGGTGTCCAGGAGGACGAGCTGCAAAGCTATAATCGATTGGATCTCTTTTCCAATTTGGAATTTACATTTGACAACAGGGACAATGTTCAAATTCCCATGAATGGAATCGATCTCCAGGCTGGGGTGACTCTAAATTCTCTTTTGAGCAACGATCTCAAAAGCGGTCATGACAATTTTTTGAACATTCCTGAGGAAAAATCTTATTACAAAATTTACCTAAAAGGAAACGCTGTATATTCTGCATTGGCTGATATCTCCCTGGCTGCACATTTGGCGGGAGCTTATAAGAGTCAGGCTTCTCTCCTGGACAATTACCGGATTGGTGGGGTAGAAGACAGGAATGAACAGAGTCATTTAATGCTTGGATTAAATACTCATCAGATCCATGTCAATCAATATTATAAAGTTGGAGCTTCATTTCGAACCCAACTTTTTAACGGAGTATTTCTCACACTTAGATCTGATTTTCTTTCCGGTAAGCGCACCTTCGTAACTGTCAATGATATAGCAAACCAGTCCATTTCGTTTTGGGGATATGGTGCTATGATCAATGTAAGGACGCCTCTCGGTCCGGCGCAATTGTCTTATGGACGCAATACTTTCACAAATAGCTGGAACACAAATTTCACGTTTGGTTACCACTTTTTTAATTGATTGGAATTCAAAATTTCAATAAAATAGTCATCTTCAGGAAATAAGAAATTCGACCTTTTTGATGAGTATCTGGTATGGACAACTTGTTAAGGCGATCCTATTTGTCACTTTCACTTTCTTTGTGAGCCTGCTTTTGATCCATGGATTTACCGAAGAAGGCAACAGGGAGTTGATCCGATGGTCAGCCAGGTTTAGCTTTACACTTTTCATTTTGGCATTCAGCGCATCCTCCATATATCACTTTTCGAAGAATTCATGCTCCTTCTGGTTACGAATGAATCGAAAGCATATTGGGATCACATTTGCAATCATCCACTTCGTTCATCTATTTTTCCTCCTTTTATTGCAGGTTAATTTTTATCCCGTTTTTGATATGGCGGCAACTGGTTCGCTGATTGGAGGGGGTATTGCGTATTTATTTGTTGTCCTTATGTTGATCACATCATTGGATACAATAAAGAGAAAAATTGCTAAACTTCACTGGAAGATACTGCATATGGTTGGCGGTTATTGGATATGGTCGATTTATATGACTTCGTATTATAAGAGAGCCGGTACCGAACCCATTCATTGGATACCCGTGATCATACTGGTGACTACCTTGTCTCTAAGGGTGATGAAATGGATTCAAAAAGAAAACAAATGGAACGTGAGTAGCCTCCTGTCAATTGTAATTATTTGGCTCCTTCCCGCTTCCTGTTTTGGACAAGAAAGTTGGGAAGGGGACATTTTGATCGAAAATGGTTTGGTCGTTGATGGGAGCGGGAATAATGCTGGCTTTTATTCTGATGTGTTAATCGAGAATGGCCGAATTAAGAGAATTGGAAATAGTGATGGCAGTTTAATCAAGGTGGCAAGGAAAATGGAGGCCCAGGGAATGATTGTTGCTCCCGGATTTATAGATATCCATGCTCATGGCGACCCATTGAAAACTCCGGAATTTCAAAATTTCTTATCCATGGGTGTCACATCTATTGCCCTGGGAATGGATGGTTCGAGTGTCCTTGCAGGCAAAATGAAAAATTGGTTGCATACAGTGGATTCCATTAGGACAGGTGTAAATATCATCCCATTTGTTGGACATGGGACGATTCGAAAAGAGAGTGGAATAGGGGTGCAGAAAGAACCTTCGGATGAGGAGATTTCTGAAATGATACGTTTTCTCGATCTCGCGATGCGTGATGGGTGCTGGGGCCTGTCTATGGGATTGGAATATATACCAGGTATATATTCATCAAAAAAAGAATTGGAATCATTGGCTCAGGCTGTGGGTAGAAATCACGGAATAATAACCAGCCATATACGAAATGAGGATGACGATCAAATTGAAAAGTCTTTGCAGGAAATGAAGTCATTAGCCAGATATTGCCCGGTTAATATTTCACATTTAAAAGTGGTCTTCGGAAAAAATGAAAAGAGGGCGAATGAAATATTGGAATTGTTGTTTGACCACGAAAATGAAAAATTCCCGGTTACAGCAGACTTGTATCCTTATACTGCCAGCTATACCGGCATCGGCATTGTATTTCCTGAATGGGCCAAAAATCCTAAGATGTATCAGGAGATCAAAAGTTCACGCGGGGAAGAACTCCTTGTTTATCTGAAAAATAAAGTAAACAGACGGAATGGACCCAAAGCCACTTTGTTCGGTTCCGGACCGTACAAAGGGAAAACACTTCATGACCTGGAGTCCGAATATGAACTGCCTTTTGAAAAAATATTGAAGGATATCATTGGACCTTATGGTTCAAGCGCGGCATTTTTTGTAATGAATGGAGATCTTCAGGAACGATTGATGATTCATCCAAAAGTCGTGATTGCTTCAGATGGCAGCCCCACCATGTATCATCCAAGAGGTTATGGTACCTTTTCCCGCGTCCTTGAGAAATTTGTCGTTCAAGACTCAATACTCACACTGGAACAAGCCATCCATAAGATGACCGGTGCACCGGCTAAAACTATTCAGTTAACTGATCGGGGATTGATCCGTCCGGGATACATAGCAGACCTGCTCATATTTGATCCTTTGAACGTAAAAGAGCTATCTACTTTCGAACAGCCTCATATTCTTTCAAAAGGTATGGAATGGATCATCATTGATGGAAAGATTGCGGTGCACAACGGAGAGATCCAAAATAAAGCGGGCAGGGTATTGAGGAAATTACCAGATAATTAAAATCAGGACGCCGGTAATGAAGGTAACAATAAATGCAGGTATGACGATAGAAGCAAGTTTTTTGCTACCCAGGGTGATCACTAGTCCTCCTTTGAACGTAAGGTTGGACAAGGCAGCTACAAGGATGTATCGCCACCCCTGTTGCGGAAGTATGCCTCCATCATTAATTGTATTGGCCAGTGAAAGAGTTATAGCGTCCATATCGGTTAATCCACTAAGAATGGAGACTGCATAAATGCCAATATTTCCAAAAGAATCCTTGACATAAGCGATGACTAACAGGATCATTCCATAAAGCACTGCAAACACGATTGCCGTCTGGAATTGTGCAGGATTTTTGGGTTCGGGAATCGGTTCGTTCACCTGGGTATTTCCACGGAAAAACAGGAATAAGGAAATCAGAATGATGACGCTGGCAACGATACCTATCGGCGGAAGAATCAGAGCGATGTGCTTTGGTACGACAATCATGATTTCGAGAATTACCCGGACAAATGATACTGCAGAAGCAGCCACCACGACAAAGGCAGGGAGCAGTTGAAAACGCTCCAGATTACTGGACAGCTTTGAAAATGTCACTGTCGTTGCGGTACTTGAAATCAGCCCTCCGAAAATTCCATTAAGTCCGGTTCCGACTCGTGCACCTAACCATTTGTAAGCGAAATATCCGGTAATACTTAAACCAACAATTAGAACGACCATCAACCAGATCTCCCTGAGGTTAAGCACTTTGTACGGACCAAAAGAAGTGGAAGGCAAAATTGGCAAAATCACCAGGGAGACGGCAACGAATACCATAAATGCCCTGAAGTCCTTTTCACCCAGCTTTGAAACGGTGGCTGT
Source organism: Saprospiraceae bacterium (assembly GCA_028282725.1). Lineage (GTDB taxonomy): Bacteria > Bacteroidota > Bacteroidia > Chitinophagales > Saprospiraceae > JAJRXG01. Next base: position 15,764 of record JANQHF010000121.1, read on the forward strand.
CAGATAATCCTTCAAATAGAGCAATATAGCCACAGCGGCTCCCACGACCACACCCATAATCAAATTTCCATAAGCCAGGTATGCTCCAACCACAAACATGGTCAATGCAGCAATTTCGGCCGTTTGGCCCAATTTGACCTGTCGTTCATGAGTCTGGATAAAGTTGGCGACCGCCAGTAATAGTGCCACCGAAATCAAACCTACAGCGAGCAGCCATCCTTCATTCAACTGTTTGCTCATGAGACCACTTAATGCTCCAAACAAAGTGATCAGACTAAAGGTCCTGATGCCTGCAATTTTAGAACCGAAACGTTCTCGCTGTAGTCCCACTAAAAGACCCAACCCCAAAGCGATACCGAGTATGGTAATTTCTGAATTCATCCCTATAAAGTTAGAAAGGTAGGGGTAGTTATTGATGAGTTCAGTTACATGCTTCGATGATTTTTATCAATTATTGATTTTTAGTTGAAATGAAGATGGAGATCACCAGGGATCGATTTGGCTCGAATTGATTAGTCTCAAAATCCAATGAATATTCTCTGGGAAGAACGGTATTCCGGATGGATCTTCAGATCTGTGAAAGTGATTGCGGAAATTCCCCGATAACATCGTATTTGATAACGTTTAAAGGAGGACAATACTAGGTCTTTAACCCTTCGATTTCATCTGCTCCGCAAGGAAGCCGGACCCCTACAAAATATTGAAACTCATCCAGGTCCCTGGGATTGTAGTTGTAATAAACACCAACGATTTCAGAATTTAATTTGTGCGGAATCTTTTCCAAAATACTCTCTTCCTCAAACTGTGTTCATATTTGACCGCAATCTATGGAAGACCTGTTTTCTTTGTGCGTAGTCCTGGAATCAGTACCTGTTCCTTATAATCAGAATTGATAGTTCACTATGGTTTTCAAGAGATTATTTTATCAATACATATAGCTTGATTAATTTCTTTTCCGATTGGATAGCCAAATCAAGCCGATGCCAATGGGCATTAGGGCAGAGACGCTGCATATGATTATATAGTAGAAAGGAATGAAGCCCAGGGCGGCCCAGAGCAGTGTACCTTGTAAGAATAATATCAACTCACTCAATATAATACCGGAAATCAGTAGTGACAATCCGATTCTAAAATAACGGCCCCTGGGATTCAAATATCCCGAATGTATTGCAAATCCGATGATCGCAAATGTAATCATGCCAAGCAGGATTAAATGAATGAAGCCCACTACATAGTTTCTGATGGTATATGCAATTTGCGCAATGAATGGAAGGACAACTGCTGTCTGTACGATTATTTTAATACAAAATGAAAAGAGTGCAATTGAAAAAAGAAACTGGATGATTTTTGAAAAATTCATTCTAATTTTTGTAAAGTATGGAATGATGATTTTCAGGAAGAAGAATAGTGCAATAAGTTGAAGGATTACACCAGAACTATTAATGATGAATAATGCAGGAGAAGGATTAGACCAGGTCACAGCTAATGCATAGGTCATAATGCAGGAGATGACTAACAACCAATAAAATGTCTTAAACCAATACAATTGCAACGGTGCAAAACTATTTTCCAGTATTCTGAAAAATATGGCAAGTACACCGAAAATAAACCAACCATTAAATTGAAAATGCAGAAAGAACTGAATAGTTTGATAATAAAAGGCTGAGGTTCTCAAATCGAGAATCATTATCGGTGCCATGGCGAATAGCCCCAAGGTGGAAAGCAGCATAAAGATCAACGAAGTCCTGACCAGGAGGGTGGAGTAGGGATGATCAGGTGTCATTGGGACATCCTTGAAAAAAAATATTAAAAAAAGATAGGAAACCAGAACATGAATTGTTGAAAAAAATATGGAAAACGCCCCGTATCCCTGGATGGGAAAAGAAACGGCCATGCCTATTACTGAAATTTGTAATAGGACAAATGACCTCTTGTATTTTCTGCTGACTTCATTAATGCCGAGGAAGTATGTGATAAAGAAAATAAAGAGGGCCATACAAAGCCATCCCAACATCGCAGTATGAGAATGGCCATGCATGAAGTTTCTAAAATCAAGCCAGGAAATTTCAGTAATAAAAGCTATTCTGAGTAAGACGCCGAAAATGGCTGCAATCAGAAAATTCAGCAAGATGACTTGAAACCAATTTCTGGAATCAATCATGGGTTGTTCGTATGAAATAAGTAGATATTACCCGGCTTTTTGAGCGTCGTTATCATAAATCCATTCAAGGACGTCTCGCGCATCTCCAATGGACAAGTTTTGATTGGGCATTCTTACGAGGCACTGTTTTAACAACTCGCGTGCTGCGGGATCTTCAGCTAACATCACTTCTACATTCGTAATCATATTCATGATCCATTCCGGCGTTCTTTTTTCGGTGATTCCTTGAAATCCCGGCCCTACAACTCTTTGAGCAGTTGTCTTATGACATGCAGCACATTTCATATCATAAATGGCCTTGCCTCTTTTGATCATATCCGGATCAAGTGGGTCATTTAAATTGACATGGGTGATTTCACCTATTCCTTTGTTATTTACCTCTTTCTTTTTTTCATCAGCCTTAGAACCACCTTTGTTGGAGGGAGCGCTATTACAAGCGAGTATTAATCCTATCAGGACTATGAATCCTAGCAGCTTTTTCATTTCAATCTTATTGTTGTTTTTAAAAAAACAAATCTAGTAAAGATGGAGCGGGACACAAAGAAAGTCCTGATGACTTACATCAATTCGATCAGTGATATTGGTCATAAAAATCTATAAAGAGTACTTATACATTTGGCCGAGCAAAACGCATATTCTGTACAACGTAATTTATAAATCAATGAAAAATCTATCATCTAATTTTAAGAATGTTCTTCTCGTTATTGCCGGGTTACTACTAGCGGCTTCCTGCAATACACCTGGCAATGCTTACAAATCCGGAGCACTTGCCGGCGATGTTGCATCACAAGTATATGTACCTCCCGGAGAGTATGACGAATTTTATGCATTTATGTCAGGAGGATTCAGCGGGCAAATCAGTGTTCATGGATTGCCTTCCGGACGACTTTTAAGGATCATTCCAGTGTTTTCTGTTGATGCAGAAAAGGGATATGGCTTTAATGAAGAAACGAAGGCTATGTTGAATACTTCCCATGGTTTTATTCCCTGGGATGATGCCCATCACCCTGAATTATCTCAAACCAATGGCGTCACTGATGGCCGCTGGATATTTATCAATGGCAATAATACGCCCAGAGTGGCAAGGGTAGATTTATCGACCTTTGAAACCGCAGAAATTATTGAAATCCCCAATAGCGGTGGAAATCACAGCTCACCATTCACTACGGAAAATACCGAATACGTAGTGGCAGGTACGCGGTTTGGAGTGCCTTATCCGCAGCAGGACGTAGCCATCGATTCTTATGCGGAAAATTTCAAGGGAATGCTGACATACATCAGTGTCAGTGAAGAAGGTGATATGGATGTCGCTTTTCAAATATTGCTACCGGCATTTGATTATGATCTCGCTCATTCCGGAAAGGGAAAATCTCATGGATGGACTTTCTTTACTACCTATAATACGGAAGAGAAGGCAACACTTCTTGAGGTCACGGCTTCACAAAATGATAAGGACTACATTGCCGCAGTGAATTGGAAGAAAGCGGAAGAATATCTGGCACAGGGTAAGTTCAGAGAGGTTGCTGCCAACTATGCAGACAACGAATACGACGAATCCACTCAGATGGCCACATCTACGATGAAGAATTCTGTGAAGATTCTGACTCCTGAAGATTGTCCCGGTCTCGTGTATTTCCTCCCTACTCCCAAATCTCCTCATGGTGTAGATGTAGATCCAACCGGAGAATACATCGTGGGTAACGGAAAGCTGTCAGCTGATTTGACAGTTCACTCATTTACGAAAATGCTTGCAGCCATTGAAAATGAATCATTTGAAAAAGTGGTCGCCGGAGTTCCTGTCCTACAATTTGAAGAAGTGGTGGCAGGAGTAGTTCCTGAGGCAGGACTTGGACCATTACACACCGAATTTGATGCCAATGGCAATGCCTACACATCATTCTTTATTACATCGGAGGTCGTGAAATGGAAAGTTGGCTCATGGGAAGTGCTTGATCGCGCACCCTCTTACTATTCCATAGGTCACCTGATGATACCCGGGGGGGATTCGAAAGAACCTCAGGGCAAGTATTTGGTAGCCTTGAATAAGATCACAAAAGATCGATACCTTCCCACTGGTCCGGAATTGTGTCATTCTGCTCAATTGTATGATATTTCAGGAGATAAGATGAAGTTACTCCTGGATTTTCCGACAATGGGAGAACCGCATTATGCACAGGGAATTTCCGCAGATAGAATTCAATCCAAATCAAAGAAATTTTATCCGCTCGAAGAAAACAAACACCCATATGCTACACTGGGTGAAAAGGATGCAAGAGTTGAACGGGCCGGAAATAACGTGCATGTATACATGACTACCATTCGAAGCCACTTTGCTCCTGACAACATAGAAGGAATTAAGGTAGGCGACAAGGTATATTTCCATGTTACCAACCTGGAACAGGACTGGGATGTGCCTCACGGTTTTGCCATGATGGGAGCAAACAATGCAGAGCTATTAATTATGCCCGGACAAACGGAAACTCTGCTTTGGGAGCCTAAAACTGTAGGAGTCTTTCCTTTTTACTGCACTGATTTTTGTTCAGCACTACATCAGGAAATGCAGGGTTACGTGAGAGTATCACCTCGAAATTCTGATATAGCTATGACCTGGAAATTAGGTGAAGACGACCCTGTTCAGTAAGGCTAACTAATCTAAATAAGTCAGGGGAGAAACTATGTCTTCTCCCCTCTCTTTTACAATCAGTTGCATGAAGAAATATCCAAGAATTCTAATGATCATTGCAGTGCTGCTTTTAATCGGCCTGTTTATCTTTCCAATGTGGAGGATTACATTGTTGGCCCCTCAGTACCCAAATGGTGTAACCATGTATATTTATATCAATAAGATCGGCGGGGATTCTCCCTCGACACTGCAGAATATAAATATCCTCAATCATTACATAGGGATGAAGTATATCGAACCGGAATCCATTCCGGAATTAAAATATTTCCCCTACATCATTTATTCGGTTATGGGACTTGGAATTCTTGCCGCTGTAATAAATAAAGGAAAGTTTTATATGGCATGGGGGATTCTGATGGTAATCCTTGCTGCTTTGGGTATTTATGATTTTTATCTTTGGGAATACGACTATGGTCATAATCTCAGCGATACAGCCCCTATAAAGATTCCCAATGCTTCTTTTCAACCACCTTTATTTGGAGTAAAGCAAATTATAAATTTCACTGCCATTTCATATCCTCATACAAGTGGTATAATGGCGGGAATTGCAATTGTGCTTTCATTTGTTGCCTGGAAATTAAAAATTAGGAATGAAAAATATGCCGAACAAGTATCCTCTGATTCTGATGCTTATTCTGGTGTGCTCATGCGCTCCAAAGCCTAGTCCTATAGAATATGGGAGTGATGTGTGTCATTATTGTAAAATGACTATAGTCGACCGGCAACATGCTGCCGAACTTGTGACGAAAAAAGGAAAAGTCTACAAGTTTGATGCAATTGAATGTATGATACCCTATAGAGTTGAATCTAATCAGGAGTACAATTTTGTTCTGGTCAATGATTTCAATAACCCGGGCAAACTGACAGATGCGGAATCGAGTCATTATTTAGTTTGTAATAATATTCCAAGTCCGATGGGAGCGTATCTTTCTGCTTTTTCTAATCCGGATCATGCCAACAAAATGAAAATGAACAAAGGAGGTGAAATATACAATTGGGAAGAAATACAAAAAGAAATTATCAGAGACTATTCTAAATTATAAATTTTTTCAACTATGGAAAGAACCTATTATTTACTCATTTTGATCACTTCGTTTTTCCTATTCGTATCATGCCAACAGCAAGCGGGAACAGATCAATCCAATAATGCCGGCATCGAATACGCAAAGGGACAATCTACTGTGAGTGACGAACTCTCAGAGAAAAATATTCTACAAATTGCTATCGGTTCTGCCGATCACTCTACTTTGGTGGCAGCAGTACAGGCTGCTGAATTAGAAGATGTTTTGGTGAATGCAGGTCCACTGACTGTCTTCGCACCTACCAATGCCGCCTTTGATGCCCTTCCGGAAGGTACGTTAGATGACTTGCTAAAGCCGGAAAATAAAGCCACTCTTGCCAGAATTATTAAATTTCATGCAGCTCCTGGTGGATATGACGCCAACAATATTCGGGGTGTTATGGGTATTGGTCAAGCGACTGGTGACAAGGTAAAAGTAGAGGTAAATGATGGTGTGACCACGGTAGACGGTGGCCAAATCATAGGAACGGTAAAGGCCTCGAACGGATTTGTGCATGTCATCGACAAGGTCTTGTTGCCTCCTGAGAAATAATACACCTTTGGTAAGATCTCCCGGACATATTATTGTCTTTCTCTTACTTGCTCAGTGCGTTGCAGCAAAGCAAATTATTGTCTGTCCTGGCTGTCCAATCGTTTCTGTCAACGAAGCGATAAAAGTAGCGCAGCATGGAGATGAGATACTTATTCGATCAGGAACCTACGAGGAATATGGCATTGTCATAGATAAGCAGATTAAAATTTCGGGAGAGAAGGGTACTGTCGTTGATGGACTGAATAAAGGAGAGATCTTTACAGTAATTGCTGATCATGTAGAGATCTCAAATCTGACCATCCAAAATGTTGGTACGAGTTATACCGAGGATAGAGCAGGAATCCGAATACGCAAATCCAGGAATTTTAAGATCACTTCTAATCGATTAATTAATACATTTTTTGGTATTTACCTCGAACACTCTTCTTATGGAAAGGTGGCGGGAAACTTTGTAGAAGGGGAAGCCGAGGAGGAAATGTCATCCGGTAATGCTATTCATGCCTGGTACTGTAATCAAATTGAAATCACAGATAATGAGGTCCGAAATCATAGGGATGGTATTTATTTTGAATTTGTCGACAGCAGTTATATAAAAGGAAATCTTAGTGAAGAAAATCTGAGATATGGATTACACTTTATGTTTTCCAATGATGATAATTATTTTCAAAATGTATTCAGGGACAATGGTGCTGGAGTAGCAGTCATGTTTTCCAAGAATATAAATATGTGGGATAATCAATTCATAATGAATTGGGGAAAATCGTCCTATGGTCTTCTGCTCAAGGAAATATATGACGCAGAAATTGTAAATAATCGATTTCAAGAAAATACAATTGGAATCTATGTCGAAGGTTCAACGAGGATTAATTATCGTAATAATGATTTTGTGCAGAATGGCTGGGCAATAAAGATATCAGGGGGCTGCCTGGATAATGCAATTTCCCAGAACAACTTTATTTCGAACACTTTTGATTTGTCAGTGAGAAATAACAAAAATAAAAACCTGTTTGACGGCAACTATTGGAGCTCTTACACAGGCTATGACCTCGATAAGGATGGTATCGGTGATGTAGCTTATAGACCTGTTAAACTGTTCAACTATATTGTGGATACTTCACCTGAATCAATGGTACTGATGCGCAGTCTGTTTGTAGACCTTGTTAATTTTTCTGAGAAAGTAAGTCCGATTTTCACGCCCAAAAATGTAATAGACGCAAAGCCCCATATCCGTCCATTTAAAAGGAAAGCGATATAATATGATCAGGGTGAAAAACATATACAAGTCATTTGATAGAAATGAAGTTTTGAAAGGACTCAACATTGATTTCAAGCCTCAAAGTGTGACAGCTGTGTTAGGTCCCAATAGTTCAGGAAAGACGACCTTGATGAAAGCCCTTTTGGGCATGGTGCTGCCTGACAAAGGTGAAATTTGGATCGATAAACTGGACGTCCGCAAAGAAAGTGATTACAGGAAGTTGATCGGCTATCTTCCGCAAATAGCAAGATTTCCGGAAAATATTACTGTCCGCGAATTGTTTGAAATGATCAGCAAATTGCGGAATGCTCCTGCAAACAGTGAAACGTTAGTGGATTATTTTGATCTGAAGCCATTCCTCAACAAACGTCTTGGTCATCTTTCCGGTGGAACACGTCAGAAAGTAAATATCGTCCAGGCGTTCATGTTTGATACACCATACCTGTTTCTGGATGAACCCACGGCAGGTCTTGATCCGTTGTCATTGATCAAATTGAAAGATTTAATCAATGCGGAAAAGAAGAAGGGCAAGACCATTTTGATAACCTCACATATTATGAGCTTTGTTGAGGAAATGGCGGATGAGGTGATTTACATCCTGGATGGTCAAATTAATTTTAATGGTCATCCACGGCAAATTATAAGTGAATACCTCGCCAACTCGTTGGAAGAGGCAATTGCAAAGGTATTGCATGGACTACCGGATATCGGCCAGAAGAATGGGCAGCAAAATACGAGATCGACGATCATACGGAGTTTCAAAAAAGAGAATATTGATGATTAGAATTCTGAAATATAGCTTTTTTGACTTGATGCGCAGTAGATGGACAATTGTGTACTGTGCTTTCTATGGCATATTGACATTGGCACTATTCGGGTTGAACAGTGATATCTCAAAGGTCATTATCACCTTAATGAATATTGTATTGACATTGGTCCCATTAATTGCCATGATTTTTGGGGTCATTTTCTATTATAATTCAAGAGAATTTGTTGAATTGCTGCTGGCGCAACCCATAAAGAGAAAAGAGATCTTTATTGGTCAGTATTTAGGAGTAGCATTTTCTTTATCATTAAGTCTTTTGATCGGGCTCGGAATTCCATTCATCTTTTATGGGATTCTGTCTTCCACTGAAATCTTTAATTATTTGACATTGCTGCTGGTTGGTGTTATGCTTTCCATGATTTTTGCGGGGATCGGATTTTTGATCGCCTTGAAATATCAGAATAAGATTAAGGGCTTTGGGATAGCCATTTTTACATGGTTGTTTATGGCCATTATATATGACGGTCTGTTTTTACTGTTATTGGCCATTTACAGGGATTATCCTTTGGAGCAGTTTTCACTATTTGCTGCTGTGCTGAATCCTATCGATCTTTCGCGAATCCTGATACTTATGAAATTGGATATTTCGGCACTTATGGGTTATACAGGAGCGGTATTTCAGAAATTCCTGGGTAGCCAACTGGGCATGACTATAGCCTTTGCGACACTGTTGATGTGGGTGATCATTCCGGTCTCAGGGATAAATTATATCTCAAAAAGGAAGGATTTTTGATCCACTAAGCTCACGCCGAAGTCACAGGACAAGTGTCAGCACAGGTCCGCTCAGGGTTCATACCCAAAATTCAAAACTTATATTTCACCACAGATGAGCACAGATTCAATCAACCACCTTTTCAATCACTCACTCATTCATTCATTTGCCGGCGAAGGCAAGGTCTTGTACGGCCCCGCCCAGCTACCAGATTCATCGGTCGGACGGGTTGATACAATCAGTCAGACAGGCATCCCGTACTTTCGCAAAGCGAAACATCGGGACATTCAGTCAATCACTCAATCATTGAATTCCTTCTCATCACCTCGAAGTCTGTCGAATAGATTATCGACTCTTTCAATTTCGTCGAGCGTCTCATCAATATAGACATCAATACTAGGTATTCTCCTTACTCGTTTTCTGATTCGGCTGGTCAACTGTTGCTTCAACCGGTGAATGCCCTCCTGGATCTGCAGAAGAACCGCCTGTTTATTATCGGTATTATAGATGCTCAGGTAAATTTTTGCCAAACCAAGGTCAGGAGACATCAGCACGTGGGTGACGGATACAAGTGCCTCAGATCCATACAAATAACGACCTTCCTGGAATAGTACCATGCTGAAGTTTCGCTTAATCAATTCACCAACCTGTCGTTGTCTTTTCGATTCCATAACTCAAATGTAAGTCAATCAGCTAGACTAACTTCACCGGGATTCAATAAGTTCTGATCTTAACCTATTTTTGGTCATATGTCGGTATCAAGTCCGCTAAATCAAAAGATCGAATTTGTCAAAGGAGTCGGTAGTAGCCGGGCTGAGGTCCTGTTCCAGGAATTAGGTGTCCGGACAGTAGAAGACTTCATAAATATTTTCCCATTCAGGTATGATGACAGGTCTGAATTTGTATTGATCAAAGATGTTCGACATGGTGATTCGGTTCAATTAAAGGGGACCTTGATTAGTCTTGAGAAGGTCAGAGGTCGAAACCGCAGCAGGCTGACAGGGATGTTCAAAGATGCTTCGGGGTTGATCGAGTTGACCTGGTTTCAGGGAGTTAAGTGGATCTCTGAAACCTTACAAGTCAATTGCGAATACGTGCTGTATGGCAAGGTGAATATATACAGAGGGAAGCGGTCCATTCCACACCCCGAAATGGAATTGGCGACCAAAGCAGAAAATCAAAGTGCCTATCTCCCTGTCTATGCTTCTACCGAAACCCTGGGTAGAAAAAATCTGGGCATCAGGACAAGAAGAAATATTCTCATGAATATTTTTCAAATTCTGGGACCTCAGCATTTTCCTGAAATACTTCCGGGTGAACTCCTTAGGATACTCAAATTGTGTAATCGATATGAGGCCTACACCTGGATTCACTTCCCCGAAAATGAGCACGAACGTGGTCATGCGTCAAACCGATTAAAGTTTGAAGAGCTTTTCTTTTTGCAACTGCGTATTCTTCAGGTTAAGAAGTCAAGGGAGCAAAAACTGAGGGGATTGGTTTTCGAAAAGGTCGGAAATTATTTCAATCGATTCTATAGGGAAAAATTAAATTTTGAATTGACCGGGGCTCAGAAGAGGGTGATCAAAGAAATCAGAAACGATCTTGGCAGTCAGATTCAAATGAATCGTCTTTTACAAGGAGACGTTGGAAGTGGGAAGACCGTTGTTGCTCTGATGTCCATGTTGATTGCAATTGATAATGGATATCAGGCTTGTATTCTGGCTCCGACGGAAATCCTTGCGCAACAGCATTTCCAATCGATCAGCGATAGTGTAAGAGGATTGGGCATTCAAGTAGGATTCCTTTCAGGTTCTGTCAAAGGCAGGACCAGGAAGGACTTGCTCAGGTTTTTAAGAGATGGTCATATACATTTCCTGGTAGGCACTCATGCCATCCTTGAAGACCCGGTCAAATTTAAGAATTTGGGTCTGGCCGTGACTGATGAGCAACACAGATTTGGCGTGGCGCAGCGAGCCAGGCTATGGGTCAAAAATGTCGATATTCCACCTCATATTCTCGTCATGACTGCAACACCGATTCCAAGAACTTTGGCCATGACGACCTATGGAGATCTCGATGTCTCCATCATTGATGAATTGCCTCCGGGCCGTAAACCAGTCAAAACCATACATAAGGTAGAGGCCGACAGAATGCGAATCATCAAATTCATGAAAGAAGAAATTGCGCAGGGTAGACAGATCTATATAGTCTATCCCCTGATCGAAGAGTCGGCTATCCTGGATCTTGAAAATTTACAGCAAGGCTATGAGGAATTGAGGAATTATTTTCCGCTCCAGGAATACCAAATTGCTGTAGTTCATGGACGAATGAAATCCGGGGATAAAGAGATGGAAATGCAGAGATTTGTGAAAGGCACGGCACAAATTATGGTAGCCACGACCGTTATCGAAGTAGGGGTCAATGTACCCAATGCGTCTATAATGATCATTGAAAATGCCGAAAGATTTGGCTTATCACAGCTTCATCAACTGAGAGGGCGCGTTGGCAGGGGAGCAGATCAGTCATTTTGTATCCTGATGACCAAGACCTTATTGACGCACTATGCCAAAGAGCGAATAAAAACCATGTGCAAGACCGACAACGGCTTTGAAATAGCCGAAGTCGATATGAAATTGAGAGGTCCGGGAGATATTGAAGGAACACAACAAAGTGGAGTAGTGGATCTGAAGATTGCAAGTATTGTAACGGATTCTAAAATTATGCAGACCGCAAGGCATTTTGCCCTGGAGATTTTGGACAAGGATCCTTCACTCTCTCTCACTGAACACAAGGCAACGAAAGATCATCTCGACCAGATCAAAGGAAAGTACAAGAATTGGGGTCGCATTTCTTAATCAATGGTCAGCAATACACACCTTGATTTAATACATTATAAAATCTATTAATATTTTTGTACTCTAGGGTTTACCATAAAATCCTGGCCCTATTCGTTAATTAAATTAGCGCTCACAACGTACCCTCCTAAAAGGAAAGTTTTTCACCAATCTGGATTGAGTATAAGTGTCAATGGCAAAAACCTTGTCATATTAAAAAACCCTGTTTTAAATCAGTTGAAGGTGAAGTATATCATTGTACTCTTTTTAATCCATTTTATTGTTGCCGGAAATGCCCAGAACAATCTCAAGGTGATCGGTATGGGAAGTACGACCAATGTGATCTCTTCCAGCAGTGATCCGAACTCAAATCCGTCATCTACCCTGGAGCGAACCGGATTTTTACCGAATCATAATGCTGCAGCGAAGCTCACGGCACAGGCCACGTTCGGCGCAAATTTTGAAACCATCGAATCCATTGCTCTGATGGGATATGAGGACTGGGTTGATGCTCAACTCAATCTCCCCCTTGGACCATCGATGCTGGATCAGGTCATAGCATATCACGATTATCGCAGGACAGGGGAGGGAAATCCCGATGCCGGGACCAGTATGATCTTCTGGGACTATGCGTGGTGGCAATATCATATGACGCAACCCGATTTTATTCGTCAACGCGTTGCTTTTGCCCTGAGTGAAATCCTCGTCATTTCAAGGAATTCCGATTTCCGCAATAACCCTTATGCCTTTGGTGATTACTACGATATGTTACTGGAACACTCCTTTGGAAATTACAGGAATCTGCTTCAGGAATTGACATATCATCCATGTATGGGAGAATATCTGACCTATATCAATAACCCGAAGACTGATACTTCCGAAAACCGTTTCCCCGATGAAAACTATGCCAGGGAAGTCATGCAGCTTTTTTCTATTGGACTGTTTGAGCTGAATATTGACGGATCGAGAATCCTGAATGCGCAACAGCAGCCGATTGCAACATATGATAATCTTGATATCAGTGAATTCTCAAAGATCTTTACCGGTCTGATGTGGGGTGACAGAACTCCTGTACTCAACCAATTTTTCAGGGGAGATTTAAACAGAGAGAGTTATACCATTCCGATGCAAATGCTTAACGAAATGCATGAACCCGGACCGAAGACATTGCTGAACGGTTTTACTGTCCCTGATCGCAACCCGGTAGATGGTGATGCAGATATCACTGATGCTCTGGACAATCTATTTAATCATCCCAACGTGGGCCCCTTCCTGGGAAAACTGTTGATCCAACGACTGGTCACCTCCAATCCCAGTCCCGAGTATATCTCAAGGGTGGCTTCTGCATTCAACGACAATGGAAGCGGGGTTAGGGGAGACTTGAAAGCTGTTGTTAGAGCCATTCTCCTGGATGATGAAGCCAGGGATTGTGCTGCTGTTGAAGATATCTTCTTTGGAAAATTGAGAGAACCCTTTGTGCGATATGTCCAATTAAGCAAAGCTTTTGATCTGACAACGGACAGTGGAAATCATCGCAATGCCATGGATGATATCAATGACCAGATTAATCAAAAGCCTTTCACATCGCCCAGTGTATTCAATTTTTTTCAACCCGATCACCAACCCATCGGACCCATAGCCAATGCCAATCTTGTGGCTCCGGAATTTCAAATCATCAACAGTCAGTCACTTGTGGGTTATATGAATGGTCTGAACGCTTGGATCGTCCGGGATCGGCCTACAGACGAATGGCGATTGTACAGTGGTGAGACCATTCCCGACAATGAAAGAGCTTATTTCCAGTTGGCCGATGAAATTGCCTTGGCAGATGATGATTATTTACATCAGCTTGTGGATCGATTGAACCTGATTCTGGCTCATGGCAGATTAACGGACCGGACTACGCAACTCATCACAGATGCATTAAGAGAATTTCCTAAAAACGACCAGGAGGATCTCGAACAGAGAGTACGGATCGCGATCTACCTCGTAATGAGTGCTCCCGAATTTTTGATCAACAGGTAAGTAATGAAACATAGACATAAAATATCAAGACGATCATTTTTAGGCCAGGCAAGTTGCGCTGCCATAGGTTCTACAACATTTCTGTCCACAGCATTGAACCTGGGCATGATCAACACGGCTGCAGCCCGGCCACATATCATCGGTGCTAATTCTAATTATAAAGCCCTCGTTTGTATCCTGCTGGCGGGAGGATGTGACACTTTCAATGTGCTTGTCCCTACGGAAACATCCGAATACAACGACTACGCCGCTACAAGGACATCACTTGCCTTGAGCAATGATCCAAATACGGGTGAATTGCTGGATCTTAACTACAATAATAATGGACGGACATTTGCCGTACACGGAGGAATGAGCAGGGTGCGTGATTTATTCAATAATGGTGACCTGTCATTCATTGCAAATGTTGGCACATTGATAGAACCCATTGCAGATCGCAATGAATTCACATCCGGGTTGAAGCAAATTCCTCTTGGGCTGTACTCCCACAACGACCAAATCATGCAGTGGCAGACGTCTGTACCACAGGACAGGACAGCATTTGGTGTCGGGGGGCGGATCGCAGATATTCTCAATGACATGAATGCTATCCCTCAGATTTCAATGAATATCTCCCTGGACGGAAAGAATCGGTTTCAGGCTGGTCAAAATACCCTGGAATATGCAATTGAAGATGACACGAATGCAAGCAATATAGGTATTGAAGGATTACCAGGCTGGTACAGCAACAGCGGATTCTTAAATCAGACCCGTGATCAAACGATCGATAGCATGATGGAAGACGTCTATTCCAATATCTTTCATCAGACATATAGTACCCTGACAAGACAGTCAAAGGCAAGCATAGAAGTCTTTTCCACGGCACTTTCCCAGGGGACGCCCTTATCAACGGTTTTTTCTGACACACGTCTTTCGAGAGATTTAAGGATGATGGCTAATGTGATCAATATACATCAGCAACTAGGAGCGAACCGGCAGATATTCTTCACCACATTCGGCGGATGGGATCACCATAATAATGTAATCGGATCACAGGCTGTGATGTTGCCTGTACTGAGTGATGCCCTTGGCGAATTCAACGATGCACTGGCTGAGATGGGACTCCAGGACCAGGTGACCACATTCACAATTTCAGACTTTGCCAGGACATTGACCAGTAATGGAAATGGGTCGGATCATGCCTACGGCGCCAATCAGATGATTATGGGAGGAGCCGTCCAGGGAGGAAATGTTTTCGGAGATTATCCCGCATTGTATCTGGACAACAATCCATTGAATTTGAGCAACAGGGGGCGTATACTTCCCACCACTGCAGTCGATGAGTTTTATGCCGAATTAGCCCTTTGGTTTGGAGTGAGTCCTAATGATCTCAACTATATACTGCCGAATCTGTGCAATTTTTATTCTCCGGGATGTCCGTCTATTCCTCCGGCGAATTATGCTCCGATCGGAATGTTTGATCCAATGTAAAAAGCTGTAATGACTAAAATTCAACTTCAAAATATTGTTTACTTCTTCATATTAATTGCATTCACTTTTCCTTCATACGGACAAATTTGCGTCGGTACCCCAGGCGAAGTCTCCTGGTCTTACTGGCGTCATCTTCCCGATGATCTTTTCGGTGAGATGTATGCTGATGAGTATTATCCCAATCGCCCGGATGGTTCGAGAAAATTATATTCGGTACAATCACCTACTAATTTTGACAATCTTTTCGGATCCGTGATCAAAGGATTTATTTCGGTTCCCACAAGTGAGAATTTAGAATTCAATATTACGGGTGACGATGATGTTCTTTTCTATTTAAGTAGTAATGAGTCTCCTGACAATCTTGTGATGGAAGCTTATATAGATGGATATACCGGCAAAGAACAACATGATAAATATCCTTCTCAGACTTCCAGGATGATACCGTTGACAGCAGGTCAATACTATTATTTTGAATTGCATCATATTGAAGGTGGCGGAGGAGATCACGTGACATTATGGTGGAAAACCAGTTTTACGGGTCTTGCCAATTGGAGCTTTGTGCCCAGCCAGTATATTGCTGACGTTGGATGTCTTCCTGCCTCCTGTCCTGATAGGGGAACACCCTGTGATGATGGGGATACATCAACGACTCAGGACGTCGAAGATGGGCATTGCAATTGTGCAGGCACTCCGCAAACGTCCAATACTTGTGTAGGAGAGAGAAGCAGGGTAGAGGCGTATTACTACGATGGAATTCCCGGGGGTGATCTCAGCGACTTATATGAGGATCCCAACTTTCCCGCAATGCCCGATAGATATGAATTATTGGATATGCTCGGAATCGGTTATCGAATACAAGCTGACTCCTTTGGAACTCTGGTACAAGGATATCTTACAGTACCCGTTACGGGAATGTATAAATTCAACCTCACTTCCAACCACGATGCTATTTTCTTTCTGAGCAGCAACGATGATCCGGCTTTAAAACAGACCCATCAAATCCTGACTACAAGTTCTACCGGAAGTGTAGAACATAACAAATATATTTATCAATCCACTGCACCGATCATGATGCAACAGGGGCAGTATTATTTCTTTGAAATCAATCATAAGGAATCCTCATGGGTAGAACACTATAGCATATTCTGGAAGACTCCCTTTGGTCCGGCCAATCAATGGAAGAGGATTCCTTCGATCTACCTGTATGACTACACCTGTGAGATCTCATGTATTTCCGAAGGGATTCCTTGTGACGACGGTGATCCTTTCACCAACAATGATGCATTCAACAACAATTGTGAGTGCGTGGGTACGCCTTGTTCCGGACCGGATTGTAATGATCCCATGGCGAATTATGTCCCTTACCAGGAATGTGGTCTGACAGATCAGGTTGACAATCGTACCGACGCTTCGTGGTTGTCCTGTCAACCCTCACAATCCCCGAATCCAGCTCATGGTACGAGACATTGGATTCAATATGATTTGGGCATGGAGCACAAGTTATGGGCAAGCCATATTTGGAATTACAATGTTGTTGGCGGTGTGAATGAAGGATTTCAATCAGTCACCATTGACCATTCAATGGATGGTGTAAACTGGACTTCACTGGGTAACTTCAATTGGTCGTTGGCATCAGGGGATCCGGATTATCCGGGTTTTAGTGGACCTGATTTCGGTGGTGTTCGCGCCAGGTACGTTTTAGTGACTTCACAGGATAATATTGGCTCATGCAGGGGTATTAGCAAGATGACTTTTTCTACCCAGGAATGCGGTCCTGTTGGCGGGTCTTGTGATGATGGCAATCCGGATACCGTAAACGACCGGTATGATTCAGAATGCAACTGTATAGGTCGATCCACCAGCTTTAATGACTGCACCCGGGATACGCTTACTCTTGGAGATTCAACTTTAACCCTGACCAACTATTCTGCCATTCGTTTTCTCGAATCATCAAGTTCGATAAACGCCGGCAGCAATGTTCAATTCATGGCTAATGAGCAGGTCGAATTGTTACCTGGCTTTGAAGGCCTGACTGGAGCAATTCTGACTCTGAGAATTGACGATTGCAGCGTGACACAGTTTACTCAAAATCAGAACATCCTCTCGCGAATCAGGTCGGCATTACAACAAAATCCACTTGTCGTCATTCCGATTGAAAATACAGATGAGCAATGGATCGGATTTTATGTAGACCAGTCCGTAGATGTACAACTGGAAATCGTCGATACCAAAGGGACTGCGATCGTCGATTTGTTAGCTTATCATTTACAGAATCCAGGCTATTATACCAAGCGAATACGCACTAAGAAATTAACAGATATTTCATATGAAGTTCGCCTGACTGCCGGGAGTCAACATCATAGGGAAGCCTTGTTCGTAGATCCCCAGTAAAATTGAACAACTAAATCAAAAGAATCTGGCGAGGTTGACAGCAGGCTTTTCAGGGAATAAAAGAGGACAGATCCATCAGTTCTCTTTTTTAGTCTTCCACAAAGGCAACCACTCTGGCGGGAGCTGCAGAAGCACCCTCGATTTTCAAAGGGAATACGGCGACTTTGAAGCCTGACAATGGCAAACTGGAAAGATTAGTTAACTGCTCCATGTGTAGATATTCCCGGTCTCTGCCCACCAGGTGTGCTTCCCAAAACAAATTTCGATTCTTGGTCTCTTTTGCTTTCCTGATCAGGTAAGGTAAAGGAAGATCCCAACCCCATTGATCAATTCCCATGACCTTTACTCCCTGATCGATTAGGAAATTTGTTGCTTCAGCCGTCATGCCTGTACCATGGGTAAAAAACTTCTTACTGCCCATGTATTGATCTCGACCTGTCTTGATGAGAACGATATTTCCTTCCTTGATCGTCAAGTCATTTGAATTCAGGAAAGACTGAATTTCACTTGCACTAATACCATCAAAGTCCTTCTTGTGGCTCATATCGATGACTATGCCCGGACCGTAACACCACTCCAAGGGGATCTGATCTATTGTTTTAGCCGGCTTGCCTTCACATATGGGAGAATAATGCCACGGAGCATCGATATGCGTTGTACTATGAACACCCATCTTTTGGATGGTATCATCGGCCCAGCCTGTCCATCCCTCCGGAAATAATTTAAAGGGCAAGCCAAATGCCCGAAGTAGCCATTTTGCTTTATTGTGTGCCTTGTGCTTTATCCTGACTTTCATGAATCGGGGATCTCCCGGATTGTATCGTATCGTTTTGGACAGATCGATAATCTTCATCTCGCAACTTTGAAATGCAAATTATGAATATTTCATTTGTCGCTTCTGCTTGCCTGCCGGCACAAAGATTCTGTATATTTATTAATGCTATAGTTCCATAGGCAACTAATTATCCCCGAATCCGTTTAAGATTTTTAAAGGACACGGATTTCCTTTCATCTTGCTCAGTCAAATAGCGATATATGAAGCCAGGATAGAATTAAAATGGTTTTATGTATCGCTTCTTTTTTAACTCCGTTTCCCCAGGCTGAAATGCAAAAGTGTATCATATGTTTTCAGATCAGTGATCAGGCTACTGTTGAACACATCATACCAAAGGCATTAGGCAATGTTCACTATGTCTTGCCAAAAGGAAAAGTCTGTTTGAGCTGCAATCAGCGATTTTCCCGTTACGAACATCAAGTGCTGAATTCCGGTGCCTGGCTTTATGAGCGTAGTAAGTTCAGGTTGTGCAGCACTGAAGTTGAAGCCGGAAATGATCCGGATGACAGGATATATGCCCGCTTTTTGTTGAAGACTATGTATGAATCTCTGTATCATTCAAAGTCAAAATTCTTTCACAGCACGAACCTTGAAGAAGTACGATACGAGTTGCTGGGTAAACCCGGACTCGAATACCATTTATTTTTCGATAAGGGAATTGGTGAAGGTCGACATATTCCGGGATGGATGGACAGATGGCGCCTCGGCCGCAATGGTTTGTCACTGCGATATTGCTATGATGAGAAGCGTTTATTTTTTGAATTGGTCTTTGGCCAAATCTATTCTGTGATTCAATGTACATTCCATAGCTAAAGAATTAATTGATGCATTGGTCGATAAGTTGGGTTTCCAGCTTAACAATAATCCATTCTAACCGTTATAGGTCTATCTTATTGAATTTTGTATGTACAAGACTTTACTCACAGCAATCATAACAGTATGGTTTGCGTGCTCCGCATATGCACAGCAAAAATTTACGATCAGCGGTTACATTAAGGATGCATCCAATGGAGAGACGCTCATTGGAGCTAATATATTCATCAAGGAATTGGCATCAGGTGTAAGCAGTAATGAATATGGTTTTTATTCGATTTCCATACCGGAAGGCTCATACCAGTTGGAATATTCCTACCTCGGTTATCAAACAGTGGTCAGGGATGTTGCTCTGACTGAAAATATCACCATCAACGTGGAATTTGATCCTGAGGATATTCAGATTGAAGAAATAGTCATTGCCGCGGAGGCCAAAGACAGGAATGTCTCTGACCTGGAGATGAGTGCAAATACGATGGACATTCAGACCATTCAAAAAATGCCCACATTACTGGGCGAGGTGGAAGTGCTGCGCAGCATCCAATTGTTGCCAGGAGTGAGTTCCGTAGGGGAGGGGGCTTCCGGTTTCAATGTGAGGGGAGGAAGTATCGATCAAAACCTGGTCCTGCTGGATGAAGCACCAGTGTACAATTCCTCGCACTTGTTTGGTTTCTTTTCAGTGTTTAATCCTGATGCTGTGAAGGACATCAAACTCTTAAAAGGAGGTATCCCAGCTAGATATGGTGGAAGACTTTCTTCCATTCTGGATGTTCGAATGAAGGAAGGTAATAATAAAAAGTTTGCCATGAACGGAGGAATTGGAGCGATCTTCAGTCGACTCTCAATCGAAGCTCCGATCGTAAAGGATAAGTCTTCATTTATCGTAGCGGGCAGAAGATCGTACATCGATATTTTGGCCAAACCTTTCCTGAATGAAGAATTGGAAGATTCGGCATTGAATTTCTATGATCTCACAATTAAGACGAATTACAAGTTTAGTGAGAAAGACAGGATCTATTTGTCGGGTTATGTAGGCAGGGATAATTTTGGATTTGGCGATCAGGCGGGGTTTAATTGGGGAAACAGGACTTTGACATTCCGGTGGAATCATTTGTTCAGCGATCGCCTTTTCTCAAATCTAACCCTGTACACGAGCGATTATGATTATCGCATCAATTTTGGTGATGAGGCAGACAACAAATTTGACTGGGATGCCAGTATTATTAACTACAGTGCGAAACCGGAGTTTTCATTATTTCTATCACCCACAAACCTGGTAAGATTTGGTGGCCAGTTTATAGCTTATCGGTTCGAACCAGGAAATGCTATTGGAGTTAGCGAAGGTGAAGTATTAGACATCAGTGTCGACAACAAATACGCGCTTGAAGGTGGTCTGTTCTTTGAAAATGAAATAGATTTCAATCCTAACTTTTCCATCAACTACGGACTCCGGTGGTCCTATTTTAACTTTACCGGCAAGGGTCTCGCTTATACGTTTGACGATGCTCCCCCAGGAACTCGCAGACCTTTGGTCGAAAGCACTTTTTTTGATCAATGGGAAAGTATCAAACAACACAATAATTTTGAACCCAGGTTGAGTGTTAAGGCTCAACTGAATCCTTCACAGTCCATCAAGGCGAGTTACAACAGGATGGCCCAATACATCCATTTGATTTCAAATACCACGGCATCTACCCCTGTGGACATTTGGCAACCAAGTACGAATAATCTTCGACCACAAATTGCCGATCAGCTTGCCCTGGGATATTTTCAGAATTTTCAAAATAACAGCTATGAATTCTCCACTGAAGTCTACTATAAGAAATACACGAACCTTCTCGACTATATTGATGGTGCGGACATTTTGTTAAACGAACTCCTCGAAGGGGATTTGTTGGATGGCATCGGGCGTTCTTATGGCGTTGAATTTATGCTCGAAAAGAAGGAGGGTCCACTGACCGGTTGGCTCAGCTACACCCTTGCAAGGAGTGAAAGAAAAATTGAAGGGATCAACAATGGAGAATGGTATCCTTCCCGATTTGACCAGACACATAACCTAAGTATTACGGGATTCTATGAATTGAATGATCGATGGACCTTTAGCAGCAATTTTGTATTGGTAAGTGGAACTCCCACGACTTTTCCCACCAACCGGTTTCTTCAACAGGGGTTTGTTATACCACACAATGCATTTGAGTCCAGAAATAATGTTCGCATTCCGGTCTATCACAGGCTTGATATTTCGGCAACCTTACAAGGCAAGAAAAACAAGGAACGTCGCTGGCAATCAGAGTGGGTTTTTTCGATTTACAATGTATATAGTAAGAGAAATCCCTTCAGTATATTTTTTCGACAGAAAGAAAATAGACGTACCGAGGCAGTACGCTTATCTGTCATCGGTAATTTCATTCCTTCGGTATCATACAATTTTAAATTTTAATGATGATGAGCATAATAAAAATGGATTGGAAAAAATTGAGTGCATTATCATTTATAATATGTGTTTTGTTGACATCTTGTGAAGATGTAATTGACCTAGAGTTAGAAGAAGGGAGCTCTGCACTGGTAGTGGATGCCTGGGTCAATGATCTACCCCAAAACCAGGAGATTTACATCCGGCGCTCTCAACCATACTTCGACAATTCTAATCCACCTGCAATAACCGATGCAGTCGTATCTGTGATCAGGGACGACGGATTGCGTTTTGATTTTGTACACCAGGGAGATGGAAGATATGTCTGGCAAGCTCAGGGAGATTCCCTGGGAGTGGTTGGCAATTCGTATCAACTGGAGATTCAAGTGGATGGTGAATTGTTTTCTGCACAGACAGAAATATTCCGGGTGCCGGTGATTGACTCTATCGGTGTTGAATTCAGGGAAAATGAGCTGTTTTTTGATGACGGCTTGTATGCCCAGTTTTACGCACGTGATTTTGAAGGAAGGGGAGATACTTATTGGATCAAATCGTATAAAAATGACTCGCTATTGGATAAGACACAGGAGATCAATTTGGCCTTTGATGCGGGATTTGACGCAGGTACCGGCATTGACGGATTGGTATTTATTCCACCGGTTCGCGAATTGGTCAATCCTCTGGATGAAGATCTGCTATCGGTTCCATATGAGGCGGGAGACCGGCTTCGTGTGGAAATTCATTCAATTAGTAATGAGGCATTCAATTTTATGGAGATTGCGCGTGATCAGATCAATAACGGGGATAATGGCATTTTTTCAATTCCGTTGGCCAACACAAGAACCAATGTGACCGGACAAAATGGAAGTGATGTTCTGGGCTTTTTTAATGTTGCGGCAATAACCAGCCTTTCTGCTGTAATCGAAGAGTAATCACTTATGTTTTCAAGATGTAAGGCTCATCAGCGAGGCGTTCATATTCCTTAAAATTCTTAAAAATAAATTCGAATGCATCGGCCAGTTTTCCTCCCAGGCCACAGGTATGCAAAGCTGAGATTTTATTGAAAATCGGGTATTGAGAAAGATCGTGAATGACATTGGTAGAAGCCTGAAAGTAATCACGTGTTCTTTTATGGGTGATGCAGAATTGAGAAAGTTCTCCATATAACTCCCCCAACAGTTCTGCCCAGATCCTTGTCAATTCATATTTGTAGATATAAGCGATGATTTCTGTTCTTGTCAGGTATGGAAAGTTGGCAATACTCTTATTGAATGTTCGATATGCTTCTTCCGTATCGAAAAATTTACCAAATGGGTTCAGAATTCCTCCGAGGTCAAAATCCCTTTTGGTTAATACAATAGTCTCTGTAAGATCATAACATTCATTATGAAAATGACATCGATAAGCATGCAAGAACCTCACCTGTGGTGAGGACAGCGATTCAAATCCTGATGCAATCAAAATGGCCGGGTGTAGTACGACAGTAGCTACAGAAGGTTCCATTACACATTAAAATTTAATCTAATGTATAACTAATTGATTAACAATCAAAAATATCGAATAACAAATATATCGAGCTCGAATTTCTAAGATTTCCCAATCTTTTGTTCCAGCATCAACTCAAGCGGCATATTCCATATCTTCATTTGATCTTGAGGTGTCCAATTGTCGATCCAACCACTGTCTTTGCAGCTGCCTGATCATAAAATTCCGATCTCGTGAAATCGTCGATTTTCGGCAGATGTAATAATTACTGATTCCAAGCCTTTTAGCTAAATTCGAAATGAGGGGTGTTTCATTGATCAGGGTGAAGTTCCAACGATTTTCCTTCAAAGATGTTATAATAGATTTAAGCGTACATTCCGAATATTTCCTGGATCCGGAGTCCCTAACCGGAGAAAATATAGTGACATGATAATTTTGATTCCTGCCTTCCCTGTTCATCGCTCGCCAGGTAGCAATTGAAGTCGCTAACGCATCCAGTACTGGTCCCGGTTTTTTGGTTGGTTCTCCGGGAAAAACGAAATGTGCGATTTGCTGGATAGATCTTTGATGATAAAAGCATCTGAGATTATTATTTTCAAATAAAAATGCTGTCACGAGGTGATCGGAATGGATATCATCAATGTGGCTGTTTCGAATCGAATCGAGCATGTCATTGACCTGTTCCTGGACCAAACGTCTTTGTCCGGTTGATGCAGTGGAAGTATCAATAAAGAATAAATGGTTTATAGTTTTAGTTTGGTTCATTGGGCTGAGGATTTATTTGTCAATTAATGGAACGAATCTATCCTGATGGGTGCAATATATTTGCATGAAAAAAAGATCACATATGTAAAATACTGATAATCAATATGATATTATCCGGAATAATTACTTTTCATAGCATCCAGAATCTGAACGAATTCCTGCTGTAAGCTTTTTGGTGATAAGACTTTGATGGAATCCTGAAAAGACAGTAATTCCGATTTAAGCTCATAGTTCACAATCACCTCAATTTCGAATACCGCTTTTTTCTTTGTTTGACTAATCAGTCTTTGAGATGAATGTAAAGGCTTTGTATTGAAATAATGCATTTGATTTCCGTAGGCTTCAAACCTTACCTTTTGTGCTTTTCTCTCTTTTAACACGGATACTCCGACCACCTGGTCAAAGTATTTTTTGGCAATTCGATTTTCAATCGGGTGATAAGCCGCGAGACTTTCTTTGATTTCTTTTATGCGGTCCAAACCAAATACCCGTGTTTCTTTCCTCCGATGATCAAAAGCCAGTAAGTACCATCTACCGCTATATTCCTTGAGCAATTGCGGACTGATAATGCGGCTTGCTGCTTTTTTGTCAAAAGCCTGGTAAAGAATATTCAGAGGCTTTCTTTTCTTTATGGATTGATACAATTGATTCAGCCAATTTTGACCTGAAGCTTCATGTTGTTGATCAAATTGGATCACCGGTTCGAAGCGCTCCTTTTTCAAGTCCAACCTGCTTTCCAGTTTGGTCAGTATACTTTGGATGCCTGTTACCTCCGCCACTTCTGTAAATTGTCCAAGCAATGAAATGGCATTTTGTAAGATTTCCTGATCCGTTTGGTTGATTGGACTCTCTGTCAATTTATATGAGAGATCAGAGTAGTAATACGATTTTTCTTTTCTATCGTATTCAATCGGTGCATAATAGCCCAATCCCTTATCAGAGCGCATTGCCGCGATGTCATATTTGATGGTTCTCTCCGAAACAGTGACTTCCTTACCGGTAGAACGAAAGATTTCTTTTTCACACTCTTCTACCAATTCCCTCCATGTCCATTGTTGATTGATTTTCCGAAGACACCTGTCAATCGTACGATACCTGATAATTGCATGCTTGTTTGTAGGCATGGGATAAATATAGCATACTCAACTCAGATCAAAGTGAAGGGGACGTGCAACCACACGACCCCTTTCGAGTATGACAGTCACCATATGTTCCTTGCCACTTTTATAAGCTGTCAAGTGAAGCTAATATTTCATCCATAGCTGTTTCTTTGGGTTGCATACCCAGGACGAGATTGCGCTCAACAGTTGCCGATTCCATTGCAAAATGGTAGGTTTCCTCTCCTTGCTTTGAAATTATGACGAAGGACACGTTCACTCCAATTGGAACTGCTCCATAGGGTTCGCAAAATTTTGAAGACGATTCCTCAGCATGTAATGCCACAACAGAATTGTAGTCTTCAAATACCAGATAAACAGATGTATTTTCATTGTTATAGATTTCCGGGAGTTCCACACATACTTCCGTTTTTTTGTCCTGTGGGATATCAACAAATACATCTACATTGATCCACTTCAGGCTATCGGAGAAAAATTCATAACCAATAAAAACTTCACCTGCTGTACTATCCTGGAATTCCACGATTTGTACTGTATTCGTTCTGGTCGAATCCATGTCGGCCTGGACCCAATCAAAATTACCGGAAGCATCTTCGGACTGGTAGAACAACTCCATATTTGGATCCGGATTCCTGTTTTCAACCTGAACCAGAATTCTATTATTAGAATTCAATATCGCCCGTTTTCCATTGGAGGATGCGTTGAAATAAAAGACGCCATCCGAAGAAATGATTCTGCCATTGCTAATCGTCGGAACATTGTATTTGATTTTGTCCCCTCTGGAATAGATTTCCAAATACTCAAATTTAATTTCTGCATTGACAATATCTTCATCGGTTGAAAAGAAAGAGTTTGGCCCGATCACGATTATGGTATTCATTGGAGTAATGATCCGGGTACCAATAGCATTGTTAAAAACTACAGTGGAAGACTGTTCGTCAGGTGAAATCAGTGCTTCAATCGCAAAAGTGTTTGTATTGTCCTGATGAGGAATAAAATTGTCAAATTCATCGACACACCCTATAATACAGAATATACATATGGTGATCATGCATACCCACTTGAATGGATTTTCTAATTTCATATTCATTCTATTTTATTTTATAGATACCGTCGCTCATCAGAATGCTGCTTCAAAATTGAAATTTAATTCCTGCTCCCACTCCAATCGTCAAGTGTCGCTGATTGATATTGTATCCTGTATTGGAAATCGTTTTGATTGGATATCTAAAATTTGGCTCAACAAACAAACTCATATGTTCGGATATCGGTGAAGTAAATCCAAAGCCTCCCAATGCCTGAATTCCAATATTGGTCTTATAAGGTCTGAGTTCTGCTGTGCCACTTTCTCCTATGGTTACAATATTCGAGGATTCAGAAAGGATCTTACCGGAATAGGTAGAAGCCAATGTGAATGATGCACCGGCATAGATATAAAACTGATTTCTTTTGATATGACTTCTATACCCTATGCTTATCGGCACTGAAACGTATTTTAATTTGTTATGATGGTTTACAGATCGAGTTCCATTTTCTGTAACTGTTGTAATGGATACGTCCACAAGCGTTCCATCCATTGCGAAGATTGAGTCAATTACCGTCTGAACCCTTACTGCACTTGAGTCGGTATATTTGAATTTTTCATTTAGCTGACTGTACTCAGCTCCAATTTTCACAAAGAATTGATCACTGATATTTTGATGAATGCGAATTCCAAAATGGTATGAAGGCAGCGGCGATTCGGATAAGTTGCGCAATCGTATGTAATCCTGAAGAGATTCATTTCCTTTGATACTCCGGTGACTAAATGGATAATCTAGACTAGAATAAATTTCTAATTCTGGTGTACCAAATTCTTTCACGGCACCAATGGGGCATTTTGTTGGTAAAGGTGGTGTTACAATTTCTGCTAGGAATGGCTGTATTTTATTGAATTTATGCAATCCACTTATAGGGGTAGTTGTCAGACTATAATCAATAATCTGTTTGCCAGGTAGTCCTGTAGGTTTTTCATTTTTATGACTGACCGGTACATCGAAATGTTGATCATCGATGTATACTGAATGTTCATCAGATTCTAGCGGAGGTGATATTGCTTTATCAGGGTAATTCGAATGAGCGATAACCTGTCTTGAATTATGTACTTGCACCATTAATTGTCTGGAACTAAATATTTCTTCTTCAATAAATCTGTCTTTGAGAGATATTAAATTGTGATGCTTATAATTTTCTGCCTCGCTTATTATTTGATTTTTCCTGGAATCGGTTGATTGTAAATTCGTTGTTCCGAGATATGTAAATGTCAGGATCACTAACCCAATCAGGATGCAGAAAAAAATTTTCTTTTCTTTTTTATAATTCGGAATGCTATCGGCAACGGTTGACCAGATTTCAATTGGCACATCCGAATGATGTTCGGCCAGTCTTTTTTGCAGATCCCTATTCATGAGAAAGGATTACGAATTCATGTAAATTTCGAGTTGATTTCTTAAGTTGAGCTTTGGCGCGGACTAGCTGTGATCTGGAAGTGCTTTCTGAAATATTCAGTTCTTGAGCTATCTCTTTATGCGTGTAACCTTCAATTACATATAAATTGAATATTAGTCTATAACCTTTTGGAAGTTGATTAATGAGTTGAATAATTTTTTCATTGTCAATCTCATTCAGAATTTCAGTTTCTGAGCTGTCATTAATATAAACATCCTGTAGATCCTGAAAATGGATATTCTTTGTCTTTGCTCGTAGTATGACATTGATGATGATTTTTCTGATCCATCCTTCCAAAGAACCTCTACATTTAAATTGCGGCAAGTATTTAAATACACGGATAAATCCTTCTTGTAGAAATTCTTTGGCTTCGTGAGC
The DNA here is from genome assembly GCA_028282725.1 of Saprospiraceae bacterium. Taxonomy (GTDB): domain Bacteria; phylum Bacteroidota; class Bacteroidia; order Chitinophagales; family Saprospiraceae; genus JAJRXG01. Next base: position 44,028 of record JANQHF010000121.1, read on the forward strand.
ATCACAGGCATATCTTCTGCAAAGTGTCATCATTCTTGGAGCGTATCGATCGTATAATTCTTTTTGGGCTTTGCGGTCATTTTCCAGGACAGACTTCACCAACTTATACTCGTAGAGGTCATTGTTCTGGTTGTATTCCATAGGCTGCCTTGTTGAATAGATACAAGGGAGGTTAATAACGCTGCATGATGTGCAGATTTTATATTTGTTTTATTTTTTTACTGAAAATTGTAAGATGGCTTCTGTCAAAACTAGTCAGAATGATACCTCGGTTGAGGAATTTTTGGATTCTGTACAAAATGACCAGCGCAAAAAGGACGGTTGGTATTTGTATGAATTGCTCAGAAACATAACTGGTGAGTCTCCAAAAATGTGGGGACCGTCGATCATTGGTTATGGATCCTATCACTATAAATATGAAAGTGGCAGGGAAGGGGATTGGTTTTTAGCCGGTTTTTCGCCCAGAAAACAAGGTATGACCATTTACATTATGATGGGATTTGGGAGGTATGAAAAACTATTGGCTCAGTTGGGTAAGCACAAGCTCGGGAAGTCGTGTCTGTATATCAACAAATTGTCGGATGTAGATCAAGAAGTGTTGAAAGAGTTGATTCAGTCTTCTTACCATCATATGAATAAGAAATATAATCAGGGTTGATCAATCGAAATCAAAAGACTAAAGACCTGATCAGGGGCGCATATTCTTGCGCCAAGAATTGTGACAAAATTGTTCATCACGGAAAGCCACAAAGCCACGAAGATGCAATGATGAATGACTGCTCAGGACCGGTTGTTTATGTGTTGAATTGTTTAACTGTTTAGACAACTCCTAATCTGCTTTCTATCGTCTATGGATCATGGACTGGCATCAATTAATCAAAAGATCAAAGACCAAAGACTGCATAGAAATTAGCCCCGTAGGGGCGCAATATTTGTAGCCCGGGGTGAGTGCGAAGCAAGAAACCCCGGGTGGAGTGGCAGAGATGATCAGTTGTTTTGGCGCATATTCTTGCGCCAAGAATTGTGACAAAATTGTTCATCAAGGAAAGCCACAAAGCTACGAAGATGCAATGACCGAAGAAATCAAAATTAAAAGACAAAGTTCAACAAAAAATTAAAGACCAAAGACTGCTGTTGAATTGTTAAATTGCTCAGGCACAACTATTGACCATCAACTATCAACAATTACCGTCATATTCATTCACATTCTTCTGCCACAACGGTCATATTGGAAAAATAAGGTACTGTAAATTCACCATTGACTACAAACTGAATTTCAGCTTGCCAATTGACCGTAGCTCCATTTGCGATGGATACATTGCTTTGAATGGTGATATTTGTTTCTGCAATCACTTCGGTATTGTCGGGTACGACCTCGTTATTATATGTCTGACTGATATGAGTACAGTTCATTCTTGGTGGTGGAGGAGGAGGAGTCAGGCAATTTGCTGCCAGGTAGCGACTCAAAATCAAGGCCCCAGGTTCGGTGCCAAAACCTTTTGTGAAGTTTATGCCACCACAATAACTCATGATCGTTCCTAATTCTTGAGAGGGTATAGGGAATTGTACCAATCCACAGCTTTGAGATTGGCCTGTAGAGCAATTGGTGGAGCTGGCACAATTATCAGGCTCGGTTAAAAGAAGGGCCCCAACAACAGGAATGTGTATGAGGAGATCCCATATTATGACCTAATTCGTGAGTGACCACGGCTACATCCACAGAAAATGAGGGGTAGGCATTATGGGGACAACGTCCTACACCCGCAGTTACAGAATAAGGTCCACCCTGGAAAGAAGGAAAATAATTACTGCACAACACATCCACCCAGGCAATACCACTTACGCTACAGAATCCGGAAGTATTTCCCTTCAGTAGAGCCGCCAGTCTGCCATTGTAGTTATTTTGTTTGGTCGAACCAAATGCCAGGAGGGCATTATACGTATTACTAATGCCTGCGTATGGATCTGAACGATTCCATATAAAAACATCGGACACCTCAACTATTATTCCTTCATTCAAGTACAGAGTAGCAACCTCGTTGAAAAGAGCGGTCACGTAGGCCATAACACCGCTTGTTCCTCCTTTATTTTGAAAAAGCCGATAATCGCACTCCACATACACTTCTACGATATCACCGGCAGCTTTTCTCCTGGGCAGACCTGGCTGGACATCTGCAATTTTCAATTCATCTCCATCTGGCACATCACATATGAATGGGTTTTCCTCCTTGGAGTGATCCTCATATAACTTATAGGAGTCTTGTTGGATCTTTTGATCCGGGGCAATGCGGTAATCTCCTTCAGAATCAACGATTGAAATAAAAATCTCCTCCTGATATTTCGTAAGGGTAGCAATCGAGCCATGATCTCCACGAATGACCCCCCTAAGAGTGAGAATTTCATTCACTGGAATTTCTTGTTGCGTTCCGTCAGGGAAAAGAATCCTGGACTCATCTGTAAATACTTCAGAGCGAGTAAAGAGAAGGGTGAAAGACTGTTCCTGTGCAACGGGAATATCGATTTCAAATTCAGATAATTCTTCACTTTTCAGGATTGCCAATGCCTTTGTGTTCAACTTCAATGTTATGAAGTGCTTTTGATTGATCTTATCTGATTGTTCCCACGTGAACAAATCAATCGATGCCATCTGCTTTTTGGAAGAAACATTCCCCGCCAATTGTTTGGGTTCAGGGGTGCTTACTTTTAAATCGCCTTCGAGGGTTCGTGAAATGAGATTTTGACCATTCGATAGTTGCCAGCTCAGAACAAATAATACTATGTATAAAGTACGCAAGTAACTCTATATTTAATGTTAGTTAATCAGGAATAGACATACCTATTCCTTTCTGAAAATGTTCAAATCATTCTGACAGTGAAGGAAATAACGGGATACGTTCGAAGCTTCAAAGTAAACGTCTTTGCAAAGATTATTATTTATGGTTTACTCTTATTTATTTTTCATTTCGATCTCAGGGCGCAATTTGACGTCTTTAAGACAGATCAAAGATTATATGAAATAATTGATGAGTGTTCTGCAGCCAGAATTGAAAACGACATCAGAAAGCTAGTCTCCTTTGGTACTCGGAACACCTTATCAGATACGCTCTCTGCTACACGCGGCATTGGTGCTGCCCGGAGGTGGATCAAATCAGAATTCGAACAAATCTCCAATGCATGTAATGGTTGCCTGGAAGTTTCATATTTAAGTGGAATTATAGAAAAAGGTGAAAGCCGCCGAATACCCGAACGTACCAATATCGTCAATGTGATGGCGATCAAGAGAGGGACATCATACCCCAACAGCTATATAATAATGTCCGGGGATATTGACAGCAGGGTTTCAAGTGCGACTGATGCCATATCTGAGAGTCCTGGTGCCAATGATAATGCCTCCGGAATGGCCGGAGTATTGGAAGCTGCCAGGGTACTTTCCAAATATGACTTTCATCATAGTATTGTATTTGTGGGCTTAAGCGGGGAAGAACAAGGTTTGTTTGGAGGAAGAATAATGGCTGCAAAAGTTAAGGAATGGGGATGGGAAATAATTGGCATTCTCAACAACGACATGATCGGAAATATTGAAGGAATTGATGGGGTGATAGATAACAAGACATTTCGAATTTTCAGCGAAGCGGCTCCACCTGATGAAAATGAGCAACGACGGATTTGGAAAAGGTTTTATGGTGGTGAAGTCGATGGACCCAGTCGCCAATTAGCCAGATATATTGATCGCATCATCCGGGTATACATGCCGGAAATGAATCCCATGATGATCTACCGGTTGGACCGTTTCGGAAGAGGAGGTCATCACAGACCCTTCAACGATGAAGACTTTGCCGGAGTGCGGATCATGGAGGCGCACGAAAACTATAACCGTCAACATCAGGATTTGAGAATAGAAGACGGGATTGTTTATGGCGATGTCATCGAAGGAGTGGATTTTTCTTATGCTGCGAAATTAACAGCGGTCAATGCCATTTCTCTTGCCAGTATTGCATGGGCACCTCCATCTCCCACGGGATTGATGATCGGCGGGGCCGTGCGACCCTCTACGACGCTGAGATGGGATCAAACAGACGATCCAAATATCACTGGTTATAAAGTTTATTGGCGGAAGACGACATCACCTCAGTGGGAGTTCAGCAGATTGGTTGCAGGACCTGTAGAATTCACACTGAAAGGTGTGGTCATCGATAATTTTCTATTCGGCTTAAGCAGTGTGTCCCGGGATGGACATGAAAGTGTCGTCTCCTATCCGCGAACGCTGATTCCCCGCAGGTAAAACGACCTGCTCCCTATAGCGGCCCTCTGGCTCCACCTGACTGTCTGCGACAGCAGATCGGGCAGGTAGTGTGTATTTCAGATTGCACTATTAAGCGGCATAGGCTATGACCTTTTTGACAATATCCCAAGCTCCACTGTATTTGTAACATCTTAAGTTGGCCATA